>JABSSL010000007.1 GCA_013214355.1 Saprospiraceae bacterium | reverse complement strand
AAATCAACAGCAAGAGCTGTGGCTTACTCAACCAATTCGAATCGCCGAACTGGTATGATAATAACCTGAAATCAGCGCCGACTTTTTGAGGACGCCCTACGTAAGAAACAGGTTCTTATAAATAAGGCTTTCTATCTCTGCGATAGAAAGCCTTAAAGGTATAGAATTTATTTTGGACTAGCCGTAGGCTTCGATCACGTTCTTAAGTTGCTTGGCCGACTGCATTCCTGCCTGTCGCCACTTAATCTCGCCCTCCTTGAAGAGCATAAAAGTAGGAACACCTCTAATCTGTAGTTTATCGGCAATGGCGGGATTCTTATCTACATCGATCTTGACGATCTTAGCTTTTTCGCCTATCTCACCGGCTACTTCTTGTAGGACGGGTGCCATGGCTTTACAAGGGCCACACCACTCCGCAAAAAAGTCTACCAAAACAGGTGTTTCTCCGTTGACCAATTCCTTGAACGATACTTTGCTTTTCATATCACTGACAATTAGTTTTTTATTTTCTCAAGTATAACACCTCTGATCATAAAACGGTCGAAACAAAGCATTGCTAAGGGTCCGCCTGCGGACGTATTGGGCAATGTTCTTACTCTATTTGCCTCTATTGTGATAAAATTCACTGTTTTCTACAAGCACACTACCAGCTACCTACCACGGTGTATGTTTACTCTTGGTCGGCCCAAGCTGTGTACCCTCCTTTCAAGTTATAAAGGTCCTTAAAACCAGCCTTTTCCATCACTTTACAAGCACGAGCGCTCCGGCTTCCTGCTTTACAATAGACCAGATAGGTTTTGTCTTTCTCCAACCCTTGTACCTTCTGTGCGAAGTCGTCTGCCAGTACATCGATTTCCAAGGCTCCTTCAATCTTTCCGGCGGCCACTTCCTTAGGGGTTCGGACATCTAGGAGTACTACTCCATCCTCTTGCATTTTGGCCTTAAAAGTTGCTACGTCCACGTCTTGAATACCTTGAGGTGCAGCCGCTGCAGTGGGTGCTGCACTCGCTGCTTCTTTGGTTTCATTCTGGGCATTACAAGCCAGCAAAAGAGAAAGCATAAGTAGGCTATACAAATATTTCATCATGATACATTGATTTTGAGTTAGAAAGATGTTTCCAAGCATGCTGAACAGCAAAAATAGATAATAGGAACTATTTGAAGCCTTCCAACCGGCTATAATGGATGTTGAGTCGATAGGTCTTGAGGAAGTTAGGCATGCAATTTGAATTCCTTGCTTACCCTTTTGACTAGAAGTAATTGAAAATGTGCAAGTTAGAACAAAAAATAAAGTCCTTCAGTTACCTGAAGGACTTTACTCTATCTTGAAGTTAAAAAAACAGGGCGGCTGCGATTACTCGCAGCACCCTGTATAACCCCAAAAAACCAAATGAAAACAATCTACATATGAATGCTCTTAATCGAGTATGATTTCTAAACTTGTCTTATTTAACAGGGAACCATCCGGAAAGTTGCAATGCGCAAAACCTTTAACACTTGTGAGAGATTTTCATCCGGCTTTTTCCTTATTAAAATAGCTTGTACTGCAAAAAAACAAAATTATTGGATACTTTACTAAATTTTGACCTTTTTTTGCAGCTGTCAAACAAGTGATGCAACAATCATATTTTGTCCCATAACTCCTTGTTTTGCTCTAAACAATATAATTGTTTTTCTCTTGTTTTACAACTCTAAAAACGCATAAGTAATGTTAAAGTTGATATAAGCCGATACTGTCCGCTACACATACTCCACAAAAAACTGATAACCAACATCTTAACGAAGACAACAAAAAAAGCAGCAATTCTCACAACTAATTGTTTTATATTTACCTAAAATTCAAACAATAAATAATATAATGGCCAAAGCCAAGACCATCTTCGTCTGCACCAACTGCGGAAATGAATCTCCAAAATGGAATGGGCAATGCTTCGCCTGTGGGGCCTGGAATACCTACCGGGAAGAAAAAGTTGCTGCCAAAACCAAACAAGAAAAAAAGCAAGAATGGCGTAATGAAAGCTTTGGTAAAAAAAGCCCAAGTCCAGTCCCCTTAACGCAAATCCAAGCTGGCACCACCGAGAGACTGGTCACACCAGACGGCGAATTAAATCGAGTATTAGGAGGAGGAATTGTGCCGGGATCTATCGTGCTGATTGGAGGACAGCCAGGTATTGGTAAATCCACTTTATTACTGCAGCTAGCTACCCGCATTCCAGCTAAAATTCTATATATCTCTGGAGAGGAAAGCGAGGAGCAAATAAAGATGCGAGCCGACCGGCTAGGGTTCCTGACAGATCAATGCTATATCCTCACAGAGACCAATACACATAAGATACTTCAGCACGCCGAGGAATTGGCACCTCAAATCGTAATTGCAGATTCGATTCAAACCCTAGCCTCTCCACACGTAGAGTCAATGCCCGGTAGTGTCTCTCAGATACGGGAGTGTGCCGGTGAATTTCAGCGATTTGCCAAAGAAAGTAACATCGCCGTATTCCTAATCGGCCACATCAATAAAGAAGGCTCAATCGCTGGGCCAAAGCTGCTAGAGCACATAGTAGATACTGTCCTGCAATTCGAAGGGGATCGGCACTACACCTACCGAATTTTACGGACCTTGAAAAATCGTTTTGGCTCTACGGACGAAATGGGCATTTACGAGATGAATGCACAGGGTTTACGAGAGATTAGCAATGCCTCTGAATTACTACTTTCTCAAATGGATGAAGACCTCAGTGGAAGCTCGGTTGCAGCTACGATGGAAGGGCAACGGCCGATGCTCATCGAAACGCAGGCTTTGGTGAGCAGTGCGGTCTATGGAAATCCGCAACGGTCCGCCACTGGCTTTGATCTCCGGCGTTTGAATATGGTCCTTGCGGTATTGGAGAAACGGGGAGGTTTTCCGCTGGGACAGAATGATGTTTTTCTCAATATTGCAGGAGGCATCAAAGTAGATGATCCAGCCATTGATCTCGCTATTGTGAGTGCTTTAATCTCTTCTTTTGAGGATATATCTATCCCTTCCGATGTGTGCTTCGCAGCAGAGGTAGGCTTATCGGGGGAGATTCGTGCGGTGAGCCGGATCGAGCAACGTATTCAGGAAGCAGAACGGCTGGGTTTTAAGGAGATCTATATCTCAAAATACAATACCAAAGGCTTGGAAAAGGAGCGCTACGATATTAAGATCAACACCATTGGAAAGATTGAGGAGTTGTATAAAATGTTATTTGAATAAATTCCAAACTCTCTAATCTAGAAACCAGCTGCCGCTGAATGACAGCAGCAACTGGTTTCTGGCTTATGGTTCTCTAACAAGCAAAAATCGTCAGAGAAGGTATCCTATTCGATAATCAATGGTCGGCTAATTTTCTCTCCTTCTGCCTGAATTTGTACTAGATAAGTACCCTTTGCCGTATCCTCATCCTGCCAAACGTGTCGATGTGTCCCAGCTCCTAAGCCCATTACATTTAGGGTAATAGGTTTCCCTTCTATCGTATACACACCAAATATTACCTTAGTATCTTTGGTTAGCTTGAAACTTACGGTCACCTTTCCCGAGGTAGGGTTGGGAAACACCTTCAAGTCCTGTAAAATCTTTGTCTCAGAAGAAGAAATCTCCACCTCAGGTAATTCGATGCGCTGATTGGGTTCAGCAGCAGGTTCTTCAGCTGACTCCGCTTTCGTGTTCTCTAAAACAACATCTAGTTTTTGGTTACCGCAGGTATTAGCGACTTCTCGGGTTTGTTTACCAATGTAACTGAAAAGGAGTGTAGCGCATTCACCAGGCAAGGCTAATCTGTAATTGCCTTGTAGATCTGTGATAGTACCTATTTTTGTATCCTTGATTAATATACTCGTTCCGATCAGTGGCTGATTATTTTCGTCCTTCACGGTACCAGAAATAATCACTTTTTCGGCTTTAGCTTGTTCCGCTGCGGGTTCAGGCTGGGCCTTTTCAGTAGCCTCTTTGGTTGCTAGCTGAACAATTCGCTTTTGGCCTTGACATATCTCAGTAATCTCCTGACTTTGCTTACCAACATAGCTAAAAATCAAGGTAGCACAGTCGTTGGGTAGTGCTAATCTGAAATAGCCTTTTAGATCGGTAATGGTGCCTATCGTCTTGCCCTTAACCAAAATATTTGTACCAATGAGCGGGTCTCCTGCCTCATCGACCACATAGCCTTCCACTGTCTTCGGCTCCTTTTTCTCAGTAACAGCTGTCTTGGGCTTAGACTTCATTATAATGTCTAGCTTCTGACCGCCACAAGCACTGGCCACTTCTACGACCTGCTTCCCTACATAATTAAAAACCAGTGGAGCACATTCACTCGGCAAGGTCAAGCTGAAAGCCCCCTCCAGGTCGGTAATCGTGCCTGTTTTTGTATCCTTGATCAATATACTCGTTCCAATTAGCGGCTGCCCCTTCTCGTCCTTTACGGTACCAGAAATGATAGCTTTTTCTGCTTTAACTTCTTCCGTCGTACGCTCAGGCTTGTCCTGCTTACCAATCACAACCACCTCTCCCAGATCTACGGTGGCAGGTAACATAACGTTCAACTTTTGTCCTCCACAGCTTTGCTCTATCTCCTGACTTTTCCGGCCTATATAGCTGAAGATCAGCGTTGCACAGTCAGTCGGTAATTTCAATCTGTACTTTCCATCAAAATCTGTAACAGTCCCCACTGTAGTGTTCTTAACGAGGATACTCACTCCAACTAATGGCTGATCCTCTTCATCTACTACCTTTCCCTCAATGATTGATGCAGCAACTTCTACTGGAGATGCCAAGGCAGATTCCTGTGGTGCCTCCCGCTCTATCTGCTGAGATCCTACTTGCGATGTGGGTTCCAGTACTACTTCCTCTTGTGCCAGTTCTGCTACTGGTTCTGCTTGGACTGCACTAAGCTCCTCGGCCTGAAATGAAGAATCTTCCACTACCCGAAAGGCTTGTGATCCAAGGCTGAGAAATAGTAATAGAAAGGCCATCAAGATACTTCTGTATATAGGTGGTTGACTTTCGTATTGACCAAACAATCGAAAGATGCGCTGGCTAAGAATTCCCTTATTATTATTTGCGGACATGGCTAATCTTTTTTTAAGTGATAAATTGGAAGTAGGAATTCGGGTTAAGGCCTCGGCATACAGTACGGGTTGATTTTGCACGGCCAATACCGCATCATCACAACAGTGTTCCCGAGTAGTCCGAATATTCCGAGATATCCACCAAAGCGCAGGATGGTAAAAAAAGACTATTTCAACTAGAGTTTGCAGGATATTGACCGTGAAGTCATACCGGCGAATATGAGCTAATTCATGCAACAACAATAATTCTAATTGCTTGGGTTCCAAGCCTGTCATCAGAGAGGTGGGCAGCAAAATTACCGGTCGAAGCAATCGAAAAGTGATGGGATCCTGTACCACTTCTGACAACAAAAATCGAACCTTTCGTCGGATACCCATCTGGATGGATAAACGAGTAAATCGTTCGACCCATTCTGGTTCCGGTACTTTAACTCGATACGTCTGCAGATAATGGAGATAGGATAATCCCATAATGAAGTACAAGCAAGACAACACCACGCCTATACCCCAAATAAAGGTCACTCTACTCAATTGGCTATCCAACCAAAACACGGCTTCCTGAAAACCTTGCTGCCAAGTAGATACGGCTGGCTCAAAGTTAGTCACCTCAATAGGGCTTGCATCTTGAACCAAGGCAGTCCCTTGTTCGATAGTAGGTACATACGCATAATAGGTCCAGTTGGATTGAAAGGTCATGCCCGACCAAACAACTACTGTCACTAATCCAATTAATAACAAAGCATAGCGAGTGTTCACCTGCTTACGGGGAATCATCCTCAACACTAAGGCTAAGACCAAAGCGATTAAGCTAATCTGCCATAGGCTGTGAATAATCATCCACCCTAAGGCTTTTCCAATTGGCCCAAGGCCAGCACTGAATGAGCTAATCATCTTTTTGCTTTTTTTGAGCTTCAATCCATTTTTGCAAGGCTTCTACTTCTTCGTCACTAGTCTTCCCCTGCCCTAAGGCATGCATGACTAACTTCATAGCTGAACCTTGATAAACATTGTTTACAAAGCGCTGAAATAGATTCTGCTGTACTTCAGCTTGTTGTGGAATAGCCCGATAATAATGAGTCTTACCTTGTAGTTCTCGCTGTACTACGTTCTTATCCGCCATTCTTTGCATTTGTTTCAGGATGGAGGTGTAACCTACTTCCCTTTTCTGGCTGATCTGCTCATAAATGAAGCGAACTGTCGTAGGCTCATGTTCCCAAAGAATCTGTAGAATCTCTAGTTCTGTTGCTGAAGGTTGATAATTGTCTTTATTTTCCATACCAAGTATTTCTGAACGCTGACATTTCTGTAAGTCAGCGTAAAGTAAATTGTCTACCCTTGCGCTCAGGTAGCTTATAGGAATATGATCATATGTCCGCCACAAAGATATACGACACGCGCCGTAGATGCAAGAAAACCTACGACACGTGCCGTATTTTAACATTTATAGATAGACTCACAAACTCTAACAGCTTAAGAAATTCAGTACCTAATCACCTTAATACCAAACACATACAATCCCGCAAGCGAACAATCATCTAGAAAAACTTTTCTACTTAGCCCGCGGTCATCTATAGTGGAACTTTGAAGTATGCCCTTATGTTTTAGAAGTTTTACACTCGATTTTATTCAATTACTCACTTATACATCGCCATGTCTAAGAATGAAAACAAGCAAATACAAGCCTTAATACGACGATTTGAAGCCATCTACGATGGGCAACCTTGGTACGGGACTAATATTTTATCATCCCTACAAAATATTCGTCCCGAAGTCAGTGTTCGATCCTTACTGCCAGAAAAGAAGAACATTGCTGAGATCCTAAGGCACATGGTGGCTTGGCGGCAATTCCTCATCGAGCATTTACAAGGAAATCATTCCTACGTCATTGAACTCAATACAGCACTAGATTGGCCCGCTGTAGATGGATTAAGCTGGGAAGAACTATTGGAGGAATTTGCTGCCTCACAGACAACGATCTTAAGCTTACTAGCTGAGCAGGAAGATGCCTTGTTAAAAAAGCTACTGTCCAATGGACAACATCAGTACAACTTTCGCTATCTAATCGAAGGAGTCCTGCAACATGACGCCTATCACCTCGGGCAAATCAATTTACTAGGAGCCTTCTTCCGGTCGCAGGTACAAGCAGAATAAGCAGTTATCGAACAAGTTGGCTATTCTTACGTTCATTTGAATATGAGCGATGATCCAGTGCAAATTCCACGCGATAAACCCATCCTTTTGTTTGATGGGGTATGTAATCTGTGTAATGGCTTGGTACAATTTATTATTAAGCGTGATCCGAAAGGCCAATTCCGCTTTAGTGCGCTGCAATCTGAAGCGGGGCAAGCTTTGCTCGTGGAGGCTGGATTGGATCCTTCTGCTTTAAATACGGTGGTCATGTTCGATGGCGGACAATTTTACACCCATTCGAATGTACCTTTACAGATCGCCTGGCACTTAGGCGGGCTTTGGCGTCCGTTTTATGTGTTCAAACTAATACCAAAAGGGATCAGGGATCGGATCTATGACTGGATTGCCCGCAACCGCTATAAATGGTTTGGACAGAAAGAAAGCTGTATGATTCCTACACCAGAACTGAAACAACGATTCTTATAGGCCTCACGCTCACTTGACTACCCAATAGGAAGGTTAAAATTCGAGATACAACTCGCATGATTCTAGCACAAGCTAGAGGTATTGCACATTACTGAGTATCCCCTGGGTACTCTTCTAACACACAATTGAAAATCATGTCAACAAGAAGAACCTTTCTTAAGCAGGGTGGCCTGCTAGCCGGAGCATCCCTGCTTCCGATGCATCACATCATGGCTGAGGTTATGGGTATTGAGGCAGGAGAGATGAAACCCCTTCGCCGCAATGTAGGAATCTATACGGAACGAGGTGGTACGATTGGATGGATGATCGATAAGGGGGGCGTGATCGTGATCGACACTCAATTTCCCGATCAAGCCAAAAATCTAATTGGAAAGATCCAGGAAAAGACGGATCGTCAGGTGGATCTACTGATCAATACCCATCACCATGGGGATCACTCCGGGGGTAACATTGCTTTCAAAGGCTTTGTCAAGCAGGTGATCGCCCATAGTAATTCGAAATTCCACCAGGAAAGAGTAGCAAAAGAGAGGGGCAACCTAGAAAAAACACTATTACCCGATACGACTTACGACACCAATTGGTCCAAAAAGATAGGTGGAGAAACCGTAAGCCTCCACTATTTCGGGGCTGGCCATACAAGTGGCGATACCTTAATCCACCTTGAGAACGCCAATGTCGTACATATGGGCGATCTTATGTTTAATCACCGTATGCCCAATATTGACGCGGTAGCTGGAGCCTCTATCAAAAATTGGATAAAACTATTGAAGCAAGCTCGAAAAACCTTCGATAAAGATACGCTCTATATTTTCGGTCATGCAGGCCAAGGCTTTGAGGTAACAGGCTCTGCAGCTGATTTGAAAGAAATGGAAATATACCTCAAGAAACTCCTAAGATATGTGAAAAAGGAGCAGAGGAAGGGTACTTCACTTGAACAACTCAAAGAGAAGACGGAGCTGATCCCAAAAGCAGAAGACTGGCAAGGTGGACGTTTCAAAAATGTCAACCTACAGGTGGCTTGGGATGAGCTGAGCAAAGATCAATAAGGAATGCGGAAGTCGGAATGCGGAAGTTGGAAGTTGGAAAATTTCCGCTTTCTGCATTCCGACTCCCCATTTCAATCATCCTTTACTGCCCCGGCAGTTGCGACAGCAACTTAAGCACCTCTTCCTTCTTGAACTCATCCTCTTCCACTTTCATTCTTTCTAGGAAGACACGAGTTTCCGAAATCTCTCCCTGCATTAGATAGCACATGGCTCTGTACCAACGAGCTGCTTCATAATACCTTCCCTTTTTTTCAGTCACCACCTTATTGAAGTATTCGACAGCCTTCTTGGGCCGTGGAGTTGACAATTCCAAATGACTCACGCCTATATAGAAATTCACCGTAGCATCCGGGGGTCTTTCATTTGCTAGAGCCTCTTCAAAGGCTGCAATGGCACCAACATAATCCCCATTACCATAGTTAGCTACGGCTCTATTCCAGGTTTCTCTTTCCTCATCCGTACCTCCAGTGCGAACCGGTGGTGGAGCTGGATAAGTTTCATAATAACGCTGGAATAAGTTGCCACTAGGCCCACTGCCGGCTGTCTTTTCTCCAGCGCTACCACTACACTGCCAACCCAAAAGAGTCAAGGTCAGCAAGAGGCTAACAAGACGTAAACCAGACAAAATCGATGCTTTCATATTTTAGGTGTTTTAGATGCGAAAGTAAGCAATTAATGATCGCTGAAAAAAAAGGCTAGAGAATTGATAAGATACCTTGAATCTCTCTATCTTCGCGACTTTCCTAAAATTGCGGAACTATTTGTCTCGCAATTGGATTGCAAAGAAAAAAAAGTTGTTAAAAATGAGCAAGCGAACAGAGATCGCTCAGCTACTAGCTGAGCCCAAAATTGGTGAAAAAGTGACAGTCATGGGATGGGTAAGAGCCTTCCGTTCCAATCGCTTTATTGCACTCAATGATGGTACCGGCATGAAAAACGTGCAAGTAGTGATCGATTTTGAAAATATGGACGAAGAGATCTTGAAGAAGATAAATTTTCACGCTTGTCTCAAAGTGGTAGGTAATTTGCAAGAATCTCAGGGAGCGGGTCAATCTGTGGAGATCATCGCTGACGAAGTCGAAATCCTAGGCGGTAGTGATCCTGAGGAATACCCCTTGCAACCCAAGCGCCAAACGATGGAGTTTTTACGCGACAAAGCTCACTTGCGGATGCGTACCAACACCTTTAGTGCCGTGTTTCGTATTCGCCATGCCGTAGCTTATGCCGTTCATAAATATTTCAACGACAATGGCTACTACTACCTACATACACCAATCGTAACGGGTAGTGATGCCGAGGGAGCCGGGGAAATGTTCCAAGTAACTACACTTGATCTTGACAACCCTCCTCGTACTGAAGAGGGCAAGATCGATTTCAAAGAAGACTTTTTCGGAAAGGCGACCAACCTAACGGTATCCGGTCAACTGCAAGCAGAAATCGGTGCCTTAGCCATGGGTAAGGTCTATACCTTTGGCCCTACTTTCCGGGCTGAGAACTCTCACACTACTCGACACTTGTCTGAGTTTTGGATGATTGAACCGGAAGTGGCCTTCTTTGACATCTTCGATGACATGGATCTAGCCGAGGATTTTGTGAAGTACTTGATTAACTACGTGCTAGACAACTATCCTGATGATCTCGCCTTCTTGGATCAACGTATCCAACAGGAGGAGAAGAACATGCCAAAGGAAAAACGCCGGCCAATGGGGCTAGTCGAGATGCTTCGCTTTGTAGTAGACAACGACTTCGAACGTATCACCTACAGTGAGGCCATCAATATTCTGCGCAACTCCAAGCCTTTCAAAAAGGGGCGCTTTGAGTTTGAACCTACTTGGGGAGCAGATCTACAGGCAGAACATGAGCGTTTTCTCGTGGAGAAGAAGTTTAAGAAGCCTGTAATCGTTCGTGATTATCCGAAGGATATCAAAGCCTTCTACATGCGAATGAACGACGATGAAAAGACCGTGGCTGCTATGGATGTTCTATTCCCATTCATTGGGGAGGTAATTGGTGGATCACAACGAGAAGAGCGAATCGATATTCTCAAGTCGAGAATGGCAGACATGGATATCCCTGAAGAGGAATTGTGGTGGTACCTTGACTTACGAAAATTTGGAGGCGCGCCACATGCCGGCTTTGGACTCGGTTTCGAAAGAATGGTGCTTTTTATCACTGGGATGACCAACATTCGCGATGTGATTCCTTTCCCTAGAGCACCAAAGACCGCTGAATTTTAGTCTAATCTAGTCGGGAATATACCCGAACAGATTACATGATAAAGGACTTATCGTGACCCGAATTTAGGATTACTCCTAGATTCGGGTTTCTTTTTTATTGCTTTCTCAACCGAATCGATTTGTTCACTATCGTACAGATTCTGTCCACATTCGAACAGTGCCCTGAGGAAGCGACTCAACCTAACACATTATTTATCAGAATATTACAACAAAAACCCTCCTTTGGCATGGCTTTGGCACATTGATTTCATATACAGCAAACAACAAAAATGCATATGAAACTTCAACAATCGCTTTTACCAATAGCTATTTTGCTAGTCAGTATTCAATTTACCTTTGCCCAAACAAAGACGATCCAAAAGTCATACAACAACATCCAAAAGATCGAGCTAGATGTCATCTCCGGCAATATTGAGATTGGAGCTAGTTCTAACGGACAGGTACTATTAGATGGAGAATACGATTCCGATCAAGTACAAGTATCCATCACAAATAACAACGGAAAGCTAAAAATCAAAGAGAAATCTAAATCTCGCCGAATGAACGAGGCTTCTTCCTGGACACTGAAAGTCCCTAACGATATTATGATTCGAACTAACACTGCCTCCGGGAATGTGGAGGTAGAAGATGTTGATATAGAATTATTCTCAAATACCGGAAGTGGGAATTATCGTTTTGAAAATTTCGAAGGCTTCATGAAGCTGAACACTGGATCTGGTAACTCCAGTCTCGAAATGAATGGCTTCAAATTCAATGGAGAACTGGTTATGCAATGTGGTGAAAAGAGTGGAAATATTAGCGCCCCTTTTTCCTTCGATAAAGAGGAAGTAATTGAGCGGGGGGGAAGAAACAACAACATGATCAGAAAAACAAAAAGCTTTGGCACTTCAGGTACTAAGATTCAAGTATCTACCGGAAGTGGTACTGCCAAGATAAGTAAGTAGTAGTTTTCCGTCTACCTCACCGGGTCACTAGTCACCCGGTGAGGTAGAATTATCCTACATCGGATGTACCGTATGCCCACCATCTAAAACGATATTCTGCCCTGTCATAAAATCGCTGGCTGAGGAAGCCAAGAACACCGCAATACCCTCCATCTGTTCCAAGGTTCCAAACTGTCCTGAAACAGATCTTCGCAGGACGGCCTCCTTAAAGACTGGAGGCGTTTTTATCGACATTCCGTTTCTACATAGCCTGGAAGAATGGCATTCACCTGAATGTTATTACGCCCCAATTCCACTGCTAAAGCTCGAGTCAATCCCAGCACCGCAGCCTTCGTCGTGGCATATCCTGAGGCATATCCCATTCCCATCAAGCCCGCCACAGAAGAGGTGACAATAAGCTTTCCAGGTGCTTTCCGTTCCAATAGATGGGCAATGACCTTCCGATAGGTATACACCACACTATTCAAATTCAGATCTAAGATTCCTTGCCAATCCGCATCACTAATCTGATGCAACATCCCGCGGGGCCCTCCCCCTCCGGCATTGGCAAAACAGATATCCACTTGGCCAAAATGTGCCAGGGTAGCGGCGAAAGCGGTATCAACTTGCGTCTGTTCGGTTATATCACAAACGAAGGCCGCTGCCTCTCCATCGAGTGCTTCCAAGGCTGTAACTGCCGCCATATTTTTATCCTTATTCCTCCCCCAAAGAGCCACCCGCGCCCCTGCCTTTACCAATCCTTTGGCATAAGCTAAACCAATCCCACTGTTCCCTCCCGTTACGAGCGCCACCTTACCATCTAAGTTGAAAATATCCATATAGCTGTTTCTTTTGATTGAAATCTATTTCAGTTTAAAGGCCAATAATCGTTTCTGGTCAGTGGAGAGCAAATTACAAGCCCAGTAAGTAAAGGTAATTTTTCCTCGCTTCATTGGCAATTCCGATCTACCGTAGTAACTTGTAAGCCGTTTAGCAAAATGAAAAACCATGTACAAGTACCTTCCAAAGCTTCCACTATTGGGATCCATCTTTCTATTGGCATGCTTCAGTTGCCAGTCCCCTTCTCCAAAGGATGAAACAGCGTCCCAGTCCCCTTCCAAACCCAATATCATTTACATTTTAGCAGATGACCTAGGCTATGGAGATATTGGTGTTTTTGGTCAACAACGATTTCAAACGCCACACTTAGATGCTTTGGCCAGAGGGGGGTTGATGCTTACACAACATTATGCGGGGACTACCGTGTGTGCTCCATCGCGCTCCAGTCTGATGACGGGTCTGCATACCGGTCATACTCCTATCAGAGGTAACAAGCGAACTCCACCAGAAGGGCAACAACCCCTACCCAGTGAAAGTATTACCATTGCCGAAAAACTGAAAGAGGGAGGCTATGTCACTGGGGCCTTTGGCAAATGGGGCCTTGGTGGTCCTGGCTCAGAAGGAGCGCCAGAAAATCAAGGCTTTGACACCTTCTTCGGCTACCTTTGTCAAACCTTAGCTCACAATTATTATCCCTACCACCTCTGGAACAATCAGGATAAGTTAATGCTAGCGGAGAATGAGGGTAAGCAGGAAGGCATTTACGCGCCAAATCTGATCCATGAGGAAGCCTTAGCATTCATCGAGGCCAATAAGGACACAAGCTTTTTCCTCTATTATCCTTCCGTGATTCCGCATGCAGAGTTATTCGCTCCATCCGCTTATATGGAAAAGCATCGTGGAAAATACGACCCAGAAAAATCCTACGAAGGAAGAGATGATGGAGAAAGATACAGACGCGGTCCCTATGGCTCGCAACCCGAAGGCCACGCCGCCTTTGCGGCCATGGTCAATTTATTGGATGATCAAGTCGGAGAGATTAGCGCACAGCTGGAAGCCTTGGGGATTGCAGAAAACACCCTGATTATCTTTTCTTCAGACAATGGGCCACACCTGGAAGCGGGTGCAGATCCAGATTATTTTGACAGTAATGGTCCAATGAAAGGTTATAAAAGGGATTTGTATGAAGGAGGTATTCGCGTACCTACCATCGCCTACTGGCCGAGTAAGGTAGCCCCTGGAAGTTCAAGTGATCACTTATCCGCCTTTTGGGACCTCTACCCCACCTTCTGTGAAGTAGCTGGCTTATCGGCGGAATCAGACATAGACGGCCTTTCCTTCTTACCAACACTTTTAGGTCAGGAACAAACACAACACGAGTACCTGTATTGGGAGTTTCATGAAAGAGGAGGGCGACAAGCGGTACGAAAAGGGAAATGGAAAGCCGTCAAATACGATATATTTAAAAACCCTCAACGGAGCATAGAATTGTATGATATCTCTACAGATATCGGAGAAGAAAACGATCTAGCTGCGGATCATCCTGAGATTGTCGCAGAAATGGCTGAGATCATGGTAAATGCCAGAGAAGAATCAACCGTCTTCCCCTTTGAAGCCAGGATTAAGGTTGAATAGGAGCTAAAGCTGTTCGGATTGCGGTAATATCGACGGGACGTACCCGGCAACAGCCCCCGATAAGCTGAGCGCCCAGGCTGTACCAAGTTGCTACCTGATCAGCTAGGCTCACTCCAGCACTGCCAGGGATCCAGCATTTTTTATTTGGATCCCAAGCTTCTCCCCGATTGGGGTATACCAACAAGGGAATTTTTACTTCATCACACACCTCCTCTAAAAGTGAGCCAATCCATTGCGGGGCCGTACAGTTGATGCCCACCGCAAGGATTTGCGAACAACCTAGAACTAGTTTTACGGCTTCTTTGAAAGGTTCGCCGCTGGAGATGTGTTTGCCATCTCTACAACTATAACTGAGTAGGGCCGGTTGTTGTGGGAATTCTGCTAATAGCGCTAGAAGCACTTCCGCCTCTTCTAGACAGGGGATTGTTTCAATCGCTAGGATATCTGGTTCTGCCGCCACTAGCTGTGCTAAACGAGGACGATGAAAATCATATAGGGTTTGACGACTTACACCATATTGTCCCGTATATTCCGATCCATCAGCTAAAAAGGCACCGTAAGGGCCTACAGAAGCTGCCACGAGCGGTCTAATACGTTCACTGTCTTGTTCTATAGATTGGAGGTATTCATTGCGCACCGTCTTAGCCAAGTAAACGCTGTCCCGCAATAATTGTCCAATGGCAGCATCCTCTAAACCTCTGTTGGCTAGGCCTGGGTAAGAAGCCTGATAGGAGGCAGTAGTAATCAAATCCGCGCCGGCCTCGAGATAAGCACGATGCACTGCCGCAATGGCGTCGGGCTGCTCCAGCAAGACCTTGGCCGACCAAAGTGGATCGTTGAGATCCATGCCAAGGTGTTCTAATTCGCTAGCCAAGCCCCCATCCAAAACCAAGTAAGCTTGTCGCTCCAGGAAAGGGGCTAGGCAATTAACCAATTGATACATGCCTCAATATACACATCCTCTTAACGTGGTTGAAACAACAACCGCTTAAACTGCATTCTAAAGGTTGAAGACTCGACCGGTAGTACCATCTGGAATCGATCATCTAAATCAAGGGTTCGGAAAAGAACCTTTCCACTAACCCGTTCACCTTGTCTTAAGGTAGTTTTACGTAAAGTGAAATCCGTCCAAAAGTTACGGTCCTGTGGATTAACAGGAGGGAATTCTTCCACTGCTCTTGGAGCAGAAAGATCAATCATTAAATTGGGGACGATTGAAACCAAGTCCACGGCTAAATCCAAATTGTTATATCCACCATCAAAGCTATTGCCGCTAGCATTGTTGTTATTGGAAGCGTTTGAATTTCCATTTCCATCCGAAGTCGCGATAATCGCAGCCGTAGCCGCCACCGCAGCCACACCTATAGCCACTGCCGCATTCTTTGAATTCGCCTCTCTTCTGGAGGCGTCCATATCCAAGCCCAAGAGCATTACCTCCGGGTCAGCCGCTCGCATCTTCATACCCTTAACTTCCAGGTAAAACTGTTTAGGATCAACTAGTACTTCTTCTTCTCCAAAATTCGTCACTTCTACATCAAAGAAAAGGTATTCACGATTATTTCCGTTGTAAGCGGCTTGTACTTCTAGGTCATTAGATTGCTGCCGAGCGAAGGCTTGGCCATACTGCCAGCGTACATCTTCCTCCATCGGTTCTACACGAACCACTGGTTTCGGGGTGAAACACGAACTGAGGAATAAAGTGGAACAGAGAAAGGCCCCCATAAGGAGCACTGGAAAGCTTCTTGTAGATTTGTTTTTCATAGCTTGATCTGGTTTTTATGTCCCCTAAAATTACAAGCAATAGGAACAATCTACAAGTGTGGGAACTTGCTTTTAGACAGGTTTAACATTTAATCGGATAAAAGAGGAAGGCATGATGTTATCCTGACAAAGAGATAATAATAGATTAACGTAAGGGTCCTGTTTATATCAGACAAAGCATGTATCTGCCTGGTGTACCCGTCTGGGCCCCGGATAGCCTTACCTTAAGCAGTGCGACAATAGGAGAAAAAAGTCCTCTGCGTAAAGATGCAGGAACCGCCAGTGCTCACTCAAAGGGTAATGTATGCTTAAATGAAAAGTTGTGAAAGAGCAAACACTGGCGAATCACCTGTAAGAAGAAGGTAAAGTGGGATAAAAGATAGCACTACTCTTATCCGTTTGACCTTCCTACCTCCAACTTCAATGCCGGAAATTGGAGGTGCTTAATACTGTCTATTCTTTGATATTTTGGTATGTATGTAGAGCACTTTAGCTCCCTTAATTACATGTCTTTTGGATGCATGCTACGGACAAATTTTGCATATCCTGATAGCACTCCAAGAGGACAAAATCACTCTAGAATAATTGTTCAGAACTTCGACAGTTACTCGAGTTCCATTCAGTAAGATCAGTACAGTCTTCTCGGCAACTAGCTCAGTCTTAACCGGATATCGATATATCGATCGTCGAATTTTACTGGATAGCTACCTGCTTTGATATGCGAAGCTGGCAATTGCAACTGCGCTACCAACCATGCAGGAAGTTCAAAGGCTTCCTCCATCTTAAATTTACCCAAACGAAATTGGCGATCTATCAGATTGGCACATAAACCATCCATAGGTACGCGTAGGCGCAAGCTGTTATTTCTTACACCAGCAATTTCAGTTCGAACACTGCGGCAAGGCATTACGGTTGTAGCATTGTCTACCGGGCTAACTTTGCAAATGCCGATACCTGCACAGTTCTTTTTGGGCGAGCCAAAGATTACTTCGGCGGTAATAATCGGAGAGTTTTTAAGCTGAATCGCTGTAGTTTCAGCAGTTTTTAGTGTTGTCATTGTTCATAGAAATTAAAGGATGATAGTTTCTCATGTTAGGTTTTGAAAGACCACGGAAAAATATATGCATCCCTAAGTTGCCTCCAAAGGGATCATACTGATACAATGCAATAGCAATGTGTTGAGTGAAATGGGTTAGAGTTGGTACAATGGAAAGTGGAGTAGTCAGACGCCAGCAAGCCGACGATTTAGTCAGTGTACTTTTCAAGTATACGAAGCACTTGGCCCAAAGTTTCAATTTTACTGCTTTGCTTGATAAGCATAGTTAACCTGTCAGAGGTGACAAATCTGGGTAGACTACGAACGGACTTGGGTTTGGAGAACATTACATTAATCGGGGAACCTCAACGAGGATTAAACGAAGGAGTTTAAGTCGGACAAATATAGAAAAATAGATTATAAAAATCAACTAATGTATTTCAAGCTCTGAGAGCGAGATATTTAGAAGGTGAGATGAAAGTACTGGTCTTAAAAATAGGGCAACAGTCTTCATTCATGGATTATCATCTTTCCTAGCTTTCTTAGCAATCCACACAGATAAGAAGTTTCGATTTACCGCATGCGTTGTCCCATACAGGACTCCTTCCTTATAGTAGAAAGAGGTGTTATAGGTACCTGTACCATCCTCAGATACCAGTGCTGCATATAGCACGCCCAATTGCGTATTGATGTGAGCATTTTGAATCCGTACTCCCTCCCGATAAAACTCCCCTTCAAAAGAGTGTTCTTCTACATGGGTGATGTTCATCAGGGCAAAGTTTGAATCGGCCCTTGTATGCGGACTCATATCTAAAATCCACTCCCCAAGCAATACATTCGGATCTATTCCACTAGATTCCTCTTGAAAGTCACAAGAGGTAAAAACTGGCCAAAGAAAGAATAGGACAAACAATTTTTTCATGTTTTGATGAATTTAGTTTGCAGCAAACCTATGTTTTTGGCAGTATCCGATCGTTTCAATTGGCTAATTGAAACCTATTTATACAGCCTATTTTCGTTAACAGAATGGAAGCGTATTAGGAAGCGGTAGTTTTTGCAACCTCTAATTCATAACAATCTGCACTGAGTACAAAGTGCACAAAGGTCTGGATCGAGGGGGTGCCAAATATTGCAGTTATGGCTTCTCTTACCAGGTAAAACCAGCTGGCTAATTCTATGGTCTTTTTATCCAAGTTCTTATCACTACCTGCATAACTACTATTCTGAATCACCACCCATCCCTTTTCAGTCTCAATTAATAGGTCAACTATGGTTTCAAATAGCTGTCCTTGGTGATAATGTCGGATAGGGTACTTCCTAAATTGCTGTTTCGCGGGGAAATGATGCTCAACAAAGTTTCGCCACTGGGTACCAGCATGCACTAGGCCTTCCATCTCAATCATCTCGGACACTTCAAATCTACCAATGATCCCTTCAGCCATTTCCTGTCTCAGCTCAAGCTCATAGGTCAACCGATCAGCCGTATGAAAGGCTTTAATGGCTTTCGCCAAAGTATACTTATCAAAATCATCCACTAGGCGCAGCTCCTTTAGATAAGCGTGTCGCGCCACTACTTGCCCTACTTGACTAACACTCACTGGTGTGTCCTTCTTGAGATCTATCCGATAGATCGAGTGTTCTTGTTGACCAGCTGCCGGTTCTACAAAGCGGATCTCGGATTCTGCCAGTTCAGCTGAAGGAAAAGCTCTTGGATAGATAAAGGTCTCGGTTTCTTTGTTGAGATAGTGTCCATCCCAAGTCCATGGTGACTCGTAAGTGGCTTCTTCCAGTGTAGGGAAATCTCCTTGTCCATTATGCCAAACTCGATTGAGCCAACGCGTGGGTTTCGGTCCGGTTGGGATCACTAGATAATCCCTAGCTCTGGTAATACCAACGTACATTAATCTTGCCTCCTCCTGGAGGGCCATCTCTGTCTGTTCTTTCTGTGCTTGGCTCTCCGAAATCCTTTCCTCTAGCTGTGTCCGCCTAATCTGATCCGCATAGGGATTCACCCAATACCGTAGCCAACGGTTGCCCAACACATCATTCAAATCTACTTCCTCGGATTCCGCTACGATTTCCATTCCCCAAACATCAGCACGCAAAGAACCTTCCAAGCTATGGCAGATGACCACCGGCCATTCTAGCCCTTTGCTCTTATGGTAAGTCAGAATTTGTACAGCATCTGGTCCCTCCCCTGATCCTTGTGCATCCTTTTGCTCATTTTCTAAGTCATTGAGCCATAGCAGCATCCCTCCCAGGGAAGCCGCACTATGTAGTCGGTTACAGGCCTCTTCGTATTGCAGTGCCAAACGACGAAGCACGTCTACATTATCCAGGCGCTGTGCTGTTTTACCCCAACTAACAATCAATCGCCTAAGGTCCAGTTCCTGTAGCACCATATTTAGGATCTCCGCCCCGGATAGCTCCTCAACCTGCGTTCTTAGTCGATCCAATTTGGCGATCAGCTCTTTTTCGGAAGCCCAAAGTACCGGATGCTTTTCTCCCCCTACTGCCTTCAGGTAATCCATCCGGTGTTCAATGATCTCCTGAATTGGCATCTCGGCAGCCAGGAGTAATATTTCAGCAACGGAAAGAGAGTCTTCTGGGTGTAAAATGTATTTGAGGCAGGCCAAGATCAATTTGGCCTCAGCAGTTTGTAGGAGTCCGTTTCTAGCAATGGCCGCTTTGATGCCGGCCCGATGCAATGCCTCTGCCATCAATTGGCAAGCAGCGTTGGATCGGCAGAGGATAGCCACATCCCCTAGCTGTGCTTTCCGGTAAGTCTTGCTGCCTTTTGGCTGAATTAACACGCCACGATCTAACCAGGCCTTGAGGGTATTGGCAATCGCATTTTCCATCCAAGGCTTTCCGGGCGGACGTCCCTCACCCTCCACCTGAAAATGCCAGTGGACCAGGGCATCTCCCATTTCGATCGGTTCAGATTCCTTGTTTTGAGAATCTGGACCAGCTTGCTTACAGCGCTTGGGCTTCAAAGCAATCTGTTCCTTTGGCAAGTTAGAGAAGGCTTTGGTAAACAAAGCATTGGTAGCAAACACAATATCCTCTCGGGATCTCCAAGAATATTCTTGTATATCTTCTGGCCGAATACCGATTTGTTGGATGATAGCTTGCATGAGGCGAGGTTCGGCTCCTCGAAAGCCGTAAATCGACTGTTTAGGATCCCCGACCCAAACCGAGTATTTAGCAAAAGCTGATAGCTTCAGGAAGATTTCTAGTTGAATCGGACTAGTATCCTGAAATTCATCTACCATCAACAGATCCAATTCTTCTTGTAAGATCTTCTTTACCGCCTCGTTATCCAATAGCTCATTGATTAATACCTCCATATCCGTATAATCAATCAAGCCCCTGCTATTCTTATACTGTTGATATTCCTTCAACGCCTCGATCGCGATATCGAACAACTGATCAATGTAAGCTTTAATATCCTGGTGAAAATCTGGGTGCGTATCATGGGTTCGCGCAAAATCGATCAAGTCTGCCACATCTTCTCGGCTCTTAGCCCCTACTCCAATCTTGGCAATCTTTACCCATTCATACCAATAGATATTGCCGCGAAGTCGTAAATCTCGATGGATGGCTTTGAGCGTCTGGAGTGCAGCTGAGGTCTTTTTGGTACTGTCTTCATTTTGATCGACCGCATCAATCGCTTCATGAAGCTTTTGCTCTAAAGCTTGCAGGAAGGTTTTGGCATCCTGGTCGGTTTTCTTCCCCAAGAAGGCTTTGAAACTATCGAAAGAGCGTTGCTTACTGGTTTCCAATACCGCCTGAGAAAAGTTATTGGAGCGTGCCACCTCAGTCAACAGACGGACCTCTTTCCGCCAATCGTAAAAATCTCGCTTGTTCAACCCCAAGCGGTCGCTCAGGTGCTCCATGGCCTGTACCCGCTCCTCTGTCAACACCGTAGCCAAGGACTGATTGAACATGACCTGATGGTCTTCATCTGCGATAATATCTACCTGAGGAGACACCCCTGCCTCAAAAGCAAAGCGTCGCAGTAGTTTCACCCCCAGTCCATGTACCGTACCAATGAGTGCGTTGGTCAATTCATCCGCTGCTTCCGTCATCCCTTCCTCCAGTAGACTCACACGCACCCGCTCTTGCAATTCCGCCGCCGCCTTTTTCGTGAAGGTAGTCGCAATAATCCCACTAGGGCGGACGCCCGATTTCAGGAGGCCAACCATTTCATGAGTCAAGCGATAAGTTTTACCACTTCCGGCACCAGCTGAGATGATTTTGAGGTTATCCATTAAATTTGTTTCAGGGAGAGGAACTTGGCTTAAAATTTATTCTTCCACATCATACTTTCTACTGGCTTGACCGTACGTGTATTGTACTTAGCGCCAGGTTTGCGGTTGTAATAGTTCTCAATCTCGCCTTCCACCTGGAAGTAGATCAATTGTCCGATCGGCATACCCGCATATACGCGTACAGGGTGGGTACAGGAAATCTCCAGGGTCCAAGTATTGCAAAAACCAACGTCACCTTTTCCCGCAGTGGCGTGAATGTCAATCCCCAATCGACCAACACTGGACTTCCCCTCTAGGAAGGGAACGGCATGATGGGTCTCTGTATATTCCTCTGTCACCCCCAAATAGAGTGTGTTCGGATGCAAGACAAATCCGCCTTCCGGAATCTCCAAATGTTCTATTTCATTATGTTTTCTGGCGTCTAGGATATGATCTTTGTAAATGGCTAACCACTTGCCCAAGTGCACATCGTAGGAGTTGGTGCCTAGGCAGGAGCGATCAAAGGGTTCAATCACAATGTCTCCATTCTCTATCCCTTCTAAAATCTTCTTGTCACTTAATATCATACTATTTGCAGCCTTTTTGATTGAGCGCAAAGATAGGGAAGTTGGGAGGGAGAATGTGTATAATGTTGAATGAATAATGTAGAGTGCAGAATGGATAGTTTAGAATAGATAGTAGATTACTAAGAATGAACAGTGCCAATTGTTAATTTCTCATTCAACATTGTTCATTTCAAATCCCTCCTTTTCGGTCGTGACTCATAAGAGATACATGCAGGTGATCATCGGTGCCGACGTGCCGTAGGGTATTGAATCCCATACCTTGGAAATAGGTCTTTATCAGGAAGTTGCGGAATTCACTTCGTCCTTTCGTTCGAATATCTACCGCATGAGCATAGCCACTACTTTGCTTGTAGTGTAAAGAATGTGCTTTAGTTTTCAAGCCCATTTTTCGATAATCTTCCGGCTGTCGGGAGCCATCGGTGAGGATAAGGTCTCCATCGAGAAAAACCAGGGTACTGATTCCCAATCTCAAGATGGGGTGAAGACTAGTGAATTCATCCCTTACTTCGGGATGCTTGGCATTGTTATTAGATAGATAGAATACAGCTGGTAAACAGTAAACCAAAACCAGGAATAGAGCCAACCAATGCCCTTTCTTAAAGGAGGGTTTTCCGCCGTATCGCTGACCAATCCAGCGTTGGATGTACAGGAGATAGAAAAAGATCAAGGCGGCGCTAAAGATGATCCCCCCAGCCAGTGCCGGCCATGGCCATAGTTCGTACTGCTCATGAAGAAATACTGCGCCCCGAATGAGGGTCACGAAGGGTAAGATCAGCACCAACAGCACTTTAAATGATTGCAGTAGAAATACTTTCATATACCGAGGCTTAGCACTTAGATTCTGAAGTTGGCAAAAATGTAAGTCGAATTTGAACAAGATGCCACTTTTTACGATAAAGCATTATCCCCTCTCCACAAATGACCCGTATTGCGACGCTTCTGTCCGCGGGCTTGCTTGTTGCGGGGGGCAAAAAGCTGTATCTTAGTAATGTATATCCCAACATAAAGATCACTCGATGCGACTACTTGCCCTACCTTTACTTTTACTCTCGTGCCTCTGTGTAAATGGGCTTGCCCAGCAGGATTTTCCAATTAATAAAAAGAAGATTGATCAACGTGCGCTCAAGGCACCAAAAAAGCTACAGGAGGATCTACCCAGACTCACGGCCTACCTGACGGAGGGAGCAGAAAACGATTTTGAAAAAACAAGGGCTATCTATACTTGGATCGTGAGTAATATTAGTTACGACCACAAAGTAATTGAAGAGAATAGTAAGCGCATCAATAAAAACATCAGGGATATTCTGACTCGAAGAAAGGCCATCTGTATGGGCTATGCGCAACTGTTTAAAGCCATGGCCAATCTAGCAGGGCTTGAAGCCTCCACCGTTGATGGTTATAGTAAAGGTACAGCGACCTCTAAAGCAGACCTAAATGAACCGGATCACAGCTGGAATGCCGTTAAATTAGCAGGTGACTGGTACCTTTTAGATGCCACCTGGGGCAGTAGCCTGGCGCTTAATGATGAAGCCTATACTCGTGTCAACGAAGATTTTTTCCTGAGCGCACCAGAGCAATTTCTAAAAACCCATCTACCGATCGTTCCCTTTTGGCAATTGTTAGCTTGTCCGATCCTTCCCCAGACCTACGAAGCGGGGGAAGTAGCCATAAGTAATTATCTAAACAGCTGTGATTCTACTTATGCTTATCAAGATAGCTTACAGCAGTATTTACAATTGCCAACAAGCGATCGACGTATACATTTGGCCACCGTAGCTTACCATTACAACCCCTCGGGAGGTATGCAGGAGGAGTATGGTCACGCCCTCATGGACTTCGCAGGCGCCTTATCTGATTCGGTAGATATATTTCAAATGCAAGATCAACTCGAGCCGATGATACGCCTACAAAAGGAGATTATCAGCATTTGTGAAAGAGCAGACTCGCTTGTTACCTTTCATAAATGGCAGACTGAGCTCTTCGCGGAAACACTCATTAATCACGTAGTGGCTCTATTTCAACAAAACCAAGCGCAAAGTGCCCCTATCACCCCCTGGCCCATCCTAATTGGCAAGCTTGAGCAAGCGCAACTTATCTTACAGGAGATCAAAAAGTCTTACTTTAAAGACATGGCCTTGCAACAATGCGAACAATACATCTCTATTTTGAAGGATTATGCGCGATGAACTAGCCTATAGTTTGTCCTTATATATAGAGATGTCTAAGCTATTCTTTTCAACCTCGTAGCCCTGCATTCGATGCTGAAACCCGCGTGGTTGTTAACGATTTCTTTACATTGGAGGTGTTTTTAACGAAATTTTCACAGCAAAACGTGACTTTTATCGATCATTTCAGTCTCAAATAATCCTCCCCTTCCATTTATCGGTAAAAAGAGCACTTTTATCGACGATTTTGCCCCCCTTTTTCAGTCCACTCCACTTTTTGCTCCGTTCGTCTGAAAAAAACCACAGTTCACTCGAAAAAAGTGGCAAAAGGCCTGCTATCACTGCATCTTTGTAATGTATTCAACGAGATAATCTTACAAATTAAATATCATGAAAGCCTTATTAAAAAATGTTGTGATGGTTGTTTTGCTTAGCGCTCTTGGAATGAGCCAAGCTTACGCTGCAGATTCTGCTGCTACCACCATGACTCCTAGCGTATTTGACCAATTTAACCAAGAGCAAATTCTAAAGGTTGAGTTGAAGTTAGATATGGAGGCTTTGCATGCAAACAAAAAAAGCAACGAATACCAAAAAGCAAAATTCAGCATCATTGGTATTAACAATATTGAAACCTACAGTGTAAAAGTAAGAGCGAGAGGAAGATTTAGAAGAGTAAAGAGTGAGATGCCTCCTCTTAAGTTGAAATTCTCTAAAAAAGAATTGATCGCACAAGGTTTGAGCGAAGATAATGACTACAAATTAGTAACACACTTCTACGATTCTAAGCAAGGTGATGATGCCGTATTGAGAGAATACCTAGCTTACAAATTGTACAATCAATTGTCTGGACAAAGTTTCAGAGTACAATTGGCAGAAGTAACTTACATAGACAAAAACACCAACGAAGCAAACACTCGCTACGGTATCCTTATCGAAGACTCTGATCAAATGGCAAGCCGAGTAGGCGGGCAAATCTGTGAGGACTGCTTCAACCGCCCAGAAGCTGAGTACGACGCGACAAACTTGCAATTGCACGCTTTGTTCCAGTACATGATCGGAAACACAGACTGGTCACTTAAGATGAACCGTAACCTTAAGTTGGTTAAAGTCGAAACAACAGGCAAATACGTAACTGTACCTTACGACTTCGACTTCTCTGGCTTCGTAAACGCCAACTACGCTGTGCCAAATAAAGACTATCAATTGACTACCCTTAGAGATAGAGCTTTCTTAGGATCTGCCAACATGCCTAAAGCTTTAATGGCTGCCAAAGGTATGATGATCGCTAAAAGAGCAGCAATGGAAAAGACAATTAAGGACTTCACAATCATGAGTCGTAAGTCTAGAAAGGACCTTCTTGAATATATGGACTCTTTCTATACAGCACTAGAAACCCAGCAGGAACTGTAAACGAAACTTCTTAGACAGCATTTATTAATAACCCCAGATTTAACCCCAAACCAAAACACTAAATTATCTAGAGCTCCACTTGCTGGGGCTCTTTTTTTTGCTTACACAAGGTCCTTTAGTTGAAGTACACATTTGGCGATCACCAAACAGGCCTTTAGGAAGCCATCAGTTGATCATTGGCTAATCCCAGTGCCTGCTTTATCTGCGGTATCTGTTCTAAAGCCTTCTCATATCCTACCTGATAGACCGTCTCTAACTTGCCGGTGTTCAACAAACCAAACGGATATAATTCATTAGGAGAAAAGAGGTAATCACATCGTTGAAATTTCACGTAAGATTGCGCATGGGTAACCAACTCATACGAACGCCCAACTAAATTGAAAGAATTCCACATCTCTTTGGCTTCAACATGACGGACTGGACTCACATAACTACCTAAAATATGTGTACATCGTTCTTCCAAAGGCTCTAGCGGAAAGTTATTCATGATGCCGCCGTCGGCATAATAGGTGCCCTCAATTAGCACCGGGCTAAAGACAGGTGGAACCGCAGCCGAGGCAGAAAGCACTCTAATGATCGGGCCGCTATTCATAATCACTGGGCGTCCCGTACAAACATCTGTGACTGAGACAAAAAGTCGTTTCTGTAGTGCTTCGAAGGTATCATCAGGAAGAAATCGAAGGAAGTATTTTCGATATTTCTCGGTATCAAATAGCCCTGGCTTCCAGCGGGTTAAGTTATAATTTGTCCAGCTAAAGAGTGGAGTATTCGTAAAGAGTTCAAGGCTCTGCTCAGGAGAGCAACCTGCCGCGTACATAGCCCCGACCAATGCCCCCGCACTCGCTCCCGCAATATAATCGGGCTCTATTCCATGCTCTTTCAGTGCCTGAAGCAGTCCTATATGGGCCATACCACGCGTCCCTCCCCCAGAGAGGACTATACCAAGTTTTTTTTCCATAGTTGTAGGTTTTGGGGTCGTTGTTTTACCTCTTACAAGGAACGTTTTATATTCGCACAACGTTGTTTGGAGACAAAAAATTCACGCTGGCAGAGATTTCCATCACCTGGTGTTCGTTTTACCAAAAACAAGGAATAGACTGGCAGCACAAACATCAGCCTACCTAGTATGAGTTCACACAATACACCCGTTATCTACTATGCTGCGGATAGCGACTTGGAGCTAGAACAAATTTTGGCTTTACAACAGATTAATCTCCCAAAGAGCATTTCCCAGGAAGAAAGTAAAGATCAGGGCTTTGTTACCGTAGAGCATGATTTTCCACTCTTGTCCAGTATGAATGCAAGCGCGCCACAGATCATTGCTAGTGCCGAAGGTAAGGTCGTAGGGTATGCGCTAGTCATGCTGGAGCGTTTTTCGGCAAAAATCCCTGTCTTAATCCCCATGTTCAAAATGCTCTCTACACTATCCTATCAGGGTAAATCTCTTCTCGAATATCGTTATTACGTAATGGGGCAAGTATGTGTGGACAAAGCCTTCCGGGGTAAGGGATTATTTGATGGCATGTATCATGAGCAACGCCGTCAATTATCCGGGGAGTATGATTTTGTCGTTACGGAAGTAGCCACCCGAAATACCCGCTCGATGCGCGCACATGAGCGGGTAGGTTTCGAAACAATCCATATTTACACGGATGCGGATCATGGAGAAGAATGGGCCATCATTCTTTGGAATTGGAAGTAATCAGCTATTGATCACTCACCTGTTGGATGGCGGTTGCCCAATCTTCGCAATGATAGGCTTTGACTAGCTTACCGTTTTCTACGGTATGAATGTCGATGGTTTGGATGGAAAAGGCTTTCTCGCCTTTAGTCGGCACGCCGAAAAAGTAGCCCTCTGGAGAATTAGGCGTGCCTGACGCTTCGCTGCGCACGATCACGTTGTTGCCAGCTACCAACATTTCCTTGACATCCCATTTAAGATCCGGTATCATTCCGTGAAACATGTGCAAGGTTTTGACGAAGCCCTCCAAGCCTGCTCCGCCAGCAGGGGTTGGGGTGGAGGTCCAATCCGATTCCATCCAGTTGGCAATTTGGGTAGCACTACCATCACCTGGAGCCGTGCTTAGCGCATCATAGAACTGTTGAACAGTCGTTTTAAGTTCCTTTTCCATCTTTTTACGTTTTTTAGTTTGTGCATCTAATTGTGGGCTGACTAGCATGGCGAGCGCCAGGCCAAACCCAATGAGCATTTGCTTTCGCATGTGACTTAATTTTGTGTTGAATTTCTTAGCACAAAGTTGTCACAACTTGGATCGACGGGAAAGATCAATTAGGCAAAAGAACTATCAATTTGATAAGTGTCTCGAAAAGCTTTGGGAGAAAAGCCCGTTTTCGACTTGAAGAAGCGAATAAAATTATTGGGCTCCGAGAAATGCAGGCTGTAGGCAATCTCATTGATGGTAGCCGTAGAGAAAAGGAGGGCCGTCTTTATTTCAGCGATCAAACGATCTTTAATCATTTCCGAGGCTGTGACCCCATACTGCTTCCGCGTAGCGGTATTCAAACTAATTCTACTGATGCCTAATAATGCTGCATAATCAGCCACCCGCTGCTTTTCTACAATATGTTCCTCCAGAGCGGCCTTAAAGGCATAGGCATAGTTATTAAGCGCGGTATCCTCCTCTAATTCATGATAGCGACAAAAAGCCCTATTCATTTTGATAAGCATATAATAGAGAATGGAACGAAGCAAGTGAGTAGAATCAGAACGAGGTTGTTGTAATTCGGAGAAGATCTCATCAAAGATATCATGGGAATAGGCAAACAGGCGCTGATCTGGAATGAAGTAAGGGCGGGTCTGCAGATTGTAGAAGTACTGCATCCGGTAAACAAATAGCTTATCGGCAAAAAAGGTAGCCAAAAAGTCTTTTTCAAAAATGAGAAAAAAGCCAGATATGTTCTTGGCATCCACATACCAGCGTCGCTTCTGAAATGGGGCTACAAACAAAAAGGTATTGTCTTGGATTTCGATCTTTTCAGCATCCAGGAGTAGATATCCATTCCCTTTCCTGAAAATCATGATTTCGAAGAAATCTGTACAATGTACTTTCGAAGAGAAAAAAAATTTGGGAGTACCCTCGAAACGACCAAGGTCCATCAATAGCTCTTTCCCATACTTGGTTTTATCAAAACGAAAAATGCGCATCTTATGGTAATAAGCTTAGTGGAGGATCACTTTAGATTAATGAAGGAAACGGTGTAGACTTGTCTCCCCTGCCCTACCGTCAAGGTATAGTGTCCAGGCGGCTCAGTCCGCAGGGATACCTCCAAATCGCCGCTCCCTAACTTTCCGTGCTCTACCACTCTTCCCAAACTATCGACTACACTGTAGCTCCAGCCTGATTTTCCAAATTTATTGACTACCCGGACACTTCCATCAGTCCGAACATCAAAATCAATAGCTTTCTCTTCCGATGCCTGCTCCGTATCGGATAGGAGTCCGTAGTCATATTCCATCCATTCAATTCCTCCAGGCAACAGCAAGTTGGTATCAAAGTCAAAAAAGGTAGCATGCTCCTGATGAGAGCCCTGTCCCCATTGCGTGGAGCAGCTTGTAGATACCCAAGATGGCTCCCAGTAAATTACACCCAGCCCCTTTTTAGCAATCACTTCTTGAGCTAACTCGATCAGCCAATCGCGTTGGTTAGTGGGTGAGGCGGGGGAAAAATCCGGATGTATTTCACTAATAATATTATTGGCTGCATCGGCACTTTCCTGGGTCCAGATGTATCCGGTTTCCACAATCAATACCTCTTTGCCAGGGTATTTGGAACGTAAGTCCTCAATAATGGATCCAGTCTGTGCAATGGTGGTGGGTTTGTGCCAGGCCCAGTAGTAAGAAATTCCGATGATATCAAAATCTGTGACCTGGTTGGCCACAAAGTTTTCCACGTACCAATCCGTATCCGCTGGTCCTGCCAGGTGGATAACCACTTGGATCTCCTCCCCCTCGCTTTGCTCCACATCTCTAACCGCTTGAATCCCTTTATTGAACAAGGCTGCATTGCGAGCCCAATCTAAGGTCCAAGTCTGATTATCTTCCGGAGAAAGAAGAATCCCTCGATTGGTTTCATTACCGATCTGCACCATCTCTGGTAAGAGGTTCTCATCCGCTAATTCGGATAGGGTAGCATAGATATAATTGTAGAGGGAATCCTGCAATTTGGGCAAGTCATCCACGACCGGAAGCCAAGCCGCTGGCACCAATTGTTTGCTCGGATCAGCCCAATTATCTGATAAGTGGAAATCAAGTAGTACGGCCATATCACTAGCTTTGGCCCGGGCAATGCTCTTCTTCACATCAGCTAGATCACTATATCGCCGACCTTCATTAAGGTTATCATACCAACTAGGTGTGTGCCACAAGCGCAAACGCACCAGATTGCAGCCATGATCTTTATAGATCGAATACACATCTTTTGCCACATTATTCTCCTTGAATACCGCTCCGCAATCCTCCATTTCATTGACATAGGATTGATCTGCACCGAAGTAAAAATCTTGAGCTAGGAGCGTAGAAGTGGATAAAGAAACAAGAAGGAAAATTTGAAAGAGTAGCCGCATGTCTTAAGTTTTTGAAACCAATGCCTAAAGATAGGCTTCCGCAGCCAAATTCTTCCTGAATACTAGCTATCCAATGTAGCCTTCTGGCATTTCGGTTTGATCTTCGTTCACACTGAGTCGACGTAGTAAGGCTTCATGAGCCGGATAGTGCTCCAATAAATCCTTCAAAGGAGCTGCTTCAAAGTCTTTTCCCATAAAACCTGGAGCCATAGTACAGCCAAACAATGCATAGCGTCCTCCAGTTTGGATTTCGCCGGCTTGCCAGGTGTTCGCCGGTATGACAAACTGTACTCGATGCCCCGCTAGAGGATCCCCGCCCATGGTGACCACCTCAATCTCTCCCCCTTCTTTCAATAGATATAGCTGCAAAGGATCTCCGCCATAAAAATGCCATACTTCATCATACGGTAAGCGATGAAAACAGGAAACACTCTTGGGCGTTTCGGTATAGAGGCCAAGAATAGCAGTCCCCACTGGCGTTCCATCATTAGCCTGCTGAGCAGCTCGATAGGTAGATTTGTAAAAGGTTCCTTCTACCGGTATGCGGTCAAATTGGTAATGCTCAATGATTGCTTGGGTATCGGGATGCATTGTAATGTTGAATGTTGAATGTTGAATGGATAATGCAGCATTGGGGATTAAATGTAGGAGGAATAATTGACATCGTACATAAACCCCAGATCATTCAACAAACAAGATTCCTATGTCACTGTGCCAAGTGCATCATTTGCAAGCATTTGACGGAAAACAGGAGGTCGCCTTACTCATCCTGTAGATACTCAATCGGATTGATATTGGCTGCCTTGAAAGTTTGTAAACCTATGGTTAGCCAGGCGATGAGTAAGGTAGCGAGACCTGCCACCGCAAAGAACTCCCACTGTAAATCGACCTTGTAGACAAAGTCGTTCAGCCATTGACTTAAAATCAGGAAGCTCACCGGAAGGGCGATAGCGATGGCCACCAAAATGGTTTTGGTGAAGTCTCTAGACAGCATGCGCATGATATCTAGAATACTTGCTCCAATAATTCGTCGAATGCCTATTTCCTTGGAGCGACGCTCAGCGGTGAAAGTGGTTAGCCCAAAGAGACCTAGGCAAGAAATGATGATCGCGATGGCTGCCATGTAATTGGAAAGCGAAGCTACCTGATTTTCTGACTCGTATAAGTCTTGGTAGTCCTGATCCATAAAGGTATACTCGAAGGGGTGTCGAGGAAGGAATTCCCCATGCAATTCGCTCAATTGTTTCATGGTCTCGAGCTCCGTACCACCTTTTATTTTCACCAAAATATCTCGACCATTGGGTTCAAACCTAAAGAACAGCGGATCAACGGACTGTCGGAGAGAGCCATAGTGAAAGTCTTTCACCACGCCAATAATTTCACTGCCTCCATTGTAGCCCATGCTTTTACCAACCGGATCTTCTAATCCCATCAGTTTCACCGCAGCTTCATTGAGGATAACGCTCCTTGCATTGTCGCCATGCTCTAAGGAAAAGGTTCTTCCCGCGAGCAATTCGATGCCAAGTGTCTCTATCATCTCCGGGCCAATCACGGGTGATTGGAACAAAAAATTACGTTCTGAGTCATCACCAGACCAGGTAATCCCGCTCTGGCCGTACATTTTGTTAACAATACTTCCTGTCATACTAGAGGCGTTGACCACGCCAGGTAATGCCTTTAGCTTCTGCATGAAGGTTTCAAATTGCTGATTAGATTGTCCTTCTTCCCTAACGGCATACTCGCTATATAAATCACCTCGCCAACTAAACGACAAGATGTTGTCGCGGTCGTATCCTAAATTTTTGGTTTGTGTAAATTCAATTTGCTCATTCACCACTAATAATCCGACAATAAAAATGGCTGAAACTGCAAATTGAAAAATCACTAAACCCCGTCGCACCCAAGCTACACCAGTGGCTTTATTCAACTTTCCCTTCAAGACTGTCATCGGATTAAAGCCAGAGAGATAAAAGGCGGGATAGCTCCCTGCGATTAAGCCCGTGAAGAGCACAATCATGCCGATCACTAGGCTCTGCTGGAATCCAAACTGAAGTTCCATTTGCTTCCCTGTCAAAGCATTGAACTGTGGCAATAGTAAGCTCACAACGACAAGTGCCACTTGAAAAGCCAGTAAACTAACCAATAGTGCATCAAAAAGGAACTGAAAAATCAAGGCCTTCCGAGTTGCTCCGACCGTTTTTTTCACGCCGATCTCTTTGATCTTTAAAGAAGCCCGGGCAGTAGACAGGTTCATGAAGTTGATACAAGCTATGATCAGGATAAAAAGACCAATTAGAGAGAATAACTTCACATAGGCAATTCGACCACCCGCTACTTGTCCGTTTTCGTAGTGACTGTAGAGATAACGATCGGAATATCGTTGTGCGAACAGCTCAAATTGGCTCAGATTTTCATTCTTCGTTTCCTGAAATTTTGCAATTTTCTGATTGAACTGCTCAATATCCGTTCCCTCCTTTAGTAAAAGATAAGTCTGGGCATAACATCCATTCCATTCGCTCGCATATTGATCATTTTCTAGTAAAACATCCAAATGAAAAATGACATCAAACTGAGTCGTAGCACTGGCCGGTGGAGCCTCAAAAACCCCAGAGACTTGAAAAGGACCTTCAAAGTCTGGATGATCCCATTCTACAGTTTGCCCCATACTAGCTTCTACCGAAGGGAATAAAGCCAAGGCTAAGTTCTTCGATAGTACCATCCCCGTCTTTTCTGCTAAAACTGATTCCTTACTTCCTGCTAGCAGGGGGTATGAAAAGATTTGAAAATAGTCCTGGCTGGCATGAGCCCCTGTAGCCTTAAAATGAACTTCCCCCTTCGTCAAGATTCCCTCTCGGCTTCCCCAACTAAAGAAGTCATTGACTGAGACTGCGTATTCTATCTCCGGCATCTCTTCGGCTAAGGCAGCGGCTAGCGGAACGGGCGTCACGTCAAAAGTTTGAATGTCTTGAGAGAAAGTCATGTTGTTCATGACCTGATAAAGGCGGCTATCATCCTGGAAGAACTTGTCAACGCCTAGTTCATCTGCTACCCATAAATAAATCAGCAAAATACAAGCAAGTCCAACGGATAAACTGGTCAAATTGACCAGGAAAGAAGTTTTATGTCTGGCAAAATTTCGAAAGGTCAAAGTGAGCAGATGGCGGATCATATCCAGGATTTTTGAAGATTCTATATCAATATCATTCCCAAAACCATACCACGCTACATAAATCACTAAAAATCAACCATATACCACATCAACAAGCAGAAAAAACCCCAAAAAAGTGTTCATTATCGAACATCCCTTGTTCAGGACTGAACAAGATGATAGCAGTGTACATCTGAAGAACAGTATACCAATCCACGGTTCTCTTTTCAAGATGGAGTACTTGTTCTATTTCCCAAAAACAAAGTAAAGACAGCTAAAGTCCCCGTCATCATGGCCAAGGCCAATCCAACTCCAACACCATCTGCCAGTACCCCCAATACAATTGACAAGGTGGCGGTTGTCAAGGTTTGATAAAAGGACTGAGCAGAGATAACAGATGTTAGTATTTCATTAGGTACTCTATCTACTAAGAAGCCTGTCAAGATCGGCTTTCGTACATTTTCAATGAGATAGATCACCATGAAAAACAGCAAGGATAATAACCATAGCTGATAATGAAACAGGATTCCGCTCAACACCCCTACCACAAAACCTAGGAACAATGTTTTGTTCTGGATATTTGGAATCTTCTTTTCCGAAACGCGACCAGCATTCCGAGAAGCAAGGGAAGTCAACAAAAAGATGAGGAAGTAGGTTATACCGACTACTAAGCCATTCCTACTTTCTATTTCCATAGAAGACAAAAAGGGCAAGAGGACAGCCAAACTAACGATTAGGGGTTGAATATAATCCTTGATGGATTTCAAGTAAGCAGAATGTAGGGCCGCAGAATTTACAATGCGCAACACTTGAGGTTGCTTTAAAACAAACCAAAGATCCTTCAACATAGCTACGGGTCCTTTCCTCAGCTGCTTTTTCCGTTTTAAGGGATGATCTAGAGCTGATGGGTAAGTATAGATATTGACGAAGTTCAGCAGGTATGGAGTGATGGAGATTAGATAGATGATCCTATAGTTGCTCGCATAAAAGACAGTCAGACCAGCCACTAGAGCCGATACGGCTGATCCCAATTGAGACCAGGAACGGGTATGGCCATAGTAATTGATCTTTTGGGATTCCCACCCCATGATGCGCAGGTAATCCATGATCATACCTTTATGGGTACCGGAACGAAAAGCGTCCCCCGTACCTACCAACACCATGGCGATCAGCAGTAGGAAGAAATTAGCTGAAGAATAGAAGGTCAAAAAGGCCAAGATATAAACTAGGAATGCTAGCAGAAGCGACCGCTTGCGGCCATAGGCATCAGCCAGGAGACCTGAGGGAACTTCAAGCAGATTTGTCGTAATCTCTCTAACTGCATAAAGTAGCCCGATTTGACTGTAGTTTAGACTATTATCTAGAAAAAACAATAAGAGAAAGGCATCATAAAACCTGAGGTTCTTTAAAAAGCCATATAAGCAAAACTTGAGGTATTGCCTGTTCTTCTCGAATGATTCCAAGGATCAATCATTTAGGATTTTATAGAGAAAAGGTGTTGTCAAATATAGTGAAATAGAGCAGGAAGAAGATCAGAAAAATGTGGTTCTATATTCTAGCCACTGGTTCACGATCAGAATGTAGAGATATGCTTGGGCTGAGACAATTATCCCATTTTCAAGAACCTATTGGGAAAAATAATCTTTACCTATTGGTCTAACGGATATCACGTCTAATACTATAAATCTATCTCTGATGAAGAATCGATTACTTTATACTGCCTTTGGACTGCTACTTTCCTTTTGTCTCTTTCAAAGTAGCTCTTCCGGAAGAGCCACCGCCGCTGGATCTGGGAATACGGGTGCACCTGGAGACTCTAACAGCACCTGCATTTCCTGCCATGGGAATAATGCCGATATTCAAGTTGACTTAAACATCGAGGCAACGAATGCCGATGGTCTGGCTGTCACCCAATATGAGCCAGAGACCACTTACACCTTGAAGGTAAGTTTGGATCCCCAAATGGGTTCTCCAGCAGCATATGGTTTTCAAATGCTGAGCCTAAATGCTCCTTTAGACATGAATGGAGATGCTATCAATTCATGGGTAAATGCCTCAAGCAATGCCAATATAGTCGAACTCTCAAATCGCACCTACGTTGAACATACCAGTCCGAGCTCAAGCAATGAATTCACCGTAGACTGGGTAGCCCCTAGCGCAGGCGCTGGAGTTGTAACCTTTTACGCTTGTGGGAATGGTGTCAATCTTAATGGGTCCACCTCGGGCGACAATGCAGACTGCGCCACTTTTGTCTTCGAGGAAGCCGTGGTGTCCAGTACGCAGGAATTGGCAAATACCTTTGACCTTTCGGTTGCTCCGAATCCAGCACGGGATTTCATTCAATTAAGCAGCAATATGCCTAGTACCAACAACTATCAGATGGAAATCTACAGCTTGAGCGGTCAGTTGTTGCGACGCCAATCAAGGGAGTTTGTCGCCGGTGAACAAACGACCAGACTTCCGATCGAAAACTTGATCGGAGGTATTTATATCATCCGAATCAGCAGTGGCCAGAAATCCGCCAACCTGAAGTTCGTAAAGTTATAAGCGGATCCCCTCTATCCTTGGAGAAGCTCCTGACTCTAGGGTTTTTGGCTTTCGGTATGAAGGGGGAAAAATCGTTAAGAATGATCTCGTCCGATTTGATGGAATCATTGGAGATGGCAATATCTATGCGTCAGCAGAAGACCTGCTAAAGTGGGATCAAGCCCTCTACACGGAGAAGCTCGTGAAGTCCTCCACCTTTAAAGAGGCTATTACACCAGCCAAACTAAACAATGGCGAAGCAACTAGCTACGGCTTTGGCTGGTTTGTCTCCAAAGACGGAAAAGTAGTATCCCATACCGGCGGATGGGTGGGCTTTAGAAATATTCTGGTTCGTTACCTGGAAGGCAATCGAACATTGGTCTTCCTATCCAATGGTACTGAGGGGCGTGCTGGACGATTATTGAAGAACATCCTGGATGGAAAATCATGGGCGCTTCCGCAAACTGAAGTCATCACGGATGTCAATATTATCGATGGTAGTGGACTACCTAGCTTTAAAGCCGATGTAAGGATTGTAGATAACCGTATTCAAGAAGTGGGCAAACTACCCATCGCACCCGGAGAACTATATACCGATGGAGATGGGCTAACACTTGCTCCCGGCTTTATAGACAGCCATAGTCATCATGATTGGGGACTTTCAGATAACCCCTCCTGTGTAGCGGCTACCAACCAAGGGGTCACGACCATCGTGGTAGGGCAAGATGGTGGATCAACTCCTGTAAGCAGGCTGGCAGCTCAACTTAAGACTCAAGCTGTTAGTGTCAACCTAGCCAGCTTTACGGGTCATTCCTCCTTACGTAGTAGGGCTATGAAGGGAGATGTGCTGCGAAAAGCTAAACCTGACGAGATTGATGTCATGAAGAAGATGCTAGAGGAAGAACTCAAAAATGGATCTTTGGGACTCTCTTCCGGATTAGAGTATGAGCCGGCATTTTATAGCAATACGGCTGAAGTGATTGAGTTGGCCAAAGTTGCCGCAAAGTATCAAGGCATCTATATTAGTCACATCCGCAGTGAAGACGTCTACCAAAATGAGGCAATCGGGGAGATCATTGATATTGGCCGGGAAGCCAAATTGCCCGTACAAATTACTCACATTAAGATTGCACAGCGAAGCCGATGGGGTTCCTCTGCTTCCTTACTGCAACAATTGCAACGGGCTAGGCAGCAAGGAGTAGACATAAGCGCTGATGTATACCCTTACACGATGTGGTCTTCCACGCCGCGTGTTCTATTTCCCAAGAAAGATTTCACAAGCTTAGCTAGTGCTCAATTTGCCACCCAGGAACTCTTCGACCCTGCTACCTCCGTGATGGTCAATTTTCCAGCCAATCGAACCTTTGAGGGGAAAACGATTACCGAGATCGGACAAATGAACAATGAGAGTGAAGCGGAAGCCTTGCTACGGATCATTAGAGTAGGAGCAGAAAAGGAAGAATCAGGATCGATCGTGGCTACTTCTATGAGTGAGGAAGACATCAGCAACTTTCTCCGATGGGAACATACTAGCATTTGCTCAGACGGAGCCATGAGTGGGCACCCAAGAGGACATGGTGCCTTTACTCGCGTACTGGGTCGATACGTTCGGGAGAAGGGTGTACTTTCTTTGCCTTCAGCCATTCACAAAATGACAGCCTTGCCCGCAGAAAAGCTAGGTATTCGCAATCGAGGGCTAATCACTCCAGGCTATTTCGCCGACCTAGTACTGTTTAAGCCCGAAACGGTAATGGACAATGCTTCCATCCAATCTCCCACTGCACGCTCCACAGGAATTGAAAAAGTATGGGTGAATGGCCAGGTGGTCTAAGAGCAGAAAAAGGCAACACAAAACTATCCTGGGGTGCTGATTAAGAGATAAGTAGTGCGACAATAGACCCTCCGGCTTTATGGTCACACTACATAAGCTTGTAGAGCTGGAGTCTACCGTAAATAGTAGGCCCCAGCCCAATAGGAACTATAGTTTAGTTCATCATAGCCCCCGTATCAATTGCTTCAAAAGTCCGGGTTACCTTCCCATCCTTCATGTCCCAAAGTGTGATGCCATTTGCCTGGAATGGCTTCCCTGAGGCTTTCCAAACCCCTTTGAAAAAGCTTTCTACAATCACGGTATCTCCACTTTCGTACAAGCGTTGAACATCGATACCGAATTCCGTGAAGAATTCCGGAATCCTGGTAAAGATTTTTTCCAGTACGCTCTGTGGGCCTACCACTATACCATCTCCATCGTGGAATGGAAAGCCGCTAGATCCCATCCATTTTACATTCTCATCAAGTACCGCAAGTACGGCGGGGATATTTCCGGCACCAAAATCTTGATAGGCTTTTTGGACAACTGCTAGATTACTCATCAGCTTAGTTTTTTAGGTTGTTTGAGAATGAATGCAAGCTAGCTGCTTTCCGCATCACGTTCCATCGATTTCAGTAAACCTCATCAAATCCTAAGTAAACAGCAGAATTTGTAAGTGGCAATTCTTAAACTGGTTCAGAAAGGAAAGTTAATCACCCCATCCTGGGGCCCCTTCGCCATTTTGAATGGCCCTAACCTCTGCCATATCTGCCGGTGGCATCAACCATTTTGGCTGCTCCGCTTTAGCCCAGGCTAAGCACTTTGTAACATAAATTTCTCTGGTTTCTGGCGGAAATTCATCTTGGCTTTCTACCCAACCTAACTTACCTAATCTTTCTCCAAATACTCGATGGCCTTTTCTAGCGCAGGATCTTTTTCTTCTAGGAAATCATTAACCGTTTTCTTAATTAGAATATCAGGCTGAATACCTACTCCGACAAATTCTCGACCGTCAGGATACATATCTTGCTTCGTGCACACCCGAGCCGAGCCTCCACCAGGTAACTTGAATTGAAATGGTTGTCCAGTACTGCCAAAGGAAGGTTCACCGATCTTCGTCATATGCTTTTGATTATCGGCATATACGAGAAAATCCTCCGCAGCCGAAGCTGTGTTATGACCGATCAGCAGTACCGTTGGCACCACCAAGCGTTTGGCGTCTAATCGTACCTTTGTGCCCTGATAATTGAAGTCGTGAAAATAATTGTCTCGAAAAGATAAATACTTCTGTGTGGCCCAACTGCTACCGACGGTGTCCTGCGCAGAGGTCCACGTCCCCCAGGCTTTAAAAGATGGAATGTGTAGTCTACTTCGCGTTTTCGATCCGTATAGTACTGGATCATCTGTAAGATACTCTAAGATTTCTCTGCCAATGGGCGTGTTCCCTCCTCCATTCTTGCGCAGATCAACAATCAGCTTTTTAGCTTTATAGAGCTCCGGCAACTTCTCGATGAACAAGGAATCAATCTTAGGATTACCGAACGAATTAAGTGAAACATAAGCAATATCATCATTGATCCATTTGAACTCCATTAACTCCCAGGGTTCAAAGGCGGGGAAAACTTCTTGTTCAGTAGTCTCCGTGTGGGTTAAACTCAGCGATTTTTTCTGGCCATCAGGCAACTTGAATGTGACTTCAAAGCTGGTGCCTTTGGGAGCCTGAAACATGCGAGAAACAGCGAGATCCCACAAAATATAGTCGGTTGAAGATGAAATATAGGGAATGACCTTTTGCTCCAGGTATGCCTTGGTACTCATCCCATTGACTTCAATTATCTCCGTGCCAATGGGTAACTCATCCTTTTTGCTCAAATTGACTCGACTTACAATGGCCTTTCCATCAATGTTCGAAGACCACAGTCGGTACTCACCAAAGTAGGTATTGTACAATTCCTCTTGAATCCCCTTCGGGAAATAAACATTGGTATGCCCATCCTTGAGCGTGGCACAAAACTTTTGCAGGAGTCGATAATATTCGTAGTCATCCTTGGTTGTCTGTACCTCAGCGATCAATTGTCGATAGTCTGCGTCCCATTGGTCACGGTCTACTTTGTTGAGGTATACAAAATTATAGTTCACTTCCTGCCAAAACTTAGATAGACCATACACCTTATCGCTGGGTGTGAGGGTATTCGGCATTTGGCCAAAAAGACCGGTAGAAATAGCAAATAGAAATAAGACTTGTAATGTTTTCTTCATTATCCTTTGTGTTGAGTGTGTGTAAAATGGTAAGACGCCTACTGGCAAGCTAATCTTATGAACAAACAAAGGACTGATGAGATACCTAAAGGCTGCTTCAACTTCTTATACATTCAAGATTTGAGACAAAATCTTGTCCAGAACCACTTCATCCTCGGCGAGTAAGTGTCCGTAATTGGGTAAGAATAAAGTCTGATGACGAATTCTTTCATTTTGGGGATGCTAAAGTAATTTGCTAGCTTAATCCTCTATTACCCTTTGATTGTGCACCCAAAAGCAATGTCATGGCAAAAAAGAAAAGCTTAGTCAATTCAGAAACGGATCGAAATGTAGATGAATTTATCGAAGCGATTTCCAACCAAAGACGAAAGACAGACAGCAAGGAAGTCTTGAAAATGATCCAGGAAGTAACGGGCTTGGAGCCCAAGATTTGGGGCGTCAGTATAGTTGGGTTTGGTAAATACAAATACCAGCGAAAGAATGGCGAGGAGTACGAATGGTTCAATGTGGGCTTTTCGCCAGCAAAGGCGCATTTATCTGTATATGTGATGTTCGACTTGGAGCGGGAAAAGGAACTCCTATCCAGATTGGGGCCTCATAAACATGGGCGGGGTTGTTTGTATATCAAGAAACTAGATGAAATAGATCATGGTGTCTTGCGAGAGATCATAGAAAAAAGCTTTAGAATCGAACGATGATTATGTCCAAAACATCTCAGCTCCTCCTCCCTTTGTTTATCATTTGCATTCCCGGATGCAGGTGAGTGAATTCATTTCGGAGAAATGGAAGGCGGAAGTGGCCAAGCCTTCTTATCCGAAACCTAGTGCTGCGCTCTGGGAGGCTTTATGGGAAGAATAGTATTTAAGTCAGTCAGGGCAGGTCTAAAATGATCCTCGGCGCAAACATCCGAAGTTTTACGAGTATGCGCCTTGATTAACTTCGGATGTGTCGCCAACGCTTCTACTGAGCAGTAGTCTTGCATCTCATTTAGTAGCTAGCTGTCAAAATTCAATCCCTTCTCTTTCTAATAGATCAAAAATTCTCCCTATTCTGTGGCCCAATCAAATCTTATTTAAAGCATATTCATGGCGGGGACAGCCTTAATTCCGGACATTGGTAAGATCATCGTTTTTCTCCTACTTCTTTTGGCATTTTTCCTGTTGACGGCTAAATCGGAGCGGAAATTACCGAACTATATTTTTGCCAGTTTCCTATTGGTCACTGCTATTGATTTAGTAGGACTCTTTATACCTCAAACAAGCTTTGCTTGGTGGGAGAGTCTGAGACTAGCCAGTGTGCTATTGCAAATGCCTTTATATTGGCTGTATGTACGCTCAGCTTGTTTCCACAACTATGAGCTGGAAGGCAAACATATCTTACATGCCTTACCCGCTCTGGGCTTCTTCCTATTCTTTATAATTTCGGAGATCTCAGCAGAAGCACTCCAGCTATTTAGCATCGTAGCTCAACTACAATACTATGCCTATATCGTAGCGGTCTTTGTCAGTCTTAGCACCTTTCGCACGCTCTATCGAGAGAATTACTCTACGAACCATCAGATCACTTACAAATGGCTCCTACAAACGACTCTCCTATTTTTACTTGGCAATACCTTCGTACTCATTCGCGATATCCTATTCAACCAAGCCGCTTGGGACTATCTGCCTTTGATCAATCTGATCATTAGCATTTTTGCCCTGAGTGTGATTTCTTGGTTCGTCTTAAAAGCGCTGTACCGACCTAAATTATTCCTTGGGGTGGATAAGAATTTACTCCCGATTAAGTCCAATCCAACAGAACTCCCTGAAGAACACCAGAAAGAATTGGAAAAGCTTTCGAACCATATGCAGACCGTACGCCCCTATTTGGATGCCGAGCTAAGTTTGCAAAAACTAGCCGATGGGATAGGCCTACCCGATAAGCTTGTCTCCCAGCTCATCAATCAACACCTAGGAAAACATTTCTTTGACTACATCAATGAGTTCCGGATCACGGAAGCAAAGGCCTTGCTGCAGAATCAACCGGAGCTCACCGTCCTGGAAATCCTCTATCAAGTCGGTTTTAACTCCAAATCTTCCTTCTACACCGCCTTCAAAAAGGAAACGGGACAAACGCCTACTAATTACAGAAAATCAACCACTTAGAGAAAGTCCGACTTTTATTCGGACACTTTACTCGTCTACTAATCCGTTCGATTTCCCTTACTCGGACGACTCTTTGGATCATTCCTAGCAGTTTTGTTTCAACAAAAATTTCGAACGAATGAAACAACTGCTTCTACCTGTAATTACTTCTCTATTCATCCTATTATCGACCTCTCCGGCCCTTTGCCAAAGTGCGGACCAACAGCTACAACAAGCTGATCGATTGGCGAAGGTGCACGATCAAGGTTCAGGGCCGGGCCTAGCGATCACGGTAAAACAGAACGGCCGTACATTGTACAAAAAACAACAAGGCTTCGCTAATCTTGAACATCGCATTCCCATTTCTGATTCCACCGTATTTCTAGTCGGCTCAATTTCCAAGCAATTCACCACTTTCTCTATACTACTCCTAGAACAAGCCGGAAAACTCTCTGTAGATGACCCGATCACTAAATTTCTACCCGAACTAAAGGACTTACCCTACTCCATTAGTGTACGACAATTGGCTAATCATACCAGTGGCTTTCGGAACAACTACGACCTTAATGGTTTGCGGGGAAGGCAAGAAGGGGAATTGATTGGTCAGTCCGAAATGGTAGCCCTTCTCTTACGGCAAAAGGGGTTGAACTTCAAGCCAGGGAAGCGATTTCAATACTCCAATGCGGGATATGTTCTCCTGGCAGAAATTGTAAGTCGAGTATCCGGACTCCCCTTCTCTACCTTCGTACAAGAACGCATTCTATCTCCACTTGGCATGCAGAACAGTATGTTTCGCGAAGATCCAGGTGTACTGGTGACGAATAAAGCCGATTCCTATATCAAGCACGAAGAGGGCTATCAGTATCTTCCGATGAATGCAGCTATTGTTGGATCTACCGGCTTATACACCACCACCGAAGACCTGAGCCTTTGGGCACAAAACTATGACAAGCTAGTGGTGGGAAGCGCCGCCCTCGTCGCCAAAATGGCTCAGCCTAGCCTACTTAATTCGGGAGAAAGCATACCCTATGGTCTGGGGCTGGAAACCAAATTATATAGAGGTGTCAAGGTTGAATTCCACGGAGGTGGAGATGCGGGCTTTCGAGCTTACCTATTGCGGGTTCCAGAATATCAGTTTACGGTAGCTATTACTGGAAACTACGAAGCCTTCAACCCCTTAAATCTTGCATACGGGATGATCGATATATTTCTGGCTAAGCAGCTCGATGAGCAGCCGGGAACTACTCCACCTAGCTATACCACGAAAGAGCTAGAGCGATTCGCCGGCGATTATCAGGTATTTCCAGGCTTATACATCACTATATTTGCGAAGAACGACACCCTATTCTTTACCGGCTATGGGGCTGGGGATGGACTGGCCCTGCCTCCGCTGGTCGAACCACAAGCCTTTGAATTTCCACATCGCCCCCACAGCAAGATTGTTTTTTCTGATCAGGGCTTGCGCTGGCACTTCTCGGATTTCTCCTATCCCGGACAAAAAGTCACACTCTCCCCTCCCACTTACGATGAGGAAAGCTTACATGAGTATACCGGGGCCTTTGTAAATGAAGAACTAGAAACACGCTATGCTTTTATACAACGATCTGGGAGTCTCGTCGCCACTCACGCCTTCAACCCGGACATCCGCTTTCGCCCCATTGCCCCAGACGCCTTTATTAGCAATGAATCTTATTTTGGACGAGTAGAATTCAAGAGAGATACACAGGGTCGAATCACCCATTGTCTGATCAGTGGACAAAAGGCTTATCAGCTATATTTTGAAAAAACGGATTGTCCATAATTATCATCATTATGAAGTTGTTCAAGAATGTCTGCTGAGTCGAAATGGAGAAGATTTTTGGCTCAATTGAGGCTTTTTTAGAGTCGCACCTGTCGAGCCGCCAGGCAGGATAGCAGCGCTACGTGGCGATAAACCCGCCTGCTCGGCCGGCAGGAAACCGAAGAGTGAGTCGAAAAGCACTTCATCGCGGCCAGTGAGACATTTTTAAACAACTTCAATTAGTAGGATCGAGTCTACCAAAAACGAAAGAAGTCAGTTGCTGGCGGGCTTTTTTCAATTGATTCTCCGTTCCTGTCCTATTTTGAGTTTCTCACTTGACCTATTCTAAAACAGTTATGATAAACCCAAAAGCATCTTACCAGCAGAATAAAACAGTGGAATGGCTACCCCCTAGAAAGCGGCATCAGGCTGAAAAATCCTTTTCTCCCTTGTTCAGCTACTATCATGTGCACAGCATTATACGCAGACAAAAAAGGACTGTCCCTAGATACCCGTACAGGGACTACTTACTCTGCCTACTCTTTCTCTTCTTAGCCTGCGGGCAACCGCAAGAAGATAGCGAGATTCAAGAGGGAAACAGCTTAGCACCCATTTCAAATGTATTACACCAAGATGCCCCATCTGAGGAAACAAATCACTACGAAGATGAAGAAATTCGCTTTCCAATCCCTTCCAATTGGACTGCCTCAAGAAAGACCATTAACGACCGAGAATTTATCGTAGTATTAGCACCAGGAGCGCAAGCGGCGCCGGGTTTTTATATCGAAAAAGTACCCTTTCAAACTATCTATTCTAGCCGCAAATCTAGTCAGTGGTTGTCAGATCTGTCTGGAAATGCTGCTTTTAGGTACATCGGGCTAGCCGAGCTAGGTAAAGTTCATCAGTTTGAGCTACTGAAGGATGGCAAGAAGATTCAGGCCGCTACTTATTTCCGGCGTGATTTCAATCATAAGAAGGGGTACATAGGAGCTTTTATTGCCGTTGCGGCTCAACTTGAAGGTCTAAATGGCACCAAAGCGATTCGCCGGATTTTAGAGCAAATCGAGCCCATTGACCCACAGCTTGACTTAGACCAAAGACACGATGGCCCTGCTTCTACCGGTAGTCATGCCACTTATGCACCTAATAGCACCACTGGACAGTATCATTCCAGTAATATGGGTAGAGTAACGGAAATGCCTTCGAAAGTCTTGAGCTCAAAAGAACTTATCGGGCAATGGCGAGTAGGCAAAATTGGTGGTACTATCCAACAATTCAGATCCAGCAGTAATCAAGCCAATCAAAGTCTATTTACGATCCGATTTCGCGCCAATGGCACTTACTCTCTAAAATATCATGCTACGGCTATTTCCGGCGTATTTATGTCTGAGACAGATGTGGACGAAACCGGTGATTACCATCTACGAGGCACAGCGCTCACCTTGACCCCTGAAAAATACCAAGGCTGGATCTACGCGGGTACCGTTAAGAATAAACAGGCCGTTGTTGATCAAAATCCCCCGAAGCGCGTACTTCAAACGGTAGCATATCCAAACGGGATTGGGCTTGTAGGAGCTTGTATGCCTTATCAGGTAGATGCCTTTTGCCGGGGCAAGGGAGATAATATTATCTTTGGTTTGCAACGCCCCTAGTACCTTACACAGCGCAAACATCCGAACTTAGCCCAAGTACTACTCGGTACAAGTTCGGCTGTGCCACCCTTAAATGACAAAGACGAAATGAAACAATACCTACTGCTCTTAAAGGGAAAAAAGGAGCTAGACTACTCCCCTGAACAACTGCAAAAAAGACTGGAAGCCTACCGAAAGTGGGTCACGACCATAGAGGAACATTACGTTACGGATAATCGCCTGGAACGGAAAGGAGCTTTGATCAAGGAGAAAGATAAAATTGCCACAGATGGGCCTTTTCTAGAGGCTAAGGAGATCATTGCTGGCTTCGTTATTATACAAGCCAAAAGCTTAGATGAAGCCACTGAAATTGCCAACAGTTCTCCCTTAGTGGAATATTTTGAAATCTTAGTCAGACCCATGATTACACCCCACTACCCTTGAAAGACGCGAATCCATATCCCCATCAGTTAGCTGAGCATTTTTTTCGGCACAGCTATGGTCGTTTGGTAGCCATTCTGGTCAACTATTTCGGCTTATCAGCGGTACAGCTAGCTGAGGACATTGTTCAAGATACCTTGATGGAAGCTATGGAAAAATGGAGCATTCGGACTATTCCCGATGATCCAGAGGCTTGGCTGATGGATGTGGCTAAGAAAAAAACGATCAATGTCCTCAAACGCAAACAGCTCTATCGCGATAAAATCGTTCCTTCCTTCCAGGAAACCCCTCTAGCCGATTTACAGCTCAATAGTCCCCTAGAAGCGGACAGTACCCTAAAGATGATCTTCACCTGCTGCCACCCTGCCTTACCCAAAGAATCACAGATCGCCCTTGCTTTAAAAACCCTGTGTGGATTAAGCGTTCCCGAAATCGCCAGCGCCCTGTTGACACAGGCTGCCACCATTAATAAACGACTATATCGAGCCAAGCAGAAGTTTCGGGATCAAACCATCCTCTATGAAATACCGCGAGCAGAGGAACTAAAAGAAAGACTGGATGCAGTCTTTGCTACGCTCTATCTCTTATTTAACGAAGGCTATTACTCTAGTCATCACGAAAAGACCATCCGAATTGAGCTTTGCTACGAGGCTATTCGCCTTTTGAGGCAAGTCATCACTAGGTTTGAGCAAGCAAGGAAAGCTAAAGCGTTGATGGCCTTAATGTTCCTAAACATTGCGCGCTTTGAAAGTCGTACCGATGCGGAAGGGGCTCTAGTCATACTGAGTAAGCAAGATCGTGGTCTATGGGATCACTCGCTCATCGCTACAGGAATGGAATATTTGGAGCAAGCCATTTCTGGTAGTACGCCAAGCATCTACCATCTACAAGCCGGTATTGCTGCGGAACACTGTCTTGCCACTACCTTTGAAAGCACCAATTGGGAAAGTATCACTCAGCAATACGCCATCATGGAAAAATTGGATGACAGTCCTTTGGTAAAACTTAACCACAACCTAGCCAAATTCTATGCAGGAAGGCGCAAAGAAGCCTTACAAACTTTATTGACTTTATCCAACAACCCTGTCCTGCAACGAAACGTCCAATACTACGCCACGGTAGGCGTTTTCTTCCTAGAATTACATGAGAGAGCAAAGGCAGTCCCGTATTTCGAAACTGCCTTAAAACTTTCGACTTCAGATAAGGAAAAGGACTTAATCCGGAAAAAGATGTTACCCTAATTGCTTTTCTGTTCGACGTACGCCTTTAAGCCTAATACATATTGGGGCGGCGCTTTTTTGAATTGTGATCGAATGAGTAATTGATCTAGCACTCTTCCTACGAAGCCAAACTTCAGCTGATAGGAGAATTGGAAACTCACCTCCGTCTTCTCCTCTCGTTTTTTCATACTAACCCGACCTATCATCAGTAGATAAGGTGGCAACATTTTACCACCGACCACTTCCATGGTAAATCCCTCTTTTTCCTTCCATTCGGTTACTACTTCCTCCATTTCCCCCATCGGTAATAACTCACAATGGCGCTTGGCGTGCAAACCGGCTGGTGTAGCACTCGTCATCCTAGAGGCTTTAATCAAGGGATGAAAACGGGCAATCTCACCAGGAAATCTTAGTGTTTCCCAAACTCTTTCTGGGGTAGCATTGATCTCAGCCTTTGCTGTGATGGTCGTAATGCCAGCTTTCACTTCTACTATTGTTTTGTATTCCATGAATCATCCTTTTAGAAGTGATAGCCAATATGGACCGTAGCAAAAGGCTGAGTCCCAGCAGCAGAGAATTCCTGACCCTCAAGACGCACCGCAGTATCCCAAGCATATTCATACCGGAGCCCCACAAAGGGATTGACATAAAAGGCTGATTTTTGGAAGGGATACCAGCGATACCCCAACCTTGGGATAATATTGTGGGTCATTACTTTTTCACTGGCTTCTGCTCTACTCACTTCATTTTGGAAGAACAAATTCAGCAATCCAAAATAGAGCCCTTCTCGTTGTGCCTGCAGGAAATAATCCACGGCAAAACCACCACCAATATTAATCTTCGTTTCAAAGCCTTTGTCCTTGTTTGTAGGGTTTAAAAAGTCATCCATCCAGTCGGGAAAATCGGCCTGCACTACGTTGGTAAAGAAAGACCAGTGAGGCAATTGCGACGGTTCCAATAGCAAGGAAATCGTTCTGGCGCCAAGGACAGTGGAAACCGGATCGGTCTCAATGGCAAAACCGTTTGCTTGCTGAGCTGTCATAGGCAAACCAAAACACAGCATTAGGACCAGTAGTAACAATTTACATTTCGTCATAACATTTCTTTTATCCCTTGTCAATTGGGCATAAAGAAATAGGACAACTCACCGGAAGGAAATCTATTTCACCACTAGTCTTCTTCGACAGAAAAAATAGACCTAGAAAGGCCCAAGCAACAATAGCTAAGACATTTGCAACAATAGTGAAGCCTGCTTCACCTTGCTTCCCGTAGGTTTGCTCCTGACATTCACTATCCCACTTCACATAACCTACAAAACATGAAAAAATTTCTGATTTACCTCTCCCCTCTACTAGTCTTATTAGTGGCAAGTACCTCTTCTGGCGAAAAGGAAATGACTGCCAATGAAATATTCGATAAAGTAGTTCAATACTATGACCCCAACGGCATCTGGGATGAGTTCTCTGGAAGCATGAGAATGCATACCATTTTTGATGAAGATATCTCCATAGAGGATGTCTCCATCGACAATAAAGCAGGGTATTATCATAGTACCCGCCACTACCAGGACAGCACCTTCACCATCGGCCGAGAAAACGGAAAGCCTTTCTTTAAAGTAAATGGTACAAAAATGGCAGAGGGGGACATCCCAGCCAGACTACATCCTTGGCCTTACCGTTTAACCAAATCCTCCGTTTTAGAAATGTCGGAACACCATACTATTCACTTCAGCATGCCACTGGCTTACCAGAGCGCGGGTGCTAGGCCTTTACCCAAAGTAGGCAAAGCTACCCTCTATGGAAAAACCTATACCACCATTTCCTTCGCTAATCTTCCCAATGCCAAAGGCTGGATGTACAAAGAGGCCCCCATCGAACTCTATGTGGACACCGAAAATGGCTATCGTTTGGAAGCTATTAGCATCAACAACAGTTGGGGCAAAGATCAAAAAGGAGGCATAGCACTTTTTAAAGGTGAGCTGGAGATCAATGGTCTGAAAGTACCTGCAAGGAAAGTCTACCTCAACCTGGCGGACATGAGCTACGCCATGATGGACGCCTTCGAGAAGATATAGCAACCGTATTTGACAGCGCTTTTCTTATTATCCCTGAGTCTCCGATACATTAGAACATGGTTTATACAAGAGGAATTAGCTTGAGCTCAAGCCCAAAGTAAAAACCCGAGCGGAGGTCTCAGGGCTTTCCTGATCCGTGATCAATACTATTTAGGGAAGTACAAATTTCAATTATCCATTACAATTATTCCCTCAGCATTATACATTCTTCATTTAACATTATCCATTACAATTCTCCATTTTCCATCCTCCTGTGCACTCCGATACGCCGCCATACACACCGCCGCATTCCTGTACCCATCCTCAAAGGTAGCGTAGGGGTGATCGGGGCTAGTTTCTCCCCTTTCAATATCAGCATAGATAGCCGCAAAACAAGCCTGGAAGGTCCGCCCAAAGCCATCTCCAAAGGGAAAGGTGAGGGTTTGAAAGCCGTGGAATTTCTCGCCTAGATGCAATTGATAGGGCTGCTCATTGTTCCACCACAGCGACTGTTGGGTGCCTGTGATTTCAAGTTGCAGTCGATTGCTTCTTCCATGGGAGATCTCCGACAACACCACATTACCGATCGCTCCATTAGAAAAGCGCAGGCTCAGCATAGCAGCATCTTCTGAGGATACCTCTAGCTGCTCCCCCTCTCCTCCCCTATGCATCATTCCCTCCCGCAACTTCCGCTCCGGATCAAACGCCCCAAATTGTGCAGATACAGCCGTTATTTCTAATCCCGTCCAATAGTGCACCAAGTCAATCCAGTGAGAACCAATTTCCGTGAGGGCGCGCATGGGCCCGGCTAGTTCGGGCTGATAGCGCCAGGAGTAGTAGTCGGGCAGGGCGTGAAATTCCTGGAGGTAGGAGCCATGAACGAGGCGAATGGGGCCAAAGGCGGAATCGGCTAGTTTGGCTTTGGCGTGCTGGGAGGCTTCGTGAAAGCGCACGTTGAAGACGACCGCTCCAATCCGTCCTTTTTCTTGAGCGAGCTTTGTTAGTTCTCTTGCCCGCTGGGGTTCGATGCACATCGGCTTCTCGCAAACGACGTGCTTACCAGCCATCAGTGCTGCCTTGATCATATCGTAATGCAAGGCCGGTGGGGTACAGATGTGTACTACCTGAATCTCATCGGACAGGGCATCCGCAAAGGAGGTGGTGCAACTTGGGATATTCCATTTTCGAGCGAAGGCTTCGCCTCGTTCTTGGTTCCGGTTTACTACTGCCGCCACATCCTGCCCTAAAGATTGCAAGGCCTGTACGTGTGTATTGGCAATTAAGCCTGTACCAATTATTGCTGCTTTCATGTCTTGTAGAATTATGAATTTAAGAGCGGCGCGGCAGATATCCGAAGTTTTACGTGGACCTATCAAAAGGAAACTTCGGATACAGTGCCCAGCTTTTTTAAATAATTATGTACTCAGTGTAATGGACAAGCGAAGAGTAAAGCCAAGTAGGTGACGAGTCTCAACTGCTTCACCGACGCGCCATGTAGCTTCCTGGCCACCGTACTGCTTTTCATGTACCCTTTGATCTTTGTGCCTCGCAAAGATAAACGGATAGTGTGTACTAAGTATGAGGATACAATTATCCTCCAGAGCGGTAGACATCCGAAGTTTCTCCAAGGATCCGCTGCTATATACTTCGAATATGGAGTGGTCGAAATCAGGTGGTCCTAGTTTTTTGAACTTCACCATACAGGGATATTATTTCGAGAGGCGGGACATATTTACCATACCCAAAGCAGTCAGTGCTAGCGCCTGTCACAGCGTGACAACATATGCCTAGCCAGATATACAGGTGGGATCTTCGTGCATTTATGTACGATATCTGAGCCACCGTTCTACCTAAGGCGCCAGACCTTGAATGGTCTATTAAATGCGTGGTATTGCTGGTAAAAATCTATCTGCCTCTGGACAGGCACGAAACAAGGCTGGGAAGGGACCAGGGCATCCACGCCTTTCATACACTATTAAACCTTGATTACGTATAGATTGCCATAACTACCGAATTCCATCCACTTTCTACCAAGAAATCAATGCCCTTGACCAAGCCATCAATCTAGCTTGCTGCACCTCCTCCTGCCTCCTACTTTTGTCATAACATTCTTCCCCTCAGCTTTTTCAACTACTAGAATTCAAAAATGTATTTCTCATACCTCACCTCTCGTGGGGCAACAATCCTTTAAAACTAAGAAAATGAAAAGACTAAACTGGACGCTCTTTTTGGTGGCGATGGTAAGCCTAACACCCCTTTCACCCACCCACGCTCAATTGGGCAAACTTAAAAACAAACTAGGACTTAAAAAGAACAAAGCCCAAGGCGGCGGGGTAGAACTCGACTTTTCCTCCCCTTTCACACCTGCCATTACGATGGAAAGCCTACTCTCTGGTGGGATCAAGCTGACGATTGATGGTAAGCTAAGTACCCCAAACCTAGCCGTATCCTTCCTTCCCACTAGCACTAAAAAAGGAGATAAGGCCAACTACGACAGCTACAAGAAAGAAGATCTGCTGCTCTATGCCGATGTAGTCAACACGGAATCAAGGGAAGTCGCTGGAAGATTTCACTACTCCGTTAACCCCGTCCTGAAAGTAGCTGCTGTGATGAATCAAAAACAGGTACACGAAACGGAGGATTTCATTCAAATTGGCAAGGGAAAGTATCGATTGGATTTTTATGCAGCAGGAAAACTCTACTACACCTTCCCCTTTGAGGTAATTGAGAAAAAAGTGGATGATCCTTACGCAGCCTTTACCTCCTGCCTATTCCTCAAGGGTCCATGGGAAGATTGGAACTACTTTGACTTCTCTAGCTACTCTGACAAAGATCTCATGGTTTGGCATCATTTCATTGATAACACCACAACCAATGTAGAGAACAAGTTTAGGGTGGAGAAAAACTGCGACTACAAGTTCAAGTATGAATTATTGAAAGATGGCAAAATCTTCGGGGCCTACGATAGTCGCATGCAAGGCTCTAAAAAGGGAAGCTTCAATGCACCCAAAGACTACAACACCGGTGGTTCCACTCGCACCAAATGGATCAATAATTCGGTGCAAGTCACCAAAATTCCAGGTACTAACCCAGATGTATGGCAGCAAGTGAAAAAGAGTGACTTTACCGATGGTAAGTATGAAATGATCGTTTATACCAAAGATTGCACGGGTCAGGAATTGAAACGACATTTCCCTTTCCAAGTAAAGAATGGGAAGTTCATCCAACATCCCGAACAAGATCGCAAAGTGCATCAAGACCCACTCACCATTGTCGAAGGAGGACCGCATCAATTTTGGTACAAAAGAAAATAGAACCTACTAACTCAGCAAGCTGGGCTGCAAACAACGGAAGTTTTCCAGGAAGAGTCATCCGAAGTTTCTTTTAGACGAGACAAAGACAAACTTCGGATGACTAAGCCTCAGAAACTTTGGTTGTTTCGCTCGGCACTAAACTGTAAAACATCATCCTATGAAATCACACATCATTCTAGCGGTGCTATTTCTAGTCTTAATGGCATGCGGATCAAAGGAATCCAGCGAAGCAGCAAACATCGTGAGCAGTAGTGTTCCTACTACCAATTCGACTGCAGAGGTCGAAGCTGAACCATCCCCCACCAAGGAAAAACATCAGAAATGGGACGGCTTCTATTTCTATGACATCTACATGGGTAGCATCATCGTCATTCACCAAGGTAAATACTACAATTTCGCTCGTAAGGAATCGAAGTCCTTCTACAAAGATTTCGAATACGATATTGATTTTGAATTAAATGAAGAGGGCTTTATCCCTATCGTCCGCAAATACTACCTAGACCGAAATGACGAGCTGACAAGTAAAGAGACCGTCTTATTTGACACCCAAGCTGTTGAGGAGGACGGAAAAACGACTGCCCTACAATGCCGAGGTTACGACTATCAACCACTAGTCAGTTTTGGAGCCTACCTCGACGCCATCAGTACCACTCGAGCAGCAGTAGTGGCAGACCTAAAGGCCAATTCAAAGTATCAAGATGATAGCCTTATCGAAAAAGCGCTCAATGATCCGGATTTCGTGGCTAAGTCCGGCATGACCGAAGTCCCACTGCGAGGAGAAGCTACAGCATTCTGGCAACTCTTAGTCAACATTATCGAAGCAAAATAAGATTCTCATGAAATACCTAACATCCCTTTTATTACTCTTCACCCTTTCAATCCCAATCATGAGCCAGGACAAACCCCTTCAAGATGATTTTGACTACAAGAACTTTATCAAATTCTATCAAAAAGCCGAAAACTATATGAAAACAGGAGATACTAGCAATGGCAAAAAGTTTGTAAAGAATGCCATGTACTACATGAAAAAACTGGTCAAAAAGGGCTTTGGTGATGACATTGCGAATGAAGTAGCAAAACTGGAGCAATGGCAATCGGGCTTTGATGCCCAGAAGGCGAACCGACTGCAAATGCACGATGTGGAGAGTGAAATTGGCAACTGGGCCAGCAAGTTCATTACGCTGAAACAGGCTAACCCCTTTTCTCGCTGCCAATACCTTTGGGACAATATGAAGTCTTTTGACCGCCAGAAAGTGCTTGCGATGATCCAACAGTTCAAAGCCAGCGAATCCTTTGCCAAGGCCAACGATTTCACCCAACAAAGGACGCTGCAATTGGAAGGCGAGATCAAAGATTTTGATGAAGTCCTCGCGGAGGTAAAGTTTAAGGAAAAGGTAGACAAAAAGATAGCTGAACTGGAAGGCACCCATGTCGAAAATTTCTTTGATGGCGATATGCGTGAATTGGTGTTCTACGTCAAAGCCTATCGACAGGTCGACCCTCAGAATCAGACGCTTGAAGCCTACACCAAACGGGTGGATGATATGCAGGCCAATAAAGGCCAAATATTGAATCAAGCGAGAAGTAATCAGCAAAAGGCCGCGGTGGTTTCAGAACTACCCGTAGCGGATGTACAAGATGCTGCCTTAGAAGCTGACTTCATGCGCGTCGCCGGTGCTGCATCTCCCAGCTACAAACCGACAAGCGCCATCATCACTAGCCGCAAATGGGCCGTGAACAACGATATTACCGGAAGGCCAGTGAGCAGACAACGAATCGCAGCAATCACTTATCGAGATAATACGGGACAGTGCTTTTTAGAGCATATTCTTTTCCTCCAGAATTACAGCGGCGGTGGGTATGGCCGAACTAAGATCTATAGCGCCTACGGAAAGAAAGCTTATGATTGCTCACTAAAGTGATGAAACATCTAAGAATTACGGAAGTATAGACAAGACAGTAGACGTTTAAAGTAAGGTCTGCCGAGTGAAGGGATTGATTCCTAGGACTGGGCAGGCCTCTTTGTAATGAATAAGGTTTAATGAATAAGGTTTAATGAATAGTGTTGAATGGGTTAGGTTAATTTTTAGTGGATAATTTATAATGAATAGTGTTTGATGTACAGTTTCAATACCAGATTTTCAGTGTTTTGTGTTGAAGGAAAATATTTACTAATTTTTCATTAAACAATCAACAATATCCTTTGCAACCCGGCATGTCCAATTTTTCATTATACATTTAACATTATCCATTGTAATAGTCAGTAGCATGAGATATCATTTCCTTGTCTGTGTATTGCTAGTAGGATGTTTTTTGGGGTCAATTGCTGAACTGCAGGGGCAGTTGGACAGCTTAGAACGAGTCTTGGCGAGGACTGAGGAGCCCTCTATCAAAATGACCCTACTCAATCAAATTGCCTACCAATATCATCCCACGGATTCAGGTAGAGCCTATCAATATGCCACCGAGGCCCTCGACCTATCTCGCCAACTTAATGATGCGTATGGCAGTGGAAAAGCCTTCAAAAATCTAGCGTTAACCGAAGCCTACCTAGGTTATGCAGAAAAAGCCATAGCACTTTACGATTCCGCTTATCATTACTTCTCGTCCATACCTGATAGTAGTGAATTGGCGGCGGTTTGGAATAATCAAGGTCGGCAATTGTGCCAGGTTGGCGCTTTCGAACAAGCTATTCAAGGCTATCATCAAGCCGAAAGCTGGGCGAGAAAAGCCGCAGATGAGACTAAACTCCTGATCTTCCTCTTCAATCACGCCGCCTGCTTAACCGATGCCTTCCAAGCAGAGGCCGCCATCGCTCGGGCACAAGAGGCCTTGGAACTGGCCCAAGAATTGGACAATTGGTTTATGAAATCCTCACTCCACAGCCTGATGGGCATCAATTATAGTGACCTGAAACAGTTTGCAGAAGCAGAGGCAGCCTACGATGCTGCTTTCGCCTGCCTCCCCAAAGCCGAAGCCCCACAAACCACCAAAGGAGTCACCACCAATAACCCCGATCTCGCCGCCGACATACTTAACAACCGAGGGATCCTGTTTCTGGAGCAGAAGCTTTTCGAAAAAGCTTATAATGATTTCAAAACTGCGCTTCAACTCGCTCGAGAATATGCGCCCGAGCAGCTCAATGCCCCTTTCTACGTCAATATAGGAATCGCTGCGAAGGAGCTGGAGAAATGGGAAGAAAGTCTGCAGTATTTCCAAGAAGGCTTGGGGTACTTAGAAGCCACACAACAGCGAGTGGCCATGGCAGAAACCTATCGACATTTATCTGGTCTTCATTTCCAATTAAAGGATGGGATGCAGGCTTATCATTTTCTACAGAAATATCACGAAATTCAGGACTCCATTCTATCCGAAGAAACCCAAAAAAGTCTGGAGGAATTTGATGTCAAATACAAAACAGCTCAATACAAAAGAGAGCTTTCAGAATCCCAACTCCAATTGCAGGCTGAACGCCATCGGCTCAATCTATTGGGTTTGGCTGTGCTGATTGTGGCAGCACTCTTAGCAGCCTTGTATTGGTTATATCACGTCAGGCAAAAGAACAAAGTGCTACAATTGGAAAAAAGACAAGCGGAACTCCAATATGGCCTTTTACGCGCTCAAATGAATCCGCACTTCATCTTCAACGCCCTGAATGCTATCCAAGGTTTCTTTGTGAATCAGAAGTTGATTCAAGGCAATGAATTCTTAGGTAAATTCAGCTCACTGATCCGACGGGTACTTGACCAGTCTAAGCTACCCGAACATACCCTCGCTCAGGAGTTAGATACTTTAAAGCTATATCTTGATATTGAAAAAGAAAGACTAGAAGATCATCTAGATTATAGCATCCACACTGCGGACAATGTGGACTCGGCACTACTAGAGCTACCACCATTAATCTTTCAACCCTTTGTAGAAAATGCCATATGGCATGGGATCGCTCCTAAGGAAGGCAAGGGTCATATCTGGATTGATATTAACTGGGATGAGACACGGGAGCAGCTCAAGTGTTTGATTAGGGACAATGGCGTTGGCCTTCCATCATCGAATGAAGTCACTAGACAAAAACATGTCTCCAAGGGAATTCAAATTACGAAAGAGCGACTAGGCAACCGGGGAACAATCAATATTCAAAACAATCCCCAGGAATCAGGTGTAAGTGTAGAACTAACGATATCAATGAATTAAGAACATATTTACAATTCCATCAATCGGCTACGAGCAGTTAATTTTAATCTGTCCTTCGTTTAAAAGCCTCGCCGTACCTTTCAGGTATGCCTACGCCTGCCTGCCGGCAAAGGCAGGTTTTTTGCCTTGACCAGCTCAAAATTAACTCACTCTCGCGCAATCATGAAACTCTAAACATGTTCGTATGATCAAAGCCATCATTATTGACGATGAGGTGAATGCCAGGAACACCCTAAAGATCTTTCTAGCTACCACCAACAAACCGATTGAAATTATCGGGGAGGCAGACGACATCTCCACTGGCATTGACTTAATCAAGCGTAGTGATCCAGATCTCATCTTTCTGGACATAAAACTCAAGAGCGGTACCAGCTTTGAACTGTTGGCACAATTGCCCAACATCTCAGCGGAAGTCATCTTCGTCACGGCTTACGACAACTACGCGATACGGGCTTTCCAAATGGCAGCCTTTGGCTACCTACTTAAGCCTATTCAAATCAGTGAACTCAATAAGGTGCTCGATCGATTTGAAAAAGCCAAGACGCCCATTCAATTGCCACAACACACCAAAATTCTAATCGAGAACTTCGATCAGCATAGCGTTAAAAAGTTGGTTATACAAAATGTAAATGGATTCAAAGTAGTCCCGCTGGAGGATATCTTTTATCTACAAGGTGAGGTTAATTACACGCGATTGTTTTTGCAAGGAGGGGAAAAGGTGATGACCAGCCGAACCTTAAAGGATTACGAAACCTTCCTGGTGGACTTTGGTTTTTTCCGCATCCACCAATCGCATTTAATTAATCTGAGTCACGTCAAGGAATACATTAAAGGAGATGGTGGGGAGATTGTCATGAACAATGGACAACACCTTAATCTTTCTCGTCGTAGAAAGCAGCAATTCCTGAGTCGTTTTCTAGGTAAGTAATCTTCGATTAGGCGCTAATAGAAGGCCGTACTAATCCCCTCCCCTTTCTTCTTCTTTCTATTTAATGGAAATACAATACTTGCACCTACTATCCCACCTAAACCCGTATACAAGAAATCTTCGGTACTAGCAGTCCTCCCCAGGATTTCAGGGTCAATGGCCTCCTTGATAGCTCCCGCAAGTACGGAGGCTCCAAGCCCGATGGCCCAAGCCTTCCATTTATTATTTGTCTTTTGATAGATTAGATATGAAGTTACTCCGCCTAGTAAGGCCCCGACAATGAAGTGTTCAGGATGTCCGCGCTTGGTAATGCTCTGGCTTTTTCCTGGAAGACTGGCCAATAAACCTATTATTAGAATGATCAATATCCGAAGTGTAGGTGTAGTGTTCATAGTTACGTCTATCTTAGGCTTTCTACACTTATACGCAAAAATCCTCTCTTCGGATTAAAGGAATGGATAAAAGCTTTCTCCCTGTTCTATTGGCCAATACGATCTAGCCTTTCCTTCGCTTCCTTGTCTTCAGGCCATTTCTGCAAGAGCTCCTCCAGCGTCTTTCGAGCCTGCTCTTTTTCACCTTGTTTTTCATAGGCCTGAGCTAATAGCTTCCGCGTGGAAGGCAGCCAGGGGTTATCATTGTAACTTGCCTTGAACCAAGTAATCGCGTGCGCAAGCTGGCCCAATTCCAAGAACTCCTGCCCCACCTTATTGAAGGTCTCAGGAAGTAAATCCAAGTAGTAATGAGTGATTTCTGATTGCTTGAGTGACTCCCAGTGTTCTAAGGCTGCTTCGATGCCTTTAGCATTGATAATCGGCCAAAGTACCTCACCAACCGGAATTAAGTGATCGTTGAGATGCGGGGATTTCGACAGTACCTTCTTCAGGTAATGAGTGCTGATACCATACAGGGCGGGTTCTCCATTTTCTGGATGGACGCTAGTACCCCCCAAAACACCTACCACTCGTCCTTGGCTATCGACCAAGGGAGAGCCGCTCGCCCCGCCAATAAAGCCGGGGACCTCTTTGGTGAAAACAATCCGGTTTCCATGGCCAGTTAGGACCTCCGCCTCACCCAGGATGCAGTCCTTACTTTGGTAGGGACAGGCGGGGTAGTATAGTTTTTCGCCCTGCTTGACCGGTGTGTAACGCGCTTTTAGTGCAGGCAGCTTCCCCTTCATCTCTTTAATCGAGAAAATTAGCCAATCTCTTTGTCCAATCGTGCCCGTAGGCCCTCCCAACATTTCGGCGGGATCTTCATTCAGCAGTTGGTCCAGGTAAACACCTTCGGTGGTATCCCCTTTGGGGTGCAGCCACCATTTTTCAATTTGTCCATTGATGGCTACCCTTTCCAGTTGCTTAGGTTGTGCAATCCAAAGGATATGTTTAGCAGTCACGGCCAGCGTGTCTTTGCCCGTATCCAACAAAAACCCTGTACCCGCATACTCAAAAGAAGAATGTACATAGCGGGAACCGTCTTTGTACCATACTTCATTGATCATGGCGATTTTTTCCCAGTTGGACAGGGCGGAGGGCAGTTTGGTGTTTTGGGATTTAGCCGTAAGGGTAAAGGCGAGGAATAACAGGCTAAGTCGGGTGATTCTTATCATTTTATTGAAGGCTTTACTGCACAAGCCAGGAAGAAAACTCCGGGCTGTACCATTTTGAGATCTCTGAAATAGGCAGCTTGATCCAGGTCGTTGGATACTAGCTCCCACCTTGTTTGTCCTTTATTTTTTCGATAAAGCTGTTGTTCTTGCGTAACATAAATCACTTCCTCGTCACCATAAAGAATGGTGGTAGAAAGGCCCTGAGGAGGAAAGAAAGTCGTATCATCCTGCCAAGTATTGCCAGCGGAATTGTACTTCCATACTTTACGATGCATCGAGGATGCATATAATTGCCCGTTCCACAAGTACAATTGTTTGATCGTACCATCCATTTCGACAGCCTCCCAATTCACTCCCTGATCACCTGAGATATGCAGCCCTTTATGGGTAGCTACAAACAGGCGATGCCCCATGTGGGCAAAGTCATTTACCTGAACACCTCCTAGCTGAGCTTTCCACTTTTTGGCAACGGCATCCCAGCTATACACGCCCTCATTCGTACCTACCCAAAGATGCTCCCCTCGGCTATGAAAAGCTCGAATAGTTAGATTCTGCAAGCCTTGATTACAAGGAACCCAGCTATTACCTTGATCCGCTGAGACTAACACTCCCTTTTCATAAGTACCCAACCACAGCAGATTCTTATAGGCATGGATCACGTCTCCTTTCTGAGGAAGCAACATGGAAAATCCGGGCTTAGTCCAGCGCCTTCCTTCATCTGACGAGACAAACAATCCCTGTCCTTCCGTCAATATCCAGATTTTCTTGGCGTAAGGCATAATCTGATCTACTCGCAGAGCTTCCGCCATCCCTTCGTTCCAGGGATGCCAAGTCAGGCCATTATCGGTAGAGCGGTACAAGGGACTACCTTCTTGTCCTATGGCCAAGTTTCCCATCAGCCCAGCGAATACTAGCCAGGCAGTGAATACTACTTTTTTCATGATTATTGCTTAGTCGACTCAGATGATTTCTTACTTACGGATTGCGGCTTAGGATAATCCGTGCGGAAAATCTCTACGCCTCCCATACAATCAATTACATACCGAGGACTGCCATCCCGATACCAGCCGAATTGACGTCCCTCTCTCCTCCCTTTTTTATAATGATCCTCGTAATACTTTTGTCCATTGTCAAAAAAACTGGTGATCTTACCATCGAGCAGTCCATTCTTGTAATTGAAATCTCTCACCATTTGGCCACGATAGGAATAGGCCGTGTGTTGCTGAATTTTACCTACTTCGATTTCGTAATGATAGACTTTCTCTCCTTGCTCAAAAGAGTCGACAGTTATTCCTGAATACAGTTTGCCTGCCAGGTAATAAGTTGGTATAGCCTGATCATCCAAGATCTTGTCAAGTGATTCGAAGGAAATACCACTTTGCCCAGCTAGTGCTAAAGTGAGTTTTAAAAACAAGAAGCTAAGCAGAATAGATCTCCACATTGGGTGCTATATTAGATGATTCAGTAAGCAATCCAGCTTTTGTGCCTTAAAGAGAAGTAGGCACCTACAGAGGGTTGGTGCTAGCTGGATCAGATTAAGCAATTAGCAGTATTGTCCTACCTCGGACGAATGAGATATTTGGCATGAAAAGAGAAAAATCAAGCAGGATAATTACCTACGAGTTAATTATCTGTCAGGTTTAGTGTAAAGCCTTGAGAACCTTTAGCTTCTTCCACAGTCTGCTGCTCCTCAATTTCCATTCGATAGCCAACTCCGTGGACACTTGCGATTTTAATGTTATCCGCAGCTTTGAGTTTTTTCCGTAATCGCGAGACAAAGACATCAATACTCCGACCCACCATTACTCCTTCGTCTCCCCATACAAATTCCAATATGCTCTCCCGCGTTAACAGCTGGTTTTTATTTTGACAAAAAAGGTCCAAGAGCTTGGATTCTCGGAAGGTTAATCGTTGTGGCTCCCCTTCTCCCAATAAAGTCTGGTTCTCCGGTTCGAATCGCAATGGCCCCAACTGGTAGATAGGTGTTCGGGCTTCCTCTACAACTTCCATTTGCCCGGGGATAGGTCGCTCAGGCTGCGTTTGTTTCCACCACCAGAATCCACCCAAGAGCAGAACGACGATCGGCACTATTGCTGCTACTAATAAAAAGGTGTCTTCCTTTTCCGCCTGAGCAGGAAAGTTTACTGCTAAGTGATAGCAATTAGAAAGTTCATCCCTCCCTACACAGCTAACCTCCGAAGGAAGATCACGCGGTTTAACTTCTCGAGTGCTATATCCCAACATCAACACATCCGTTTCACAATCGAATAGTGCTAAACTGTAGGTCGAAGGCAATCCTTTGCTTTGAAAGGTCTCTTCCACCAACTCCTGCAGCCTTTCGTAATCCAAGGCTCCCCCAAATTTCAGATAGAATCCACGATCTTTTTCAAACACCACTGGGGGTATTGCCGAGGTAGAGTCTCCTTGTTCGAGTAATAAGTGATGTCCAATTTCTCGTAAGGCTAAGTTAACCTCCAATTCAAAACTCGGTGTGTTGGACATTGCCTGATCAGGCAAGCATAGCAGTAAGCTGAAAATAAATCCAAATCCCTGTAGTCGAAGTTTCCCAGTAATCATGCCCCAAAATTAACACCTTTTATGGCAGAATTCCAGGCATTTACATTTCGTTTACAAAGTTTTACGGCTTGTTTTCAGGCTGTAACTGTACAGTTTGTTCATATCAGTCAGATATTTTGAGAGGGGCTCCAAACCAACCTGTGCTCTTCTTTGCTCGACGGCATCCGGGTCCTCTAGAGACTTGGGAATAAAGGCAGAACCATCGGCCTTCAACTCTACCTGGGTTCCGTATACTTGTTTCTGGGCACGATTTATCCGTACCCGATCCAGTAAAAAAGCATAATCTTTCACATCGGCTTCGCCCTCTTTATACTTGACGGCCAGATCAGCAGCGACCTCAGCTTGAAAATCCACATCCTGGTCGGCATGCTGTACTAGCATCCAAAATCGATGCGATGCCTCCTCCCCCACCAGAGACTTCGAAGGAAAACCATGCTCCTCGAAAATGACTCGGATAGCAATCAGGTTTTCCTTGTCTGCTGCCTCGATGTCTGCGCGTGCCCTTTCCTTACTTGCTTCAGTACTGTTTAGATCGTGTTCTAAATTGAAGAGATGATAGCGCTTCTCCTGGTCTTTAGCTGCTAAGGTTAAGATCCGTTGAGCTAATTCCTGATCCATACATGTCTATTTTAAAGAGAACCTTTTCTAAGATTGTCCGCCTTACAGGGGAGCATAGGTTTCCCCTTCAACACCAGCTACTACCGTTGGGAAGACGGCTTTAGCTTCGTCGGCAAAACTATTGATGTCCTCATAGCGAGAAGAGAAATGACCGAGGATTAATCGGCCGACATTAGCCTGCTTGGCTATTTTCGCAGCCTGCAAAGCAGTAGAATGCCCGGTGGGTATAGTTTTTTCGATTAGATCCTCTTGGAATGTAGACTCATGGTACAACATATCCGCCCCTTGGATCAGCGGAATGATATCTTCCTTGTATCGGGTATCCGAACAGTAAGCGTAGCTACGCGGAGGAGTGGGTTCTTCGGTTAGTAAGGCATTGGCAATGCGTTGCCCCTTCGCATCGATAAAATCCTTTCCGTCCTTAATAGCGGGGATGGCACTGTAAGGAATATTGTATTCCTGGATCTTTGCACCAATCATCTTCCTAGCCTTTGGTTTCTCTTTGAACAAAAAGCCACTAGTGGGCACTCGATGATCCAATGGAATAGAATGAACAGTGATTTGGTTGTTTTCGAAGATCAGCTGATGCTTCTCTGTGTCCGTAACGTGGAACCGGATCGTGAAGGGAGGGTCGCCGCCAGCGTATTTGGTTTGCACCCGAATGATCTCCTCCAGGCCTTCGGGTGCAAATATATCCAGCGGGCGTTTACGGCCAATCAAGCCCAAAGTAGTTAAGAGGCCGATCAGGCCATAGAAGTGGTCTCCATGTAAATGGCTAATAAAGATCTGATTCATGCGGCCTGGCTTAACACCAAACTTTTGGAAACGCATTTGCGTTCCCTCACCGCAGTCGATCAGATACTTGTATTTTTGTATGGTAAGAATTTGGGAGGTAGGATGTCTCCCAAATGCAGGTAAAGCGGAATTAGTCCCTAGGAGTTGAACCTCAAACGGGCTCATTTCCTTCTTCCTCTTTGTTCAGCTCTCGCTCAATTTCATCCATGAAGACGAAATCGATGGATTCTTGTACCGTCTTAATAATGGTAAGTACAGTATCAAGACGAGAAATCTCAATTAACTTTTGTACACTGGGATGCTCAATACCTGTCAAAATGAAAGAGCCACCATTCTTCCAGATGCGATTAGCTGTCAAAATGGCACTCAAGCCTGACGAATCTACAAACTTGACATGTGTGAGGTCAAGGATTAGATTCTTAACACCTTCTTGTGATAAAATGACAAATTCAGACTTGACTTTTGGGGCCACTAAGGAGTTGAGGTTATCCTCCATTAAGGTAAAGACAGTATATTTCTCCTGTTTGTCAACGGAATACTTCATTTTTTAGCTTCTCTTTGTTCATTTTTGCGCTTGACGCAAAAGTATCAATTAAAAACCACTAAACATAATCCGGATTTACAAAGTTTTGTGGTTGAATCAGACCAGAAAAATTTCTGGCACATTTTTCGCTCTAACACGGATTGGGTGTCAAAATTACATTTTTACCAAGGGATCTGACACCCAACCCAACCAACGCACTTACTGAACCTAATATTGGATTATTTTGTTATTCTTTCATAACTAAAAATTTCCTGCTTTATTGCCTCCATCCTATCCACACGGTAGAAGACAATAATTCAAGAAAAAAGCAAGTATACTCATTAGCCCCTTTTTTGCAGGAAAGAGGCAAAAAACAGGAACACAAACCAATTTATTTTACCTACTATCTAACGGGATTTTTTCTCAGGACCAAGTGGCAAAACAGATCACTTCTACCGCATGAGAAACTGGTTCAAAATCAGCGCCGAAAAGGTTTTTCGGAATTAAGCTGGCAAAATTGAAACTTAGTGGAAAGGTGATTTGTAAACTTAAATAATTAACATTAATATTGTTGTATTACGAGCAAATGATGAAAGCCGAATTTATGAGTCATAACAATAAAAGATTTTCGCCAAAAGTAAAGCAAGTTCTAGCAAAGAGCCGGGAGGAAGCCCAGCGCCTGGGACATGACTTTATCGGCACCGAGCATCTGCTGCTGGGCATCATGGCTGAGAATGGTAGCTTGGCCATGCGCGTGCTGGATTCACTGGATGTAGATGCCATTGACCTAAAGGAAACTGTCGAAGAATCTATCCAGCGACTTCCTACTTCTACCACTGCCTTAAATATCGGCAGTCTCTCCCTGAACAAAGAGGCAGAGAAAGTACTAAAAGTGACTTTCCTAGAAGCCAAAATGCTCAAGAGCGAAGAGATCAGCCCTGAGCACCTTATGCTCTCTATCCTCAAGCACAAGGAAAACCCCGCTTCAAGAATTCTAGGACAGTTTGATGTCGACTATGACATCTATAAAGCCGAACTTGAATACGTTCGCCAAGAACAAGATTTTACCTCTACTAATACGGACCCTTACGCCCAAGCTCCATCGGATCAGGATGATCCATACGAAGAGGAAGAAGGACAAGGACGCTATCAGCAAAGAGCGAAGGGTAGTAATAAGTCTCGTACCCCTGTTCTGGACAATTTCGGGAGAGACATTACAAAATTGGCCGAGGAAAACAAACTCGATCCGATTATCGGCCGCGAGAATGAAATAGAGCGTGTCTCACAGATTCTAAGTCGTCGTAAGAAGAACAACCCAATTTTAATTGGTGAGCCAGGAGTTGGTAAGACGGCGATCGTAGAAGGACTTGCGCTTCGAATCATTCAAAAGAAAGTATCCCGTACGCTTTTCAATAAGCGTATTGTGATGTTGGATCTGGCCGCCCTAGTAGCCGGGACCAAATACAGAGGGCAGTTTGAAGAGCGGATGAAAGCCATCATGAATGAATTGGAGAAATCACGTGATGTGATCCTCTTCATTGATGAGATCCACACCATCGTCGGTGCAGGTGGAGCTACCGGTTCTTTGGATGCCTCTAACATCTTTAAGCCTGCTTTGGCAAGAGGAGAATTGCAGTGCATTGGTGCCTCTACCTTGGATGAATATCGTCAGCACATTGAAAAAGATGGTGCGCTTGATCGACGATTCCAGAAAGTAGTAGTTGATCCACCATCTGCAGAAGAAGCTATCCATATTCTAAACAACATCAAACCGAAGTACGAGGAATTCCACAACGTCATCTACTCTGACGAGGCGATCAACGCTTGTGTAAAGTTGAGTGATCGTTACATTACGGATCGTTTCCTTCCAGACAAAGCGATTGATGTACTGGACGAAGTGGGTGCCAGAGTGCATTTGAAGAATATTCACGTTCCTGAGCACATAGAAGAGTTAGAGAATCAGATTGAAGAGCTAAAGGAACATAAGAATCAAGCGGTCAAGAACCAACAGTACGAGCGTGCTGCTGATCTTCGTGATCAGGAATCCAAATTGGTTCGCAAATTGGAATTCGCGAAAGTACAGTGGGAAGAAGAGGCGAAAACCAAGCGCTACCCAGTAGATGATGAGCATATTGCCGAAGTAGTGTCCATGATGACCGGCATCCCTGTTAAGCGAGTGGCTCAGAGCGAAAGCAAGAAGCTGATCGGCATGAGCAAGGATATTCAGCAGGCGATCATTGGACAGGATGAAGCGATCACGAAGATTACAAAAGCTATTCAGCGTAATCGGGTAGGATTGAAAGATCCAAGCAAACCCATCGGTTCCTTCATTTTCTTGGGACCTACCGGGGTAGGTAAGACCGAATTGGCTAAAGCTTTGGCGCGCTATCTATTTGATAGTGAAGATGCTTTGGTACGCATAGATATGAGTGAATACATGGAGAAATTCTCTGTGAGTCGTTTGATCGGTGCGCCTCCGGGCTACGTAGGCTATGAGGAAGGTGGACAGCTAACGGAAAAAGTGAGACGTAAGCCTTACTCCGTAGTACTCCTTGATGAGATAGAAAAAGCGCATCCAGACGTATACAATATCTTGCTACAAGTATTGGATGATGGTCAGTTGACAGATGGTCTTGGTCGCAAAGTAGACTTTAAGAACACTTTGATCATCATGACTTCCAATATTGGTGTCCGTCAGTTGAAAGACTTCGGACAGGGTGTAGGATTTGCTACACAGGCGAGAAAAGAGGCGGCGAAAGACCACTCCAAAGGAGTGATCCAAAATGCCTTGAAGCGTACCTTCTCCCCAGAATTCTTGAACAGAATTGATGATGTAGTCATCTTTAACAGCTTGGGTCAGGAAGAAATCTTCAAGATCATTGATATCACGCTGAAAGATCTACATGGTCGTCTGCAAGGCATGGGTTATACCCTCAGCCTGACGGAGGATGCTAAGAAATTTGTGGCGGAGAAAGGATTCGATCCACAGTTTGGGGCTAGACCATTACACAGAGCGATCCAAAAGTACTTGGAGGATCCACTAGCTGAGTTCATTTTGAACGAAGATCTAGAGGAAGGAGCTGCACTGGAAGCCCAGATGGGTGAAGATCAAGAGAGTCTCACTATAGCGGTTGCTAAAGCTGTAGATTCCGAAGATGTAGAGAAATAATATTTTAAATATAGAAGAGTACACCTGTGGCTGAGCCGCAGGTGTACTTTTTTATTTGTAGAAATAAGCAAATCTATTAGCTACTTCGCTAACTTTGCTTGAGTCTACAGAACTTTTTTTCTATTTTTAAAATTGTATTAAACACCAGGCTCGTTAACTTGACGAGTAATTTTTTCATAAAACAAAACTTAATTGGCAAGAAGACAAAGATTTCAAAGAAAAGAGAATAGACTCGAATCACAATTCAGAATCAACGACCAAATTCGTATCCCTGAGGTACGTTTAGTGGGTGATAACCTAGAAGAGATTAGCGAGGCGATTGGACAGAAGATTGAAACCGGTGTATATCCCACGAGGAGGCTGAGAGATTTGGCCTATCAGATGGACCTAGATCTGGTGGAAATATCTCCCAAAGCCAACCCACCAGTAGTTCGCATTATTAACTTCAAGAAATTCCTTTACGAAAAGAAGAAAAAGCAAAAGGAAATCAAGGCAAAAGCCCTGAAGACCGTGATTAAGGAAATTCGTTTTGGTCCCAATACGGATGATCACGATTTTGAATTCAAATTGCGGCATGCCAGAAAATTCCTCGAGGAAGGTGCTAAAGTAAAGGCATATGTCCACTTCAAAGGACGAACCATCGTCTTTAAAGATCGAGGTGAACTCCTGCTACTTCGCTTTTTGAAAGAGCTAGAAGAGTTAGGAGCTGCGGAAGCATTACCTCGACTGGAAGGACGAAGAATGACCGTGATTGTATCTCCAAAAAAGAAAAAATAGGAAGGCTTACATTTTAGCATAAATATTGCTACCTTTGCCTTCCATTTGAAAAAAGAGATGTATTATGCCGAAGATGAAGACTCATTCCAGTGCTAAGAAGCGTTTCAAGGTTACTGGATCCGGAAAAGTTAAGCGCTTCCAAGCTTTTACTTCTCACATGATGAGAAATAAGAGTAAGAAAGCTAAACTTCGTTTGCGTGATGGTGCTATGGTATCAGCTGCAGACGAGAAGCGAGTTAAGCGATTGCTAGCTCAGTAATTCTTTTAATTTATTTTTTAACGAGAATACAGGTACAAGCGCTGATACAGCCCCTGTATTGTACTAAAAAATGGTATTATGCCACGGTCAGTTAATTCTGTAGCGTCCAGAAAAAGACGCAAAAAGATCTTAAAGTTAGCTAAAGGTTATTTCGGTGCACGTGGAAATGTGTACACAGTAGCTAAAAATGCTGTAGAAAAAGGTTTAACCTACGCTTACAGAGATCGCCGCAATAAGAAGCGTGCATTCCGTAGACTTTGGATTGCTCGTATCAATGCCGCTGCTCGCCAGCAGGGCCTTTCTTATTCCAAATTGATTCACCAATTGTCTCAAGCTGATGTACAGTTGAACCGGAAAGTCTTGGCTGATCTAGCCATGAACCACCCGGACACTTTTGAGAAAGTGGTAAAATCTGTACAGCCTAAGGGATAATTCGCGATAAAGATTATCTTTTCCAAAACGCCCGAGTTTCGATTTCATCGAGATTCGGGCGTTTTTTTTGCCCTTCCCTTCGTTTTCTGCCAGTTGGCTTACCTAATTAAGTCAAATTTAAGGCTTAGCTAGGTCGGATTTAAGTGCCGCTTAAGTCCTCCCCCCTACCTTTGGTTTCGAAATCATTATTCAATTCACGTAGGGCTTTATCATCATCTAGAAAAGTTGTACCCCAAAACCAAAGTTTTATGCTTACTGTTGAAAATGTAATCAAAGACCCTAAGTTGTATGCCATCTCTGGTAACGTTCACTTGCACGAAGGAACCTCTCAAGGAGGACTTCCTAATGTCCCCCCAGTAAACATCATCCAAACGGATCAGAACCTTTATGCTCACTTTGTATGGAGCCAAAAAGGATTTCTATCCAAAATGCTTTCAGGAAGATGGCAGATCCGTGTTTTCTTCGAATTGATGGGTGCCGGTGAAGTAGCGAACCCAACTCCCCGCTATGTGAATTTCGTACAAATAGAAGGTCACACCTACTCTACTTACGTAAATATTCCTGCTGGAAGCCTACGAGAAGGAATCTACAAGGTATTTGCGACTCTACAATTGGAAGGACTGAAAGGTAATCCTACGCCAATTGCAGCCTACGAAGAAATCGGTGTATTGCAAGTGTACAACGACTAATTGAACAGTTTTGAAACGTAACATAATGAGTCATCCCGGGCTACTGGGATGGCTTATTTGGTGTTACTACCATTCAATTCTACACCCCAAAAAGATCATTTATGTTTCCCAAAAAAATAGCCGACCAAATTCGCCAAGAGGTGAAGCCATTGGAAACGGGTTTTCACCTTTTTACAGCCAAGGAAAATGGGCACTCGTATTTCTACTACGTACAGGCATCCAAGAAAATCCTTCTCATTAGCAAAGCCTATCAACAGCTAAAAAGTGCTGAAAATGCCTTAACGCGGATTCTCAAACAAGAACCTGCTCTATCCTATCAGAGTGTAACCCATAAGAACAAGAAGCAACGGCATTATCTGCAGTTGTTAGACGGGAATAAAAAGCCCATGGCGGTTAGCCGTCCTTTTGCTAGTTTGGAAGAGGCTGAATTAGCCGCAAAAGGCTTACAACTCAATTTGCAACAAGGGCGCGAGACCATTGAAACTAAAGCGTCTAATCCGATAAAACAGCCACAATTACAACACAGTGCAAGAAGAAGCTTTCGCTTAGATTTCTACCCGGATGGTGATGCTGGGCAGCCAAAAGGGCAAATAGAGTTTCTCTTAAGCAGAAAAAAGAAAAAATTCATTGGGCTGGATATGAATGCTATTCAAACCTTCATCACTGCTCACTTAGAACTAGAACCCGGCCCCAAAGAAGTTGCAGAAAAGGTGCTACCCATTGTTCCACAGACAAGTAGCGACAACACATTGCTCTTCAATGAGATGGGACAAAATACACCCAGCAGTTCCTTTCCTGTAGGTACCCCTATGGAGGTTTCTCTATCTCTTTCTGAAAAGCAATATGATGGATCTTCCGTTACGATCTATTTGAGACCTTTAGGAAGTCCAGATAAATTGCCATTGGCCAAAGGCGAATTAGGACAGGCAGTAGGTGAGCTCAAAGTACCCATTTATACCCAGGAGCTTACCCCCGGCTTCTATCAGGTGATTGCCACTCTGCAGCCGAATACTTTAGCCAATGGTAATACTGTACCGCTCTACCAGGCTTCTAGCATAGTACAATTGTACGAAGCTTAAAAGGCTTTAATTGCTTTCTATCTGAATGTGCTCTTGCTGGAATGGAATATTCATGCCACTGTGCAAGGCATCAAACTGGCCCGGGTTAATCAATTTAACTTCGCCCGTTTTCCAATTGAGCTTGCGCTTGAAGTCGCATTCAGTACAGCGGAAGATGACCCAGTCTCCTTCTTGCCACGACTGACAAACATGCCTTTCAAGATTCGTGTACATTTCTTTACGCTTATCGTCCATGTCACAATAGTTTTTCCTCGCTTTGCGAGAATGGTTAGAAGAATGGAGGGGGGAAGCTCCATAGAAAGCTTTCCTCCTTTTTTGAGGTCAAATGGATTTGGATTGAATAGATGTAAAGGGCTAAAATCTGATTTATCTAGACCGGGGCGAGGTAGAGATGTATTGACTCGAATTAAAAATAATCGTAAATTGTAGTAATTGCAATTTTAGGACCTAGGTTTAACGTTTCTTCCTGTGGAGAAAATAAATCGATTTCACAGATCACCGACTGCTTGTCCATGCGATTATACTCCACTAATATAAGCGATTGTAATCTCCGAATCGATTTAAATGGAAGCTAGATCCATAAAAAATAAACATTAGCTGTAACGTTCATTACGCTCTCTCCATTAATTTATTGAATCGCGCTCTATAGTATTCCACACAATAAGTACTTGACACATACTTAGCAGAACCAGCTTATCCTTCTAGTATTGAATAATAGCAATCTATCGTTAGTGGTATTATTCTACTCAAACGCTACCACTTGCAAAGGCTAGCCTTTGTATCCCTCATGTATGTAGTAGAATGTTCCACAAAAAAGACTTTATTCTGAACTAGTTTTATAGTAGCAGGGAGATGAATTTTGTGGCTGACTAAGGCAGACCCGTCTGGCCGCCGGACAGGCCCGGACCCTAATAGCCATAGCTCTTAAGGGGAGGACCGAACGCAGGGCAGCCGCAAAAGTCACTTCTTGCTGCGGACAAATTATTTTAGAATAAAGTCTAAAGAAGAGAATTATCCCTCTTCAAAATCCATTATGGTGTATCCCACTATAGGGCTATGCCTTTGAAACAAAAAAGCTAAGCTAACCATACATTTTTCAAAACTCCCAAAAAATGCCCCTCAAAACCATTATTGCGCTCGGTGAGACGGAGGCCTATTTCCAAGTACTCACTGAATATTTACCTGGATATCGGGTTATTCCTGTCCTCCAGAAAGATTGGAAAAAAATGGAACGCTATTTTCCTGGCCTAGTTCTTTTTTACCAAGCTGGCCCAATCCATCGTTCCTTAGAACTCCTTGAAAAACAGCCTTGGGTTCGAAAGATCCCAACCCTGCTGATTCATGCCAATACCAAAATGGCAGCTAAAGATATTGCTGCTGCCTATGAATCCGGTATAGTGGACTGTATCTCCCTTCCATTAAACAAAGATCTATTACAGCAGAAGATAGCTGCCAGCTATCGCCCTATGTCATGGCTGCGGAGGTTGTTCAGCAGAAGAACCATCGAGAAAAGGGTCTTCAAAGTAGCCGGCATCGTACCTCCTCCTTACACCATGAACACCGAGCAGGAGAGTGCCTCCACACAGGTTCTCACCAAAGGCCTATATGCGAAATTCTTTGGTGCTTTTCGTCTCTATTTTGACCAAAAATTACTTCCTGATACCCTAAGCAAAAAGGACAAGAACCTATTGGCCTACTTCTTATTCCATCACGGACAATTTCTACACAGAGACCAATTGATGGAATTGTTTTGGCCAGATGTAATGCCTGATGCTGCTAGGAACTCCCTCCACGTAGCTATTTCCCACCTGCGGTCCTATCTTCGTCCCTATTTGGGTAAGATCAAGGTAATCAAGCATCAGAATGAGGGATATATTTTTGACCCCGATCATGTCGTGATCACGGATGTAAAACAATTTAAAGCTAGTTGTCATAGCGGATGGGAAGCGCTCAAAAATCAAAAATACGATGCCGCACTTCCTTACCTACAACAGGCCAGCAATTTGTACACCAAGGAGTTTCTTCGAGAATTCCTGTACGAAGAGTGGTCTTCGAGAGAACGTGAAGCCTTACAGGAGGCCTTATTGGCGGTGCTCAAGAGTTTGGCCCTTCATTACCAGAAGCAAGGGACCTACGAACAAGTCATACCACTCGCTGAACGCATGTTGCTCATAGCCCCTTTCCTAGAGGACGTACATCGTCTCCTAATTGAAGCCTTTGCGGAATTGAATATGAGAGGGAGGGCATTACACCAATATCAAAAATGCCGTACGCTGTTGATGAGTCACTTCGAGGTAGAACCCTCCCCAGAGACGGAAAACTTAGTAGCTAAGCTGCGGGTGAGTTAGTGACAAGTTTCAATAAGCCCCTAAGTGTACATTTGGGATTAAGAAAATTTGATATCTTACTGAGGCTGGTCCGCCACTTTTACCGAAGTGAGGTCCAAGCTTCAGTATTATCAAATCTACTTGGATTCGAAAGCATTATCATTATGTCCAATAAAGCTCACTTAGGTATAGTCCTCCTATGTTGTCTCCTTACTTTTAGCACCTTTGCTCAAACAGCCAGTGAGGTCCTGGCCAAGAGCATTGCCTATCATGATCCCAAGGGGAAATGGGAATCTGGCCAATTCCAGTTGAAACTAAAAGAAAGCAGGCCCAATGGCACCTTTCGTGAAACGGAGATCAAACTCGATAACCGCCAACAGTCTTTTGAACTAGCTCAATTGCGGGATGGTCGGAAGATATACCGCTACGTCAAAGGGGATGACTGCAAAAACCAACTAGACGGTGCCAGTGATTTTAGTGCTGAGGAGGCGAAGAAGTTTCGGTTGGATTGCGAGTATAGTCCACGAATGAAGGATTACTACACGTACCTTTATGGTCTTCCCATGAAGTTACGGGATCCGGGTACAATACTAGGAGATGAGGTAAAAACAGTCGAATTTGATGGACGCCAACTTCTACAGCTAAAAGTCACTTATCAGCCAGAAGTTGGAAAGGACATTTGGTATTTCTACTTCGATCCGAGCACCTATGCGCTGAGTGGTTATCGATTTTACCACGACGAAAGTATAAACGACGGGGAATACATCCTGATCAGTGGAGAACAGAAAGTAGGGCCCCTACGACTCCCCAAAAAACGGGAATGGTATACACATAAAGAGGAGAAATTTTTAGGAACGGATGAATTGATTAAGTAATGGTGAAATAATAAGTTCCCGTTTCTGGGTAAGCTATTTTGTTGACTGGCTAGGCAAAAAAGTAGGCGAAGCAGCGCTTCGACGAGGCTTTTTAACACCGTCAGACTGCAAAAGAGCTATTCATAAATGAGGAAGGTATTGTTTTACCATTGCTAAATAAGACGTCCCGCTGCAAGATATGCGAAGTTTAACCTTAAGCGACTCGTAGAAACTTCGGATATCTGCAACACTTCTAAAATTTCACCAACCAGCCCTCTCTTCTAGCATCAGCTGCGCTATAGTTGACTTGTTCCATCAGTTGCCCGTTAGGGTGCAACAAGCTAATGCTTCCACCTGAATTCGTCAGTTTGGCATTCCTCAATATAAAGGTCTGCATCACTCCAGATGCAATTGAAACACTACCTATGGTATCCGTTCGACCTCGACCATCACGGATTTGCCAGCCTTCCAAATCCACGACCTCAGCTGATACGTTCAAAAGAGACAAGGTTTCAGAACCCGCTTCCCGCCCCCTTGGATTGACCAAAGCGGCAATAATGCGTATGGCTGTATCCCCTATCAATGTAGGGGGTTCGACTGGTGGTTCTTCTTCATTTACAGGTGGCGGTAGCTTGGCGTGGGCAGCCATTATCGCTTTCTCCGCATTGATCTTGCCAAAACCAAACCACTCGGAATGGCCATTGGCATCATAAGAACCTTTCGTATTCCCTAGAACTGGATCGGGATTAGGGTCTTCAATCTTATCTGCTGTGGTCTCCATGATCTGCAGAATTTCCGTCGAACTAAGATTAGGATTTGCGCTTTTCACTAGTCCTACCACCCCAGCTGCCAAAGGCGTAGCACTCGAAGTACCACCAAACCGGCCCGTGTAGCGACTATCGATGGTAAACCCTAGTCCACTATCCTCATTATCCGTCGTCCATATCCCGCGCCCAGCTAATCTTGCCTGTGGATTGAGCGGGTGGAAATTATTACTTGGTGCACAAAAATTGATTTCCTTACCCCAATTACTGTAGGCAGCTTTACTATTTAAGCTAGTGGAAGCTGCAACGGCGATCACATGTGGATGAGCTGCATATCCATTGAGGATGGATCCCCGAGTCACGCGAATCCCCTGGGATGGATGCCGCCACTCGAAATTCGTGTTATCCATATCGAATAGAGGCGCATTATAATTACCTGCCGCGAAAAGAATCGTACACCCCTTCCCATCTGGCCCACCTTTCTCCACTAGATCAATAATTTGCTCATATTGCAGGGATGACAAAGGCGCAAAAACCGGAACGGGACCCCAGCTATTAGACATAACATGCGCCCGACGCCCCGCATATTCGAAAATTTCAAACATTAGATTATCATCAGCTCGCAGATCGAAGCGGATGGGCATAAAGGCACAACCTGGCGCAGCTCCCACAATCCCTTGGCCATTTTCTTCCCCAATGGCGACTCCAGCGACTGGCGTTCCATGAAAGTCACCAGTTTGAGCAGAAGGATCAGGAATCAGATCATTGTCAATAAAATCCCGCGCTCCTACTATCTTACCTTCTCCTTGAAAGTCAGGATGGGACATATCAAAGCCATCATCCAGAATCGCTACAATCACCTCTCGTTTACCTTTCTCCATGTCCCAGGCCTGGGTAGCTCGGACATCAGCTCCCGCCACCAACTCAATGTCGTCAGAACTCTGCAAATGCCATTGTAGGCCAAAAAGATCATCACTTGGCCGATGATAGGACTGATATCTGTTTATGAGATTAGGCTCCGCAAATCGAACCTCCTTGCGCTGAATCAAATCCATACAGACCTTTACTGGATTCTTGCCAGAAGTAGCCGTCACTTCCAATAAATACACATTATTCAGTCCCACATAAGCCTTCACATAACGAAGTCCATGGTCCTCCAGCACGGCCTCTTTCTCCTGAACGGTAAGGTTTGCCCCAAAACCAACAATTATCTTCTCCGTCAGGTAGTAGCGAGTTCCTGGATCACCTGTTGGACGATAAGCATGATGACAGACACAACTCACGCCCTCATTATTGCGGAGCAGTGTCATCATCTGATCTTGATCTTTATCAGCTGTCTTAACCTTATACACATTATCAAAAACGCGTTTGACTTGCTGTACTTCATTCTTTTCTCGAAGATCTTTGATTAGATCAGCTTGCGGAAGGATGGCCGTAAAGAACTCGGCTTCTTTTTCTAGTTCAATGCGATGTTGACCGCGGTAGATATAGGTTGTGGTGCGCATAGGTTATACTAATTCAAGGGTTATTTCAGTTCTGAAAATACTGAGGAGACTAAGAACGTATGATGCAGGAGCTTTGGTCTAGAAAAGGAGATTTTGAAGAGACAAAATAACATCTTAATATTATAAGTAAGATATTGATGGCTATAAATTTACGCTTTACATTTTTGAACAGTATTAAAATGAGATCAAAACACAACCTATTTCTGCTAGCCCTTTCTTTTCCGCTTTTGATTCTAACTGCCTGTACCTCTCTGTCTTCAGCGGAAGAAGAACAACAGGATACCGAAGAAGAAGAAACGAGCGCTCCTCCCTCTGGCTTCGCCAGTGATATCTTGGCCGAAGTCAACAGCTTCCGAGAGCTCGGCTATCAATGCGGTAATAAGCAGATGCCTGCCGTGGCACCTCTATCCTGGAGCACAGAGCTGGCCTCTGCTGCCCTCCTTCACGCCCAGGACATGTCCGACCACACCCACTTCAGTCATAAAGGCACCAATGGCAGCACCAGTGCCCAAAGGGCCGAAGCCGCTGGCTACAATTGGATAACGATAGGCGAAAATATTGCTTTTGGCCATCCGAATATTTCTAGCGTAGTACAGGGCTGGATGGATAGCAAAGATCATTGTAAAAACATCATGAATCCCGCTTTCAAAGACATGGGCGCCGGAGAAAAAGGTACCTATTGGTCGCAGACTTTGGGGGCGCGGCGGTGACTCACCGCCTGAGTAACTCAGCGGGTGAGTTTAACAAAAAAAATCTCATATGTCCAAAAATATCGTCCAAAAATTTTCAGCTACCTCCCACCCCACCACCTATGCCCTGCTCATAGGTATCGACGAATACCCCGTCACGGGACATCGCCTGCGGGGTTGCAGGAATGATGTGGAGGCCCTAGAAGGATTCTTGGAAGCCTTCCAAGGGGAGGGTGATTGGCAACTGAGGAAACTCCTGGATGGTGATGCGAGCAGAGAGAATGTAATCGCAGCGTGGCTGGAGTTGAAAGTAGCCAAGAAAGGGGACGTATGTTTGATTTATTTCAGTGGACATGGTTCTAGTGGAGAAAGTCCAGCAATGTTTAGGCATATTGATGTAAATGGTAGGATGCAGTCGATCGTATGCCACGACAGTCGATTGCCAGGGGGGAGAGACTTGACGGATAAGGAGCTTTCACATTTAACCTGGGAGGTTACCTACGATCTGGAGAAAAGGGCTCCCAAAGAGGTCCATCTGGTGACTATCTTTGACTGCTGCCATGCAGGAGGAAACACTAAGGAAGCGGAGCGAGATCGCGGAATTGATGAGGGGGTAATTCCAGCGGAGATCCAGGCCTATCATGGTCATCAGCATTTCGATCGTCAGGTGGCGAGGGGGAAGGTCTATTATACTCCAAAACGCGGTCCGCACATACAACTAGCCGCTTCGGGAGAGAACGAGAAAGCCAAGGAACGAGACATTGGGGGTTTGGCCAGGGGAATTTACACCTACTTTCTTATCCAGTTATTAAAAAGTCATAAGGGGGCAATCACCTATGCACAGTTACAGCAAGCCTTATTCATTATTCTACAAAATGAAAGTAGTAGGCAAACGCCACAACTAGAGGCTGTAGTCACTCAAAGTCAAAATCATCCGTTTCTCAACTTGGCAGATAAAACGGCGAGTAATGCTTACGTATTGAGTTATCATCAAGAACTGCAGGAATGGTTGGTGCATACGGGACAAATTCAAGGAATGGTGCCAGCTCAATTGGACCAATTTAAGTTCTATGTACCAGCCACGGATAGTTTGCATGGGGTCAAGGAGGTATATCTTTCTCATGCAGCCATAGCAGATTTCCATTGTACTGAACTTGATCAAGTCTTCCTTGCCGATTTACAAGATCTTGGAAAAATCAAACAATCCATTAGCATAGCATCCAATCTAAAAGAATTGTTAGCAGCTTCCCTTTCCCCCTCGCCTTATTTCTATTTCACCGAAAGGCAGCAAGCGACGGATTATCAGCTTAAGGAGCTGGGCCAAGAAGTAGGTTTCTTCCAAAATGACCGGAGGCTATATCGTCAACCCCTCCCCCAGTCCTCGCAGGCAGCAAAGGCGCTGACTAAAAAGATCGAAGCTATCGCCAAATGGCATCGCGTACGCAGCATTCAAAATCAAAACCCCCATCTTAAACCGAGTCAGTACCAGATCAAGTGGTATAGGCAAGAAAGAGCAGATGCGTACCCAAGTGAAGATCAAGCCCCGATAGAATGGCTTCCTGCTGGTAAAAAAAAGGCATTATTCTCCTACCGCTGGGATACCCACCACAGACGCCAAGCGGAAGCCTGGCTAGAACCCGCCTTTAAGCTAAACTTTACCAACAAAAGTGGTCGAGCACTGTATGTCACCGCTTTATATTTACAAGCTGACTTCAAAATTACGGATCGCTTCTGCGCACCGACCCTACTCGACTCGGGCCAATCCTTAGACTTTCAGTATCGTACCAAAAGAGGACGGCTTTATCGATCCATTTTCTTATCGATCTATCCGGAATTACTACAAGCAGGCAGCACCAGCATCAAAGAATACATTAAGCTCTTTATCAGCTACAAACCTTTCGATCTACAACAACTTAAGCAAAATGGTCTATATACGCAGTTGGTGAATACTACCCATCCCCAAGATCCTTCCAAAGCCATTGGTAGCCAAACAGCATCTGTTCTAGGCGGGCAACGTGACTGGACGGTAGAGACCTTGGAGTTGACCATTGAAAAACCATAACATGTCAAGAGTGGGAAATCGGAAGTCGAAAATAGGAAAATGGCCCAGCATGCATCTTCCAACTCCCGACTTCGTGCGTTCAACTTCCCAAAGGCGGAATAGCGAATTGGGAAAGGGGAATCGCAAGACATACCTTTCCAACATCCCATTTTTCACTTCCCAAAGGCGGAAGAGCGAATCACAAGCCCCCCTGTCCCACTTCCCACTTCCGATTTCCCACTTCCAAATTTCACATTAAAGTGTATATTTAAGCAAAACACCGATTGAACCCAAAATGACAAAAGAAGGCTTCACAAATGGCTACGCACTGATTATAGGCGTAGGAGATGACCTGCCAGACACCATCAAGGATGCAAAAAAAGTACATCAAACCATTATAGATCCGGAACGCGCTAGCTATCCCTCTGATCAGGTGGTTCTGTTACTGGAAAAAGAAGCAACGAACGATCAAGTTCTGGCTGCTATCCAGCAACTGAAAAACAAGATTCAACAAGATCATAATACGCAAGCCACCGTCTTGGTCTACTACTCTGGACATGGTGGATTGGATCGAAATGCGCCAGATTCACCCTTCTACTTTCTCACCAATGGCTATGATACCCGAGATTATTCGGGGACTTGCCTAGAAGGAGCAGTTTTCTCCCAAGCCTTGAGTCAACTGCCCGCTCAGAAGATGATCATCCTCTTAGATTGTTGTTATGCCGGTCAATTGAAGACTAAGGCCGGGCGCGAAGACGAGGAGGACGAGCCTAGATCCTTCGATCTACAGCAAGACAATCAAAAGATGGTCAATATCCTCGACCAAGGTACAGGAAGGGTAATCATCGCCTCTTCTACTGCGAATCAAGTCTCCTACATCGGGAATCAAGGACTCAGCATCTTTACCGAGGTACTAGCGGAAGCCCTATCCGGGAAAAATACGGCTAAGGCAGAGGCTCATGTGAGTTTTTCGGACGTTTGGGGGCATATCGGCAAAGAGGTGAGTAAAAGGGCCCAGGAGCTGTATCAGCAAGCTCAAGACCCCGTAATTAATGCACAGGATGTTACCTTCTTCTATCTCTGTCAGAACCAAATGGAGGAAGTGGTTGAAGTCCCAAAAGTATTTATCCTAAACGATCCAGCAGACAATAGTTTTCTGGAGGATTTGGATAAACAATTAGCTGGAATGGCGCGCAGGGGTAAGATCAGCAAATGGAATACGAATCAAATCGTGGCGGGTAGTTCCATCTCGGGAACCTTAGATCGTGAATTGCAAGAAGCCCAAATTATTGTGCTCCTAGTGAGCGCGGATTACCTAGCCTCTGATCGCTGTTATGATATACAGGAAAAAGCTATAAATTTGGGAAAACGGATTTTGCCTGTAATTATACGGCACTGCTTGTATGAAGATGATGACTACATCAACGAGCACGCAAAGATTCCGCAGCAAAATGGTGTCGTAACGCCAGTGGCAGCCTGGGAACATCAAGATAGTGCCATGGCCCAAATAGCGGGGCACATCAGAGCATTGGCTCAGGAATTAAAGGCATAAATCCAATAGAATTCTCCCCGATAAAACGAGTATTCATTGAGTAAGCAAGCTAGCATATTTTTCCACTATCATCCTGATGACGACAAGTACTTTCGTGAGTTGTACAAGTACTTGCCGCGTTCCGTGAAGAAGGTAACACAGATTTACCATTCTGGGGATAAGGTGCTGGTCGGAGAAAATAGAGCTGAAAAGCAAATGGAATGGCTTGCCGAATGTCAGTTGTACATACCATTGGCAGGGCCTAATTTCTGGAATGATGATCCTTGTTATGAGCTACATGAGGAAGCGCTAAAGGTTCGGGAGAAGAAAAAGTTTATCCCGATTTTAGTTGCAGACCACCTGGACAATGAAGCCTCCTATACCGACATACAAGTCCTTCCTGAAGCAGGTAAGTTTTTAGATAGTGATGGTACTGCCGAGACCTATACTGCCATTGCAAGAACATTGGATCCCGTGATTCAATCTCTATTTGCCAAGGAGGATAAATCTGCTATGATTCAGTTGTTTACGGAAAGTGTCTTTCGACTTAATTATAAAGAGCAGAAAAGGACGGTATATGACCATTACAAAAAGCTGGATAAGCATTTTCATCGACTACAGATTACCTTTTTGCAAGGGACTCCCCACTGCGGGCATAACCTACTGATTGATATTCTTCGAAGAACCTATCAGATAGAGATGGAGACGGAGCCAGAAGCCGTCCCCTTAGATATGACTAATCTACAGGCACCTGCCCTATGGAGAGAGTTAAAAAATGCCCTATTGCTGAAAGATGTCGCCTACGATAAGCCCGAAGAGATCGCACAAAATATCAACCAAAGGTTACAATTGGAACATATCGTGCTTCGCTTTGAAAACTTTGGACAATGCGATAAAAAGGCCGTGTTACAATGCATTAGAGACTTTTGGTTTCAACTCAATTCCCAATTGGAGAAGGTTAGTCCCCAAAAGCCTCCACATAGCGTGTTTATCTTCATTTTGGACCGAAGTTTAAACTTCAGCTATTCCTTAGACGATTTTAAACGCCCAGAGGATGCCAACCAGCATAGCAAGGTTCTGCAACTCTTACCGATTATCAGTCCATTGACGGAAGAGGAGTTTACCATCTGGGTTGAATCCCTATTTGATGCAGAAGGGCTGAAGTTTCGACCGATATATGATAAACTATGTGGATGTTCTCCTAACATCATACCAGAAGACCAAAGTGATGGCGTATTTGTGAAGCAAGCTATCGAAAACATGGCCGCCTTTCTTGAACTGGGGCCCTATAAATCAGAGATTATTGAAAGTCTTAAGTTATGACCAAACTCGAATATAAAGGAGAAGCCTTATCTACCTTCAGTCCAGAGAAGGATGCGAAAGGAAATCCGATTAAGTCTTTACCTCCTTACTTTCCAAGCAAGGAGCTGGTCAAGTCAGTGGAGTTAGCCATCCTACTGCGTCGCCCTTTACTATTGATGGGAAAACCTGGATGCGGTAAGACGAAATTGGCGGAGGCGGTTGCTTATGAAATTTATGGCCCAAATTACGAGCAATACTATTTCGAATGGAATATAAAATCGACTTCCAAGGCTAAGGATGGCTTGTACACCTTTGATCACCTGGCCCGGCTTCGAGATGTCCACCTGAGCAAAAAAGAAGGGAAAACCGATGAGCAGCCAGACCTGAAGCGATATCTAAAGTGGGGAGAGTTGGGGAGGGCCTTTCGGGCAAGTAGCAAGGATAAGCCATCGATACTCTTGATTGATGAAATAGACAAAGCAGATATAGATTTCCCCAACGATTTGCTCTTGGAGTTGGATCAATTGCGGTTCACCGTCGAAGAGTTGGAAGATGGGCATGCAGATAAGGAGAATCGAGCAGCGGAAAAACCCATTATATTCATTACGAGTAATGAGGAAAAGGAACTCCCGGCTGCTTTCTTGCGCCGCTGTCTATTTTTCTATATCGACTTCCCAGGGGTAGAGATCATGAAACGGATTGTAGCGGCCAACTTTCCTGAATTGGACACGGATCTAATGAAGAAAGCCTTAGATCGCTTCTACGCCTTAAGGGAATCAATGAAAGAGGATCCCAATACGGAAAAAGAGGTCTCTACCAGCGAATTGATCGATTGGGTAAAGATTATCCATCATTTTCACGAAAAAGGCCAAGAACAAAGTATTGAAGGAGATGAGCTGGCCCACTTCCAGGCGCTCCTCAAAACATTAAATGATCTAAAGATCCACGGCAATATCACTAAGTCATAAGGGCAATTCTATAGATGGCAAAACCTTTCCTATATCAATTATTTGAAACGACTCGAGCAAAACTCAAGCTACCACTTGGAGTGGAAGAATACGATGCATTGCTGCAGTTAATTGATCAAGGAGGTGTCATTGAAACGGTGGAGGATCTTCGTTTTGCATGTGAGGTTTTATGGATCAAGAAAGTCGTACACCTGGAAGCATTCAGAGCCCTGTTCCAAAGTCAACAGGAATCCCAGCTAGCCATAGTATTAGAACTCCTGACCCAACAGGCAAAACAAGAGCTAGCTGCCGAGGAGGAGGGAAAATCGCCAAGCGAAATTGAACCAGTGGATGAACCTCACCAGCCCACGGAAGAGGATATCACAGCTGAAAAACCTACTGAAGCAGCCCAAGAAAGTCCCGAAGAGTTAGTAAAGCAAGATGAACAAGTTCAAGAAGAGGATGCAGAAGTGATATTAAGCCTAGAGGAGTCGGAGGAAGGTGTAGCCCTTCGTGAAGATAAAAACATTTCTCAATCCATACTTTCCCATCCCTACATTCTCTCCGATGCCTACCACCCCATCAATCGACGAGACATGCGACAAAGCTGGCGGTTTTTGCGGCAGCAAGCGCCTGTACATTTCACCTCAGCCATCGATCTTCAGCAGACCATTCGCGATTTTGCTAAGGAGGGATTCTTAGGCGAGGTCCATTATCAGCGCCATTTTGAAGATCAGGTGAAGCTGCTGCTGCTAGTAGATTACAAAGGATCTATGGTCGCTTTTCATTCCTTGTCTAGTCAGTTGATTCATACGGCCACTTACGATCAAAAACGAGGGCATACTCAGACTTACTTTTTCCATGATGTACCGAAAACATACCTTTTCTTCAATAAGGCACGTACCAAAGCCATTCGGAAAGAGAAGTTACTGCAAAAATTATCCACCAAGCATACCCGTGTGCTGATCTTTAGTGATGCCGGCGCAGCGAGAGGGCGAGTAGATTTATCGCGGATTGACGACACCTGGGATTTTCTGGACGAGTTACGTCCCATGGTCCGACAAATTGCTTGGCTGAACCCAGTCCCACGATCAAGATGGGTCAATACCACGGCGGCTGAAATTTCCGAAATAACCCCCATGTTCGAGACATCTGCCAACGGATTCCGAGCAGCTATTCGTCACCTAAGAGGAAAGTCTGCGTGAAGGAATTTCCCAACATAGAAAACTACTTACCCAAGGACAGCTTAGATTATCAGCGCCTTGTCAGCTTTCAGGAAAAGGCCAAGAACAATGGCTATCCCAAGGGACACCTTTGGATGGCTGGACTAGCCGCCTTCCCGGTTTTCTTAACCCCTGACTTGTTACACAAAATCTGGCTAAACTTCCGACATATCTCCTACCAGAATGGTCAAAGCTTGGATATTGACCGAATGGCAGTGTCGGATTTATTGCTATCCACTTTAGTAGAAGAAGTGGCCGTGGAAGTATTCAAAATTAGACCCAAAATACGTACGGCTCTGTTAGCCCTTCTGGAAGAGTGGTCAGGGTGGATAAAGGATGGCGATAACTTGATAAAACGTTTGGCAGATTTCACCCTGCGTTATGTCCGGTCTTATCAGATGGAAGGGGAATCCGTAACCACTGCTATCCGACAGGCGCAAGAATGGAATGCACTGGCTTATTTCAACCCCAATGCCGCGGCTATAGAACTAAAGAAAGCCCTTTCACAAGCCGTAGAAGCTAATGCCAAGCAAAAGGTCTTACGAATAAGCCTAATGCTGTCTGAGATGGATGAGCAATTCACGCAATTAGGCCAGCAGGAACAACAGGAGCAGTTCCGAACCTTAGTCAACTACGGCCAGGGTATGCAAGCCTTGATTCGTGGGCAGAAAGCAGCAGCGGTCGAAGCCTTTAAGCATATAGATCGACAAGCAATCGCCGGTGCAGATGGAGTTACATCAGCTAAGAAAGTACAACTCCCGATTCCCAAGGAAATTTACCAGGCTATTTCCGTAGAAGAACAAGTTCAATCTAACACAGATACTCATCAGCTCTTTGTCCTATTGGTAGGGATTGCGGAGTACCGTAACACTAAGGAGATTCCTTCCTTAGATGGAGTACAGGCGGATCTCAAATTTTGGCAAGACTTTTTCGCCAATCAAGTAAAAGGAGAAGTACAGATAAATACCTTGCTAAATGGAGCAGCCACTAAGGCTGCCGTTTTAGAAGCTATTAAACTAGAGTGCAGAAAAGCCACGACCGGTAGTCAGGTATTTTTCTTTTTCTCTGGATTTGGAGAAAATCGGGCACATGGCCGGGACGAAACGGTTCTGCTTCTGCACGATCACCAAATCAATTCAGAAGCAGGTACACTTTCAGAGCGTGAATTTCGAGAGCAGGTTGAATCTTTTCTTCCACAGGAGGCCAATATAAGCCTGTTTCTGGATACCCATTCTGGAGGAAGAAACTGGGTGGATACTCGTCAAAGTGGTCGTTTCATTTATAATGCTACAGATATTGATCAGGGAGCACAAGAATCTCCAGCTGGAGGACTGCTTACTCGTGCTTTCCGACAAGCGTTAAGTGATGTAGGGTCTCCTCATTTCACGCACTTGGGACTGATGAAGCACTTGCGAACGCTCATGTCCTCTCTATCAAATGGTAATGAGCAAACCGCCACCTGGTACGGCCGCAAAGATCAACAAACCACTGCCTTTCTCAATCTTCCCGCACCCTCTAGCTTAAGATTACGAGAATTGATGGTGGATACTGGACTAGCTCGTTCTGTAGGTACTGTGGAGGTACAAACAGTCCTACAGCAATTTCGATCCGATCACTCTATCCCAGCACACCTTTCCGTAGAAAAGGCGCTCGAAATTTGGGCCTCCACCAACCAGAAAGCCTTCCAGGTTTTCATCAGTCAATCCGGGCAAAACTTTGCTTTGCAGCCTTATTTAGAAGACTTTCTTCTAGATAAAAACATTCCACACGAGATCTTCACACATGATCTGCAGCGAGAACAGGAACTAGACAGGCAAAAGGCTCGCCCTATCGTGCAAAACGATTGGAGTATTCGTCTAGTCGAAGCAGATTTTGTCTTGTTGCAAATAGATGAAGCCTGGATTAAGGATCCCATATCTGAGGAAGTCACTGCCTTGCTTCAGCTCCGGCTTATGGAAGCCCAAGTTCCTTACGAGCTAATCTATGCCAGCACTTGCGATTGGAAATCACACCTGGTTAATCAATTAGGAGAAGCCTGGCCTGCTGAATCTATTCTAGAGGTTTACGCCAATAAGGAAGAACAAGAATTTGTGGCAGATTTCAGGGTTCAACTAGCCTCCCCTATCGATTATGTAGAATGCTTCTTATCCAATCCAAGTAGTGAATTGGGAATAAAAATGCTTCAGGAGCAATTCATCAATGCTCTTCTGGAAGATTTAGGTAGATACCAGCCCGAAGAGGTCGCCCAACTGAGCTCAAAAAATGCAGAACAGACAGAGCAACTGGCCCTTATTCAGAATCATTACCCCACTCCCATTGGCCAAGCCATTACCTACCTACTGCAGCCCAGAGCGCATTCTGAGCAGCTGCCGGCAACTGCTCAAGCTTGGTTCATGATCGTTCACACCCTGAACACCTTCTTGCTAGCCCTGCTCCGGCAGTTGGTCAAACGTAGTGGAGGTGAGCTAAAGGAGCTGTTGGAGGAGTTAGACGCTGCTGCCCGCTACGAGATACAAAATTGGTTGAGTGGTCCTAGTGCGAGTGCCGCACTCCTGGAAGTTTTACGAAGAACCAAGCAGTTGCCTGATCTCTTAGAAGAACTAGGGGTGCATCCGGAAACTTGGCAGCAACTGACAGAAAGAGATTTACCGAGGGCTGTTTCCGATAAGATCCCCTTAGATGCAAGTGATACAGATCATAGTAGGCAAGTTCAGGCCACCCTAAGCTCAAATTATTCGAATCTCATACAATGGTGTAAACGCCTAGAAGTACTGATCAATCTCAGGTGGGAAAATATCTGCTCGCTCTATTCTGCCAAATCATATACACCCCTATTATTTCATGAACAGGGGCTTAATCCCTTTTCAGAAGACACCGCCTTCTTTCGCTTTAGCTACCAGGTGGGAGCAGGCCAGCAGTTGCACTTTAGAAACCTAGAGGGAACGACTAGAATCATTGAACGAGAAACAGAAGATGCCTCACAACTCTGGGAGAACTTCCAAGAACTCGTGGAACTTTTGGGAACTAAGAAAGCTATCCCCGCTCACCCCGAACAGGTTCATGCCTTGCTGGTTGGCATCAATGACTATCCCGAGTCACTCCCTTCTCTCCGGGCTCCGGAAAATGATACCCTACAGTTCAAAGCCTATCTCGACCGGCAACCCCTGGAAGCTCATAGCGAGATCCTCAGTGGTGCGGTAACTAAGGAGAATGTGATTGAGTCCTTGACGAAGGTAGTCGAGAAAGCGGCGCCCGGCGATGCCGTCATCTTCTATTTTTCCGGCTTAGGACAGAAGGAGCAAAGTCCTAGATTGAATGATACCATTCCCGCCATTCTGACCTTTGATCAGCAGCGCATACCGATAGACGAGATTGTTTACCTGCTTTGTCAGGATAAAGAAAAAGCCTTGCAGCCCATTATCATCTTGGATATGGGGGTAAATGCAAACATTAGTGAAGAGCATAGCGCAGCGGGACGCTTGCCCAAGGGTATAGATGCCGTCGGGCCAGCCCGAGACTGGAGTAATTATCAGTTTGGAGATCAGATCCAGAACATGGAAGCCTGGGGAGCCTTCATGCAAGAAGCCTCATTTATTTTGATGGTCGGCTGTGATTATGATAATGAATCGGGCTTGGAAGATGAGCAAGGTTCCTTTTTCACTAGAAACCTCATTGAGGTACTATCGAGAAGTCGTCATTTCCTACCCTATCCGGTGCTCCATGAGCGATTAACTGAAGTGCTAAGTCATCAAGTACCTCAAACACCAGATATACGTGTTGAGGGTCCAAGTGAGTCCATGAGTAGTCCTAACTTCTTGGGACAGCCCTCAATTGATTTCCAGCCGATGTACGGGCGCGTGGAATGGAATCGGCGTTTGCAGCAGTGGACGATTGACATGGGGAAAAAGTTTGGGCTACATAAGCAGCAGATCGTCCATCTATGCGGCACCGATTACAAGGGGAATGCACTGGCTATCATTAGTTTTGTCTACGACGATTACTCTACCTTGACTTTTGGAGATCAACTTCCAAATCGATTAGAAAGCTACTTGGGTTTTGTCGATGAGTTTTTACAAACTGAACCGATGAAGCTTGCCATTAAGGGGTATGAAGAGGAAATCAACCGAGCCTATATGATGGAATTGGGAGGTTCTTTTCCTGGAATAGAGTTTGGAGAGGAAACAGAGGTAGACTTCTTGTTGCAAGCGGAATCTAAAGGCTTTAGTATTCGTCCAGCTCAATTTCCTGAAGGATACATCCATCAAGCTTCTGGCCAAGAAATCGCTCCACCTTTTACCGGAATTAGCGATTTAGTAAGAAAAATGCGTCAGGCAAAAGCGCTCTCCAGCCTTTCAAGTATAGACATCACACAGGATCCCTTTGGTCAGGACATAGTTCTTGAGCTATTTCGGCTTGATGATGAGGGAGAAATTGACGCTCTAGAGCCACAAGATGATGCCGTACCAGGTACTCAAGTCTATCAGCTCGACTTCGATCAATCTAAGCGAGTTAAGTTACGAATCCTTAACCAAGGCAAAGGGCGCAGGTATTTTTCCATATTATTACTTCGAACCGATCTTGCCATTGAAAATCTCTCCTCCTCTACACAACTCATCGCCCTAAAGTCAGGAGAAGCAGCAGAAAGTAGAACTTGGAGAATCACAGTGCCAATCGCTAATGCTGAAAGGACCAGTGACAAATTCTTGCACACTGTAAAGGTACTGGCCAGCGACCAAGCCTTTGATCCTCAATTCTGGTTACAATCTGGGCTGGCCATCAACAAAAGAGAAGGAAACTCCGGCCGCGAGGGTTTAGTGGATACGGTACTCCCTCATGACAACCTATGGTCCATCCGGACCCTTCAAATTACTAATATCAGTGTAGGGGATGACTCCCTTTCTCCAGACAGCCTCAAACAGTTACTGGACGATAACAAGATCGATGAACTCCTAGACCTACTTTTCCCTTTAATTCCCGAAGAAGCGGACATTTTTCAACAACTCGTCACTGCTGGCAGTCGGTTTAATGAAGTTCAGCGAGTGAAAAGCAGGCGAATGGCCGAAGTTGGACCACTAGCCATCCAAGAACGGCGAATTGAGCAAAATTTATCGAATCTAATTTCCACTCAAGAACTGCAAAATATCTTAGCAGAGGAAGCGGATAAGAACGAACTCTCCCCCCGCCAAACATGGTACTATACTTTACTTAAGGATGGCATTGCAAAAGCCCTACAGTCGCTACCAAATTTCCCCGAGGAGGACCAGCAGAATCAACAGATGCAGACCCAACTGCAAGAGGTAGCTGAGAAAAATGCGATGAATTTTTCCGGTATGCGGATCAACTTGGAAGAGTATATGATCGCATACAGTCGTCACTTAGCACAATTGAACAGTTGGGTATCTTCCATTGATGCTGACATATGGAACAGCACGGAGGATTCCTCCGCAACGGATTCAAATCTGGAAGTGCCGATCGAAAACTGGGAAGAGCGTAAGCAGCAAGTTAAAAACCTGGTAGGCTTAGGGGATCATGGCGAAGCACTACAAGAACTGAGAAGCATCTTCCCCAAGCAGGCTATAACCGAAAAAATCCTTTTACAACAAGCTAACTATAACCAAATTCAGCGGGGACAAAATGAGGGGAGTATTAGCGAAGATCAGATCAAGATTTATTTGTCCCGGATAGCTTCCTTCATACTTAAGCTATTAGACAAAGCTGCGGAGGAATATGAGCAGGAAGCTTCGATAGATTGGACTGGGCCTATTCCTGAACGTCTACTCCCTTTGTTTTTGACAGGACAATTAGAGGAAAGTTTGAAAAGACTCATGGACGTCTCTCGGGAGCAGGGAAGATTTTCGGATGAAATAATTCTATTACTACAAGAGTTTTTACAGGTACGTCGCAATAGAGAAAGTGCGGTGATAACAGAAGACGAGTACTTTCGCAACTGGAACAAACTTGCGGCTTCCTGCCTTGAGTATATAAAGCGATTTTCTAGCCCTTTCGATGCCCAAACAGCGGAACAACCGCCACAACAAGAGATCCTTCCCGAAGATCTTACTATCTCCATCGATAGGCAGGAACAGTTTGATCGCTTTGTGAAAGTCCTGTCGGAATCCGACGAAAAACTACAGGTCTTCTTCATTCCAGCTCCTCCAAAATCTGAACCGCAACATTTCCTCAGACGCTTGACTTGGTATGTTAAACCTGATGAAAAGTCTGACACCATGGTCTGGGATCCTATTTTTATCAATTCTAGTATGCCTTTACACCGATTAAGCGGCCAACTGGAAAAGGCATGGGAGCAGCAATGGAGAACCCGTCAGATAAAGAGTCCTGATCAGATGCTAATCTCTATGCAATTTGATCAAGATTGGTTTGAAAATAGAGATCAACTGGCAGCTTGGCTGGCTAGTGAAGGGAGCAAACGCATAGAAGAAATTCGTGTGAAGCAAGTCATAGCGGTTATTATTTTAGAGATACCGGAAGCGAATTCGCGGAGCGCCATAGGACGTCTGCTGCGTGGCGACCCCTTGAAAAGACAATTAGATTGGTTGGAAAGCTTGACGGGAGAATATAACAGTGCCACTGTTTTGTCCATACTCAACAAAGTCAGCCTGGATGATATCAATGATTGGCTAAGAACGCTAGCCGGGGGAATACAGACCCAAGGAAGTGATTTTGATGTAGGGACGTTAAGGGATCGCCTTGCCCAAGGCCAAACCTTAAGGGTGCTTGAATTATTGCGAGATGAGCCCTCTCTGACCGAAGAAGATAGACAGCGTTTAGCCGTTATTCAAAGTAGGTTCACAAAGAATGAACGCTCCAAGAGCTTAGGCATAATATCTGTTGCTGATGGACAGGTTCAAGAAGCTAAGGCCCTCCAAGACCTATTGGCCTTTATTGCTGAACTGGAGAGCAAAGAAGGCTTTGATCTGACCACTAGAATTCGTGGTGAAATTCTAGATCAATTGGGTTCATCCCTCGGAGAATCGACGGAAGGATATGATATGGAAGATGTTTTGCAGGCAGTCAGTAAATTAAAGTCATTTCCGGTCCTCAGTAGAGTTAAGTCAAAAGAACCCCAAAATGAGGCCGAAGCAGAACTCTGGGAGAAGACTACTGAATTGGGTAATGATCGCGCTTATCAAGACTACCTCTCTCGCTATCCGAATGGTGAACATATCACCCAGGCCAAGACCGCCATAAAACGACTCGGACGGATTACGCTCAGCCATGAATCTGGATCTCTTTCCAGCCGGGCTACCACTGAAGAAGGCAGACAGTTGAGTCATCAAGTTCGAGTCAAGATAGATGCTGGATCAGAAGACTTAACAGCCATCCAGGAGGTTACTTACTACCTGCATGAATCCTTTAAAAACAAAGAGGTCAGTAGAAATTCCGCCCGTAACAATTTCGAACTGCGCCTGAATGTATGGGGAATCTTCACCATTAGAGCCAGGATTCAATTCAAAGATGGAGCTGATATCGTTTTAGAAAGAGAGCTAGACTTTTAGTCTTTCTTCACGCCATAAGTCTCATACAAAGCCAAGCCCATGTAATAGGCCAAACCCGCCAAAATCATTCCACTCAACCATCCCTCCCGCTGCGGATAGATCCAAGTAGCCCAAAAGCCAAATAATACGGAAAAGAAGCTAACGGCTAAGGTGAGATTTTTGAAGCGAATGGCACGGCTGGGGTAAGCAAATTTGATCGGAACAAAGTGAAGAATTGAAAAAAGTACAATCACAACGATATTACCAATAGGCGACAGGGTAACCACAAAGACGAGTATAAACACAATCAGATTCCACAGAACGGGGAAACCAACAAAGTGCATATCGCTAGATACCATTCCATCCTTCCCATAGTATATCGCTGCAACCAATAACATCAGGAAAGACATAAATAGTCCCCAAACACCTGGTACCAAATCTGCCATGAAGAAAAAGTAGGCAGGAATTAAGGCGTAGGTAATGAAATCTACCACATAGTCAATGGTCTTACCATCCATCCCTGGCAGTACCTCCTTCACTTTGAAAAGGCGTGCAAAAGTACCATCGATTCCATCGATAAACAGGGCGAGATAAAGCCAAAGCATAGCCGTACGCCAGTCTTCGTTGTTGATGGCAAGAATAGACATGAAGCCTGCTAGTAGGCCACTGGCTGTGAAAATATGTACACTCCAGGCTAAAATTTGTTGTGATACTGAAAACTGTCGCATAGCCCAGCAAAGGTAAAAATTTTACTTACCTTGTTGTGCTACCAGCGACCGCATAAATGCAGGAAAATACAAAACGGGTTATTCTACCAACGATAGGCCTCTTGGTCTTCCTTGGATTGATCGGAGGATATCTGCGATGGTTTACGACTGTCGATGTGAATTGGCCTGCCTTTGTGTCCATGATCCTTTTTTACACGCTGATCTTCGGTTTAGGCGCCTATGCTGCCACGCTGAAACGCGCTACCAACACCACCGGCATTATGCTTGCCGGTCGACGGATTCCACTCTTCATCGCTGTATTTACCATGAGTGCTACCTGGGTGGGTGGAGGCTACATCAACGGTACGGCAGAGTTTACCGCGGATGCGGGCTTGGTCTGGGTGCAGGCGCCCTGGGGATATGCCATGAGCTTGATTATAGGAGGATTGTTCTTTGCTAGAAAAATGCGGCATTACCGGTTTAGAACGATGTTGGATCCATTAGAGCAGCGATTTGGCAAACGGATGACCGCCGTTTTATTCCTTCCCGCCTTGTCCGGTGAAATCTTTTGGACAGCAGCTATTCTAACCGCCTTAGGCAGCACCTTCGGAACCGTATTGGGATTGGATATTGAATCCGCCATTGTCCTCTCTGCCCTAATTGCTATCGCCTACACTGCCTTAGGAGGCCTATGGGCCGTGGCGCTAACAGACTTGGTGCAGATGATTATCCTGATCCTCGGCTTGCTCTTAGTCGTCCCCTATGCACTAGACCAAGTAGGGGGATGGAATGTGGCTTGGGCCAGTTATGAAGAAATCAAAGGTGCTACAGCCACCTTCTTGCCGACCAAGGAAGGTTTAGGTAGTTACTACTGGAATTGGTGGGATTTTGCTTTGTTGCTCATGTTTGGGGGTATTCCTTGGCAGGTCTATTTCCAGCGGGTGCTTTCTGCAAAGGATGAGAATACGGCAGTGCGGCTTTCCTTGCTAGCTGGCGTAGTATGTATCATCGCTGCTATACCTCCGGTTCTAATCGGTATTGCCAGTACCGTGGCAGACTGGGGAGCATTGGGTATCACTCCTCCGCCAGATGCAGCCGCTACCTTACCCTGGGTAGCTCGCTATCTCACCCCCACTTGGGTAGGTACCATTGCACTGGGAGCAGTGGCAGCCGCGGTCATGTCTTCGGTAGACTCATCGATCCTATCGGCGGCCTCCATGAGTGTTTGGAATGTAGTCCGACCGCTCTTCCGGCCAAATTTGGAGCCCAATAAATTGCAGCAATTTATCCAACGCAGTATCTGGATTATTGGAATAGCTGCTACCTTACTGGCATTGAATATTCAGAGCATCTATGAGCTATGGTTTCTCTGCAGTGACTTCGTCTATTGCTTGCTTTTTCCGCCCTTGGTGTGTGCCTTATTTGACCCGAAAGCCAATACAATCGGAGCAATGAGTGGCTTTGCCGTTGCTTTCATTCTCCGCTTTGGAGGCGGGGATCCAACGCTAGGGCTACCAATTTTACTACCTTATCCTATGGTGGAAGATGGTGTAGTGCTATTTCCCTTTAGAACGCTAGCTATGATCAGTGGATTACTAACAATTATTATCGTCTCAAGATTAACTCAAACTTACTCCCCGCCAAAGGGCTTAAAACAACTAGCGGATTAGTCAAGCCTTCATGAATTGGGGCGATCAAATCTGATTTCCTACCAGCACTGTGGATCAAGAGTTTATAAACCCCATGCGAAATGTCCGAAGTTTCCATAGGACAGGACGGAGCAAAACTTCGGATATTTGCCGCGCTGATTTCTTATTTATGTTCCAGTGTACTAGACTTCTTCTCAACTTTTATCTTTCAACTTTAAACCCAAACAACTATTTCTCAAACCGAAATGGCTTAATCAAAATAGCCCCACTAACCTCCAGATTGGAACTCATTACTATGATCTCTTCCTTCACTCCATCATCTATTGACACTGCTACAGTATTGGGTGAGATATCGCCCAGGTCTTCCGCATGTAGAATTAGAAAATTATCTCCATCCAGTACCTGAACCGGAATAGCCCACTTCCGCTTATCCACTCGATAATTGTCCAAGATTTTCTTTCCATTCAACAGTAGGGTTACAAAGTCTCCATCTACCGTCCCATTATCCCATACTTTAATTCTTAGCTTCTTACTTTGTACCTGAATCACATTATCGATTTTCACCTTACGTTGAAATTTGGCTTGGTAAGGATCAAACTCTTCCTTGGCACGTTGCCGATTCACTGGTTTCAAAATCGGCCGTTCGAGATGCATACGGCCAGGTGCACAGGGACCCGACTCGGAATCATGCCCCTCGATATGGCCTGACCAATCTCCATCTAGCAAATACTTCCCATCTACCTTGGTGAGATACAGTTCCGTATATTTAATGCACCAGGGCCAATTCGTCTCTGTTTTTTCTACGACTTCATTTTCAATGATCCGTAGGTGCGCTGCTTCTGTCAAGGTATCCCATTCCAATGCTATTTGTGCTGTTCCACCATTACCCTCAGACACGATAGTGGCCACGCCAGTTCCATCCGGCTCTAGATTCACTTCGTAGAAGAAACCATAGGCACGATCAGACTGAGAAAGGTGCCCGGTCCAACGGCCCACATAGGTAAACGGCTTTTCTTCAACATCTTGATTTGCTCCCGGTCGGGCTAAATAAACCTTTCCTGGAGTACATCCATCTGCCTTCCAATCACCATAATAGGCTCCTGCTCCATCAGACTGCAGCGTCATATATTTAAGGCACCATTTGGGCTTTTCCGGTTCGATCTGTTCTACTTCCTGAATCACCATCTTCTCCCCTTGTTTCACGCCAGAAAGGACAAACCGAGCTTGAAATTTCCCTTGGTTTACACTGGAAAAGGCCACGCCGCTAATGCCATCGCCATTTTGAGCTATATTAATCTCATAGTAGAAAGTATCTTTCTTTCCATCTTGGCTCAACCATCCTATCCATTTGCCATCCACCTCTTGTGCCATCAAGCCAAGAGGTAAAATAAACAGCCAAAACCAAAGTATTTTTTTCCTCATAACCATAAAGATACCGTTCTCCGACCACTTTTGTGGTCACCGTTTTAGCTAGAAGAATTGCGCCCAGTGGAAGCAAGACTTTTGGCTAGAAGGGTGACTTTCAAACAGAAAAATGGACAGAGAACCAAATATAGAGCTCGATTTCCTAAAAATGGGGGCTAGAAAGGTTAAAAACCACATCAAAATGTGGTTTCGGCCCCCTACTTAAATGATTACATTTGTAATGCCTTTTAGGACAATAGTCTACTCTTCGGAGTGAGCTATTGATTAAAAGGGGGACTTTAACACACAAATACTGATGCAAGAATTTGCCTGGCTCTTGAGCCAGGCTCTTTTTTTGCCTATTCCCAAGCATCTGCGGCCCCTTGTGCCTAGATAAATACCGGTTCATCCGCTTTTCTTTACGCAAATTGAGATAGGTTTTCGAGAATATTTAATTTTTTCCTAAATTTGTGTTGGTACAAGCGACGACCATTAATCGGTAAACATATTCATTTAGAAGCTTCCCAAAAATTTTCTCTAAACCACCTTTACCCAACAATTAGGCACAATATTTGTACCATATTCGAGCAAATCCTGGTCTCACTAAGGTTCCCTTATCAAAAAATATAATGAAGCTCATGATCGTCCATGAGCAATACTTCTGTACGAGATTCCCACATCCCCTTAAGGTAAATTAAGCGTAACCCAAGCATAAGTTATATAAAGATTTTGCTTCACCGAAGCAAAGCAAGTCGTACTTAAATCGGTTTTCGGTTGCCTGGCTGCCTTTTGGTGGTCGGGCTTCCTTTATTTTGTAGTGAACCGAGAAAAGTGCGTAGTGAAACGGTAATGATCACTCTTGAATGGGCTTAATCCTGCAGTGAACTGGCTCTATTTCAGGGGCCTCCTACCCTATTTTGGCCTACCTTTGCCCCCGAAACTCCCTATTATGCGTGTATTTTTTTGTCTAATCTGTTTCATATGGTTTCCATTTAGGAGCCAGGCTCAGTTGTCTGCCACGGACAGCTTAAGGCAGGTATTGGATACAGCGCAATATATTCCTCATCAGATCAGCACGCTCACGGCCCTTTGTTTTCAGCTTCGACACCAGCACCCCGACAGCGCCATTGCCTATGGCCAACAAGCCTTAGCCTTAGCGTTGGCGAATGATCTGCCATACGAACAGGCCTATGCTTTGTCTCGTTTGGGATTGCTTTCAACCATTAGGGGCAACTTTGAACAAGCTCAAAAGGAGCTGACTGAAAGTCTTAGCATCTTCACCACATTAGGGGATTCCATAAAAATGTCAGATGCCTATCAAGGCCTCGGCAATGTATACCGGCGATCTGGGCAACTAGCTAAGGCGCTTGAGGCACATTTGACGTGCAAAAAAATCAGAGAAGAGCGAGGAGGTTCTGCCCAAATTGTGGGCTGGGCTTGTCATAACATTGGAACCGTATTTTTGGCAACGAAGGAATGGGATAGAGCGCTCACTTATTTTGAACAAGCGCTCGAGCATTACGATGGGCTAGACAACCACTATGACCAGGCTACCACGCTCAACAATGTTTTTGTGGTACACTATCGACAAGGGAACTACGAAAAGGCCTTGCAGTATATTGAAAGAGCGCGGGCTATTTTCGAAGCCCAAAAACAGTACATGCGAGAAGGGACGTCTCTCATCAACATTGGAGAACTACTAACAAACTTAAAGCGTCCCGCCGAAGCACAGAAGAAGTTAGAGCGAGCTGTTCGACTCTTTGAACAGATGAAAGATAGCACCTATCTGCCTATGGCCATCAATACCTTGGGATATCTACATCACGAGCAGGGCCGCCACCTCAAGGCATTGGAGTATTTTCAAAGGGGCCTTGCCTTAGCTACGGCCAAGAATGACATTCATGGGATGATGGAGGTTCACGAATCCTTGGCAGATGAGCTAACTGGATTGAATCGACATGAAGAAGCCTTAGTCCATTTCAAAGCCTATACCCATTGGAAAGACAGCTTGGATGTTTTGGCCTCAACAGAAGAGCTGAATGCCATCAAAGCCGAATTGGAGCTGGCGCAAGTTGAGCAAGAAAATGAACGCTTGCGGCTGGATCAAAACCGAATCAGCAGAGAACGTAAATGGCTCATTCTCGGTCTACTCCTCTTTCTTTTGAGCGCCATCATTGGAGGGTTTGCTTGGATTAACCGAAGGCGCGCTTTCGCTCGATTACAACATCAAAAGGAGGAAATTGAGCAACTGCTGACGGAGAAGGACCGACTTTACGATAAACTAAAGAATGCTCAATTACAGTTGATCCAATCCGAAAAAATGGCCTCGATTGGCCAACTTACTGCTGGTGTTGCCCATGAACTCAATAACCCGATTGGCTTTGTTTCCGCAAATGCGGTAGCTTTACAACAGGATGTGAAAGATCTCCAGCAATTTCTCACGGTTGCCAAAGTCTTCAATGCCAATCCCTCTACCGAGAATCGTCAACAACTCCTGGACACTTATCAACAGATGGACATCGGGTTCTTGGATCAAGAAATTCAATCCTTAATCGAAAGCATTATCAGAGGAGCTTCCCGTACCCGAGATATCGTCACCAGTCTACGAACCTTTTCGAGAAATACTACTGAAGTTTTCGCCCTAAGTGATATCCATGAGGGCCTAGAATCTACCTTAACTATTCTAAACAGTGCCATGGGTAACCGCATTGAGCTGATTAGAGACTACGGAGAAATTCCGCCTGTTCGCTGTCAGATTACAAAGCTCAATCAGGTTTTCTTAAATCTTATCAATAATGCCATTCAGGCCATTGAGGGTGAGGGAAAGATACAGATACAGACTCGGCAGATTGATGAGCAAGTGCGTATCCGCATTTGTGATACCGGTAAAGGAATGTCGGAAGCTGTCCGCAAGCGTATTTTCGAACCCTTCTTTACCACTAAAGAGATTGGTGCGGGAACAGGGCTGGGACTATCCATTAGCTACGGGATTATTGAACAGCATCAGGGCACCATTAATGCGCGAAGTAGAGAGGGTAAAGGTACCACTTTGGAGATTTGGCTGCCGATCGGAGATGATCGCGATTAGGGACGGGATCTTGTCAATTCCTGCACAACCGTTAAGCCTTGAATGCTACTACCTGAACAAACATTTGTCTCCGTGCGCTTGACTCTCATCTCGAAATGCCCCACTTTGTACGTTATGAAAACACATTTCCCTAAAACCCTTTTGCTAAGTCTAGGTCTGCTTTTGTTCCTTTTACCTAGCTACGGTCAATGCGATTTTAACGTCAATGCCTCCATCGAACCCATCGTTCCTGATAATATTTACTGTTCCTATGATACCATAACCTTATCTACCACAGATACTTTTGACACCTATCAATGGTATTATAACTTTTCAGCTTCTACTCAAGGTGGGACTCCTATAAACGGAGCTACTGGACAGACCTATACCACCACAGCGGGGGAATTTGGATTTGTCTATTTCTATTTGGAAGCCACCAAGGATAACTGCACAGAAGCCTCTTCCACGATTTTAATTGACACTTGGGCCTTCTTATCACCGGTGGTGATTTCTTTTCCACAGTCCCAATACTGCCGAGGAGATTCCAGCATGATTGCCATCGGTTCTGGCCTGTGGGAAGACATTCAATGGTCTAGAGACAATGTCCCGATTCCTGGAGCAAACGATTCTATCTTTTGGGTGAAGGAATCCGGGACCTACGTGGTTTTTGCTTCTCCCAGTATTTGCCCAGAAACTCGACTTACCTCAGGGCTTGGACCTGATTTCACCTTTGAAGGGCCAGCTATTCCAGCAATTACACAAGCCGGAGATTCTTTAGTGGCGAGTTCGGGTCCCAACTATCAGTGGTATCTAGCGGGCCAGCTCATTCCAGCTGCAACCAGTCAAAGTTATACCCCCACAGAATCAGGCGATTATACCGTCCAAGTTAGTGATGGAAGTGGTTGTGATGTATTTTCACCTCCTTACTCTTTTGTACTTTCTTCTTTGCAAAAGACTGATTTTGATCAGGATATTCAATTATTTCCCAATCCAGTGGTTGACCAAGTGATGCTGCAAAACCTACCCCAGGATTTGACGCGAATAGAACTTATAGATCATGCAGGTCGTAGGCTCCGTCAGTTAAATAACCCCAGCCTACCGAATCGATGGGAGGACGTTTCCGATCTTGCAAGTGGCTTGTATTTCATCAGGTTTTGGCGGGGAAATAAGATGCTATCCCGCCCTTTTATCAAGAAGTGATCATAGCCAGATCAGCCCTCTTTCACCCAAAAATAATTGCCATCCCTGCTGCTGCAAGGATGGCTAATTCCGGACTGTTGGGGATTCTAAGAGAAATCACAGTTTCTTAGGGGGAGCATTTTTTCTTCGGGACTGTTTAATACAAATCAATGTCGTACACCTCCCCATTAATGGTAACCCTAGCGGCACCATCTCCTAGGAATTCCACTGTTCCACTGAAGCTAAAACTCTCTCCATTTGAAGCTTGACCACTGATCAATAAAATTGCTGAACCACTATTGATCCGACGCTTAATTTTGCCCACGCTAAGATCGGCCACGGTTAATTCAACGGTAGAAGAAAAACTATTTTGTTCTCGAACCTTACTCACTTGCGTACCCTCTCGTTTGTAGGTCCCATTCAATACGTATTCTGGACCAAAGACTAGATTATCTAGCACCCATTCAGAATTTGCCTCATCATCGGACGTGAGACGAAGAGATTCGTAGGTACCACTAGCCGTTCTTCCGAAATTGAGGTTAATCGGCACCTCCTGTTCATTGCAGTTAAGTACCCAATTCCAGGAAGTAGAATATTCACCCGAAATACGAGGTCTGTTCAAGGAACGTGTTACGGTACTATCTTTGCTCAAACCACAGTAGGTATTGTTTAAGGTCTTTTCCAAAACCAACTCCGCTACTTCTACCGCATCTTCCACTTCGTGTGTAATACCTTCTGCTCCTTCCATCAATGCTGCTTCTACCAAAGCCAGGGTCTCTTCCGCTGTAATAGCTTCTTCGGCGGGAGAATTATTAGCCTCTTTGTTACAAGCCGTATTGAAAAAAGCAATGGAGAGGATCAATAGAAAGGTCAATCTCTTCAGGGATAAACTTGGTGTGCATACAGTTTTCATATTAGTAATTTTGATGGTTGAATAAATAAATTTGACGTCCACAAAGGAAAGGGAGTTTGGAAGGGGCGGAAAGATTTTTCAATCAATGGCAAGGAATCTTCAACGACTCACCGGGTGAGGAGTCAACGGGTGAGTCGTTGAAAAAAGAACACCATTCGTTGAAAAGAGCGCTTGAGATGGGAGAAAGCGACTATCTTTCTGAGAATCATTTCGAAAAAGATTGCTAGACTATTAATTAGAACTACGTGACCGGAGATAAGCAAAAACTAGAGATGGGTGTGCACGCCAGCATATGGCTACTTGTAGGCCTTAGCTATACCTTGGTCTTTGCTCGCTTCATACCCTTTGAGCGCAGCTTTGTGAGAGGGCTTGGCAACATATTGCCGATGATGGTACTGTTTTATGGCAATATGAAGCTGGTCGCACGCTTTTTCATACCCAAACAATATGTAAAGTATGCCTTATGGTGTATACTATTCTCAACCATCATTACCGGTGTTCGAACCCAAATCAACCTCCACTTTACTGGCTATGAGATCGATTTCCTTCCGGAGCATAATCAGACATTCCTCAGATGGGCTTCCATCATATCCAATACGGGGGTGATTCTCATTAGTACCATTTATCAGCTACTTATCCACCGTAGCAATGAAGAAAAAAAGGCCCTGCTAGTGGCCAATCAGCACCAAGAAGCACAATTACAATTTCTTCGCAGTCAAATCAACCCCCACTTCTTATTCAATACCCTAAATAATATTTACGCTTTGGCCGTGACAAGTTCAAAAAAAACAGCTCCTATGGTATTGCAGCTATCGGAACTCTTGCGGTATGTGGTGTATGATGGCCAAGCAGAAAAGGTGGAATTACAAAAAGAGGTCAAGCAGATCAGTCAATTCATTTCCCTATTTCAAATGCGACAGGAAGTGCCCGTAGATATCCAATTCGAAGCCACTGCCGTTCCCAAAGGCCTTAAGATTGAGCCCATGATCTTGATCCCCTTGGTTGAAAACTGCTTTAAGCATTGTGATTTTGATGCCAACCCGCAAGCCTCTACCCGCATAGAGCTTAAGGTTGATCAAGATGAATTATACTTCCATACCCACAATACACGGGACAATAATGACCTACAAAAAGATAGTACCGGTGGAGTAGGCTTACAGAATATTCAAAAACGCTTAGGTTTAAAATACCCTGGCCTTCATCGGCTCGAAATTGACCGACAACCCCATTCTTTCCAAGTCGACCTATACATTAAATTATAGCCCCATGCAGCACGCAAAGATTAGTACCCTACTGGTAGATGATGAATACCTCGCCCTTAAGCTGATGGAAGAATTCACGAAGCAAATTCAGGACATTGAGCTGATTGCCAAAGTGAAGTCCCCCATGGAGGCCCTGCAGATTTTACAGGAACAGACTGTAGATCTGCTCTTTCTTGACATCCAAATGCCTACGCTCAGTGGCACCAATTTGCTTCGCAGTTTACGAAATCCGCCCGTCACCATATTTACCACTGCTTACAGCGAACATGCCATTGAAGCCTTTGACCTTAATGCAGTCGACTACCTATTGAAGCCCTTCTCCTTTGAACGTTTTCTACAATCGGTTAATAAAGCTAAGGAACACCTGCTCATAAGAAACGCTCCCACCTTGGTGATCCCCACTCAAAGCGATGATTTTTTCACCATTAAAGTAGACGGGAATCTCACCAAGGTACACCTTAACGATATTCTATTTATTGAAGGGTTAAAGGAATACATCCGCATCGTATGCCGCAATGCCCGCCACGTCACTTACGAACGACTTGGCAAAATTGAAGACCTACTACCCAATGATCGATTTCTACGTGTACATAAATCCTACATTGTCGCAAAGGACAAAGTCGAATCCCTGGAAGGGAATCGACTTTGCATCGAGGATTATAAGATCCCCATTAGCCGCGCCAAAAAAGACTGGGCGGTGGAGATGATTTTTTATAAATAAAGAGGCTTACTTTTCTCTCCCATTAGCCGTTGTAGCAGGGTTGGGAGTCTTATTCTGCACCACTTTCCCATTTGCCGGCCGGATGAAGGCACGCATAGCAGCCATCTGTTCTTTCAACAAGGCCACTTCCTGTGAAAGCTCCTGAAACGCTTTATCCTTCGCTACTATCTGCGCTTGCTGCTCCTGGATGGCTGTAATTAAAACAGGAATCAACTGCGTATACTGTACCCCCATTAGTTCAATTGGTTGTCCATTTTCCTGAACTACTGCATGTCCCTGTTTCACCGCCTCAGGAATAAGTGCCCCTACTTCTTGAGCAATTAAGCCCACTTGCTTTTCAGTGGGGAATTCTAGTTCTGTAAACTTCTCCGGATCATAGTAGTAGGTCTTCGGTGATAATTGCAGTAATTCCGCCAATCCATACTGACTCTCCGTGATATCCTTCTTCACCCTTCGATCTGAGGTTTGAGAAACCATGCCAGTCAGGCCGATATTGCCATTGACATATAATTTATCGGTAGTACTTTGGGCATTCCCTCCAATAGTTACATCTCCATTGCTTTCTATAATCATGGCTCTATCAGGTGCTCCTGACAGAATTCTAAAAGGAAGCGCAGAGTCATTAGATGCCTCCCGAATGAAGAAATTGGTTTCATTCGCCGCGACATCCCAGGTGATAGGTGTCCATCCGAAACTTCCATCCTGCTCCAAACGGATAGTCGGAGTGTTTCCCTCTACCATATGTATATTCAAGTCAGGCTGACGGGTTCCTAAACCTATCTTGCCATCCTCTTTAATGAATACTTTAGGGGCCTTTGTCCAAGCCGCTCCATCAAAATACGCGATATCTCCAGCTTCCGCATCCGTAGGTAAACTAGTGGGGCTAGATAGAGCATAAGGTACACTCAACAACTCTGAAGTCCCCATTGGCTGCAAGTCACTTCCTCCATTTACGTCCAAACTTACTGCCACGGAGGTGGACCTTCCCCAGACAATTTCACCGAAGGTCCCTTTAGTAACCATTCCCCTACCGATTTCCAGATTAACTAAACCAAAAGCGTTGGTGGTGGCACTATGCGTCTCGCTGTAAACGGAGGTATCACTTTGGACTAAATCTATGCCAATAGTTACATTTTGATCGGCCAAGAACTGGCCACTAGCATCACGAATGACGGTTTGATATTTGAAGGCTTGTGGTGATTGAGCACTGACCGTAACAGTAGCCATCAATAGTATAAAAAGTGTAAATATGGAAAATCTCATCGTTATTTCAGTTTTACAATTTTAAGGGTTTGAATAGTTTTTGCGGTAGCATTGAGTAAGCGCAAGTAGTAACTCCCAGCGGGTAGCTGACTGAGGTCTAGTTGTTCAATGCCAGCTGCTAGTGGGAGACTCCGGTTGATTAGGGATCGTCCTTGGAAGTCGACCAGCTGTAGGTGAGTCAGCTCCGTGCCTTCCTTGACTTCAATATTAGCAATGTTGCCGACTGGATTGGGAAAGACTTTCACTAGTGTCTTTTGCCCCAACTCTTCGACACTGGTAATCATGAGGTTGGTCTGATGAAAGCCCTGCGTGAGTATCACATTGTTTGCCGTCAGGGTTTCAATAATCGATTCTCCAAGCGTCCAGCTCAGCTCAGCATCGGCACTTTTGAAGGAGTCTCCTGCCGATGAAATGACGGTAGGCGTAGTCGTTTGTCCAGACAAGCCTAGCCAGGCTATCCAGAATAAGTAGAAAAGAATGTTTTTCTTCATCATTAGTACACAAGTTTTATAATTAGATCAATTGAATCTGTACTTCACCCCAAACTGGATTTGCCAACGAGACAACAGGCTATTATCATTCACAAATTCATCAGCTAGTTCATCGGGATTGACCCGGAAAGTTCCATTACTCATGGCCTCAATCCTGTATCAATTAAGCAATACATAATAGTTCTAGGTTGACTTGCCCCGAGTTATAGGGCAGTCTAGCTCAGTACAACGCTAATTGGGCGCCTTGGACTGAACTGTCGGAGAGGACAAATGTATCTACGGGAATCGATCATTCCTGTAGCAAGGATACTCGTCAAATACCAGCACATTAGACTTCTGGAAAATAATAATAAGGAGATATAAACCACCTTACAAAAGGTGATTGGAGGATTGGTCAGCTGAGGAGACATTTTCGGAAACTGACAAGGCAAAGTTAAGGATTTGAGGTTAGGATACAAATCAAAAACCACATACAACTGTCTTAATCAACACTTTAGGCGGTCCACAGCTATTTTTGGCAGTTCTCATATATTCTTGTGAGATGAGATTTTCAAAGGCACAGTTTATCAGACTCCGTAGATCGCTCACCTCACCCTGTCTTTTTCCCAGCTCACTGCAATCTGATTGCTAAGCGGCGAATCCCAGCCTACATTTGTATCAACAAAACAACAAAAATTATTCACCTCAAGGGAGAAGCAAAATCAACTAAAACCCAAGTTCCTTCTCCCCCCCAAAACTCAAATGATCATGAAAAAGCTTTGTTTCTTAATCCTTTTCGCCGCTAGCCTTCTAGCTACAAGCCAAGTAAACGCACAAACGATCACTGCAGGAAATCCTAACTTCTCTAAAGGCCAGTGGGATGTGAATGCCGGTATTGGTTTAATAAGAACCTTCTACGGTTCTCACCGCGGAGTAGTACCTCCAGTAAGTGTAAGTGCTGAATTAGGTGTAACCGACAAAATCAGTGTTGGTGGTTACCTCGGTTATACGTCCACTAAAGACCGCTTCGGTTTTCTTGATGATTTTGATGTAGTAAAGTACTCTTTCGTAATCATCGGTGCTAGAGGTTCTTACCACTTCAATGTGTGGGATAAAATGGATACTTACGGTGGCTTGATGCTCGGTTACGCTGTAGCCTCTGCCAAATGGGACTCCACTAACCCCTACCTAGATGACGCCAGCTTTGCGGCCAGTGGTCTTAGCTTATCCGCCTACATCGGTGGTCGCTACGACATCAACGAAAACATCGGTGCTTTTGCCGAGATCGGATATGGTATCTCAGTCCTGACTATAGGAGCTACTATGAAGTTCTAAGCTCGTAAGCTAAGATATTGAAATGACAAAGCCGCTTCCGGAGTGATCCAGAAGCGGCTTTGTGTATTTGGAATAGTACGATCAGCTCTATTTGCCTTTAAAATCAGCTTTCCGCTTTTCAATAAAGGCCGCAGCGCCTTCTTTAAAGTCCTCGGTTCCAGTAGTCTCCCCAAAGGCCTTTACTTCCCTTGCGAAACCATCCTCATTGTATTGGTAGAAAGCATTTACGGTTTCAATGATTTTACTGATAGCAATGGGCCCTTTCTTAGCAATCTTCTGAATAAGCTCAGTGGCTTTAGTCACCTCTTCCCCCGCTGGAACCACATAATTCACCAAACCCAATCGGTATGCCTCCTCCGCATTAATCATGTCAGCCGTCATCATCAGTTCGATGGCCTTGCTCTTACCGATATATTGTAGTAGGCGTTGTGTTCCTCCGTATCCGGGAATGATTCCAAGGTTGACTTCTGGTTGTCCAAAGCGAGCATTTTCTCCCGCAATGCGCATATGGCAAGCCATCGCCAACTCACACCCGCCACCTAAAGCAAACCCATTCACAGCTGCCACGACGGGGACACTGGCTCGTTCTATCAAGAAAAAGACATCATGTCCTCGCTGCCCCATCTCAGCCCCTTTATCTTCATCCAAGGCGAGAAACTCCTTGATATCGGCGCCAGCTACAAATGCCTTTGATCCGGCTCCCGTAACCACTACCCCTTTCACGTCTTCCTGTGCCGGTAGATGTGTACCAAAGAAGTGTTTCAATTCTTGCATGGTTTGACCATTCAAGGCATTGAGGGCCTTTTCGCGACTAATAGTTAGAATTAAGATCCCATCAGAGGAGGTAAGTTGAAGGTTTTGATAGTCCATATTTGCTATTTTGTGATGGGGCAAAAATAGCAAATTTCAGTAGGATCAGGCGAGGAACAGAGAGAAACCATCAGCAATGGATGACAACACTCTGTTCCTGTCCAATTCCTAAATCTTTTATCTAATTAAGCCTAATGGCGGGTAGCCTTAGACTTATAAGTATACAGCTATTAGGCCTGTGCCTTTTTGTTTTCTAGGATGGCTACCTGGCGGTTGATAGATTCCTGGTGAACCGCTTTCAGCAGTGCCTCCACAAACTGTGGGCTCAAGTCCTTTGCCTTTCCTTGTGCTACTGCACGTTCTAGGATTTCATTCCAACGGTCTGGCTGAAGAACCGCAATGTTATTGCGCTTTTTGTATTGACCAATGCTATCCGACAATTGCATTCTCTTCACCATCATGTTCATGATCTCCTCGTCTATCTCATCAATCTCATGGCGCAAATGATCCATGTGCTCCCAGAATTCGATATCATCGGTAGAAGCTTCTCTCTGCTTGAGTCGATCCTTTAGATCGATGAATTGATTGGGCGTGATCTGTTGTTTGGCATCACTCCATGCATCATCAGGAGTTGGGTGTACTTCGGTCATAATACCGTCGAAGTCCAAATCCATTGCCTTTTGAGCTACATCAAACAATGTATCTCTCCGACCGCAAATATGGCTATTGTCACAAATGATTTCCAAGTTTGGAAATTGACGCTTTAGGTCAATAGGAATTTGCCAGCGTGGTACGTTTCTGTATTTTGTTTGTCCATGGTAAGAAAAGCCACGGTGGATTACAGCGATATTTTCGATACCGGCCTTGTAGATTCTTTCAATCGCTCCCACCCACAATTTGAAGTCAGGATTGATTGGATTTTTGATCATCACAGGAATCTTAACCCCTTTCAAGGCATCAGCAACTTCCTGAACAGAAAACGGATTAACCGTAGTTCTAGCGCCTAACCAAACTACATCAACGCCATATTTCAGGGCTTCGAAAACGTGCTGTGTATTGGCAACTTCAGTAGTCACCTTCATGCCCGTCTCCTCTTTCACTTTTTTCAACCAGCTAAGACCTTCGGTTCCTACTCCTTCGAAAGAACCTGGGCGTGTTCTAGGTTTCCAGATACCCGCTCTGAATAAATCGATACCGGCATCTTTCAAACCATGAGCTGTAGCTAGTACTTGCTCTTCTGTCTCCGCACTACAAGGGCCAGCGATCACAATCGGCGTTTTCTTAGCTTGCCCTAGAATTGGTTTAATATTCATTTCCATGATAAAAAATTTAGGATTAGTAGATCCTCAAACTCGGAAAACCGAGATTAGTCGCTACTCAAGATTTTACGTATTTGATTAGATTCTTCTATTAATTTATAAAAAGTGTCAAAATCTTTCTTGATCAATAGGCTCCGAAATCGAGCCAATTGATTGATATGCTCATCCAAGACATCTAGTACATTATCTCTATTCTGCCGAAATATCGGTATCCACATATCCGGCGAACTTTTTGCCAACCGAACGGTGGAACTAAAACCACCACTTGCCAACTCAAATATCCGGTCCTCATCTTGCTCCTTCTCCAACACCGTCAATGCCAAGGCAAAGGAGCTGATGTGGGAAATGTGGGAGACGTAAGCCGTATGAATATCGTGCGATTGGCGATCCAAATTTACCTGGCGCATGGGAATGGAATCAAATAGACGCCGAGTCAGTTCTACTGCATCTGCATCACTATCATCTACATCCACCAAAACGGTACATTTCTCATCAAACAAGTTCGGAATGGCGGCCTCTGGTCCGCTGTATTCTGTACCGGCCATTGGGTGGGTAGCGACGTACCGACCTCGTTTGGGATGGTTCCTCACTTTATCCAACAATTGTGCCTTTGTGGACCCCACATCGATAATAACTTGTTTATCGACACGGTCTAGGATAATCGGTAAAAGGTTGAGCATCGCATCTACAGGAGTTGCCAAAACAATGATATCTGATTCCTCAATGGCTTCTTCCAAGCTTCTCTCCTCATCAATCAATCTTCTCCGTATCGCTTTATCTATATTATCGGGGCGAATATCGACACCTAGTACTTTTGTAGCAAAACCATTTTCTTTTAGGGTAATAGCAAGTGACCCGCCAATAAGTCCAATCCCTACAATTGCAATCGTCATAATTTCACATTTTCAATCTTGCGGATAGCCTCCTCAAAAACAGCAGTTTCACTACATAGAGAAACTCTTATATAGTTTTCACCTTGACTGCCAAAAATCCCACCAGGGGTAATAAAGACATTCGCCTGATAGAGTACAGCATCGGATAGGGCGAAGCCAGACTCATAATGATCAGGGATCTTCGCCCAGACAAACATGCCCACTTGATTTTCATCGTAGGTACAAGCTAGAAGATTCAACAGATCATATACACGGTCTCGTCGCTCTCGATAAATACTATTGATAGATGTATACCAGTCCCCGTCCTGCTGTAGGGCCTTGACAGCTGCTAACTGCAAAGGTCGGAACATACCAGAATCCATATTACTTTTGAATCGTAGTATGGTGCTTAGATAAGGAGCCGCTCCTGCCAACATCCCGATCCGCCAGCCAGCCATATTGTGCGACTTAGACAAAGAATTCAATTCCAGCACAACATCCTTCGCTCCGGGCACACTGAGTAAACTCATGGGCTCATCATTCAAGATAAACCCATAGGGATTGTCGTTACAGATCAACAACTTATGTTCCTTGGCAAATTTTACCAGTCGCTCGTAGTAAGCTTGTTGTCCCTGTGCACCAGTCGGCATATTAGGATAATTAACCCACATGAGCTTCACCTTACTAAGGTCCGTCTTGGCTAGGGCATCTAGATCTACTGTCCAGCCCAAGGATTCTTCCAATTTATACTCACGAATCGTTGCGCCAGTAAGATTAGCCACTGCCCGGTAAGCTGGGTAGCCCGGATTGGGCACTAACACCTCATCACCCGGCTCCAAATAGGTCATGGAAATATGCATAATCCCCTCCTTGGAACCAATCAAGGGTAGGATCTCACCATTGGGATCCAAGCTGACCTTAAACCACTTCTGATACCAATCAGCAAAGGCCGATCTCAACTCTGGAATACCTACATATCCTTGATAACCATGGCTAGTAGGCATAACGCTATGTGCTTGTAGTTCTTCAATTACCTCCATAGAAGGAGGCAAGTCTGGGCTACCAATCCCTAAATTGAGGATTGTTTTGCCCTCGGCTCGCATCTGAGCTATCTCTCTGAGCTTGCGGGAAAAGTAGTATTCTTTTACTTCCCCCATTCTACTTGCAGCCTGTATAATCGGATCTAACGACATGCTTTTGTCTATTTATTCGATTTCTCTGAAAGTGTTTCCGGAAATGACTTAGTATTCGTGATGTTCTCCTTGCTGATACACCCCCATCAAATCCAATTCGTGTGTTAAGGGTCGAATAGCTTCAATAGCCTGGCTGATGCTAATCTGCCCCTCTGCTACAAAGTCAACAAAAAACATATATTCCCATGGCTTGCCGATGATGGGAGCCGATTGAATCTTGGTGAGGTTAACATTGTAGGCAGCTAATACAGCCAACACTTTGTAAAGGCTTCCCGGTTCGTGTCCGGTAGAAAAACAAAGGGAGGCTTTATTGGCGCCGTCCAAGCTTTTCACCTCTTCTTCCTTTCGGAGCACCAAGAAACGCGTATGATTCTTTTTGTTCGTTTCAATTCCCGCAGCCAAGACCTCCAGCTCATACAATTCCGCAGCCAAGGTACTCGCGATGGCTCCTACCTTGGTAAGATTTTCTTCCCGGACACGTTTTGCACTTAGCGCTGTATCAACGGTTTCAATCAAGCGAATATGTGGATACTGTCGGAAGTATTTGCGGCACTGGGCGATGGCGATGGGATGGGAGTGTACCTCTTCTAGATCTTCAATTTTCTGCCCTGGCAAAACCAGTAGATTTTGTTTAATCCGTAAGAAGGTTTCACCAACAATCTTCAGATTAGATGCTTTCAGCAGGTGGTAATTAGCCATGAGGCTACCGGCCAAAGTATTTTCGATTGCCATCAAACCAAGATCCATAAATTCACCAGATTCGATAGCTTGTACGAGTTCTGGAAAAGTATGAGCGGGCACGATGTCTAAATCAATCTCTTTGAAACATAAGCGAGCAGCAATCTCGTGAAAAGCCCCGGCATACCCTTGTATACCTACTCGCAAAGTACGTTGCGAGATCTCATCAGATTCAGTGGAAGGCAATGCGTGTGTCATGACTAAGGTATTTTTGTCTGTACAAATAAAAAAGTCCCTTGTGCGGGACTTCTTTGGTGTTCTTTATCAGTTGAAAAACGCTAAGAGTCCCTTATGATCGTTCATAAAAGAAAAAGAAATAAAAAAAGTAAAACTTGGTGGTGGTTTGGCTAGGGCTCATTCTTTTCTATAATTCAGTCCAAAAAAAAAGTCCCGTCTTGCGGGACTCTAAATTTTATCGTGACACGTTCAACCTAAAATCAGTAGCCCCTTTATGGTCGACCATAAAAGTAAAAGCTAAAAAAGTAAAAATAAGGTTGAACGGAAATCGTCTTCATAATTCAATTATCTGAGCACAAACCTAAAGATTAATTCAACAGCAAACAAGAACCTTTTGCAATTTTTTCAAAAAAACGCCTTCCTCAATATATATTTTACACGAACAAAGGTTTGTTTGTAAATAATTGCTAATTCAACTGTAGCCTTAACAACAATATACTAAGGCATCACAGCACTACAGTTAAGATCACCCATTTTAATCGCTACAAAGTCAATCTCATTGAAGCCACGCAAATTGTTGAGTAAACGATACTCTCGGAAGGGTGGATTAAAAGGAGTGGTGCCTGGTGGGAAGGAATAATCACTTGGTACAAATCGCCAACTGGGCGTACCTCCTGGAAACTCCGCTAATTCGCCAATGATCATCAAGCGGATTAATACAATGTCTAAGGTGGTTAAACTTCCCGAATTATTCACATCACCAGCAATGATCTTGTAGGGAGAGCTTAAGGGATTGATGTTCAGGATATGGCGGGCCAGCAGGGATACATCCAAGATAGAAACGCCATTGGCTGGATTATCCATGATGGTATCCACCGTAAATCGATAAGTCACGTCAGGGGTAAATTCTTTCAATAGATACTCCCCTGCTTCATTGGTGCTCGTTTGGATTTGCACATCCCCCTCGGCATTGATCCCGAGTCCAGAAAAGACTTTACCATTTTCCGTACGTACTCGCCCATTTACAATCGGCAAGCTATCGCAAGGTGTTCCTCCTTGGGGAATAACCACCACTTCACGCCGAGTGTAATTGGGGCCTCCGACTGAACTATCGGGCTGTAGTGCACTGGGGTTATCAGCTCCATCCCATGTCCATACTTGAAAATGAGCAGGAAAGCTATCCCAGCACATCATAGTTAAAGAATCTAATTCCCTAGGCGCTGCACCAGGCTCTACTATACTGAAATAAGGGTTCCCTGAGCATTCTTCAAAAGGAACCGTAGAAGAAAAATCCTCTGCATTAATTCGCAAACCAACATAATCCGGCCTACCGTTCAAATCTAGATCAATAGGCTCCCGAGGCACATAGAGGGTATCAATCCAGGTCATAATGGGTGCAGCGCAATCAACAATCTCCAAGGGCAATTCTACCTGCAACTCTTCCCCAGCTGCGTTGCTCACCTCTACTAGAAAAGTATAATCTCCAATGGGATAGGTCCCACTGACAACGTAATTGGGATACTCTCCTTCCAGAGAGCCAAAGGGATCGATCATCGGTATGCCTTGTGAACCAAAGAATCGATAAGAAATAGACCAACCTACCGTGTCCACTGACTGCGCTACGAAACTGTACTGAATAGTTAGATCACAGCCTTCATTAGGTGGAGTACAAATTCTCCCAATGGGTTCAAAATCAATGGTAATGGTATTAGGCGGCGAGAAAGAAGGCGTAGAAAATAGGATCAGGAGGCAGAAGACTCCCCATAGCATGAAGGATCTCATAGTTATCGGTTATCGGAAGTCGGCCCCTTCGTTCCAAACAAAGAAGAATGTATGAGACCAACTTGTATTCCACAGACGACTATCTTCCCGTAAGGAGAATTTGTCTTCTAGGAACAGTTTTAGGGAAAATGGGTGAAGGAACTAGAAACAGTTCCATTGGTATATTAATGGGACTACGAACGGGTGGACGGATGTGACAATGAAAATACAGAATTTCACAGAAATGGAAGCCTCCCAAGAAAAATTGTTGATCAGAAAAAACAAATTTGAAAAATCATAATCTTTTACTAAATTTACAGCATCGATGGGAAAAGGAACTAAACAATGCTTTCCCGATCCCTTCTTTTCAACGTTCATAGTCTCACATTTAGGATTCCTCCAACCCAAGAAATAAACCTTTCAAGAGCAATAGTTCACAGTAGCGTGGTCTCCGTCTGTAGGCGGGAAATCAGCTGAGCCACTATGAATCTTGAACGTAGGTTTATTACCCATGAACAACATATTGCATACCTTAGATCGTTATCCAATTGCCCCTGGACCATTATTAGAGGTAGTGAAGTCAGACGACCCTTCTGCTTTCCTTCCCCTACTGATATTTCGGTAGCTTAAGAACAGGAAAGGACTCTTCCTTCACCACCTTCAACTTAGTCTAGGAACAGATTTAAGCTTATTAGCTGCTGACGAGGCCAAAGCATTGGATTTACTAGCGAAGCTCTTTTCTCGTCTCATATTCCGTTAACCCCGGAACGGGGCCTGGCAGATCTGGGACGAGAAAAAGCTGAAGACTAGGAGATTCAAGGCTTCAGGTCGCAGTCCAGATGAATGAGTTTAAATCAGTTCCACAACTGAAGTAGATTTTCATCAATCCACTTTGCCAATTTTATCGTCAATTAAATTCTACTTTGATGAAAGGGTGGTTACTGTTCGTGGTATTATTAGGAATATCTTCTGTGTTGGCAGCCAATAATCTTGACCTCCAGACAGGAGCTTGTGGGTCTGATTTAGCAATAGACCCTTTACCGAAACTTGTAGTGGAAGAAGTTCGGATGGAAGTGTCACAGGAGGCACCGGTACATATTTATGATTTGAGTTATGAAGTTGATGCGGGTAAGGCCACCTTCACGCTCACTTCTACCAACTACGCTATCAATCAATTAGGATTCAAGCTCATCTCACAAAAGACGGGAGAGGTAAAACCTAGCCTCAGCACCATAAATGCTAAGAAGATTCAACTGGATTTAAGCCAAGAACCAAAGGGGACCTATTACCTGAGGTTATGTCAAAAATCTGGTGATATTATACGTATCTATCGTTTGATTAAGGCGCAGTAAAAGGCTCTACTGCGCCCCAGGTAAAAACGTACTATTCTTTCAAAATCTTACGGCTTAGTCGTTGGCCATTCGCTTCAAAATTAACGAAGTAGATGCCGCTCGGCAGTTTTTCTAGTGAAACTTCGAGATTCTGTGGGTTGGAATCGCTCAATACTTGGCGAAAATGCGTTCTACCCAATTTATCTAATATTCGAATCTGTAAGTTACCTCCAGACCAGCCATTGAAGCGAATCCAAAAACGAGAAGAAGTAGGATTGGGGCTCAGCACCAGACCAGGCAGATTCAATTGATCTGCCACGCTATTTACCATCACCGTCAACACTTGAGAAACAAATGAGCAACCTGATCCATCGCTAACCACCACAGTATAATCACCCGAAGCCACCGCTGTATACTTTGGCTCTATTGCATCAGGAATAGTATCGCCATTTAGCAACCATTGATACGATTCGAAGTTCTCCGCTACCGACAGCAAGGTACCATTTGCCTCGATCGTTACCATTTCCGGGAAGGGTTCCATAATGAACAAAGCATCCGTGCGGGTACATCCCCAATCGTTAGTCAAAGTATAACTATACTCTCCCGGCCCTAAGTCCTGCAAGGCATCTCCCTCCGCTCCGGTAGACCATTTTACAGTATATCCAGCGGAAGGATCCTGAACCGCCAAGGTAATCTCTCCATCATTCGCTCCAGTACAACTGACGAATTCTACCATGCCATCCACTGATAATTCAGGACATCGGTCTACCACGCGGAAAATCTGACCTGCGCTATAGGCTGCTAGGTACAGTTCTCCATCTTTATCCTCTCCGAAAGTACTATACTGACTGTTGGCGCCATTGTACCATTCGGTATTCGTCCAACCATCTGCACCATCGGGATACAATGACCAGATTCGGCCTGAGCAGAAGTCCGTATAGACATAATGACCATATAAGTCCGGAAAATCAGTTCCCCGGTATACGTAGCCTCCTGTGACGGAGCAACCTACACTAAAATTGCTCGTGTAATCATGTATTGGGAAAGTAAGCGTACTGGCATCTTCACAACCATTCGTATTAAAAGTGGCATTTCCTTCATAGCAACGCCAGCCATAGTTTTCTCCGCCTGGACTATTGGCCAACTGGAGATCTATCTCTTCCCATTCTCCCTGACCGACATCGCCAATCCATAGGTCACCTGTCAATCGATCAAAACTGTAGCGCCATGGATTGCGCAATCCTAGTGCCCAAACCTCATCCAGCGTGAAGTCAGTGTTTGCGAAAGGATTATCCTCTGGAATCGCATAAGGTTCATCCGTATCGATATCAATACGTAGCATTTTACCAAGCAAGGAGGTACGAGTCTGTCCGGAGTTTTCAGGATCCCCTCCTAGACCTCCATCTCCGGTTCCAATGTACAAGTACCCATCGGGGCCAAAAGCGAGATCCCCGCCATTGTGGTTTTCATAGGGCTGTGCGATATTCAAAATCTTCTTTTGTGAAGCAGCATCAGCTACGTCAGGGTTGTCTGCACTGACCGAGAACCGAGACACCTGGGTACTCCCATTATTATCAGTGTAATTGACGAAAAAATACCCATTCTCCACATAGTTAGGATGGAATGCTATCCCAAGCAGCCCCTCCTCTGATGCTCCACTGTCTACCAAACTATCGATATCCAAAAATGCTTTTTCCAAAAGGCTACCATCAGCCAAAAGAATCCGAACAAAGCCCTGTTTTTCCACCACAAATAGTCGTTCGTCACCTGCATTAGCAATATCTACCGGCCGAGTTAAACCGCTAGCGAATTCTTCCAGCTGAATTCTGTCTTGGCCAAGGATGGTCTTGGTACTTAAGAGACAGCATACTAACAATAATATAAAAGGCGTTGATTGCTTCATAGTCATTAATTGAATCGTGTATCAATAAAAATAGATCATAAGTACTTGAGAAGGACAGTGTTGTTCTGTGGGGAATAGTTATCGGCAGTTGTTCCTCATTAGAAGAGGGAAAAACGAAGTGGTAAGGCGGAATCATGCGCCATGGCTTTCCCATTTCCGGTTTCCTATTTCCGAATTTGCGAAGTAGGAAGGCGGAATCAAGGAAACAAGACCTTATTGATAGTAAGATATATTACTTTTTTGGGTCAAGTTAAAAAGAATAATGGACAGATGATGGAAAAAGGCCAAAATTGACTAGCCTAAACAAATCCAACATATTTTCCTAAATTTAGCCCTAAAAGCAACACGACGATGTTAAGAATCACATTCATATTTGCATGTCTGATCGGTCTTGCTCTTCCCCTCAAAGCCCAGACCTATCCTAAATCGAACATCTATTTGTTCGACCTGGAACAGGTTTCCGATAGCAATTTTCAATTCAACAATCCACAATATCTCACATCATTCAACCCTAATGGTTACAACAACCATCCTTACTTCTTTAATGATGCGGAGTTATATATTTCTGTTCAACAACCCGGCGCCAATCAAACCGACCTTTACGCCTTAAACTTGGAAGAAAAAACCAAGACCAAGGTGACCGAAACCCCTGATGGTGAATTCTCCCCAAAGCCTATGGAGAATAGCTATTTCTTTTCAGCTGTTCGACAAGAAGTTCACGGTACGGATACCGTCCTGAGACTTTGGCAATTCCCGGTTGATCGGACTACTAATGGCAAGCCTGTTTTCAAATACATTCAGGGCATTGGCTATTATGAGTGGTTGAATAGTTACCAGATAGCCGTATACATCGTAGAACCCAACAACAACTATTTGGGAATTGCAGATATCAGATCTGATGAAGTCACGCCTCTAGCCACCAACCCTGGCCGCAGCTTCGCCAAACTCCCCAATGAGAACCTAGCCTATATCCAGAAGGCACCAAATAGCAGTACGGGATTAATCATGGAGTTCAACTTGTTCTCCCGTGGAGCCGCGCCTCAGAAGATTATCGAGACACTTCCTGGTAGTGAGGATTTTGCGCTATTACCTGATGGAACATTCATCATGGCCCGGGGCAGTAAGCTGTTCAAGTTCAATCGCTTTATTGATGAAAACTGGATTGAAATTGCAGATTTGCGCTATTACGATATCCGGAACATCACACGCCTAGCCATCAGCGATAGCTACAAGATTGCCATTGTTGCGGACTAGCCTCCCAATTTACGGTAAGCCTTCCAAATAATATCTACGTCTGTTTGCCATTGATAATCCTTGGCATAGAGGAGGTTAATTCGTTGCACGGTACGCGAGGTGACTTCTTTGATGGATAGTGGGCTCAAGGGGCTAAGTACTCCTGCCACCAAAGCGGGTAATTTCCCCTGCTCCTGATCTTGCGGTACGTAGGCGACCCAGGTCTTCTGTCCGCTTAAAACCTGCCAAATATTCTTGAGCAAGCCCATGGCACTCCTTACAATCAAAGCCTGCAAAGGAAAAGTCAAGAGCAGCCAAAGGGCTAGTAAGATATCCAAGAAGCGCTTGCTGCGGCGATTCATCGGTTCGGCGAGTTGGAAGCGGATTTCGATGGTGTATAATTCTCCCGCTGTATTTTTTGAACTACTCCCAATGATACTCATACTTTCTTCTGGGACAATCTTGTAATCCAGGGCGGGGCCCAGGTGATTCATCCAATACATGATGTCTTGGCTACTCACATCCTTTGAACAGAAGATTAGTTCATTAATCTTATAAATCTGCACCACTTCGTCTAGCTGCCGCAAAGGGCTCAAATACTCCGCATCAGAAGCTTCCTGTCCCGGGCTAACTGTGCCAATTAAATTCTTATTCACTTCGGCCTGCCGCAGTAAGCTTTGTACTCGTTCACTTTCTTCCTTATCTCCAATAATTACGAGATTCTGTTGAATTTCTCGCCCTAGCTCAAAATTTCCAAACTGGATAAAGTGCTGGACAAATCGCAATAGAATGGTAATGAATAAGGCCCATGCGGCTCCTAATAGGATCAACGCTCGAGAGGATCGATACTCCAAACTCAGAAAACCATAAACAGCAGCTAAGATGACCGTACCCACTAATAAGCCTCTAGCCAATCTACGCAGCCCAAAACGATCGTCATATCCTCCACTGAAATAAACTGTGACCAACCAGATCAGGATGTACAAAGGGAAATTGAAATACAAGACGAGCTCGTCGTAATAATCAGGATCTTTAAAATGATAGGAGGCCCAAAAACTTCGTAAAAAGTAAAGCCCGATGTAGATAGAAAGAGCATCTAGCAAGGGCATATAAGCCCTTTTGAAGAAATTCGAAACCAAGGTCAGAAAGGCACGGAAATAGATAGCGAACTGCAACATCAAAACAAACAAACTAGCCTGCTTGCCCATATGCTTTCGAGCAAAAATGATCATGGCCTTATAAAAAGTGCGCACATAGTTGAGGCTGCCTTTCTTAGTACTTTCTCCTTTATAATGAATAATGGTAGTCGTCGGTAGGTAGTAGTTCTTGTAACCTGCCTGGACAATGCGGTAGGATAGATCTATGTCCTCGCCATACATAAAGAAACGCTCGTCCAAGCCCCCAATCTCATCTATCACACTTTTCCGCAACCACATGAAAGCGCCAGCGAGTACTTCCACCTCATGCGTTTCGTGCTCATCCAAATACCCCAAATGATAATGATTGAACAATCTACTTTTGGGAAAAAGACGAGCCAATCCGAAGGTCTTAGCAAAAGCCACCCACGGATCGGGAAAGCCACGCTTGGATTCAGGCAAAAAAGCACCGGAGCCATCGATCATGCGCACCCCTAATCCCCCCGCCTCAGGATGAGCATCCATAAAGTGGATACAGGTACGAAAGGTATCCTCATTGACTACGGTATCTGGATTCAAGAGAAGGATATACTCGCCTTGGCAATGGGCGATGGCCTGGTTATTAGCGATGGAAAAACCTGGATTATCGGTATTAGCAATGAGTTGTACTTCCGGAAATTTCTCCCTTACCATCCCTACCGATTCATCTACAGAATTGTTATCCACCACCCATACTTCCATATCTATACCAACGCCTGCTCTGCGAACGGACAAAAGTGCCTGCTCCAGGAAGTATTTTACGTTGTAATTGACAATAATGACGGATAACTTCATCTAGAATAGATCTGGAACATGGGATTTGTGGAAGGAGAGCCTTCAACTACTCCCGGACACGATAGGGAATTCGGGAGACAATCGACCGCCCTAGGGTCAATTCATCCGCATACTCTAACTCTCCCCCGAAGGAGATACCTCTCGCAATAGTACTCACCTTTACTTCATGATCGGCGAGTTGTTTGGAAATAAAGAATATCGTCGTGTCTCCTTCAATCGTGGGACTGATAGCCATAATCAACTCCTTTATCTCCCCTTGCTGGACACGATGAACCAAAGAACTAATGTTTAGGTCTGAAGGTCCAACCCCTTCAATCGGCGAAATCACGCCGCCCAGAACATGATAAACCCCTCTGAATTGTCCGGTATCTTCAATGGCCATGACATCACGAATACTTTCCACCACACAAACTAAACTGTGATCACGGCTCTTATTGGCACAAACCTGACAGATATCATCATCAGAAATATTATGGCATATGCTACATTCCTTGATCCCTTTACGCATTTTCACGATCGCGTTCGCAAAGTTCTCACTCACCTCCTCTTCCTGCCCCACCAGGTGCAAAACCAGTCGAAGTGCCGTCTTTTTCCCGATACCCGGCAGGCTCGCAAAAGCGTTAACCGCCTCCTCTATCAGTTTGGATGAAAAATTCATGTTGCCAAATTAATGAATAAGTTTAAGAGTACTCTAAATCCCTTGAATTTATCAGGGGCAAAGAAAGCATCCAAATCAAAACCAATGGCTCCACAAATTTGTTCTCCTTGCAAGCAGTTTGAAAGCTTTGGCAAATGCAAAGTGAAGACTGCCTTTACTTGGTTTGTTTTTTACACTAAGACAGGAGCAATTTTACATAAATTATTTGCAACTTTGCCCCGCATATCATTTGGACCCATTTATAAAACTTAAAAGAGAAAGAAAAATGGCTGAAGTCATACGCATGCCCAGGATGAGTGATACAATGGAAGAGGGCAATATTGTAGGTTGGCTCAAAGAGGAAGGAGAAGTGATAGAGGCTGGCGAAACGATTGCCGAAGTTGAAACCGATAAAGCTACCATGGAGCTAGATAGTTTTGTGGATGGCGTTTTGCTACATATAGCGGTGAAGGAGGGTCCAGTGCCGATCGATGGTGTTATTGCGGTGGTAGGAGAAAAAGGGGAAGACTGGCAAGCAGCCATCGCAGCAGCTGGATCTAGCAATGGATCAGCGGAAGCAGAAGCACCCGCCACCGAAGAAGCACCTAAGCCTGCTGAAACAGCGGCGCCCGCTCCAGCAGCCAGCACAGCCGCTGGAGATGACAAGAGATTAAAAGCTAGTCCTTTGGCCAAGAGCATGGCAAAAGAGGCTGGAATAGATATCAGTACCCTACAAGGTAGTGGCGATCAAGGACGCATCGTGAAAAAAGACGTGGAAGCGGCCATTGCCAATCCACCTGCAGCGCCCGCACCTGCACCTGCCGCGGCACCCGCTGCCAAGGAAGAGAAAGCAGCTCCTCCACCCGTTGTACCTTTCACCTTCGGTGGTGGCGAGGCCAATTACGAGGACACGCCCGTCTCTCAGATGCGCAAAACGATCGCTCGTCGCTTAGGAGAGAGCAAGTTCACCGCTCCGCACTTCTATCTGACGATAGATATCAATATGGACAAGGCAGTTGCCTTACGCAAGCGCCTGAAAGAGGTCTCTCCTGCTAAGGTATCCTTCAACGACTTGGTGATCAAGGCAGCGGCAGCGGCATTGAGAGAGCATCCGGCTATCAACTCTAGCTGGTTGGGCGATAGCATCCGAACCCACCAAGATATCCATATCGGAGTAGCGGTAGCCGTTCCTGATGGACTACTGGTGCCCGTTATTCGCTATGCAAACATGAAGACCTTGTCTCAAATCAACAGTGAGGTACGACACCTTGCTGGCAAAGCCAAAGACAAGAAATTGCAACCGGCGGAAATGCAGGGTAATACCTTTACCATCTCCAACTTGGGGATGTTCGGTATAGAAGAATTCACTGCTATTATCAATCCACCTGATGCTTGTATACTGGCCGTTGGAACTATCGTGCAGAAGCCAATCGTTAAGGATGGTCAGATTGTAGTCGGTAATATGATGAAAGTAACCTTGAGCTGTGACCACCGTGTCGTAGATGGTGCCACTGGTGCTCAATTCCTACAGACGTTCCAAGAGATTCTAGAAGATCCTATTCGTTTGTTGGTATAGTTCATAAAAGATAAACTGCTAAAGCCCTGATGCCTTTACTTTTTCACCAGAGTGAGACTAAAAGTATAGGTTTCAGGGCTTTCTTAATCCTGCTTGTATGAAAAAGACCTTGGTATTAGGCGCTTCCACGAACCCCAGTAGAGCTTCTAATCAAGCCGTACATCGTTTGTTGAACGACGGCCATGAACCTGTGCTGGTGGGTATTAAGCATGGAGATGTAGCGGGTATAGACATCCAGCATGGCCATCCGGAGCTGGAAGATATTGATACCATCACGCTTTACATGAATCCGCGAAGACAGGTGGATCAGTATGACTATATCCTCGGTCTCAATCCCAAGCGGATTATTTTCAATCCAGGCACAGAAAACCCAGAACTCATGCGCTTGGCACGGGAAAAAGGAATAGAGGTTGAAATTGCCTGTACCTTAGTAATGCTAGCTACTGGACAGTACTAGCGGCAACATTCCCTTCTGATCAGACTTAATACTAGAGAAAGCCGAGGTATTTAGGATTTATCCTTTCTGCGATTGAGCTCATCGCGAATTTCGGCAGCCCGCTCATAATTCTCTTCCGCCAATACTTCATTCAATAGCTGGGAAAGATCTTCAACCGAATAAGTAGATAAAGAGCCTTTCTTGCTAGGTTTGGCTTTCTTCGCCTCAGGCTCTACCGTGGCAGCCTCCTCGTTTTCGTCGATCACTACTCCAGCCGCATCTAGGATAAACTCGTACGTGAAAATGGGGCACTTAAACCGAACCGCCAAAGCGAGGGCGTCCGAGGTGCGAGAATCTATATCTATCAATTCGCCGTCTTTGAGACAAACCAGACGGGCGTAAAAGATACCGTCCAATAGATTATTGATGATAACTTCCTTAAGGCTAATATTGAAGGTTTCCAAGGTGTTCTTGAAAAGATCGTGCGTTAGCGGTCGGTTGGGGTTCATCCGTTCCATAGCAACAGCAATCGCCTGGGCCTCAAAACTACCAATCACAATAGGTAATCTGCGTATACCATCTTGCTCACCCAATACCACAGCGAAGTTTTGAGACTGCGGTACGCTGTGCGAAAGTGCGACTATATCTAAAGGTATTTTCTTCATAGATCGGGAAAATATTATCCTTCTCGGTTAATTTACAACTAAATCAATTAACATTCAAATGCACGCGAAGTGCACAAAAGTAGTAAAATACTTTTCAATTAAAGGGCTTTAGCCGCATTCCAAAGCTCGTCCATTTCTGCTAGACTCATCTCCTCCAAGCTTTTTGTGGCTTGCGACTCAATATATTCAAACCGTTTTTTAAACTTTTGGTTGACTTTCTCTAGCGCTGTTTCTGGATCAATTCCCTCAAAACGGGCATAATTGATCAAAGAAAATAGCACATCACCGAACTCTTCTTCTTTCTTGGCCTGGCTCATCCCCTTCTCCAGCGTCTCTTTAAATTCACCCAATTCTTCCTCCACCTTATCCCATACCTGGGCACTATTCTCCCATTCAAAGCCTACCTGCTTCGTCTTTTCTTGCATTCGATAGGCCTTCACCATCGCTGGTAAAGACTTGGGAACACCAGCCAACACGGATTTTTTCCCTTCTTTCAGCTTGAGTTTTTCCCAATTCTGCTTCACTTGCTCCTCATTCTCTACCTCTAAGTCGCCATAGATATGCGGATGGCGCTTAATTAACTTCTCACATACCGCATGCAAGGCATCGGCGATGTCAAAAGCCTCTTTTTCTTCCGCTATTTTGGCATAAAATACCATGTGTAGCAGTAGATCTCCTATCTCTTCCTTGATCCCTTCCAAATCATCCTCTAAAATGGCATCGGCCAATTCATACGTTTCTTCAATTGTGAGATTACGTAAACTCTGGAGCGTTTGTTTTCGGTCCCAAGGGCATTTCTCCCGCAATTCATCCATGATCTGTAAAAGGCGACCAAAAGCTTCCGTTTTTTGCTGCATTATTTGATAATTGAGTATTTTTGCGCCCGAATTAGCGTGTCGGATCACAAAAATAGACTGGCATTGGCAGAAACCGTAATTTTTGCATGATCTTATACACGACTAATAACCAAATTAGACCTTTGCTTGTTTCATTTATAAAGGAAAATAACGAACATGGAGTTTTTAGTTGTTTTGGGATTGGTTTTCGGCACTTTCATTTTGTCATTTGCCCTGATCAATATCCGCCATATTTTCACCGGGAATGAGTTTAGAGGCACCTGCGCCACCAATAATCCCATGCTCAAGTCAGAGATTGGGGAGTGTACGGTTTGTGGTAAGAAGCCTGAAGAGGAGTGTAAAATGCCGGAGATTAAGCCGGCATAAAAGCATCCTCAACCTTTATCCAAAATGGGGCATAGAAAATTCCCTCATGCTCTTCGACTAAGACCTCCCAAAAGCAAAAATGGGCATGGTTCCAAAGAGTAGTATTCCAACTTTGCCCCATGGTAACCTCTGGCAAGGTAAATGACAACCCTTGCTGTAATTACCGAGGACTAACATCTTGATATTGAGCATGTAGATAGGTCCGTTCTAGGTATGACCTTTTCCGTTTCCCCCTTCCCATCGTACGTTTTCGAGCATCGATAAAATTCAAATGGACCCGGTATCGAATTTGTGAATCCTTAGATACTTGATCTTGGGCAGCCAATTGCACTATATCCCCAGGGCGATAAAGACCTTTTTGAAAATTAGCTTTCATGATGCCGTGTTGCCAAGCCATTTGCCAAGCTCTGATAGTCCTAAGCAAAATCCAGACGTCCATAGCAATCAGAACTAGAAAAAAGACAATCATGGCTCAATTCTAATCTGCTGGTACCATAAAGCCCACCTCTAAAATTTTCAATGACACCAATACATTAAATGGTCTACAAACACAAATGACCAATATTTATACCTATATGAGGCATTAATTGGGTCATTGTCTAGTTTTTGTATGAGTAACTTTGTGTACGGCCTGGATAGTGAAAAGCTATCTTTGGATGCTGTCCATACCCCATATATTTGGACCGATAAGACGAAACGAATTAACAAAGGCAACAACTAACCTTAGACTAGTATCCGGGATCGGGAAGCCGCTCCTGCTACCTGCTTACTTCGTGACTTACCTGCCAGCGAAGAAGCACCTTGGCTGCTGCTTTACAGCTCTGTTTCGTCCAACCGTAGCTTTCAAAACCATCTTGAGACGTAAACAAACGCAAGTATGCCAAGATTAGTTATTCTATTGATAAGTACTGCAACCTTGTTCTCCTGCCAGCAGAAAAAGCCTGATCCAACTACAGGTTTCCCCTTCCATCTGCCTACTGAAAAACCAGATCGAAAAATGAGCGCAGCGATGGAGCGGATTTACACCGATTATACCGCCCCGCAACCCCAGAACAATGAACTATTCAGTCAGTTTAAATACACAGAATTAGAAGGCTTCGATTACCATGACCATGATGGGACCATTTCCCGTAGAGATCCTTCGAAAATACTTCGCTATAACGACAAATATTACGTCTGGTATACTCATCGCCAAACCCCTACTCCACCCCAAGGAGCAGCTAAATCTAATGACACCATTCCTTCTTCCGACTGGGATCTCTCAGAAATTTGGTACGCCACTTCTAAAGATGGCTTCACTTGGGAGGAACAAGGTGTGGCCATTCAACGCCCAGAGAAGCCTTTGGTCGGTTGGCGCTCCGTCACCACTACGGATATCCTGGAATGGGAAGGTAAGTATTACCTCTATTATCAAGGCTTTATGGAAGCCAGTGGTAAGCGCGGTGATGATTGCCCCGTCGCTGTATCCTATGCGGACTCTCCCGATGGCCCCTGGACGCCACATAACCAGATCGTCATCCCGAATGGTGCGGAGGGGGAATGGGATCAATATTCCATCCATGACCCCTACCCCTTAGTACACAATGGGAAGATCTACCTCTATTATAAATCGGATTTTGGGGAGAAACCGCATCTCGTTCGTATGCAAGGCTTAGCGATAGCAGAAGATCCTCTTGGACCATTTACCAAACATCCATTGAACCCGGTAATCACTTCTGGACATGAAACATCATTGTTCCCGTTTAAAGAAGGAGTAGCAGCACTAGTCTACAAGGACGGTCCAGAACATAATACAATTCAGTACGCTCGGGATTGGGTAAATTTTGAAATCGCATCCATCACGGAACTCATGCCCTACGCTGCAGCCCCCTACGTACCAGATGCCTTCTCAGACACGAAGGATGGACGTGGCATCACCTGGGGCTTGGCTCATTTTATTAATGTGACTAGCAATTGGAATAAGTTTAGTTCCAAACTAGTTCGATTCGATTGTGATCTGAGTCAAGATATACACGATCCAGATATGAAGAAGCATAGAGTAGTACATCAACCCGATGTATACTATCGACAAGGGCTCAATGCCAAGCAACGGAAACGAATCCTAGAAGCTCAGTAGAAACTGGAACAGATTATATAAATGGTAAAGCAAAACGAAATGAAATTCCTATCCACACTTAGTCTACTTTTACTTGGTCTGTGCCTGTTGGCACCAACTCCTATGGAAGCCCAAAGTTCCGCAGCAAAGATCACCGGAGAAACCAAAAAGTGGCACAAAATCACACTCACCTTCGATGGACCAGAAACGGCAGAAATGCACACCTACAATCCTTTCCTGAATTATCGCCTGGAGGTAATCTTTCGCAAGGGAGACAGGCAGTACCTAGTACCCGGCTACTTCGCTGCCGATGGCAATGCCGGGGAATCCTCCGCCACAAAAGGAAATAAATGGCGCGTACATTTTGCTCCAGATGAAACCGGAGAATGGCAGTATGAGGTTTCCTTCCGTAAAGGAGGAAATATTGCTGTATCAGAACATCGATGGCCGGGCCAAAGCGCTGGTTTTATGGACGGACAAAAAGGAAGCTTTCAAGTCGCGGACACTGATAAAAAGGGAAGAGATTTTAGAGGTAAAGGACGGTTGCAGTTCGTCAATAGGACATTCTTGCGCTTTGCTGGAAGCGGAGAATATTTTCTGAAGGCAGGTGTCGATGCCCCAGAAAACGTCTTTGCCTACGAAGACTTTGATGGGGATTTCAAAACGGATGGTCATAAAGATAATTTTATTAAGAAATGGGAAGCGCACGTGCCGGATTGGAAAGCAGGTGATCCTAGCTGGAAAAGTGGAAAAGGGAAAGGTTTGATCGGGGCATTGAATTATCTAGCAGCAAAAGGGCTGAATGCATTTTCTTTCTTGACCCTCAATATTGCCGGAGATGATCAGAATGTTTTTCCTTACGTGCACTATGATAACTATGAACGGATGGATGTTTCCAAACTAGATCAATGGGAAATCATCTTTGAACATGCCGATCAATTGGGTTTATTCCTCCATTTCAAAACTTCAGAAGCGGAGAACCAAGGTTTATTAGATAACGGAGATGTAGGTCCCCAAAGAAAATTATACTATCGAGAACTCATTGCTCGCTTTGGTCATCACCTAGCCTTAAACTGGAATATCGGAGAGGAAAACGGTTTGTGGATGAAAAAGGACATCACCCCATGGCAGACCACCACTCAACGTCTTGCTTGCGCTCAATATTTTTATGACAACGACCCGTACCGACACCATGTGGTCATCCATAATGGGCAACAATTCTATGATCTCCTAGGGCCAGAATCTAAATACACCGGCTTATCCGTACAAACCAACCGAGAGGACTTCGCCAATGTCCATGGAGCCGTATTGCGCTGGCACCGACTAGCCAAGGCGGGAAAGAAAACTTGGGCCATCGCCGTGGATGAACCCGGCGACCATCGCTATTCCTTAGTCCCGGACAACATCAATCCTGATCATGACAACGCCCGACAGAATGCCCTCTGGGGGGCTTTGATGGCCGGAGCTTGGGGTATCGAGTGGTACTTTGGATATGAACATGAACATTCCGATCTCACCTGCGAAGATTGGCGAAGCCGGGACAAGATGTGGGATCAATGCCTCCATGCCCTGAATTTCTTTAGAGAAAATGACATACCCTACTGGGAAATGGAAGCTAAGGACAATTGGACCGAAAACGATGATTTTGTCCTAGCCAAAGGGGACAGTGACCTAGTTATTTATCAGAAAAGGGGGCCAAAAACGAAGACCGAATTAGGTAAACTATCAGGCCATTATGCTATCCGCTGGTACAACCCAAAAACGGGGCAGTTTGCTGGTCAGCCACAAAAAGTATCTGCTAGCAAAGGCATTGAACTCAGTTTACCACCTGCTGACCAAGAAAACGACTGGGTGGTCTGGATTAAGAAAATGTGATAGGTATAATACAGCAAGTCGTATCTAAATCAACACCATGTCCTTAGCTAGATTGATAGTATTTGGGTGGATTCTACTATTGGGGAGTTGCCAAGCACCAGCGGAACCAGCAGCAGCAGAATGGTTTCCCTACGGCAATTTGCCAAGAAACAAACCAGATCAACCCTTGAGTGCTGCACTTGACCGAGTCTACGAGGGTAGCTACGGTTCCCTAGAAGTAGCTACCAATGAGCTTTTTTCCAATTTCAAATATACCCCCCTTGAGGGGCTAGACTATCGCAATGGGGATGGCACCTTATCCCGTCGGGATGCTACAAAAATTATGCGAATTAATGGGAAATACTACGTATGGTATACCCGTCGTAATACCTCCACCCCACCTAGAAGTTCTGAAGAAGCCAATGATACTATCCCCTCACGAGATTGGGATTTGGCAGAGATTTGGTATGCCACCAGTGAGGATGGCTTCGTGTGGGAAGAGCAGGGAGTTGCCATACCTCGACTAGAAAAGCCTTATGCAGGATGGAGATCCGTCTCCACTCCGGGTATTCTCTTCTGGAAGGGGAAATATTACCTCTATTATCAGGCATATACCAAGATGCCTGGTGGCCCGGGAACCAAGGGCGACGACTGTCCAGTTGGCTGTTCCGTAGCGGATTCACCGGATGGTCCCTGGACCCCGTCCAATCAGGTGGTAATCAAAAACGGTCCAGCCGGCACCTGGGATCAGTATGTCATTCATGATCCCTACGCCCTGGCGTACAAAGGTAAAATCTACGTCTATTACAAGGGGGAAATGGGTGGTTCTCCCAAAGTCCGAGCCCAAGGATTAGCTATAGCAGACCACCCCTTTGGCCCCTTCAAAAAACACCCTTTGAATCCAGTAATCAACTCGGGGCATGAAACAGCACTATTCCATTTTAAGGAAGGTATCGCAGCCTTAGTCAGTAGAGATGGTTTAGAGCACAACACCATCCAGTATGCCCCAGATGGCGTAAATTTTGAGGTGGCAGCTATATCGAGCTTGTTCCCCATTGCACCGGGGGCTTACGTGCCCGATGCTTTTGAGGACAATGGTAATGGCAGGGGGATCACCTGGGGGCTTTGCCACTTTAGAAACATCGGCCTTGCTGAAGGTAAAAGCCATAGCATCTTGGCACGTTTTGACTGCGACCTAAGCCTGGATTGGCATGATCCAGCCATGAAGGAAAGTGATATTTTCAATCACCCCAATATCAACTTCCAGTTTGGACTTAGCGAGGAGCAACGTAAGCGAATCGAAGATAGGTCCAACTAAATCAAGCTTATCTAAGGGCTATTGGGCATCCAGCGATCTGAGGATCTCCAAACTCTGATCAATCATTGCTCGGCTCACATCCAGATGAATCACAAAACGAACCGTTTGTGGTCCAAAAGGAGAGGCATTAATTCCTTTTTCCGAAAGTTTTTCTAAGAAACTAGCGGCGCTCCAAGGGGCTTTGACATCGAAGATGACGATATTGGATTGCACCGGGCGTACATCGCCAACGTAGGATAATCCTTCCAACACCTGACCCATCTCCTTCGCTCTAGCATTGTCCTCCTTTAGTCGATCCACTTGGTGATCCAAAGCATAGATGCCAGCCGCAGCTAAGAAACCGGCTTGCCTCATCCCGCCTCCCATGACCTTACGGAAGCGGCGTGCTTGGCGAATAAACTCCTCCTCACCAATGAGTAGGGAACCCACAGGCGCTCCCAAACCTTTTGATAAACAAATGGAAATACTATCGAAGTGGTCACCTACTGCCTGCGTTGATTCGCCAGTCTCCACCAAGGCATTAAACAATCTAGCTCCATCCAGATGTAGACGCAATCCACGATCCTTGCAAAGGTTTGTGATGGGAGCAATCTCGTCCAGGGAATAGTAACTTCCTCCACCCTTATTGCAGGTATTCTCTAAGACAACCAACTTACTTATAGGTAGCCAATCATAGACAGGTTTGATGGCTGCAGCCACCTGATCAGCGGTGATTTTACCGTTGGTTCCTTTGATCAGATTCATGCTCACACCTGAGTTAAAGGCATAGCCACCGGTTTCGTACTGGTAGACATGAGAGTATTCATCACAGATCACCTCATCTAAAGGCTGAGTATGGACTTTGATAGCAATCTGGTTGGTCATCGTACCTGAGGGGCAATACAGGGCGGCCGCTTTGCCAAAAAGAGCAGCTCCTTTGGCCTCTAAAGCGTTTACGGTCGGATCTTCCCTAAAAACGTCATCGCCTACCTCCGCAGATAGCATTGCATCTAGCATGCCTGGAGTGGGCTTGGTTACGGTATCACTTATTAAGTTGATCATAGTAGTTTATGCTTCGATTGAAATTGTACCTTGAAAGACCTGCGTAGCTGGCCCACAAAGCCAGACATTTTCAAAGCCATTATCGGTTTTCGTGAACTTGATTTGCAACTTTCCGCCTTTTGCCTGGATATCCGTTATCCCTTCCTTTTCATTTGCTTGCCCAGATTGTAATGAAGCTGCCAGCGCAGCGGCTGTTACTCCCGTACCACAACTTAAAGTTTCATCCTCTACTCCTCTTTCATAAGTTGCTACGATAAGTTGATTCGCATCCGCTTGAACAAAATTCACATTTGTCCCTTCCGCTTTAAATCGCTCAGAATATCGAATGGCTCGCCCCTGTTCTACCACATCAATCTCAGCCACATCCGGAGCAAAAGCCACATAGTGGGGAGAACCTGTATCTAGGAAATAAAAGCCCTCTCCTTCTTCTACTTCCGCTACATCTACCATCTTAAGTTCTACCCATCCATCAGAGAGCACCTTGGCATCATGAGGACCATCTACTGCAATAAATCGACATTCCTCTCCTATTGCCCCGAGAAAATGTGCAAAGGCAACAATACATCGACCACCATTCCCACACATACTTCCTTCATACCCGTCCGCATTAAAATATACCATCTCGAAATCATAGTCCGGGTTGTTTTGCAGTAGCATAAGTCCATCTGCTCCGACACCGAACTTCCGATCACAAAGACGTTCCACTAATTTGTGATCCGTGAGACTCACATACGGATGCGCACGATTATCAATGATGACAAAGTCATTGCCAGTACCTTGATATTTATAAAAAGGTATTTCCATAGTTATTCGTTTTTGAGGGGTACAGCCGTGGTATCCTGAGCTTGCGTAGTCTCCTGAATATCGGTAGATTCCACGCTCTCTCCTTCTTCTGGGAGGGGATCCATCGTCACAGCCCTAATACCTAATACAACAAACATAAAGAGAATTACACCTAAGCCGATAAAAGAGTTTCGCCAGCCCCAAATATTCCCGATGTACTCCCCATCGAATGGATCCTTGCGTTCATCCTGCTGTTCTTTGCTCATATTTCGACAACTTATTAATCAGTTCTTTGTTTTTAAGTAGGCACAAAAGTATGCTTTAATCCCGTCTTTCAGAAGCAACATACCCGCAAGTCAATGAAATTTTGACAGCAGGAAAACGTTATATACTCGCGATTTTAGCGTCTAAAGAACTAAGCCCTTTGCGCAAGCGACTTTCTCTAGTCAGGACTAAATGCTGTAGATAGGCACTTACTGCTCTATCGAAAAAAGCTTGTACGGTAGGGATATTCTTGATTTCACTTTCGTTTAATTGATGGCGTATGCTTATTTTAGTGCAACATCTGTAATCCCGATTTTATGAAGCAATATGGTGTAATAGCGGTTAGTTCGATTTTAAGTGCGATCATTGCTGTATTTATCTACCGCGTCTTTGAAGAACCCCGGGAAATACTTATTCGGGATTCTCAACCAGCAAAATATACAGCTTATTCTGACGACCCCCTGAACAGTTCCAGGGAGCGTCTCTTCCTTTCATCTGCACCAACTAACTTTACCGCCGCCGCAGAAGCCGTAACACCAGCTGTTGTAAATATCCGAACCATACAAGGTGGAAATTTTGATCTATGGGGATCAAACAGCAACCTGAGTTCTTCTTCAGGATCTGGAGTAATTATCTCCCCGGATGGTTACATCGTCACCAACAATCATGTAATAGAGGAAGGAGATGACATCGAAGTGACCTTAAACGATAAGCGAGAGTTTGAGGCTAAAGTGATTGGCACGGATCCGTCTACGGACATGGCCTTGATCAAGATCAAAGGCAACAACCTCCCTTACCTAATTTTTGGCAACAGTGACTCCTTACGTGTTGGTGAATGGGTATTGGCTGTCGGGAGTCCATTTGATCTAGAATCCACTGTGACTGCAGGTATTGTAAGTGCCAAAGCACGTAACATAGATATTCTGGAAGGCCAGGATCGAATTGAGTCCTTTATTCAAACCGATGCTGCCGTTAATCCAGGGAATAGTGGAGGGGCTCTAGTAAATACGAATGGAGAATTGATTGGCATAAATACGGCAATTATCACTCGATCTGGACGATACGAAGGCTATTCCTTCGCTGTCCCAGCCAATTTGGTTCGCAAGGTAATTAAAGACCTTAGAGACTATGGAGTGGTCCAGCGCGGTATTATGGGGGTTTACATTGATGAAATCACTAATCGAAAAGCCAAGGAGTTGGGACTACCCAGCGTCGAAGGTGTACTCATTACTCGAATCAGTCCAGGCGGAAGCGCGGAAGACGCTGGGATAGAGAAGAATGATGTGATCATTAGCATCAATGGTGTAAAGACTAGGACTTTACCTGAAATGCAAGAGCTATTGGGTAGATATCGCCCCGGCAACCTCCTGCAAGTAGAATATCTTCGCAAAGGAAAATCATACAAAGTTGAGATCATCCTCAAAGACAAAACCAATAGTGTAGCTTCGATTTCCTCCTCAGAGGAAGCTATTCTACGCACCCTTGGGTTCGAATTGCGTAACCTTACCAAAGAAGAAAAGAAGCGCATGCAAGTCGATGGGGTAAAAGTGATCAGCATTTATCGCGGCAGTAAGATTGAAAGGACCAATATGGATCCCGGCTTTATCATTACCAATTTGGATAATCGTCGAATTGGTTCTGTTAAGGAATTAATCCGTGAACTGGAGGAAGCCTCCGGTAAAGTTATGCTAGAAGGAATCTACGAGCATTATCCTGGCTCCTACTACTATGCTTTCCCCATTGATTAATCAATCGTGCCCTAGTACCCAGTCCTAAACTGACATCACCACAAATTACACATGACGAAAATTGATCTTGAAAAGAGCAAGAACGAAGATAGTTTGAAGCTCCTACTCTCTCAGATGAACTACCGCCTGGAAAAAATTAAGCTAGGTGGAGGAGAAAACAAAATTGCCAAGCAACATAGCAAAGGAAAACTCACCGCTCGCGAACGAGTTGAATACCTGATCGATAAAGACAAGCCTTTTCTTGAAATTGGGGCCTTCGTCGGCTATGATATGTACGAGGAATATGGCGGCTGCCCCGCTGGAGGCGTGGTAGTAGGAATTGGCCATGTCAGTGGTAGACAGTGCATGATTGTTGCCAATGATGCTACTGTAAAAGCTGGCGCGTGGTTTCCCATTTCTGGCAAGAAGAATTTGCGAGCGCAGGAGATTGCGATGGAAAATCGTTTGCCCATCATTTACCTGGTGGACAGTGCGGGCGTATTTCTGCCTTTGCAAGATGAAATCTTTCCGGACAAGGAGCATTTCGGACGCATTTTCCGCAACAATGCTCAGATGTCTAGTATGGGCATTCCACAGATCGCTGCGATCATGGGCAGCTGTGTAGCGGGTGGAGCTTATTTGCCCATCATGTCCGACGAGGCATTGATTGTGGATGGAACAGGCTCTATTTTCTTAGCAGGCCCCTACCTGGTGAAGGCCGCTATTGGGGAAGATGTGGACAAAGAAACTCTAGGTGGAGCAACCACGCAATCAGAGATTTCGGGTGTGACGGATTATAAGATGCCAGATGATCAGACATGCCTAGAGACCATCCGAGACTTGGTGGACAAGATGGGAACTTTCGAAAATGCAGGCTTTAATCGAGCCCCTGCCCTACCTCCCAAGGAAGCCGAAGAGGAGATCCTCCAGATATTTCCAGAAGCACGGACAAAGCCTTACAATACCATCGAAATTTTGAAACGTTTGGTAGATGAGTCCAAACTAACGTTGTATAAAAAAGACTACGGCAAGACCATCATTTGTGCTTATGCCCGTATCGATGGCTGGTCGGTAGGCATTGTGGCTAACAATCGGGAGGTCATAAAAAACAAGAAGGGAGAAATGCAATTTGGAGGTGTCATCTACTCCGATTCTGCGGACAAAGCCACTCGCTTCATCTTAAATTGCAACCAAAAAAAGATACCACTCGTATTCCTTCATGATGTTACCGGATTTATGGTCGGTACGCGATCCGAGCATGGCGGTATTATCAAGGATGGTGCGAAAATGGTCAATGCGGTTTCTAATTCCACCGTTCCTAAGTTTACCGTTGTGATGGGTAATTCTTATGGCGCTGGTAATTATGCGATGTGTGGGAAAGCCTATGATCCTCGGTTAATCGTAGCCTGGCCAACGGCCAAAGTAGCCGTGATGGGAGGAGCGCAAGCGGCTAAAACCTTGACGCAGATTCGGGTAGCTTCCTTGAAAGCTCAAGGGAAAGCACCAGATCCCGAAGAGGAGAAGCGCCTATTCGAAGAAATTAAAGGGCGGTATGATAAACAGACTACGCCCTATTACGCAGCCGCGCGACTTTGGGTAGATGCCATCATTAATCCACTAGAAACCAGATCCTGGATTTCAGCCGGTATAGAAGCTGCCAACAATGCGCCAGTAGCTAAATTTAATCCCGGTGTGATACAGACTTAATAACACCCCCTTATCCCTTATGACACAACCAGCCGAACCTAAGACGTTCAAAGCCTGGCTCAAGAGAATTGGTGTAGCAGGATTCCTCTTCTTCTTGATCAAAGGGCTGGTGTGGGTGGCCATATTCTTAGGAATTGGCCAATGCTTCTAATCATTTTAAAACGCTCTTTTGGCGCGCTCTAGCAATCTCTTCACGATAGGAAGGCCAGTGTGATCAATAGGTTCTAATTTATCTTGATATGCAGTGCAAATGGAGGTACTTGTCAATGTTTTTATTCCAGTTCATCTTCGCCTATGGACAAGAGATTATCCCGCTGCGCAACCCTTCCTTGGAGGCCCTTCCTGGGCCAGCAAAGACACCCAACTATTGGCATTTTTGTGGCCCGCCACTAGAAACACCTCCGGATGTACATCCCTCTGGGGCCTTTGGAGTACAAAAGAAAGCAGCTCATGGGTTGACTTATATGGGCTTGGTGGTCAGGGACAATGGAACAACCGAGAAAATATCCCAACGACTGTCCACCCCTTTAGTGAGTGGAAAAACCTATCGTGTTCAATGTTATACAGCAAAACCTGAGGTATACCGCAGCATAAGCCGTTCAACCATGCGCCCGGACTCATTCACACGGGCTATTCGCTTGCGGCTATGGGGCGTAAAACATTGCGAGAAGATAGAGTTACTGGGTGAGACGGAACTCATTACGCATCATGATTGGAAGTTGACCTATTTCGAATTTACCCCAGGCACCGAGATTCCCGGAATAATGCTGGAAGCTTGGTACGAAAATGATGAAGAATCAGCTTATAATGGGGGGGTGTTTGTCGATTTAATTTCCCCTATCTATCAAGTGGAGCAAAAGGCAATTCATTCTCCTCGCTTACCACCGCAGATGGACGCCGAATCCATTACGAGTTTCGTATACCAAGAAACTCAGAAGTTAGCTTTAGACCCGGCCGACATGCCAAAGCGGGATTTCATTATCGATGAAGATTCTTGCTATTACTACACCACCTTGCCCCTTTGGGATATTGGCCGTATGTTGAGTCGTTCTCCCAAGGCTAAACTACATTTGGCTACTCCCAGTCGTGGTGCCTCCTTATTCAAAGAGGAAATCAACGAAGCCCTACAACTGGGGGGACTCCCTAGCTTCCGCATTAAATGGCATAAGATCAAAAAGACAGGAAAAGGGAAGCGTTGGGTCGCCAATGACCCTAAACGCACCCTCTTTGTCGGAATTTCCGGTATATGAAACGATTGTAAACTATTCGGCCTTCAGGAACTCCGTGGGATTGGACAAGGACAATCGTAGGACCTGTCGACTAACAGTCAACAAGGCTATACCCGCCACCAGCAATCCAGCCACTGCAAAAAACCACCATTCTAAATCTATTCCATAGGTATAATTTTCCAGCCAAGATTGCATGATGTACCAGGCCAAAGGCCCACCCAAGAGCAGAGACAGGAAGATCAATCGCAGGTAATTGGCCGTTAAAATGCCAAACAAGTGTTGCACCGATGCACCCAACACTTTTCTCACGCTAATTTCTTTACTCCGCTGCTCCACCATAAAAGTAGATAGGCCAAACAATCCCAAACAGGCAATTAGTATTGCGAGTACCGCACACGCAGCAAATACATTACTTGTTCGGTCTACTTCCTCATACATAGCCGCATAGGATTCATCCATGTAATCGTAGCGGATGGGCTGATTGGGCATGAAATCATCCCACACTTTTTGAATCGCAGCAACGGTAGAAGAAGTATGCTCAGCCTTTAATCGTACGGCTACTACCGAAGCACTTCCTCTTCCACGAAAGAGCGCCAGCGGCCTAATTTCTTGCTTCATATCTTCATAGTGGAAATCTTTTACCACCCCTACCACATTCCAGGCTCGATAATTCCGGATACGTGCCCCAATGGGATCATCTAATCCTAGTTTGCGAGCTAGGGTTTCATTGATAATCACCGCAGCCGTATCTGTAGCCATTTTTGAATTGAAGTTTCGACCCGCTACCAATTCCATTTTCATGGTGGGTACATAATTTTCAGCTACAAACCACGCTTGCCCTCCAACTGAGTTGTCTATTTTTTCTCGCCCATCTATCCAAAAACCATTCCCATCGCGGTTGGTGCCTGCCACAGGAAAGTAGTTGCTATTGGTAACCTCCTCCACCATTGGGAGCGCGGTTAACTCTTGCTTGAAAGCATCCGTTTTGTCTCCAAGTGTAAATGCACCTTGAATAAGCACCACCTGGTCCTTATTGAAGCCTACATCCTTATTCAAAATGTATTGCATCTGCTGATACACAACCAAGGCACTAATCACCAATACAATGGAAGTTGTAAACTGGAAGGTAACTAGACCATTACGCAGCAAAGGACGCCTACTCCCCTTGCTCAATTTCCCCCGTAAAATGTCGATCGGACGAAAAGAAGATAAATACAGAGAGGGATATATTCCTGCCACCACCCCAATGATTAGAGCTAGTCCAGTAAGACCTGGTATTAACCACCAGCTTCCAAAAGGCATAACCAGCTCTTTGTCTATTAATTGGTTAAAGTAGGGTAAGACCACAGCTGCGGTCAAAGCACCTAGGATTACTGAAAAAACACTGTAGAGAACCGATTCTGTCAGGAATTGTCGGACAAGATCTAAGCGGAATGAACCTACCACTTTTCGTACACCTATCTCTTTAGCTCGATTGGCAGATTTGGCCGTAAAGAGATTGATGAAGTTAACACAGGCCAGTAGTAAAATACAAATAGCTATCAATCCAAACAGCTTTACTATCCGGCGATCACCACTCTCATTTTTATCCGCAAAAGTTTCCGTATTTAAGTAGATCTGACCAATTGGCTCTAGATCAAAAGTCCGGTATTTACGGAGAATTCCAGCAAATGCCTCTTCCCGATCCTCAAAAAAGCGGATCATATAGTTATCTCTGATAGCCAATAGTTTGTCTTCCAACTCCTCTGTGTCCACCCCCGGTTTCAAGCGCACATAGGTATCATAGTTGTTACAACACCAATCCGTCTGTTCACCACGCCAAAACTCAACATCAACCAAGGTGATCAAGAATTCAAACTTCACGTGAGAGTTAGGCAACTCATCCATCACTCCTCCAATAGTAAACAGTCGTTCATCATTATCATTTAACACCACCGTCCGGCCTACCGGGTCCTCGCCAGGAAAATATTGTTCGGCCTTGCGCTTGGAAAGTACGATGGTGAGGGGATCTGATAAGGCGGTCTCTCGACTACCATAAAGCATAGGAATCTCCAAGATTTCTAGCATTTCAGGGTCGGCATAGGCGAAATCATCCTCGTAAGTATTAATCTTCTCCTCCGACTTGCGGAATTGATTGTCCCCAGCCAAGTACCAGTCCCGCAAGATCATACGCCCAGCCATTTCAACTTCGGGATAATCCTCCTCCAATAACTGTTTTGTTTGTGGTTGGAAAGCCGTCCAACTTTTGATGTCAAAATCTGGATTACTGGTCACATTTAGCAGTCGATATATCCTGTCTTTTTCTACATAATGTTGATCATAACTTGTTTCATCTTGGATTAACAAGGCAATCAGAAGAAAGGCCGTGATCCCTATCGCAAAGCCACCAATTTTGATGACAGCATAGGTCTTATCCTTCATGAGGCTTCGGAAGCCGATTTTTAAATTTTGTTTTAACATATTCGGGCGATTTAAAATTGGAAAAGAGTCTAGGGATCGGATCATCCCCGGACGAAACAATAACAGTACTTCCCAGGCAAAGCGGCGCTTCGCGCCACGCAGTCCAAATTCTTCAATCAGTTGGTCAAATCGCTCATTCAGGTCACCTTCGATGTCTTCAAGATAGTCACGTCTACAAAACCATCGAAAAAAGCGCATGAATAGCTGTGGCGGGGATAAATGCTTATCTTTTTTCATACTAATTGTCAAATATGATTCCGGGAATAGCGTTCCAAAGGCCCAACCTTTGATCACGGGTTTCTTGTAAAGCGTCCTTGCCAAAATTCGTAATGGTAAAGAAACGCTTACGTTTACCACCTCGGACTTTGGTGGCCTCCCCTAGCTCAGAAACCACATATCCTTTTTGCTCCAGACGTCGCAATACCGTCTGCAAAGAGCCGATACTAATCTTTCGATCTAACCGCTCGCGCATTTCATTGATAATCGCAATACCATAGGCTTCCCCATGTAATATCGCCACTACCAACAGCACTATTTCTTCTAATTCTCCTAGTTTATGTTTACTCATCTCACCAATATTTACCTTAAAAGTATAAAATATAAAAAGACGTGTCAAGAGAAGCGCTGATTATTTTTACCTTAAAAGTATAAAATATAAAAATATAGGTTCTATAAGGACATTGAAAAGGGCAGTAGGAGTAGGCGGGAAGGGAGTGATAGCGGGGCGAGGGGACGGCGACTGGGAAACGGGCTTTCGACGGCGGAAAAGGGCTGGAGTTTTTGGCGGGACAAGGAGGAGACAACGGTCGGGAGACCGATTGTCAACGGGGGACAGCGGTCGGGAGACCGATTGTCAACAGGGGACAGCGGTCGGGAGACCGATTGTCGACGGCCGGGCAATGGCTGTCAAGTGAGGGGAGATCAAGGGGCCTGGCCTTTTTCATTTTAGCTTTGACTTGCTCTGAAATCCGTAAAAAACGATTGACTGTTTGAGCCTAACAATAGCTTGAATGAAATGCTACTATTCAGTGATCTGCCATCGCCAGTGTTGACGATCTTCAAAAAGCGAGTTTCAAGCGTTTAGGATTTCAGAGGAAATCAAGGCGTTAAAAAATGAATAAAGCCATGATTTTTGCCTCTTTTCATCCAGGAAAAGAGGTCACCGAAGGTAGCTTAATTGGAGGGATGGGGAGTGACAGCGGGGCGAGGGAAACGGGCTTTCGACGGCGGAAGAGGGCTGGAGTTTTTGGCGGGACAAGGAGAAGACAACGGTCGGGAGACCGATTGTCGACGGCCGGGTAATGGCTGTCAAGGGAGGGGAGATCAAGGAGCCTGGCATTTTCATTTTAGCTTTGACTTGCTCTGAAATCCGTAAAAAACGATAGATTGTTCGAGCACAATAAGGAAGTAGAGACTGTCAACGGGTTTTCCGAATCGAAACTGTAGTTATCCTTACACTTTTTATCTTTGTCAAAAATTTCATCTATTGGATTATTTAGCAAAGACTTTAGCAGGGCTGGAAGAAGTATTGGCCAAGGAGTTGAAAGACTTAGGAGCGGAGCAGATTGAGGTTGGCAATCGCATGGTGAGATACCAGGGTGATAAGGCTTTGCTCTATAAAAGCAATCTTCATCTACGCACGGCTCTGCGTGTACTGGTTCCTATTCATCGCTTCCGTGTAAAGCATCAGAATGAGCTCTACAAGAAGGTGCAGAAGGTAGACTGGTCCGAATATTTAAGCTTATCAGATACTTTTGCGATCGATGCCGTAACCAACTCTGCTTTTATTCGCCATTCCCATTACGCAGCCTTAAAAACTAAGGATGCCATTGTGGATCAATTCCGCAAAAAGACTGGTCGCCGACCGAGTATCGATGTGCAATCGCCCAATCTTCGTCTACACCTTCATATTAGGAATGATTGGGGAACTATCCTCCTAGATAGCTCTGGTGATTCTTTGCATAAACGGGGTTATCGGCAAGAAACGGTTCCTGCCCCGATCAATGAAGTACTAGCAGCAGGAATGATTCTATTGGCAGACTGGGATGGGAATAGCTCCTTTATGGATGCTATGTGTGGTTCTGGAACGCTACCTATAGAAGCAGCGCTAATTGCCAACCGAATTCCGCCGCAGTGGTTGCGCCGGCAATTTGGCTTCATGAAGTGGAAGGACTTTGATGGAGGCCTGTGGCGAAAGATTCGTAAAGAAGCGGAACGGCAAATTCGGGAATCTGCTCACCAGATTTGGGCGAGTGATCGTGAAATAGATGCAATTCAAGCCATCAAAACCAACCTCCGCTCCCTCAATCTACTAAATAGAGTACAAGTAGTTCAAGCTGAGTTTGAAGAGGTTACGCCCCTACCCCAGCCTGGTTTACTAATCATTAACCCTCCCTACGATGAACGACTTGAGCGCACTGATATCAATGAATTATACCAAAAGATAGGCGATAAGCTCAAACAAGATTATTCCGGTTGGGAAGCATGGATTATTTCCTCCAATAAATCAGCTTTAAAGCATATAGGTCTCCGACCTTCCAGAAAAATCACGCTGTACAATGGAGCTTTAGAATGCAAATTCCATAAATTTGAGATGTATAGAGGTTCTAAGAAAAGTAAAGGAACCTCAGCAAATACAATTGAGGAATGAAGCATCTAATCGTAGTTCTACTTTTGTCTATGCCTCTACTGAGCCAAGCTCAGCAATTGACGATTGCCGGGCACTCCTTACCTGAACTACGTCAGTCGCAGACTCTGCTTTCGCCGAATCTTTCCCTCAGCCAATCGGTTCTATTCTTACGATTAGCAACACCCGCTGAGAATGCTGGCATTCCTTTGGAAAAAGCTATGCTAGAAGGCCCAAGTCAGCAGCCCCGCGCCTGGTCCTATCAGGATCTTGCTTTCTTTTGTAAACTGGAAGTAAAACTAGAAAAGGCTACCAACCTTCCCATTAAATTTCGATTAGGAGAGGTACAGTACGCCGAAAACCGTGAAGGCAAATATGGAAAATTGCAGCAGCAACTGGGAAATTAGCCTTCCTTGGTTTAGGAAGATGGCAATTAGTCACTTGTAGAAAAGAAAACTTTAGGAAAGGTTAAAGAGGTTCTTTACGCCAATCGTACGGCTGACGGTAAATCCTTCTCCAAACTCAAACCCAGCAGGACGGCCATAAGAGCGTGCCTTAGCCGTTAGGAAAGCCATAAAGTCGGCACCGGAAATCGGAGAACTCATTTCCTTCTCGTACTCCTTAGCTTCTGGAACGAAAAACTGAGAACTAAAGGTCTTAATGAGCTCCATTTTACGTTCCATATAGCCGGTGATGTCCACCACTAAATCGGGCTCTAAATTGTAATCTTGAATGTAGTGATAAACTGCAGCAGGGCGCCAGCGCTCTTGAGGATTGCCCTCCTCGTCCACCGTCTCAACTTTGGCCAAACCAGCATAATAGCAGGCATCAGCCGTGAGCTTAGCAGCGCGGCCATGATCGGGATGTCGATCATTAATCGCATTGGCTAAGACGATATCTGGCTGGTGCATACGGATGATTCGCATAATCGCCTTGATATTCTCGGGCGTGTATTGAAAAAAGCCATCAGCCATAGCTAGATTCTTCCGAAAGGAAGCCCCCATCTTCTGAGCAGATTCCGCAGCTTCCCGGTCTCTAATTTCCGGCGTACCTCGGGTTCCCAATTCCCCTCGGGTCAGGTCTAGTAATCCTACGCTTTTACCTTCATCAATATGCCGGAGTAAAGTTCCGGAACAAGCCAACTCTACGTCATCAGGATGCACCCCGATAGCTAGGATATCTACTTTCATGTAAGCAATTTAGACTAGTAATGCGCCCCCTATTCCTCGATTAATTGGCGGATAGCCTTTTTCACTTTGCTGGCGTTGGGCCGCGTAAAGGTATAGAAAAAGGTTCTTACCTGCCCTTCTTTGTCGATAAGGTACTTATGGAAATTCCAACGTGGAGTCGAGGAGACATTTCCGTTCTCCGATCGCTTAGAAAGAAAATTAAAGACAGGATGTGCCTTTCCTCCCTTTACATGAACTTTCTCCAAGATGGGATAGGAGGCTTCATATTTGATTTGGCAGAACTGCTGAATTTCCTTTCCTTCCAAAGGCTCTTGTCCAGCAAAATCATTAGAAGGAAAAGCCAGTATTTCAAAGCCTTCTTCTCTAAACTCTCGATATAGATCTTCCATATCATCCAGCTGTGGCGTAAACCCACACTTGGAAGCAGTATTTACCACCATCAAAACCTTACCCTCATAGTCAGCAAGGTTTACTTCCTTGCCTTCAATATCGTTCACCTTGAATTGGTGTATGGATTTGTCATTTGCGCTCATAATGGAACATTTGGTAGATGCTAACTATTTACTCACTTTCTTCTTACAACTAGTGTCAGGGTAAAAAGTTCTGCATTACGGAGAGAAACACCTAGGGCCCCCTTAGTTGGCTACCTTCAAAGTGCTTTTTTGAACTTGCCCGTTGGGTCCCAATACGGTTACTTCAAGTTGGAAGCCAGCTTGGATTTTTTCTTTCCCGTTCACCTCGAGAAAGATGCCATATTCTTTGTTCTGATCAATTTTTTGTCCAGCAAAAGCATTTTTAATGATCATATCATCTCTACCTAAGATCTTAAGATCACTCAATACGGCAGGTTCTCCAGTATTACGGATTTTGACAAAGGCATCACGTCCAAGTGGAGCAATTTGAAAGGAATGCAAACGAATATTGGAAGCCTTCTTGACCCGTACTTTCCTACTTTTACGGCTTCTCCTGATCGCCATGACGATGATCAGAAACAAAAGAAAACCTCCTCCGATATAAGCCCATTCTTCGGGGGTGAGTTGTTCAGCCAACTCCTGGGCCTGTGCTATATATTCTTCCATGGATAGATTAAGCAATTACAGCCACAAACTTAGGAAAAAGCCTTAACTTTTAACCCGTACCCTGGTCAGAATCAGTAGACTAATAATAAAAAACAGGGCTAATACTAGAACGCTGATCCGCATACTTCCCGTAATCTGCTCAATAAAACCAAAACTAAAGGTCCCAACAATGATCGCCACTTTCTCCACTACATCATAGAAACTAAAATATGAAGTGGTGTCCTCGGTGTCCTCCGGGATCAATTTAGAATAGGTAGAACGAGATAGAGATTGGATCCCCCCCATCACTAGGCCCACAGAAGCGGCAACTAAGAAGAATTGGGCTTGGTTCTGTACAAAATAAGCCAGCACACAAATCCCCACCCAGATAAAAAGCATAATGAAGATGGAGGCAATATTTCCCAGTCGGTCCGAAATCTTAGCGAATAAATAAGCGCCGGCGATGGCCACCAACTGTAATACCAATACCACAATAATCAGCTTGCCGGCATCAAAATCTAGCTCCTTTTCGGCAAAAATAGAGGCTAGAAACAACACCGTTTGTACACCAGCACTATAGCAGAAGAAAGAAAACAGAAAGGCCTTGGTACTACTCTGCTCTTTCAGTTCACGCCAGACCTTCTTCAGCTCCTCCATTCCACGGCCCAGCAAGCCCGATTGTGGCTTATCCTTGGGATCTGGTGGCAACACTCGGAAAGGAATCATCGCAAAACCGATCCACCAAAGTCCAACCATTAAAAAAGAAATCCGAGCTGCCAAGGTACCTTTGTCCGCTACGCCAAACCATTCTGGCTTCTGGATGATCAACAGATTAACGATTAACAACAAGACACTCCCGATATACCCGTAGGAAAACCCTTTGGCACTAACACTATCATAACGATCTTCTGTAGCAATCTCAGGCAGATAAGAATTGTAGAATACCAGCCCGCCAGCAAAACCGATCATACCCATCATAAAGCCAATGACCCCCAAGGCCACGGGGCTTCCTGTATCATAGAAGAACAGAGATATACAGCCGATGGATCCAAAGATGGTGAAGAACTTCAGGAAGAACTTCTTTTTTCCACCAGAATCGGCAATGCCCGACAGCAAGGGCGAAAACAAAGCAATCAGGAAGTAAGAACCAGAAATGGCCCAGGCGAACAGTGTAGAATTATACATTTCATACCCAAAAACGGATACCGTATCTGCAGTAACAGAAGTGAAGTAAGCGGGGAAGATGGCCACGGTGATCACAAGAGCAAAAGCAGAATTAGCCCAGTCAAAAAGTGCCCAGGCATTGATCACTTTCTTATCATTTAGCTGCGGAGACAGCGGTGCGTTCGAGATATCCATGTATCAAATAATGAATAGCGATTAATGAATAGAATAGGAGGAGAAAAGGACAATGAACAGAAATTATTTCTATACATTCACTACATATCGTCCCAGTCATTTCTTATGTGCAGTCGGAAACCTACCTAGTATTCGCCAGAACAGACAGGTGCGAATTTGGAAGACGGAACAAAGGCATTACTGGCCTATTTTCCGATTTCTGACTTCCCATTTCCCACTTTCGGGTACGCTTCGCTAGGACTTCTTTACCTAGGTTCCAAGTAAACATACTACATGAGAAATTGGTGATATCCCCCATCAAAATACTTCACCATTTTGGTTACCAATACTTTACAGTGCCAATATAGGTAAAATATCGTATCTTGTCCTAGTTATGGATATCGCTATCTTATCCCGAGGGCCACAGTTATACTCCACACAAAGCTTATACAAAGCAGGGAGAACTAGAGGCCATAATATGTCTATAATCGATCATACCCTATGCAATTTAGTGATCGAAGATGGTCATCCTGAGATCTATTACGAAGGACAACCCATTCGTCATTTCGATGCGGTCATTCCCAGGATAGGGGCTTCTGTTACTCAACAAGGAGCTGCCGTGATCACGCATTTCGAGCTTATGAACGTCTTCACCGCAGCTCGTGCCAACGCTCTCTTGTTGGGGAGAGACAAACTCCGCTGCTTACAACAGCTACAACGCCAGGGATTATCTACACCTAAAACCGTAGCATTAGGGCAACACGCCGACCTTTGGTCAGCCGTAAATGCCCTGGATGGTTTTCCGGTAGTCATTAAACTTCTCGAAGGCACCCATGGCATTGGCGTCATCCTTTGCGATGGTATGCAACAAACAGAATCCACCGTAGAAGCTTTCCAACGTTTGAAGGAACGAGTAATCATGCAGGAGTTTATTAAGGAATCAAGCGGAACCGATATCCGGGCCCTAGTCGTAGCAGGTGAGGTAGTGGCAGCTATGAAACGCCAGGCACAAGAAGGCGAGTTTCGTTCCAATCTTCATCGAGGAGCAAGCGCTAGTCCTGAAAAGCTCACCCAAGCAGAAGTAAACATTGTAGTTCGTGCCGCAAAAGCAGTGGGGCTTAGCATTGCCGGTGTGGATCTTCTGCGTTCTGAACGCGGTCCTTTAGTGATGGAGGTCAATGCCTCACCCGGCCTAGAGGGCATTGAAACCATTACAGGTATCAACGTTGCTGCAAGGATTATTCAGTTTATAGAGAAAAAGGTAAGAGAACGCCGGCGCGCCCAAGCGAAATTGCGATAGCCCCCCCGTGCTGTTGGTGGAAAACACTCAACAGCAACCTAGGGGGCTCAGCCTCTCCCGCCGTTGTTGGTCTTGTGACCCACAACACCCCATGACTCCCCCCTCCTGCTGTTGGTGGAAAACACTCAACAGCAACCCAGGGGGCTCAGCCTCTCCCACCGTTGTTGGTCTTCGGCCCCACAACATTCCATGACTCCCCTGCCCTATGCTGTTGGTGAGAAAAGCTCAACAGCAGACAGGGAATAGAGAAGCCCAAGCTTTCCCTGACACCCTAGCCATAATCATACCTAAATTACCACCTCACTTGACATACCCAGAACTTCTAAGTATATTTACGCCTAGAATATCTAAGTATGCAAAATTATTCCAAAGAATTGATCGCGGCTTCTACCATTCCCATAGTGCTTTCCATTCTTAAACGCGGAGATAACTACGGCTACAAGATCATCAAGGAAGTACAAGAGATCTCTGAAGGAGCACTCAACTGGAAGGAAGGGTCTCTATATCCCGTTTTGACTAAATTGGAGAAAAACAAACTTATCTCTTCCTACATCAAAACCGAAAATGGTCGCAATCGCAAATATTACTCGCTCAATGACACCGGCAAGAGTTTCCTAGTACAACTCCAATCCGAGTGGCAATCTCTTCACGAAATCATGCAAAAAATATGGCGTCCGCAAAACCCTTTGATCTTAGAATAGAAGTTGACACTTACGTCAGTCGATTGGGCGATAATTTTTTATTGAACAGCGAAGAATCCAATGAGCTGCGAGATCATTTCCATTGTCAAGTGGAAGAATTGGCGAAACTAGGTTTAAGTGATAAAGAAGCATTCGAGGTCAGTAAAATGCGGTTCGGTAAACAATCGATAGTACGGGAAGAGTATAAAAAGATTAAGCCTTTCGGCGAATTGAGTAGATACTTGATAGTAGCAATTCTATTGCTCTTCTTCACTCGGATAGTAATCAACAGCTTTCACTTCTTATCTAGTGTAAGCTTGATGTGCACATTAGAATTCAACATCCATACGGCTTTACTAAGATACTTCGACTTAGGACTCAAAACACTCTTTGTAGCCTGGGCAACCTGGATAATCTTCAGACACCTAAAGAGGCAAAAGCTAAATAAGGTGCTACTATTTAGCATTCCATTTTTGAGTCTTTTTTCAGAAGTGTTTTTCTTAACAGTCGGAACATTTCTATTTGAACGCTACAATGGTACAGGCTCTGGAGTTTATCGCCAACTTTTCGATAATTCCTCTTATCTCATTTTATGTTATTACTTATTCTTGATCGTGTTGTTTGTTTTACTCTGGCGAAAAGAAAAGTATCTAAATTATAACTTAAGAACCACTTAAGCGAGACAGATAAATACTTTGATCCTCAAAAGCTTACTGCCTAAAATTCTGCTCCAATCCGAGTGGTAATCTCTTCATGAAATCATGTAAAAAGTATGGCGCCGACAAAACCCTTTGATCTTAGAATAGAAGTTGACACTTACATCAACCGGTTAGACAATAACCTTCTGCTAAATGGCGAAGAAACTGATGAATTACGAGATCATTTTCATTGTCAGGTAGAGGAACTTTCAGAACTAGGCTTAAGTGAAGCAGAAGCATTTGAGGTGAGCAAAATGCGGTTTGGGGAAAGACAGTTGATCCAAACGGAATTTCATAAGGCTAAGCCCATGAAGATGATCTCTCGATATCTCATGGTGGGCCTGCTACTCTTCTTTTCTGTACGACTAGTTGAGGTGGTGATATCTCATTGCTCAGCGATCATGTTCCTATTGATCAACAAATTCAATGTGTCCATGAAAACGGCTAATGTCGTTGACCTTGGACTAAAGGCAAGCTTGCTAATTATCCTATTTTCCTGTATCTATTTTGGTTTAAAGAGAGGGAGAATTAGCAAGTGGCTACTTTGGGCGATCCCCTTTATGAGTATTTTGGGACTCATCTCGACGCCCATGCTATATTCCTTCGGAATGAGGCATAATCATGATGTCTATATTTCGATAGTTGGCAAAGCAATAATGAATTCCAATATTATAATGCTAATTTCGTACCTGTTATCCATAGGCCTGTTCTTCGTGCTTTGGCATCGAAATGGCAAAGGCCTACGTCTCTCAAACTGACCGTACGAAATACATGACCGAACCTAGCGAACCTTCGACCTTTATCATAAATAGTATTGCGGTAGAACCCGGTGAGCAGAAAACCATCCGCTTACCGGTTGGAGAACTCCCGTCCGGCACCAAGATTAGCATCCGAGCACACGTCTATCGTAGCACCAATCCTGGTCCGACGGTTTTGATCCTAGGAGGGGTCCATGGAGACGAGATCAATGGAGTAGAGATTGTCCGGCGATCAATCCAGAAAGGTTTATACGAAGATCTACAATGCGGAAGTGTTATCGCCATTCCCATTCTAAACATCTATGGCTTTATCAACTTCTCCAGAGCTGTACCCGATGGCAAGGATGTCAATCGCAGTTTCCCAGGTACTACCAAAGGCTCCTTAGCCTCCCGCGTGGCTCGCAGTCTGACAAAAAAGATTCTTCCTTTGGTGGATTTTGGGATAGATTTCCATACCGGCGGGCATAGCCATTACAACTACCCTCAAGTTCGATATAGCAAAAATGACCCTACAGCCCAAGAGCTGGCTAAGGTGTTTGGTGCGAAATATACTTTAGGGATGAAAACCATTAGGAAATCCCTCCGGAAAGTGGCGCTGGATCAGGAGAAACCCATCTTGGTTTTCGAAGGAGGTGAAAACCTTAGGTATGACGGGATATCGATAGAAAATGGACTAGATGGTATACAACGAGTATTGCATTATCATAAAATGCTAAGTGAAGCCCCAGCGATTCCGCCTACCATACATTACCAACAAACCACTTGGGTCAGGGCCTCCAATGGCGGGATGTTCCTCTGGATGAAACAATCCGGTCATCCGGTAAAGCAGGGAGAACCCTTAGGACGAATCAACGACCCCTTCGGTATGGAAGCAGATGTATATGTACTTTCTCCACATGATGGGCATATCATAGGCCACAATAATGCTCCAGTGGTTAGTCCTGGTGACGCCTTATTTCACATTGCTTATTAAGGAGACAAATTCCGCTATCTTCGCGCTTACACATCTCCTTAGCCATGCCGAACCCCATCATTAATATAAAGTTTCACCAAAAGGCGGGAGCTTCTCCCTCCTTCGAACTGCTACGTCTGGAAGAAGTGTATCAACGAAAAGGTCTGGATCATAATCCAGAAGATTTACATCGAGTGGAATTCTTTATTCTACTGTTTATTGAATCGGGAAAAGGGCTGCACGTAATTGACTTTGAACAATTCGACCTGCAAGCTGGAGCACTTTTGACCATTCGCAAAGACCAGATCCATCGTTTTGTGAGAGGTGAGGCGGAGGGATATATGTTATTATTTACAGAAGAATTTGTGGTGAGTTACTTCGACCAGGCCGAAGTACTCAAGACCTTGCAAATCTTCAATGAGTTAATGGGTTCACCTTTAGTACAGCTACAGAAGTCCGAGATTATTGAAGTCCGACACCTAGTTGAAGAAATGAATAAAGAGTTCTTTTCTCATCGTGACCAATACTCCTCACCAATTATCCGTAGCCTTCTACATATCCTTTTCAATAAGATTTATCGTTTTAAGGCCAACAAAAACCAAATCTTAGAGGACAAGAAGTACCTAGAGGCCTTTATACAATTTCAAAACCTGGTAGAGCAAGCTTGCTTCCAAACCAAAAGGGTAAAGGACTACGCAATCAAAATGGGCGTATCCACCAAAACACTGAATAATATCGTGCAGAGTGTCTTACATAAGTCCGCCAAGACTTTCATTGACGAAATCGTGATCAAACAAATAAAACGGCTCCTCGTAAATTCAGACCTCCAGATCAAAGAGATCGCCTACCAAGCGGGATTTGAGGAACCCAGCAACTTATTCAAGTACTTTAAGAAATACACACAAGTCTCCCCAGAACAATTCCGTCAAAAATATAAGCTCTAGCCTTGCCCTGCTCCCTAGTCCCCATTCTTTATTCCACAAGTGTTCCTTTCTACATTATCCATTAAACACTACTAATTGCAATTTTCCCATTTCTACAGTCCAAACGCACTTTCTCACCTTTTCTCCCCCACCCCCTCACCCTACCTTTGTATCATCTAATACAACAAAAACACAAACATGAAAGGATTACAAACCATAGCTATAACAGCCCTTTTCGGTCTGATTTTCAGCTGTGGCACCACTCAATCAAACTCTTCAACTGAAAAAGAAACAAACATGTCGATTAGTAACAAAGAAAAAGCCGTGGCGCTTTTGAACAGTTTAAGTACGGGAGATCAAACACCAATTTCCTATATCAATCCTGAAAAATACATCCAGCACAATCTGGCCGTAGGCGACGGACTAGCAGGATTCGGAGCAGTGGTAGCAGCAGCGCCTCCAGGTGGCTTTAAGGCGAAGGTGATCAGAGCTTTCGAAGATGGTGATTTTGTCTTTACACACACCGAATATGATTTCTTTGGACCAAAAATCGGGTTTGATGTTTTTAGATTCGAGGATGGTCTAATCGTAGAACACTGGGACAACTTACAAGAGACAGCCACAGAAACGGCATCAGGGAGAACTCAGATCGATGGCCCTACAGCGTCCACCGATTTGGCGAAAACAGAAGAGAACAAGACCTTCATCAAAGGCTTCATGAAAGACATCTTGATGGGTGAGCAGCCAGACAAAATCACCGATTACGTATCTACGGAAGAATATGCTCAGCATAACCCAGGCGTGAAAGATGGTTTGGCTGGCTTGGGAGAGGCGATCGAAGCACTTGCTAAGACGGGAATGCCAATGGAGTACCACAAAAATCACTTTGTCTTAGGAGAAGGAAACTTTGTATTGACAGGTTCTGAGGGTAAGTTTATGAACAAAGCGGTAGCCTTCTATGATTTATTCCGCATCGAAAACGGTAAAATCGTAGAGCATTGGGATACTATTGAAGAAATTCCTGCCCGCTCTGAATGGAAAAATGAAAATGGTAAGTTCTAGTTTCTAAAGTGTATATTACAAAGGCTACCTTTATTGAGTAGCCTTTGTAATCAGTTCATGGTCTAAGACAATAACTTATGAAATTATATCTCCTGGCATTTTTACTATCTATACTACTCGTCTCCATTATTTTGGGCTTCACAGTAGTATTTTATGATGAGGTGCTCATCCAGAAGCAGAATACCGAATATTTTTTCCTCTTTGCCTTACTACTTAGCCCGTTCGTTTGGTTTATGCTAAAGAAAGCTACATATCGGACGGGATCAAGTCGCGAAAAGTATCGGCATTAAGTACTTCGCCATGAGGGCAATCAAAAGGATCACAATGGTATTGAGAACAATGCCAGCCTTCATCATCTCAGGGATCCTTAAATGACCACTAGCAAAGACAATTGCATTAGGAGGCGTTGACATTGGCAGCATAAAAGCGCAACTCGCCGCGAGCGTAACCGGGATACAGTATAAAATCGGATCCGCCTCTAACCCCATAGCAATTCCCCCCACTACAGGAAGAAATACCACGACCAATGCCAAATTGGACATAACCTCCGTCAGAAATAGAGAAACGGCTGTTAGTCCTAGCAGAATCCAAAAGGCCGTCGCAGAAGCAGCTTCAAACTGCTGCCCGACCAAATCAATCAAACCAGTTCGTTGCAAGGCCCCCGCCAAACTCAATCCCCCTCCAAATAGAAGCAGAATCCCCCAGGGTAGACGTTCTGTATCCTTCCAATCTAAAACAAACTTTCCCGCTGCAAAATTTACCGGCACCACAAACAGGCAGATCGTAGCCGCCATGGCAATAAGGGTATCGCTGATTGAGATCCCTGGTAGTAAATTATCCAAAGGTTGCCGTACAATCCAGGCCAAGGCCGTACTGATAAAGATGACCAAAATTCTCTTTTCCCCTTTCGTCAACTTCCCCAAACGGGCTAGCTCGTCCCGGATCAATTGCTGTGCATGCCCGAATTGCCCCATATGATTTGGGTATAACAATTTGACCAAAACCCAATAAATGATGGCAATCATGAAAGCTGCAAAGGGCAAGCCAAGGACCAACCATTTAGCAAAACTTACTTCCACACCATAGGTATCCTTCATGAATCCAACAAACACTACAGTTGGTGGAGTCCCAATAATCGTAGCGGTCCCACCGACATTGGCAGCATAGGCAATTCCCAGCAATAGCGTCAGGGCAAAGTTGCGGATCTGCTTTGGACTGTATTCTCCCTTTGCGTCTCCTTTAGTGAGCAGGTCGATCACGGATGCAGCGATGGGCAACATCATCACCGTGGTAGCGGTATTACTGATCCACATACTTAGGCCACCCGTTGCCAGCAAGAATCCAAGTACAATCCGATTGGCATTGGTTCCGGTAATTCTGACAATATTCAAGGCAATCCGCCGATGTAAATTCCACCGTTCCATTGCAATAGCAATCATGAATCCTCCCATAAATAAAAAGACGATGGGATTTGCATAGGGTGCGGTTGCCGTTTTCATATCACTAATTCCTAGCAAAGGAATTAAGACCATTGGCAATAGTGCAGTAACTGGCAAGGGTACCGCCTCCGTTATCCACCACACCAACATAAAGGCTCCCATCGCTATAGCTCGCCATGCTACCGGCGCCAAGCCACTAGGAACAGGAAGGAGTAATAGAAGAATAAACAGGAAAGGCCCGAGAAAAAGGCCAATTTTTTGCAATTGCATTTATTCGAAGTGGGAATTCGAAAGTGGGAACTCGGAAATTAAGGCAGGTATTAGATTTTCCGCTTTCCAATTTCCCACTTCCACCTTTAGGTTTACTGTTTCAATTTCAAATTTGCGACAATAAATTTGCCGACTTTTTCACCTTGTGATACTCCATTGTCAATGGCTGGCCGGTAGTGAATTCCTCCATACAAACGACTAACGGCAGCTTCCTCCGATGCGTGTTTGAAAGAAGTGAAGGAGCGCATGGGTAGTCCATACTCCTCTTCCGTTGTATCATCAAAAGCAAAATTATCTCCAAACAAGGAGGTTAATGCGATGGCAGCAGCTCTAGAAATTACGCTGTGACCACTGGTGTATTCGGGAAAAGGAGGAGTCTGCAAAGCAGGTGCCCAGTCTTCATCCAAATGACGATTGATCACTGTTTCAGGGCGAATTAAATTGCTTCGATATTTTTCATCCCAACAGCTAATGAAAGCATCGGCTAAGGCTATTGATGTCAAGGTATAAGCTTCAATAGTCTGCAAGAAATCGGTTTGCTTTTTCTCACAAGCTAGCTTTGCAATACCGATCCAATGCCCGCCCGGCGTGATCTTTTTCGTCGCAAACATCACATGCCCCGTATGGTGAGAAACGTAGGGATTACAATCCCAGAACTCAGCGATAGCCAAACGTTCCTCTTTCTCCTCATTTAAGGCCGTATAAACCTCTATCAGCTCTTCATAGAAGAGGCTGTTTTCATCCATATCGTAAGGGGTGGGAGGTGGTGGAGAAAATTGTTGGGCCGAATCAATTACGAAGGGGCGAATCTCTCGCCAATGGGGTTCAATACCATCCATATAATCTGGCGGTGTAGGTTGCCAGCGAGCGGGCTCATCTAGAATAGAAAATTTTGGATAAGTTCTGGTTTCATTATACATATCCTTCTTGGCCCACTCCATGATAGCCGATGCCACTGCATCTCCATATGCTAGGGATCGACGATAGACCGCCTTAGGTATCTTGGCCGCCTGAAACTCTTGATAAATCTTGTCTTGAAAGGCAGAAATACTATCTACCGAAAAGATCAATTCTTTTCCAACGGAAAGGAAAGCATGAACACTAGCCAGTGGAAAGCAGTACACTTGATCCGCCTCGGGTTGAGGCAATGCATCTAGATCAGTTAATTGGCCAACTAGGCTTTGGTAGGAGCTATCTCCTTTTGCCGCAATTTCATAGGCGGCGATCGAGGGATAGGCATAAATCCGACTGGCTACGGGAGGGGAAAAGATATCATGAACGATGACATCCGTCAATTGCTTCATGGAACGATGGAAAAAAGCTGGATCAGCTACTTCTTCCTGAAAATTGGGATTAGTACTTTCGCACCCCATCGTCGTCAGACCTGCCAGCACTAAGCAAAAAAACAGAATCCTCATAAACACCGGTGATTTGATTAATAATGTAATTCCCCGCGAATTTAAGGAAGTTTGTTTAGGATTACCCTCTTTTCTGTTTTTCCCTTATCGGGGATTCTCCAACAAATGAAAACGGGTAGATCAGATACAGTTTTGATCTACCCATTCGGGATTAGCGGATCTCTTTACTATTATCCGTTTCCACTGTAGCTCAATAATTCTCTAAACAAGGATGGTTTGGATCGATAGTCCCCTAGATCCATAACTGTAAAAGCGTAGGTCTCTCTATTCCGGAGATCCAACTTCATCAAGTCTTTTGCTTTGAGATAGAAAACGCGACCATCTCTGGCATAGACTACCAGCGTGCTTGGTGATTTTACATCTAAATGAATCTTTCCCTTTTTGTAGCGTAGCAGTCCATTCAAGCGATGATTGATCACTTCCACTCGCGCAAAATCAATAGCTTGACCGGCTTCGTCTTTGAACTTCGCCATAAGCTCTTGTTCCTCCTTAAAGCGCTTCAATACGTCAAAATTGAATACACCTAGTGTACTGATATTGAAACGTGGAACAGGATTTCCTAACTCTTTGTAAGTAGTAACATATGTCACTTCATCATAAGCAACTCGTGGATCAAATCCTTTCAACAATCCGATCCATTCTTCCTTAGAAATAGAGCGATTCAAAAAATGCTTATTCAAATAATCTGCCTGTCCTACTAGGAAGGAACGGCCACCCAATCGCATCGGATCTCTACCTGCTACATCTGTGTAGAAGCGCTTCATTCTAGATTCCCTCAAATGGATATAGTGTACAGAAGTTGCAATTTCCATAAAGGAAAGCTGCATCTTATCTAAGCCTAAATCCTTGGGGAGCAATAGGGTCAAGGCCGTTAAATAGTAGTTTAATTCCTCTGATCGTTCTTTGATTTCCTGGTCAAAGGCCTTCCGTCTAACCCGAAGATCTTTTCGATACTGGTTAAAGGCCAATTCTCTCTCCTTGCGATTTGCCTGCTCTCCATTCAACTTGGTTAAGGTAAGGGGGAGAGAGATGATTTTGTTACCGCTCTTCAGCTGTACGCGAAAATGTCGCATACGCTTTTGATGAGATACGCGAATGTCAGCAAATTTCGCTAGTAGCTTTTCTTTATTCAGTTTCTTAGCCTTCAGATCCTTTTTGCGAATCTTCCAAGCGATTCCAGCCAGAGCCGCCCATTCGGGATTCTCTCCACTAATGTCTTCAATTTTGACAATGTGAGCTGAAGGTGTCTCCTCTATTTCTGAGACACTGATGTTATAGTACTTTGGATTATCATACACCTCTGACGAATCCAAATGTCCTACATAATGTGTCCCAGCATATACCTCCCTCACATTTCTCCCACGGAACCTAGTTCTGAAGCCATTCCCATCTAGCAGCGGTGAATAGCCATTACGGTAAGCTTCGGTAGAACTTATAATTTCAGGAATCTGCTCATAGGCAGTGCTCAGTTGTTCTAGAAATGCATCAGATTGCATAGCCATTTCAGGATGTACGCCAAGAAAAAGGCTATCCAATAATCTATCAATCGTGTCTACAGGTACCGTTACTTTTTCTACTTCACCAGTAAAGGCCACTTCATCTTCTCCATTCCGCCAACGATTCTCATCATCATCGAACTGCCACACCTGTGAACCAGCGGCTAATTGTGATTGAGAATAGGCCATACCGACTGATTTCCCCTCTTGTAAAGTCAAATTATTCCCTTCCTGATCAAAAGCTCTCATTTCAAACATCCCGGTGGAATTGAAATAGTATTGACCCCGTTCCCCTCCGTCAAAATTCATTGGTAAATCCGTAGCCATGAAATCGGCAAAGTCTCGAAACTCCCTGTACATCAATACCACCTCACCTTCATAAGTCTCTCCATCCACAGTAGCAAAAGCATCTTCCGGAATCTCAATTTGAGTGCCAGATCTAGCATCCTTGATAGAAGTAGACTGCTGAGCAGACAGGTAGTAATAGTTGGAGGGTACATTTCGATAGTCCTGCTCAAAAATTACCGAAACCCTTCGATTTTTCGCATAGGCGGCTTCGTTTTCCTGATCAACCATCAAATCCAAAAAGGCTTTACCTGAATATTCTACTTGTTCAGCTATAAAACCATTTTCAATCAGAAAGGCTTTTACGGTTTCAGCTCGGCGTTCAGACAGATCCTGGTTATAGGATAGACTACCTTGCTGATCGGTATGGCCAATTAACACGGCTCGATAGGCTTGGAGCTTGGCTAGCTGCTCAACCGCTTGGTATAACTGTTGGGTAGCCTCTCCGGTCAGCTCATCCTGGTTCAGATCAAAATATAGATTAAAGATGGCAGAGGGTTGAGCAAAGGTAAAGTTGATGGCAAGGAATAAGAAAAGATTAATCCGTACGACGGATTGGAGCGCGGGTTTGAGTATGATCATACAAGAGGGTTTGTATTTAGAAATAGTGGTTGCAGTGAAGGAAGGGGCGCCCCTTTCCAAATGTAGACGCCCTATAAATATCAACGTATATTTCTGAGTTTTAGTTCCTTTTTCCTCCTTTATATCACTTCACACTAAAGGTCTTTTTTTCTACTCCCAACCCTTTCATTGTCAAGGACTTCCACTTAGACGGCAGACGAGTTTTTTGCTGTTCGATTCCAGTGTTCCCAATATCCAAACCTCCTAATCCAAAAAGTACAGATTGAAGCATCCCACCGGCCCCAGTAGCAAAGTAAGGATTCGTTCCGCCAGCCGTCTCCGAAATCACGCCAAAAGGTGGCACTTCATTCGGCTTGTAGCTTCGAATAAAGTACTGATGCGCCTTCTCCGCTTCGCCCAGACGGCCGTATAAAGTGCCCAAAACAGAGAATCCCATCGCTGGGCCATTAGGAGACATGCGTTTTTCGTAATAGGCGAGGTCTTTTCGAATCTGACTTTCTTCCGAAACAATCTTCATCGGGAAAGCTAGTAAGTTGACATCCGCTTGCTTAATCATCTGGCCATCGTAGGTAGCATTTTCTCGAGTTGTGCCATCTGGGAATTTCAGAATCGGAATGTTATTCGCCACTTGACTCCAAGCTGGATCGGGCTCTAGTCCTAACTCCTCTGCAGCTGCCACTGCATCCCGTAGGCAGGTGATTGCCATTCCATTGGTATAGGCATTATTGTCAATATTTTCCTCCCATTCGTTAGCCCCGATCACATTCTTGATATCGTAGGTCCCTTTCTCATTGGGTTCCACCCGGCTTACCCAGAAATCAGCTACCGCCTCCAGGATCGGATATCCTCGAGTCTTTAGCCAGTCTTTGTCCTTGGTTACCTGATAATATTTCCAGCAAGCCCAGGCAATGTCCCCACTGATATGGTGCTGGAAGGGTCCAGTCAAAGCCCAGACTGGAGTATCTTCTGACCCATCGCCCGCTGACTCCCAGGGATACATTGCCCCCTGGTAGCCATGCGCAAAAGCATTCTGTTTGGCTGCTTCCAAGCGCTCAAATCGATATTCAAGAATCGATCTAGCAATATCCGGCTGTAGTACCAATAGCGGCGGATACATCCAGATCTCTGTATCCCAGAAGACGTGCCCGTTATACCCTAAGCCGGACAGCCCCATCGGAGAAAGGCTGTATGCTGTCCCCGCCCGGGCAAAGGAGTACAAATGGTAAACGGCAAAACGCACATCTCTCTGGGCTTGATCATCTCCTTCAATAATGATGTCACTTTCCCACAATTCTTCCCAGGCTTGACGATGTCTCTTCAAGAGTCGATCACTCCCCTCCAAAGCCGCAAAAATGGTCAAGCGCTCTGCTTCATTGTGGGGGTCTTCGTACTGTTCAGTGGAGGTAGTGGACGCTACCACACAAAACCGATACGTGGTTCCTGCCTTGAGTGACTTACGAAATTTGGCCAAATGCATATCATAATCCCAATCTTCGTGTATCAGTTGAGGTTCACTGCCATGAGGCTCCGGAAAAATAAAGCTGTTCGAAGCAGCTACCTTATGCTTACCGGAAGGGCTCTCCGCAACCGAGGTCAGCAACGGAATTTTCACATGTGGGCGATCGATCTCGCTATAATAATTCCGCACATCTTTCAGGTGATTGGGGGCCTGAATGACACTAGCAGCTGTGATCTCCAAGTCTTCTTTGGCAGTCACTTCAACGATCGACATAGCAGTATAGGGCAAATGCCGCAGCGCCATTAAGGAGTGTTTGACACTTAGTTTATCCCCATAATCAAAGGTGGTTACCAAAGCCGCTTCTTTCATATCCAAGGTTTGAGCAAAGTTGCTGATATTGGATCGATCCAGACGTTGGTCATCCACATTCATCCACATATTTACATGGTTAAAAGCCTTGAGGATATTGGATACTCGCCCTCTTTGGTAATAATCATACACTCCATTGAGTACGACTGCACTCACTTCCATTGGATTTGGAGAAGAAACCAAACCAATCATTCCGTTAGCGCAGGTCACCCCATAATAATTGGCAGGATCAATGTTGGTGGCAGGTACCTTCCAGGTGCTGTTTTCTGTATTCTGGGCTAATACAGGCAAGGTGATGGCTAGGGCCATCATTAGGATTAAAGGTCTCATACATTTTCAATTTTTAGGTTTCAAAGGCAAGATAAGGGTTTAGGTATAAAATTACAGCTTGAATCTAAGTGCAGATAAACGCGTCACTTTTAAGCAAAAATTGCCTACAACCTAGCCTTTTCGTATTTTTGCGCTCTAAATCATTAGCATGGGTAATATTGTAGCCATAGTGGGAAGGCCGAACGTGGGAAAGTCCACCCTATATAATCGCCTCATCGGCGAAAGACAAGCCATTATTGATGATACCAGCGGGGTGACCCGGGATCGACAATATGGCGCTAGCTTTTGGAATGGAAAGCATTTCACCGTCATCGATACTGGAGGATTTGTACAAAATTCAGAAGATGTTTTCGAAGCCGCTATTCGATCTCAAGTCAGAATTGCGATTGAAGAGGCGACCCTCTTAATCTTCATGGTAGATGTGACCACAGGTATCACAGACTTAGATGAGCAGGTAGCAGAACTACTGAGGAAATCGGATAAAGAGGTGATCCTGGCCGTCAATAAAGTAGACAATCATCAGCGACAATTGGAGGCCAACGAATTTTGGAGTCTTGGCTTTGAAGAGACTTACTTTCTTTCCTCTGTCACCGGAAGTGGCACCGGAGAACTACTGGATGCCGTCACGGAGAAGATCGAGGAAGAGGAAGAAATCGAAAGTGACACCCCTAAGATCGCTATTTTGGGACAACCGAATGTCGGCAAGTCATCCTTGACAAATGCCCTTCTCGGCGAAGATCGCAATATTGTAACCGATATAGCGGGGACCACCCGTGACTCCATACATTCCAAATACAATAAATTCGGCAAAGAATTCCTTCTAATTGATACGGCGGGAATTCGGAAAAAGGCCAAGGTGCATGAGAACCTGGAATTTTACTCCGTAATGCGCGCCATCAAAGCATTGGACGAGGCAGATGTCTGTATGCTTTTAATTGATGCGCAGACGGGTGTGGAAGCACAGGATCTTAGTATTTTCCGACTAGCAATAAAACGCAACAAAGGTGTTGTAATCCTCGTAAACAAGTGGGACTTAGTGGAGAAGGAAACCAATACGGCGCGCGATTTTGAAAAAGAAGTTCGCAATCGTCTAGCTCCCTTCAATGATGTTCCCATCATCTTCACCTCTGTTTTAGAAAAACAGCGGATCTTCAAAGCCATCGAGGCTGCTTTAGCGGTGTATGAAAACCGCCAACGGAAGATCAAGACTTCGGAACTAAATGAAATAATGCTAGAAGCGATCGAACGCACACCACCTCCCGCCTACAGAGGGCGATTTATAAAAATCAAATACGTAACGCAGTTGCCTACGTATTATCCGGCTTTTGCATTCTTTTGCAATAGTCCGAAACACATCAAAGAGAGTTACCGCAATTATTTAGAAAATCAACTTCGCAAAAACTTTGATTTCACAGGTGTTCCCATATCGGTGTTTTTTAGAAATAAATAAGATCCCGGGATTAGCTGTGAATGGTTTTTGATCCATGGACGAACACATTAATTCACCGAACCGAGGATGAACTTCTCGGAAAAAAGTACACAATGCCATTTACAGCAACTGACTTGCCCGGTCTAACTATTTTTGACCCTAAAGTGTGGGGAGACGATCGAGGATATTTCTTTGAAAGTTTCAATCAAAACACCTTTCAGGAAGCAGGTATAGACGTCACCTTTGTCCAGGATAATGAGGCCAAATCATCGTACGGAGTGTTGCGCGGTTTACATTATCAAGTGCCCCCATTTGCCATGGCCAAGCTAGTCCGAGTAGTGGAAGGGAAAGTACTAGATGTAGTAGTAGATATTAGAGAAGATTCCCCCACTTATGGACAATCCTTCAGCATTATCCTAAGTGCAGAAAATAAAAAGCAACTCTTTGTCCCTCGGGGTTTTGCCCACGGCTATGTTTGCCTCAGTGAGACCGTGATCTTTTGCTACAAATGTGATAACTTCTATTCTCCCGAACACGAGGGAGGAATTATATACAATGATCCACAGCTAAATATCGACTGGAAAGCACCGCAAACCGATCTATTAATCTCAGAAAAAGATCAAAAACAGCCCCTCTTCAATCAGCACCGTAAGTTCTTAAGTCCAGAATCAGTTAGTTAATTACTCCCTAATACCAATTTTACTATGCGAAAGCCTCAAATCCTTATTACTGGTGCGGCTGGGCAAGTGGGGCAGGAACTATTATACCTAGCAGCCGAATTCCCGCAATTTCAACTAATAGGCTTGGATCGGAGTCAATTGGATATCACCAATGAACCGGCAGTCCGAGATTGGTTTGCCCAGAATGCAATCGACTTCTGTATCAATTGTGCGGCTTACACGGCTGTTGACAAGGCGGAAAGCGAGACTGATAAAGCTAGCCAAATCAACATAGAAGGGCCTCGGCATCTAGCCAAAGCTTGTCAAAGCAAGCAGATCCCATTCATCCACCTTTCCACCGATTATGTTTACCACGGCAACTCGCCAAGGCCCATAAAAGAGGATGCACCTACTTCTCCCCAAAGCGTCTATGCACGAACAAAATTGGCCGGAGAAGGTGTGGCGCTGGCAGCCCATAATCCAGTTATGATCATCCGTACTTCCTGGGTTTACTCTTCCTTTGGCCATAACTTTGTCAAAACGATGTTGCGTCTAGGCCGCGAAAGGGAATGCTTAAATATTGTCTTCGACCAGATCGGAACCCCCACATACGCCCGGCATCTCGCCCGAACATTGCTACAAATTCTTGATCGTATTCATCAAGGCCAGATCAAGGCCGAAGATATCAACGGAATTTTTCACTACAGTAATGAAGGAGTATGTAGCTGGTATGACTTTGCCGTTAGTATATTTCAGTTGGAGGGAATTACTTGCGAAGTATATCCCATTGAATCCAAGGACTACCCTACTCCCGCTAAACGGCCACCTTTCAGCGTCTTGAATAAAGAAAAGATTAAACATCATTTTAGCATAGGCATCCCACATTGGAGCACCGGCCTTCGCGAATGCCTAATCCAGCTGCGAGCAGAAACTTTGTCAGCTAAAAACATATCATAGAATAGTCAAGAACCTCGCCTGGCATTATTTTGTAAGAATAGATAACTTAGGTATAGTTCAATCTGAAATAATGCGAAACGCCCTTCATCCAAACTTTCTATGCATTCTTTTTGCATGGGTGCTACTGTCTATTCCAAATTACCTCCAGGCCACGCACTATCGGGCGGGAGAAATATCCATCAGACAAGTTGGTGATTGTACAGAAAGTCTGACGATCGAGGCTAGTGTCGTTACTTATACCAAAGCTAGCCGCGTGAATGTTGACCGAGACTCCGTGACCGTTTGTTGGGGAGATGGACAGTGTGAGAGGGTGGGTCGTGTCAATGGACCAGGTGTCCCACCGCAGGGTACCTTGCTGGAGAACGATATCAAGAGAAACATTTACAGAACTACGCATACCTATATTTCAAGAGGATCCTATGTGATCTCCATGACGGATCAAAATCGGAACGGCGGTATTCTCAATGTGAATCCTCCCAATTCTGAACAGATAAGCTTCCACATCGAAACCCGCTACACCTTTCCCAATCCACAATTTCAGGGTTGTAATGATACCCCAGTCTTATTGCAGGACCCTGTAGATATAGGCTGTGTGGGAAAAGTCTTCACGCATAATCCAGCTGCTTCTGATAGTAATGATGATAGCTTGTCCTATCACTTTGCTATTCCACAACAGGATGTAAGAATAGACGTACCTAACTATAGTTTTCCAGATGAAATCAATGCTGGTCCTGACAATCGCTTAACGATTGATAATCAAACTGGAAGCATTGTTTGGGACGCCCCGCAAAAGGCAGGAGAGTACAACTTGGCTATTATTATTGTGTCCTATCGAAATGGCATCGTACTAGACACGGTATTCCGTGATATGCAGATCCTTGTAAGGGAATGTGATAATGAACCACCGGATCTTCGAACTTCGGTTGAGGAGATTTGTGTCATTGCGGGGGACTTTGTTGAGATAGAAGTTAATGCAGGCGCGCCGGTATTTGAAACAGATCAGAGAGTGAAATTAACGGCCACAGGTAAACCCTTTACCGAACCGATTTCTCCGGCTACCTTTGTTCCAGAATCCGATGCTTTTGAAGACGACCCGGTAACTAAACTGTTCCGCTGGCAAACCAGCTGTGAACATGTTTCTGATCAATTCTATACTGTCGTATTCCGGGCTGTAGATGACTTTTTCCCGGATGGAACGGGTCTAGCTACGCTGAAGACCGTACGGATAAAAGTGGTTGGTCCACCTCCTGAAGGCGTGCAATTGGAGGCCGACATGGGCACCAATTTAATCACCTGGGAATTACCTTATGCTTGTGACCAAGCTGCGGACAATTTCTTTCAAGGGTTCACGGTATGGCGGCGTGAGGGTAGCAATAATTTTGAATTGGATGTATGTGAACCAGGTTTGGATGGGCGTGGCTATACTCGTCTTACCCAACTCCCTATTCAAACGGTGACAGATGCCCGCTACAGTTATTTGGATGAGGATATTGAGGCAGGCAGGACCTATTGTTATCGGATATTGGCTCGCTTTGCTCAGACTACCCCTGGGGGACTCTATTCCTTCAATCCTGTGGAAAGCCTACCTTCCGCAGAAGTCTGTGTACAATCGGATCAGGATGTACCCTTATTGACTAAGGTTGATGTACTAAGCACTTCTGGTACTGCTGGGGATATCGAGGTTTGTTGGGCTAAGCCCCAACTGGAAGACCTGGATACCATCAATAATCCGGGACCCTACACTTATGAAGTGCTCCGCGCAACGGGCCAAACAGAAAGTGATGCTGACTTCCAAACTACAGGCGTAACATTCACTAGTCCATTCTTCGCCAATGCGAATGACACCTGCTTCACCGACAGTAATCTAAACACCATCGACAACCCCTACAGCTATAAGATAAACTTCTATGTAGCAGGTAATCAGCTTTTGGGTCCAACACCACCCGCTTCGAGTATCTATCTCTCAGTGGCCCCGACGAACGAAGCTAGTCAACTGAGTTGGACAGCCCTGGTGCCCTGGGATAATTATGAGTATACGATATATCGTCAGAATGCAAGCGGTAGTTTTGACTCCATCGCCACCACGATCTCATCCAGCTATCGCGATGAGGGATTGACAAATGGATTAGTATACTGCTACAAGGTTGAAGGAAAGGGGAGTTACGGAATCGATAATATTGCCGAACCCCTGATCAATTTCTCTCAAGAGGTTTGTCCTAGTCCCTTTGATGATGTCCCAACCTGTCCGCCTACTTTAGCGGTTTCTAATGTTTGCGACAGTGGCTTTGACTGTAAGAACGAGGAAGAGCTTTTCAATACCCTAACCTGGGAATCTCCCTTTAGCGTCTGCCCCTCAGAAAGTGGAGACCTGGCTGGTTTTGATATCTATTATGCTCCCGAACCTGAGGCTACTTTCGAACGAATTGCCTCGATTGATGATCCCAACGCGGACAAGTTCGAGCATCAGCCCGCCACAGGTTTGGCAGGCTGCTACAAAATCTTAGCTCGGGATACCCTGGGAAATGAGAGTGAATTCAGTAATACGATTTGTGTAGATAATTGTCCATTTTATGATCTTCCAAACGCCTTCACCCCAAATGGTGATGGCCAGAACGATATATATAAACCCTATCCCTATTGCTTCATTAGTCGTATTCAATTCAAAGTTTTCAACCGTTGGGGACAGCTGGTATTTGAGACCGCTGATCCGAGTATCAACTGGGATGGAACAAACTTGAATGGACAAGCACTAGCCAGTGGCACCTATTACTATACCTGTTCTGTCTTTGAAAATCGTTTTTCTGGTACAGAACAGCCTCCAATTCTGCTGAGCGGGTTCATTGAACTCCTTCGAGCTGAGTAGTTTGGACGACAACTGATATTAGTGTCTGCTAGAAACAATTTCAAGCGATTCTGCGTTCTGAAAAAGGACATGCCATGAGAAACGTTAGCGTTTTTCCGTAAGTTTAACTAATTTGTCGGATAGCTGAGCACAGGCTAAAGCCAGCAGGAGTGATGCCCTTTTTACGGCTGAGTTCCCATTGCTTATCACCTTGCAAAGCTTCTCCTCCAAACATGCATTAAAGCTCAGCTCGACAAAAGACAAGGGAATGATGCCAAAAGAGAATATACTACGCCTTACACTATCTACCGTTCTGTGTCTGTTTATTGCGATAGCTCCATCTTGGGCTACGCACAACAGGGCCGGTGAAATCACCGTAGAACAGATCGGGGATTGTACAGAAAGTTTGACCATTAGGGCTACCATCGTCACCTATACTAAGGCAAGTAGTCGGCCCGCGGATCGCGACACGCTTACCTTATGCTGGGGAGATGGACAGTGTGAGCGGGTGGCACGTGCAAACGGTCCCGGAAATCCCCCTCAAGGAATCATTCTTGAGAATGACACAAAATTCAATATTTACCAGGCTTTTCACACCTATCTATCCCGGGGTTCCTACGTCCTCTCCATGACTGACCCGAACCGGAATGCAGGTATTCTCAATGTGAATTTCCCAAATTCCGATCAAGTAAAATTCCATATAGAAACGAGATATACTTTCCCAAATCCACAGTTCCAAGGCTGTAATAACACACCTGTTTTGCTACAACCTCCGATCGATATTGGCTGTGTAGGCAAGGTATTTACCCATAATCCGAATGCTTTTGATGTGGATGGTGATAGTTTATCCTACCACACCTTCATTCCTCAGCAAGATGTACGTTTACCTGTTCCTAACTATGATTTTCCAGAAGACATCAGTGGAGGGGTGAATAATAACTTCACCATTGATGAGGTAACGGGAGATATCGTTTGGGATGCCCCGCAACGTGCTGGGGAGTACAACTACGCGATGATTATCGTCGAATATCGGAATGGTATTCCACTAGATACGATCATTAGAGATATGCAGATCCTCATTGAGGAGTGTGAAAATGAGCCACCAGAGATTGTTACTTCCGTAGAGGAGATCTGCGTGGTCGCAGGTGAATTGGTAGAGATTGAAGTAGTCGCGACAGCTCCGCTCTTTGAAACCGATCAGCGGGTTCGATTAACTGCATTGGGTGGGCCTTTTGAAGTCCCAAACTCTCCAGCCACCTTCTTGCCAGATAATAATACCTTCCAGAACGATCCGGTCACCAAAACTTTTGTTTGGCAGACTACCTGTGATCACATATTTGATCAATACTATTCAGTGGTTTTTCGAGCGGTAGACAACTTCTTCGGCGACACCACCGGCTTGGCAACCTTAAAGACGGTTCGCATAAAGGTGGTAGGGCCTCCTCCAGAAGATGTTCGTGCCGTAGCTGGAAACGGTGAAGTAGAGGTAACCTGGGAACTACCTTATGATTGTGAGGATGCCACCGACGATTACTTCCGTGGATTTACCGTTTGGCGTCGAGAGGGGAGTAATAACTTCCCCTTGGACACTTGTGATCCTGGTCTAGAGGGTAAAGGTTATACAAAACTCACCCCAGTGCCGATCCAGGATGTAGTAGACGGCAGGTACTACTTCCTAGATGCCACCGTAGATCGAGGCAGAACCTACTGCTACAGAGTATTAGGAGAATTTGCTCAAACTACGCCCGGAGGACTATACACCTTTAATGGCGCACAGAGTTTACCTTCAGCGGAAGTTTGTGTGCAATTGAATAGAGATGTACCATTGATTACCAATGTCGATGTACAGACTACTTCTACAGCCGATGGTCTTATGGAAGTCTGTTGGTCCAAACCCAAGGTTGGCGATTTGGATACACTACTGAATCCTGGCCCATACGTCTACGAGGTACTTCGAGCTACAGGTCAGACGGAGAATGATGCAGATTTCCAATCAATTGGGGTGCAATTTACCAGTCAGTTTTTTGCTCAGGCCAATGATACCTGTTTTGTGGATCAAGGTCTGAATACTGTTGATGAGTCTTACAGCTACAAAATCAACTTCTACATCAATGAGGATGATTTGCTGGGCTCTACGAATGGTGCTTCCTCCGTTTATCTCAGTATTTCCCCCACGGATAATGCCAATAATCTTAGTTGGACAGAATTGGTTCCATGGGATAACTTCCAGTATCTCGTTTTGAGGGAAAATACGATGGGAACCTTTGACACCATTGGTACCACCACAGAACCCAACTTCTTGGATACAGGGCTCTCTAATGGAACTGAGTACTGCTATAAGATCGTAAGCGTTGGCTCTTATGGGGTAGATGGCGTGATTTCGCCCATTGTAAATAATTCACAGGAGGTCTGTTCCATTCCGATGGATGACGTCCCGCCCTGCCCACCGGAACTAACTGTCTCCAACGTATGTGATACGGAAATCGACTGTACGGATGAGGAGCTCTTATTCAATACATTAAGTTGGATTAGTCCTGCTGAACTTTGCCCAGAGGTGGGAGGAGATGTAGCGGGCTATGACCTATTCTACGCACCAACCGAGGACGGTACTTTCGAGCAAATTGTTCGTATCGATGATTCCTTCACTTCCTCCTACGAGCATAAACCGCCTGTAGGCATTGCCGGCTGTTACAAGATGGTGGCCTATGATTCGCTAGGTAATACAAGTGAATTTAGTAATACCTTCTGTGTAGATAATTGCCCAACCTATAGTCTACCCAATGCTTTCACACCGAACAATGATGGTAGAAATGATGTTTTCGTTCCTTATCCATTCTGTTTCATTGAAAGCGTTCAATTTAAGGTTTTCAACCGGTGGGGACAGCTGGTGTTCGAAACGACCGATCCTAACCTAAATTGGGATGGTAGTAATGAGGCCGGAGATGAACTGGCGAGCGGTACCTACTACTATACTTGTGTTATCTTTGAAAGACGGGTATCAGGTATTACTGAATCTCCTGACATTCTGAGTGGATACATAGAATTACTGCGAGGAAATTGATAATAAATCATGGATGCGGGATATGGATCTTTAACTGATTTAATAAACCCGTGATTATAGTGAATAAGCCAGTGTATCTTTGAACGATTGCACTGGTTTATTCATTTATAGGTTAACTATCCTTTAAAAGCTAGGCAAATTATTCCAGGTCCTCTTAAAGAAACAAAGTAGAACCGGACACCTAGCCACCATTCACAAATCATACGATATAAAAATATGTTTACTGGTATTATTGAAGCTTTGGGGAAAGTCGAAAAAATAGAGAAAGAAGGAAGCAATGTACACTTTACCTTCTCCTCCTCTATCTCTGATGAATTAAAGATTGATCAGAGTGTTTCTCATAATGGAGTTTGCTTAACGGTAGTAGCTTTGAATCCGCAACAACATACCTTGACAGCTATTCAGGAGACTTTAGATAAATCAAATCTGGGACAATTGAAGGTAGGAGATGAAGTGAACTTAGAACGAGCTATGGTAGCGGGCAGCCGGCTAGACGGACATATGGTGCAGGGGCATGTAGATACTACCGGGCTATGTACAAAAGTAGAGGAGCTAGATGGGAGCTGGTACTATCACTTTGAATACGAACCTACCCCCGAGCATTTGCTAGTGGATAAAGGCTCTATCTGTATCAATGGTGTAAGCCTTACTGTGGTGCAAGCCAAGGGGGCTCAGTTCTCCGTGGCCATTATACCTTATACCTTTGAACATACCACCTTCAAGCACTTACAATCTGGCGACCGAGTAAACCTAGAGTTTGATGTAATTGGTAAATATATCGCCAGGTACATGGCCGTTTACGGTAAGGGAGCTGAAAAAACGTTACTCGTAAAATCATAAGTAGTGTGACAATGGTAATCGGGCAATTTTGGTTAGCAGATTTTGTTGTTACAAGAGGCGCGAAAACCGCGGATAGCCTAAGCTACCCAAGGCTTTGAGCAACGAAGTGTAATGGCAAAAGCTGCAGCCAAAAAGCCGGAGAGTCTATTGTCACACTGCTTAAGTAGTGTGACAGCAAACAATTAATATATTCAGTACCATAAACTGAAAAAGCCTTTGAAGATTGCTCTTCAAAGGCTTTTCTCATTTTATCTAAGAGACGATGTGTTCTAGGCGAGACTAGTCCATATCATCAACTCCTTCTAATTGTGTCTGGCGAGACTCATAAGCCATCTGCGCCTCTTTCGTTGTAACAAAAACGT
>JABSSL010000069.1 GCA_013214355.1 Saprospiraceae bacterium | reverse complement strand
CATACGTTTGATTTTATGCTTCATCCAGTTGGCTTTTGGCCAACAGATTAAGTACTAAAATCAACACCGGTACTACCTCAACAAATGGGGGGTCAATGAACCGGAATGTTATTAACATCTTAGGGGGTCAATGGCCCGGAATGTTATTAACATCTTGGGGGTCAGTGAACCGGAACCAGGGGGTCAACCCAGATCGGAAGTAGGGGGTCAACGCGGCCGGAATATGCAGCTAATTCTTTCACCAAAGCTTTAAAGGTTTCAGATTCAAGGCAAATAATTGGAATATTAGTGGAGAAGTCAGGCATGAAGCCAAATTTGATTGGTACTCAACAAATATAACAATAATTGAAAGTCAAAGAGGCCAAGGAAATACCTGCATGAATCTATATCATTAGGTGGGCAGGGTAAAAGTAGAAATTTTTGTATTTTGAGAAGGCTTGTGTAAAGACACAAAAAAAGTGATCAAACTTACTGTAAGATCACTTATTCTTGATAATTATTTCCTAACGACTGCCAAAACGACTGCTGCGTATTTTTACTTAGCGTATTTCTTTTAAGATCAGTCGATTAGCATCGCTTTTTGTAGACCCACTAGGGATCGAACATTAGCCCTAAAAGGCTTGTATTATTGGTCTTCTTGTTTTTCGTAAAGCGCCATTCGGAAACAAATCGGAAACAAGTGATAAATATTGTGCAGTAATTTTCTTTAAAAAGAATTTCGAAGTCTCTTCTAACAATATAAATTCGTGTTAACTAAGATTGGAGCTTTTCTATTATTGCATGTAGCTGTTGGATCTGTTTTCGGTACACATCAATCTCTTCTTTAAAATGATCATTTTGGGACTTTAACTGGTTCAGGTAACTCTCCATATTAGGACTTAACGTGCTAAAATTGTGATCTGATATCTCCTCCATTTGCTTCTCAGAGAACACCAAAGGGCCTCCATCTCCAAACAAGGCATTGAGATTGACTTGAGGAAATTTTTGCTTTGTATTGATGATTATATCAAGCCTTGGATACTTAACTCTACTCGTGAAAAAAGTGGAAATTCTATTCTGACTTACTCCTATCGCTTCTGCGAATTTTGTTTCTGATGAATATCCTAATTCGCGAATTAATTGTCTAAAAATATCTCTCATGTTTTTGTACTTTCAGAGTGCAAACACACTTATCAAGTTATTTTTACACTTGAATAAGTGATTTTTCATCTATATATTTGCATTATCTATTAATCTTAATATAAATATACAAATCGTAATGAATGGCAAAGCTACCCGGTTCAACGAATATCAGTTGGTTGTCCTAAAAAAGCTTTGGCTGATTTCTGACAAGGATTGGGCGAAGTACAATAGAGTGAGAAGAGAGTTAACCAAGTATTTGACTGCAAAGGGGTATAATGTGCAAACGTCTACCGAAATCCTTACTCAGAGAAATCAGAATAGGTATAAGATAACAATTCCTTTCGGGGTGCATCTCAGGGAATACCTGAATCCGAAAATTGAGTCTTACAATAAATCTACAATCCATAAACCAATCGAAATGATTGGTGATTTAACAGAGCTTTACCAAAAAAGAGAGGTTTTAGTAGCATAATCTAAAACTGTATATCATGAAATGTGTCGGAATACCTAGTGCCAAACTAAGGGAAAGGATTCCCTTACGTGAAGATAAGCATCGGGTTTTTAGCCTCCTTAATGGCCAAAATAGTAAAGTGATTTTAGGCATACAACATTACACACCTGAAGCTGGTGAAGGAATCAAACCTCACTATGCTTTTTGTGAAGATGTTGGTGCAGCCCTTACCCTACTTAGTGAAGATGATTTTAAGCAATATGAAACTCTTGAAGAGGCTTATGAATTAGGGATAGCTCGGATCCTTTGTTTTGCCCAACAAATCGTCAAGCCATGACAAAGATGAACGATTTATTTCCGGATGTGAGCGCTGACTCTAGAATTGATATTCTACTGAAGAAGTTTGACAGAATTGAACAGCAAAATAGGTTTATCCTTGAAATTTACAAGTCATCCCTATCGTCTAGCCTTAACAGGCTGTATACCCCAAAAGAGGTAAGCGAATTGCTTAATGTACATTACCATACAGTTTTAGAATGGCTCAAGGAAGGAAAGCTAAAGCCCTTCCAGGGGTGTAAGCACAAGGTTAAAGGCTGGGATGTATTAGAGTATATCCAAGGTAAAGAACGGTTTAAAGAAACCGCGAAGAGATTTGGTTTTTTGGGGTTATACAATGGGCAATCACCTCAACCGTGATTGCCCACACTTTTCCGGTTTTCCACTTTATTTTCTAATCATAGGAAAAGGCGGTTGGCCTCCCAGGAGGTCAACCTATTGAACAGATGATGCCTGGGGCATTCTAGGGCTGTACACCCTAGATTTCTGGTTCGAATCCAGATCTGTTCGCTAGATCACAGATTTGGTTTGTGTGGATCAAGAAATAATTTGATTGTTGCTTTTAAGGCAATTTATTGTTTGGATTATCAGAAACAAAAAGTGCCTCCATTTAGCCTGGAAGCACAGTATTGAGATAATTCTAATTAATAGCTTGGCTGGCAGCCTTTCTAGTGAGGTTCGATCCCTCACCAAGCTACGAAACCGGCAAGATGAGTGGGGATGTTTTGACTGGCGGGTCTTAGATCCCTACTCTCTTAGTAACAAACTAAGGAATTTTTGCCTTCTACACAACTTACAAGCCTTTCTAAGACAGTTTAGTTCCACGTGCATTCCTTTAGTAATTGCAACTAAAGTGGGCTCCAACAGGCTGAAAAGGGCTTCAAATTCGATTTATGAGCCAATTACAAGCTATCAAGTCGAGCATGTATGAAGTGCGACTGGGTAAATCCAAGCAGCTCACCAGCCGCTGGATTGACAAGTACAATTTAGGTCAGATTAACCTCAGAGATCGAGTGCGCCAATCTCACCGAGATTTGGCAGAAAAGCTCATCTACTATTATTACAAGCAGATTCGCACGGANCAGGCCTTTGGAAATCAACTAAGGCCTGGAGATAAGCTTCCCAGCCTGCGAACTAACAACAGACAGCTTTGTCAGGCTCTAAAATGCCACGAAAACAGCATTATTAACCAGCGCAAACGCCTAAAGCAGGCTGGATTGATTCAAATGGAGGTTTATCATGGCACTTATGCCGACTATGAGATCCACTTAAATCCAGCCATACTGCATGTTCAATGCAAGGCTGGTAAGCAAAATGAGGTCGGCCAGTTCCTAAATTTTGAAGAGAAATTGATCGCCTCCTTGCCCAACCATATGTCACAAAATTTGGGACCTACTGTTACCAGTACTTATCAGGTAACAAAAGAATTAATAGAATTAAGCGGCGTAGATTTTCCACAAATCGCTGATTCTCAGTCATTGGACACTACTAAGGATGTGGAAAACTGCGAAAACACTGTGGAAAACGCTCCTGGAAGTGTGGAAAACCCACAAAATAGTGTTGGCCAAGGAACGCCTCCGGTAACAGATGGGACTGGTAACGAAACCGGCAAGACAGCGGGCGCTCCCGCGACCGGTAACACCCCCCCGAGTTCCGCCGCACCCCCCCAAAGGTCTGGAAATGTGCCAGCAGATACCTCTCCTATTGACATCCGGGAGGTGCTTAGTCATTTACCAGGAGAACTGGCTGGACAGATAACTCGAAAGATTAATCTCATCTGGGCATGTGTGGAGCTGAATCTCTACCAAGATGCCTGGCTTTCTGATAGTCAGGTAGAAGCTGGAAAAGCCCTGTTGGCTGAATACTTGGCCTATGCTAAGCCTAGCAAATATCAGGCAGGGACGAATGAGATTATCGAACGGATTATGTTGGTCAAGCGGTGGCTAGATACTGCCCCTAAGGGTGAAAAACGATGGATCCCCCTACCCAACGCCTATTTCGACTTCAGAAATGAAACGAACGGTTTTAGAAAAACTAAGTCCTGGCTCAAGCATCACCGAATGCAGAAGAGTCAAATCTTCCAGAAAGGTCAACTCACCCGATACATTAACCTGTACGTGAAAGCCTGCGAACCAGGTTCCACGCATAGCCGGTCAGATATCTACCGGAAGGCTCAAAAGCGATTGGGCCGCATAAATCCAGAGCTTCTTCAAAAATTTAATGAGATAATTCTAAGTAAAAATGAATCAGACAACGAAACAGCCCAGGCGAGTTAGGCCTAAGGGGCGCTACAAATTGGCCATCTTTTTCATCGATCACCGGATCCCAAGTGGAAAAGCTTGTTGCCACTATTCTACTCCAAATCAAGACAGGTATGGGAAATCACTAAATAGACTCAAGTACCTGATCAATGGAGGATATAAGAAATACGAAGGCAAAGTTGATTGGGCTGCCATTTACGAGAATGGTGAGATGTTGATGGAATTCAAAGATCACAAAGAAAACAATCAACGGTTTTGGCAACCCGTCTCAAGTCAGGCAAGCTGAAACTAAAGATCGGCCCAGACGAGGGACATGTCTTAAAGATGGCCATCAAGCAAGCTCTTGAATTTGACGGCCAAGATATTCCCGACTACCTGTACTATCTGCTCATTGAGATACTTGATAAGATTGAAAATGACAAGTGGACCTTCCGCAAAAGTGAGTTTTTCGCACTCGCCTCCCCTACTGTCATGAATTACGTCGATATACCGACTCAATCTTTACTACGGCAAGCTTTTGAAATAGAGGAAAACAATAAGCATTCACGGCTTCCCGAAGCGCAAATCCATGTTTTAAATGAGTCCCGTCAAAGCCAAGATAATTTCAACTAAGAAATCCTCTACTAAAAACGCTACTAAGAAGTCTAAAACTAAGAGGAAGAGAAAAGCTCCAGTTCAGAAACGTTTAGAGAGTCCTTCCTACGAATTACCCTTAGTTTGGTTTATTGCTATAGTATTCTGGTTATCAGTTATTTATAATGTTATTTACTAAATCGATTCAATGATGATTCAAAAATTGCAGTTTACCACTTTCGAGTCTAATCTGGGTTGGCGACTTACTAAGGAATACAACGAGTATTTGACGGCCTGCTTCATAGACTATGCGAGCCAACCCAGTGATATGCAGCATCCTTCCGATCGCTTATCGGTGGCTGTCCTTCATGAGGCCTTTGAGCAGGATCAAATGCTTGAGCCTGAAGTAGTCTACTTCCGACAGTCGCAGGTTCTGGCTTTATGTCACCTATTTGCTTATATCAGGACCTTACAGTTACGAGATAAAAGTACAGATGAGAATTTCCTCCTCCTGGAGGGAATGTTTGAGGATATCCAAGGCTACTTAAAGTCTNTTTNCTCCCCTATTACCAGTACAGANGAGATNTAAAAATAAGAAACCCGACNGCGANNGGACCGCTGTCAGGTTTCTATTACTTCATAATAAAAGCAATGCAAAAATATGAGTTCTAACGGAAAAATACCAGGAACCGTGAATCAGATCAAGATTTTTAGCCGCGACTACCCATTGCTTAGTAAGTTGATTTTCTTTGCCTTAGCCTGCCATATAGTGAGTTTTGGCAGTGAATACATAGGTTTTGTTAGCTATTTAGACGACTTCTTTACTAGCTACATCAGTGAAAAATACGCGAATCCTATCGCACATATTGTATCCGCAGCTCTTGCCCTACTGCTAGAGTTTCTCTTTGCAGTATTGATCATTTTTGTATGTCGTTGCTGTTTGGATCCGACCTATGTTAAAAAGTCTGTGATTCTAAAGAATTTGCAGAAGGACTGGCAAAAAAAGGAAGATCAAATTTCCTTACTAAGGACGGGAGGTCAAGAGGTTGACGATCAAACCCATAATAAGTCTGATCTACCTGGAGTGGCTAAGGCCATTCATGTGGCCAATATCATTAAGTTAGTCTTTGCTTCTATCCTACTAGTTGGTTTTACAGTGCTATCAATGACCGTATCCCGGACTAATATTGAGATCGCTACCCTAGTGGATCAAGGAGAAGCTAAACAAAAGGATGATAGCAAAGTATTGGCAGATAAAGCCGCAGCTCTACTTAAGGTGGATGATCGATATGATCAGCAGATAGTTGAACTACAAGCCAGTTACCAGCGTGATACAGCAGCTATTGGTCTCAAATACATCGGCGAGATTAAGCGCCAGCAGGGAAAAGCAGAAGAATATGCCCAGCGGGGCCAAAGAGATGGTAAAAACTACGGGACGGCCATTGCCAGGACAGGCCAAGCCATCGGTAAACAACTAAGTAAGAAAGGACCGGAAATTGATCAAAGGTCCAAGAAACTTAGTCAGGATCTAGTTGCGCTAAACGTCCAACGAGAAGCTGAGCGTAAAAAAGTCAGCGGACCATATGATCTCAAGCTCCAGAACATCAATACCTTTAATGAGGAAATGAGAAGGCTGAAGGCTCGGCAGAATGCGTGGATGAGCGGCTTTCTGAAACATTATGCACAATTCGCTACGATCGGCCAGTTAGTTGCATGGATATGGATTACGCTATCTCGCTTTACCAGCGGCATTGAACCTACTCCAAGAGTTAAGCCAGAAATGGTCTCCACCACCCTATTCCAGGATCTCTATACTCTAATTACTGTTGGACCATCCAGAAGGATCCACAACATCGTCAGAAAGCAATTGAGTAAGATCAGACTACTAAGGCCTATGCCCTATCGTGGTGCTGATTATGAATTTGAAACGCTGAAAGCCATCCAAACTATCCAAGAAAAAATGGAGAAAACAAATAGTTTGGAAATGCTTGAATCTGAAATAGAAAGTATTAAAAAAGGCTATCATAGTGAACTTACTAAGCGTAGAAATTCTACGCGTAGAAAGGGTAGAGGATTTGGTTTTCTACGCCTGTTTTCTACGCTTTTCGAAGGCGTAGAAAATCAAAGCGTAGAAGACGTAGAAACTAAGGACGTAGAAGATGTAGAAAAAGACCTTTCTACTGTCGAAAAAGAGCTTCTGGAAAGCGTAGAAACTAAAAGTGTAGAAGACCTTGAGCGTAGCGTAGCTACGCGCTTTAAGGGGCAGGGTAGGGGCGTAGAAGGCCAAAGTGTAGAAGACGTAGAAACTAAGGGCGTAGAAGATGCCGTAGAAGGCGAATCTCCCTCCGATTCTACGCCTGAAAAAAGCGTAGAAACTAAGGGTGTAGAAAGCGTAGGAACTAAGCGTAGAAAAGGCGTAGAAAAGCCTCGATCAGGTAAGCGTAGAAATTCTACGGAAAATACAGATTCTACGCCTTCTACGGATGGTATGGAAGTTTACCAAGGGCTAGAAGCAACTGTAGAGGCCGAAGGGAATGAAATACCTATTCGCCTCTTAGTAATGGGTACTGAGGTGTTTGCTGACTGGTATGGGACACCTCGGACTGAGCAATGGGTGAAAAAGGAGCGATCCAATTATCAACGCTTCCTCGATAAAGGAAAGCGGAATACACCCAATACGCGTGAGAAGCTTGCAGTGGCGCTAGGACTGTTGCAGTTGTTTCAACAGCATCGTCAGAAATTATCTAATCAAGAGATCGTAGTATCAAAAAAATAGAAATTTTGTTCAGAAATAGATTACTCATCGGGTTTGTCATTCTCATAGCTTTTGTAGGGCTGGTAAGAGGGTCACCTTTCAATACAATAATATTATGGATGGAATTGATCTAACTCTGAGAACTAATACATTTTGATTAACTGCGGGCTTGAGGCAATTGGATCACATCATTCATCAATCAATTCAGGCTTTGTTGTAATTTCCTTTTTTAGAGTTGTAATCAGGCTATCGGATAGGCCTTTTATCTGATAAATTGATCGACAGAACTTCAACATTTCACTACTTACACCAATTGCTCCTTGCAAATCTGCGTTTTGCAAATCTGCCCCCCGTAGATCTGCTCCATTAAAGTGAGTATTCACGAGGTGGGCTTCACTAAGGTTGGCTTCTTTCAGGCGGGCTTCGGAAAGGTAAGTATCGCTAAGGTCGACTCTAGTCAGATTAGCAAGATTTAGATCAGCCCAATTAAGGAAGGCTTTATTTACTTGGGCATCAATTAGAGAAGCTCCGTTGAGGTTGACCTCATTGAGTTCTGCTCCATTGAGGTGAGCGTTACTGAGGTTAGCCCTGTGGAGGTTGGCTCCATTGAGGTGGGCTCTATCAAGTTTGGCAAAATTGAAGTGGGCATAGCTAAGATTAGCATCTTTCAAGTTAGTTTCAATGAGTTTCGCGAAAATGAGGTTAGCATTTTCAAGGTCAGCTCGGTTGAGATTAGCCCCACTAAGGCTTGCTCCGCTGAGGTCAGCTTCTCTAAGTTCAGCTCGTCTAAGGTCCGCATAATTTAGGTCGGCATATTTGAGCTTAAAATTATGCATATAGGCAGATTCAAAGGTACAATCCATATAGATTCTCCTGATTGATTTAGTGTGTATTCTTGACTTTAACAGTGCCAGCAACAGTTGCCCTCTTTCCAAACTATATTCCCTTATCGTTAATGTATCACCTTGCAAAAACTTGTAAGGCATAAATCCTTGACTAGTTGCTGCAATTCTACCAATTAGCGAGCTACTCAACTCGTAACTAGTAGAATCATTTCCTACTCCTTCATTCTTCTGCCTCTGGATCTCTGCGCTCATATCTTCCAAGACATTACCCATCAATACCACTTGAGCCCCACGGCGCTCAGATTCCATCAGGCTGGTTTGGATATCGATCTTTCTATTCTGATTAAGTAGTAACTCATTTTGGCCAGTAAGCAGTTGATTCTGATTGTAAAGTAAGATCGTTCCCATCAGCCCACCAACAGCTGCAAAGACGGTCAATAAAAGTCGAAGGCCTCCGCTACGTAGTCGAGAAAAGATGAGGTAATGAAGAATGTCGGGGAGATCTGTGCGGATGTTCCGCTTGACTTCAGGATCTGCTTTTATTAAGACTACATTGGCAATGGCATCGGCAATACTGTTTGTCTTCTTTTGAATATCACCTGCCACTGACTCTAAATCCATTTCTTTACCCGTATAGCGCTTGATAAAGTAATTGGAAATACTTGGCAAAGCCAAAATCAGTATGGTCAACAGTACGAAAAATGCAATAGCGACTGCCATTAGGGTAGGCACTATGTTAGGGAGATAGTCTACTATATTTTGCGCATATAATACGCCAAGCATAATCCCTATTGCTATGCCTAAGATTATATTTTGAAGATTGAATCTCCGCTTCATCTTGCGGTCCTGTTTTGCCTTGTCTGGGGTGATAGAGGGTGCTTGCTGGTCCTCGGTAGGTTTCTTCGGGTCTGACATTGAGAAGTAGGTGTTGTTATAGCGTTAAGTATAGGTGATATCACCGAAACTAAAAATGTCCTAAATCGTTGCAAAATAGATATTAGTCATCTTAATAGCCAAGGAGTATTAAAGCTAAGCTTATTATACGTGTTTAAGAACTTAATTGTAAAGTACCACAGAAAAGAGCTTCAATTTTTTAACATTAAGAATAGTGATGGACACAATAAATACCATAAGATATTTTGCAGTAATGGCTGATCTAACTGACGTGATGTACGAGGACATTGAAAAGGCAATTGAATCAAGTCCTTATAAAGTTCTAAAAGAGGTCAAAGGAACTTGGACAAACATGCAACATGTTAATCTAGCATGTGAATATGAGCTTTATGATAGAGATGGCAACCCAATATCCCTATTGTGCGAAGGTCAATGGAAATTGTCCAACCTACTGGTAGCAAATGACTTGCATTACGATAGAAGGCAGATTTATTTTGATGTTATTGGGCCAAAAGGTAGAGTTATCGAAAGAAAATTTTTTGGATCTGAAAAAAAAAGGTATACTTCTAGCATTGAAATTTTTACGAGAAGTAACAAAATTTGAAAGTGTACAGTCATATGAGCTTTTCACAGAGAATCAAAAGCTTAAAAAGCAAATTAAAAAAATGAAGGAAGGGAAATGACGAATAGGAAATCATTCCCTTACTGCAGGTAAGAGACTTGAGAGAATTGCAATTCTGGATCCAATAATTGATATCAGGTCATCTCCAGAGTCATCAGAAATTTGCTTTCAAAAAACTAGATTGCCTTAGATCAAGGTGACAGGATGTAGCTTCCCCTTTGAAGGAGCCAACTCCAAACTACGTATTATTAAACATCTACCTAGTACAAATATAGATGGATAAGTTAAAGGTGAACATAGAAGAAAAAGGACCTGGATATGCATCAGCAATCGCGAAAGGGGGAAAAAAGATTTTTATCAGAAATGGAGATCTTAAAAAAGAGAATTCCTACCAAGTATATGTACTTTCTGAAGACGAAAATTTTATCATTGCTGAAATACCGGAAACATATGAAAACCAGTTAGCGATCCATGAATTGAAGGACAAGGAGGGATTAATTTCCTGTGCAATGATTGATGCTTATGTTACTGATAGTGTTTTTCAATTGAATAAAAAATGGGTCTTTCCGGAGAAAACTATTGAAGGTATTGTTGATTACCTATTAGAGTTTCCCACGCTATTAGATTATTCGAAGCTTGCCTTAACAGGCACTAGATTAGTAAAACATAGAGCAGTTCATTTCGGCCTCACATTTTCTCAGGCTCTACAGAAATTGGAGAGCAGAGGCATTCAAAAAGCGAGGTTGTATTGTGAAGACATTAAATCCTTTTCAAAGCAGGGAGTCGTGGCAGAAATGTTAGTCAATCTATCAAAAGATCAAAATGGATTAATAACGATTGAATGCTGGCAAGGAGTAGAGGGCGAAAATTATGTCTTTTATATCCACGGAATAATTGACGAATCAGGAGGCTTTCAACATTTTGATGGGGCTATCATTGGTTTCGACCTGCAGGATATAGAATTGCTTTTCTCAGAAAATAGAAAACTTAAAGGAGGAACGTACAAGAAACTCTTTAGATTGGACGGAAATATAAAAAAAGAGGATGTGTTTGAAATCGCCAATAGGTTTTTTCCCTTAGATAAATTGATTGACGAATACTTTGAAATCCGCAGGATTGAATAGATTTGTATAGAACAAAACTTTTAGCCTCATGAGGTAAAAAAATGGTAGGAGGGAGAGTTTTATTCCATAGAATAACCACTCAACTTAGAAACCAAAACGCCGCCACTGGCGGATATTGAAATCATCTAGGTGTAAATACCATAGTTAAATGAACGCAGTAGAAATAGAAGAAGCGGTATCTGAATTGGCGAGTCAAGCCTTTGACCGAGAGGAGTTCCCCTTTTTGTTTTTGGAGGCATATGGTAATAAACCTGCGACGATCAAGCGGTTACGACAAGGTAATTCCAATAAATCAAAACTGGCAGGTGGTGTTCTCCAACGTAATAACATTCATATTGCTACCTGCACCCATGGCAGCGTAGTGGATACCTTAAAGGAACTGCGCGATGCGCCGGAAACGGCGAAAGCAAAAGCCAAGTTTATTCTCGCCACAGATGGTAAAGATTTTCAGGCCGAGGATTTGAATAGTGGCGAAACTGTTGCTTGCAACTACCAAGATTTCCATGAACATTTTACCTTTTTCTTTGAACTAGCCGGAATTAGTTCTGTAAAGGAAATACGAGAGAGCACTTTCGATATTAAGGCCACTAGTCGCCTAAATAAGCTTTACATTGAATTGCTACGCTCAAATCCCGATTGGACAGCTGCAGATCGCAGGGAAGACATGAATCACTTCATGGCTCGCTTGATCTTCTGTTTTTTTGCCGAGGATACCAATATTTTCAATGGTGATAATCTGTTCACGGGTACCGTACAGCAGATGAGTGCTTCTGATGCCTCTGATGTACATGAGATCATAGGGGAGCTGTTTCGGGCAATGGATACCAAGTTAGAAGATCGTGAAGCAAAAGGAATCCGCAATTGGGCTAAAAAATTCCCCTATGTAAATGGGGAGCTGTTTTCCGGTTCTACTGATTGTCCAAGATTCAGTAAGATTGCCCGCTCTTACCTCTTGCATGTGGGTAATCTAGATTGGCAGCAAATCAACCCCGATATTTTTGGCTCAATGATCCAGGCTGTAGCTGATGAGGATGAACGCGGTTCATTGGGGATGCACTATACCTCTGTGCCTAACATACTCAAAGTACTAAATCCACTCTTCCTAGATGATTTACGTAATCAGTTGGAAGAGGCAGGTAATAATAGCCGTAAGCTCCTGAACCTGCGACGACGTATCACGCGTATTCGCGTCTTCGACCCGGCCTGTGGTTCCGGTAATTTCTTGGTAATTGCATATAAGCAGTTGCGCGAGATTGAAAACGAAATCAATATCCGACGGAGTGAGCCAGAGCGTTCTACCGAAATTCCAATTACCAATTTTCGAGGGATTGAAATAAAAGGTTTTTCTGCCGAGGTAGCTAGACTGGCACTTATTATCGCTGAGTATCAATGTGATGTTTTATATCTGGGGCAGCAATTGGCCTTGGCGGAGTTCTTGCCATTGAATACAGAAAACTGGATTACCAAAGGTAATGCCTTACGAATCAATTGGCTGTCCGTTTGCCCACCAACGGGAATTGGCGTGAAGTTGCACGGGGATGATTTATTTAGCACCCCTATTGACCAAGCAGAAATTCATTTTGAGAATCAAGGTGGAGAAACCTATATCTGCGGGAATCCGCCATATTTAGGTCGTCGGAACCAGAATAAGGAGCAAAAGGCCGATCTAAAACTTGTTTTGGGCGCTAAGGTTAAATCTAGTGCTTCTCTTGATTATGTGTTCGGATGGATTGAAAAGGCTTCTGATTTCATTACAGGGCAGAATGCTGATTTTGCGTTTGTTACAACTAACTCTATTGCTCAGGGAACGCAGGTTTCAATTTATTGGCCTTATTTACTAAAAAAAGGACTAGAAATAAATTTTGCTCGGCGTTCTTTCAAATGGTCAAATAATGCATCCCATAATGCTGGTGTAACTTGTGTAATCGTTGGGGTAGGTAGTCCCAAAAAAATGAAGAAAATATATGAAGGCGAACATCTGCAGCAGGTATCCTATATAAATCCATATCTCCTTTCAGGAGAGGTGGAAATTGTATCTACTAGAAGTAAACCGATTTCAGACATTGGGAAAATGAACTATGGGAATCTACCTGGTGATGGCAACCATCTTTCTCTAAGTCAGGAAGATAAAAATATGTTGCTATCATGTTACCCTAAGGCTTCCAAGCTGATTTTACCCCTATACGGGGCTCAAGAATTTATTCGTGGGCTTCAAAGATATTGTCTTTGGATAGATGATAATCAGCTCGATTTGGCAATGAGTATCCCTGAAATTGCTAAACGGATAGAAAACGTCCGAATAACTCGTATAAAAAGCAAAGATTCAAGCTATAACAAACTTGCATCTAGACCACATCAATATCGAGATAGGAATCTTGCTAAATACACAACAATTCTTGTACCTCAGGTTTCGTCTGAGTCCCGTGATTATTTACCAACAGTTATGCTTAGAGGTTGCATTGGGACTACTAATCAAGCTTTTGCTTTATATGATGTTCCCATATGGAATATGGCTCTAATTGCCTCCAAATTGCATCTTGTCTGGGTAGCTACAGTATGTGGCAAAATGAAAACTGATTATCGCTACTCAAACACCCTCGGTTGGAACACCTTCCCTGTTCCAAAATTGACGGCAAAAAACCAAGAGGATTTGAAAAGGTGCGCCGAAGAAATACTAATCACTCGCGAACGTCACTTCCCAGCCACCATCGCCGATTTATACGATCCAGAAAAAATGCCAGAGGATCTCAAACGAGCGCATGAACGCAATGACGAAGTATTGGAGCGCATTTACATCGGCCGCCGCTTTAAAAATGATACTGAACGCTTAGAAAAGCTCTTTGAATTATACACCGAAATGACCTCAAAAGAAAAGACAGTATGAGCCGAAAGAAAACAGTACCCTCGGTTACCGTCAACTATAAAAGTACAGGTAATTCCATCAAATCCAACGAACTAGGAATGAGGGTCATGCAGGAACGGGCCTATGAAAAACGGGGTGAGCAGTATCTACTGATAAAGTCACCTCCAGCCTCCGGTAAAAGCCGTGCCTTAATGTTCATTGCACTAGATAAGCTAAACAAGCAGGGCATTAAGCAAGCCATTATAGCCGTGCCGGAGAAGTCTATTGGTTCCAGCTTTACGGATGAGCCACTTACTCAATTTGGTTTTTACTATGATTGGCAGGTAGAACCCAAATGGAATCTATGTAATGCGCCTGGAGAAGACGGCAGCAAGGTAAAGTCCGTGCAGTCTTTTTTAAACAGTGAGGATAGGGTTCTGGTATGTACCCACGCCACCTTTCGGTTTGCCGTAGATCAGATAGGCATAGCTGCTTTCGACGATCGCCTAATCGCCATTGATGAATTCCATCACGTTAGTGCCGACGAAAACAATGTGTTGGGCTCTCAGTTGAGGCTTTTTGTAGAAAGAGACAAAACTCACATCGTCGCCATGACAGGCTCCTACTTTCGTGGAGATGCCAACCCCGTGCTCATGCCCGAAGATGAAGCCAAGTTCGATACCATCACCTACACCTACTACGAACAGCTTAATGGCTATGAGCACCTTAAAAAGCTCAACATCGGCTATTACTTTTACAGTGGGGCCTATGCAGATGATATTCTTCACGTGTTGAACCCCGAGGAGAAAACCATCATCCATATCCCTAACGTCAATTCCAGGGAAAGCATGGGGGATAAGATCAAGGAAGTTGAGCATATTATTGAAGAGCTAGGGGATTGGCAAGGTGTTGATTCGGAGACTGGTTTCCATTTAGTCAAATCAGTCTCTGGCAGAACACTACGCATCGCCGATTTGGTGGATGATGACCCCAGTAAGCGTAATCGGGTTGCGGCTGCCTTACGAGCGCCGGAAGCCAAAAAAGACCGGGACTACGTAGATATTATCATCGCCTTGGGTATGGCTAAGGAAGGCTTTGATTGGGTATGGTGTGAACATGCATTAACGATCGGATATCGCTCCAGCCTAACGGAAATTGTTCAAATCATCGGTCGGGCGACCCGTGATGCACCCAACAAGACTCACGCTAGGTTTACCAACTTGATCGCGGAGCCGGATGCATCAGAAGAAGCAGTAACAGATGCGGTTAACGATACTTTAAAGGCCATATCGGCCAGCTTGCTCATGGAACAGGTTTTGGCTCCCCGGTTCAACTTTACTCCTAAGAATCCAAGGAGCGGTCCAATAGAAGGATATGATTACGGAGAGGGTGGATATGACCCGGAAAGGGAAAACGTGGGCTTTAACGAAGCGACGGGGCAATACCAAATAGAAATTAAGGGGTTGGTAGAACCGAAGAGTAAAGATGCTCAGCGTATCTGTAAGGAAGACCTCAATGAGGTAATTGCCGCTTTTGTTCAGGATAAACAAACGATTGAACGAGGGATGTTTGATGAGGAGGTGGTACCCCAGGAACTTACACAGGTACGCATGGGTAAAATCATCAAGGAAAAGTATCCGGAGTTGGATGATGAAGATATAGAGTCTATTCGCCAGCATGCCATCGCTGCACTCAACTTAACACAAAAGGCTAAAGAGATGATCAATAGTGATCAGGGACTGCTTGAAAAAGCCAATACCGCCCTAATCGATGGGGTGCGTAAGTTTGCGATGGATGTACGAGACCTGGACGTAGACTGGATTGATAGCATCAATCCTTTCAGCGAGGCTTATTCTATACTTTCAAAATCCATGACAGAGAATAGCCTTAAAGCTATGGCCGAAGTTATCTCAGCTAGGAAACAAAACCTATCTTTGGATGAGGCAAGGGAACTGGCCCGGCGTGCCTTGAAATTTAAAAAAGAGCACGGTCGGTTGCCCAATATCAAGTCTTCAGACCCTTGGGAACAGCGTATGGCCGAGGGTATTGCAGTGCTACAGCGTTTAAAGTCGGAACAAGGAAATGGCTAGAAAAAAACAATTTACGGAAGAGGATGATGCCTTATTAGAAGCCTTAGGTGTAACGGTTGAGCCGAAAAAAACAACCAAATACACGCCCAGGGAACAGCGTATTATTGCTGGATTTGAGGAACTTCAGAAGTTCGTCGAGGAGCACGGGCGTTTACCTACACACGGTGAGGACAAGGACATTTTTGAACGCCTCTATGCGGTTCGGCTGGATCGAATTCGGAGTCAACAAGAATGTCGGGAATTGCTGGAGGGACTAGATTCTCAAAATCTCCTTGCTGCGGAAAGTGATACTGACCTATCTATTCCAGACGATATCGATGATGAAGAGTTGCTAAAGCAACTTGGCGTCGATACTATTGCTGAGGAGTCAATCACCAATTTGAAACACGTAAAATCCCGTTCCGAGAAAAGAGCTGCGGAAGAGATTGCTAACCGAACAAAGTGTGAGGATTTTGATCAGTTTAAGCCACTGTTTGAGATGGTCAAAAAGCAACTTGATGCCGGAGTTAGAGAAACGATTCGGTTCCGCAAAGATGCGGGATTTACCAAGACTCAGTTAAAGCAAGCCCAATTCTTAATTGTTGGTGGGCAAATGACCTACATTGCAGAAGTGGGTAAGCCATTCAAGGCTCCCAATGGTGAAGAAGATGCAAGACTACGCGTAATCTATGCTAATGGTACTGAGAGTAATATTCTGCTAAGGTCGCTCATGAGAGCTATGTATAAAGACGACACCAGTAGGTTTATTACTGATCCAAATTTAGGCCCACTTTTCTCAGGCCAAAAAAGTGAGGAGGACCAAGAAAGCGGAACGATCTATGTCTTACGGAGTTTGTCCAACCACCCAAAAATTCAGAAGAATCAAGGTGTGGTTCACAAAATTGGAGTAACTGGAAGCGACGTCAAGACTCGGATTGCCAATGCTAAAAATGATCCTACTTTTCTAATGGCTGATGTGGAGATTGTTGCCACATATAAGTTGGTGAATATAAATCGGGTAAAACTTGAAAAAATTCTTCATAGGTTTTTTGATTCAGTAAGACTAGAAATAGAAGTTATAGATCGATTTGGGAAGCCTGTAAACGCAAGAGAGTGGTTTTTAGTACCACTATTCATAATTGATGAAGTGGTAGAGAAAATTAAGGCAGGAACAATTAGTGATTATTTTTACGACTCCAATTCAGCGCAACTTAGAAGGTAGGAGGTCACACGGTATTCCATCTAAAACTCGGAGAAAAAGCAAAAACAGGAACAAGATTTCCTCAAGTTCCCGTTTTCAATGCTATTGGAAAGGTAATGACTTACTTATTAGTAAGGTAATGAGCATGCTGCACCGGATGATCCGCCTTAATCTTATTTTCAGCCAGGGTAGCCTGCTGACCGGCCAGTTGCATCGCATTAACCTGGATGAATTCTCGGTGATTCTGGATCTGTTGATCTCGGTTAAGTTCTGTATTAGAAAGGTCAATTTCGATCGTTACCGGCTCATCCGAAGTGGCTGCATGAGCTGAAATGGTCAGGGTAACTTTTCCACCTTCTTTAAAGGCCGCAGATAGCGCCTTATCGAGCGCATTCTTAGAGGCTCTGAATCGATGGATAGCTGAAAGTTGAATGTCAATCTTTTCCTGCTCTAAGTCGGCTTTCTGCTGAGCAGCAGCTTGCGCTTTCTCCGCTTCTTCAGCGGCTGTCTGTTCTTTCTGTGCTAGTTTTTGCATAGCAGCTTGATCTTCTGTTGTAAGAAACATGATACGTATAGGTTTAGTGAATTAAAAGGCAATGAGGGGTTTGAATTTGTAGATCCCGATGTCGCCAACGGTGATACAGATACGTCCAGACTTGTTCTCCCACTCTTGCGGATCCGTGTCCGTAAGGGCTTCAATCAGTCCGTTCTTCATGGCTTCTAGTTTTTCATCATCAATCACTTGCTCTGATGTGATCAGCGCAGCGTTGCCATTGATCTGACCATGATTGTTTTCTGAGAGGTTTTTCAGGAATTCATCGATCGATGTTTGCTCATGGATGAGCGTATGTGTGATGAAGAAGAAACTCCTTATGGGTTGAAGGGCAAAATGGGTTTCGATTCTTTTGATCTCATCGTCCTGCCGGTAGGGTAGGAGGACCTTAAAACGATAGTTGCCTCTCCGCTTCCTTATGTTTTCCAGCTTAGTATGTACGTACTCGAATTCGATGTTGGAAAACTTGGGTCTTAAAAACTGGGTAGCCTGGACTTTTTGAAAGAGTTCTTGCGTAATTTTCATGCTTTTCTGTCCTTAGTAACTTTTTCAAATAATTGCTAATTTAGCAATATTTATACTGTTAATCAAATAGTTGAACTGTGAAGCAGGGCAGCAAACAGCAAAGTCAAGAATTTGACAGCCTAAATC
>JABSSL010000068.1 GCA_013214355.1 Saprospiraceae bacterium | reverse complement strand
AAAAACCTTTTTATGACAACGACATATCAAACAGCCAAGAACCAAGTGATGAATAGCAAACGTGCAGGTGAAGGAACGGCGAACTTGAATTTTGATCTTCTATATCGTCAATTTGCGCCAAAGGTTTACATGAAGTGCTTGAGCTTACTAAAAGATGAGGTGTTAGCAAAAGATGCCATGCAAGAGATATTCATCCGAGCATTTTTGAAGTCTTCCCAGTTTCGGCAAGAGGCAAAAGTGTCAACTTGGTTGTATTCCATCACTTACAATTATTGCATGGACCTCTTGAAAAAGCAACAGTCTAAGCGGTCTAAGGTAGGAGAAGATTATCAAGAAGCCGTAGATGTTGTGGAAGACAACGACGTGGACCACTACTTGATTGATCGCAAGATTGCAGAATTGAATACAGTTTTGGAGGAATTGCCCTCTTCCGATCGTAAGATTCTCTTGATGAAATTCCAGGAAGAAATGTCGATCAAGGAGATGGCACAAAGAAAAAACAAATCAGAAGGAGCCATTAAAATGAAGCTCAATCGAGCAAAAGCAAAGGCTCGCCAACTAAGAATTAAACATGCGGCGAGGCTATCAGCCTGATAACCGTTCCCCGAGTTTTCATAAATTGAGATGAACAATGGCCCTTTTAAGGGCCCTGACTTAACATGAGCTCCCGCTTCGGGGGCTTTTTTTATGTTAACTGATAGTCAATTCTATATATATTCCTCTCGCTTTACAGATGTAATGAAATTTCCCTCCAATAATTAAGAACATTTTCCGTCGTTTTTAGTATAAGTTAGGTAAATTACAACAGCATTCACCCATCAACCTAAGGCTGAACTCCTTAACTTCCCTATACAGAACATCACTAATTTATTGATCACTTTCAGCCTAGGAGCTTCCTGGTTTCGGAATTTTCTAACTACGCATGTGTCTATGAAAGTACTACAGCGAATACTGAATAATGGCATTTCGGGTGATCTCACTAGCTTAGAAAAACTAGCCCGTCAGATATTTAACTTTGACCTCGTCATGGGGATGGTACTCCCTATGATTACCGTGATCTTTTACGAAGTAAACGATTTTACGACTCCTGCCTTTTTAGTTGGCCATATCTTCATTATTCTATTTTTTGGAAGCTGCATCTACTTTGTTTCTAGAGGTTACTATGAGTATTGTGTCTGGAAATGCATCGGCTTTATCTACATCATGATGCTAGTAATTGTCCTCAATTTCAGTAGTCTTTTCAATAGTCTCTTCTTCATCCCTTTGGCTTTAAATGCACTTATTTATTTTCCGGAACGAAAAAGAGCCTCTTTTTCCATTCTTGTACTGTATTTACTCACAGGATTGGTGCTGCTGATAGTCGAGCTCAATCATTTTTCCTTTCAAGAAAATACAAGGTTTCAAGTACTCAGTATGAAAGCTGCCTTGACCTTCTTTACCTATATTTTCGCTTATAAAATATTGAGCTTTCTGCTGATGTATTGGAGGACAATATCTACGAAAGAAGCCTCTGAAGAGGGGGTGAAGCAGTTCTTAAAACTGACCACAGAAGCAATCTATCATATTTCCTTTACCAGTCCAATCCCTTTGGATCTGCCAATCGAAGAACAGTACAATCGATTTAAGCGTGATGGGTATTTTTTGGAATGCAACAATGCCTTCGCCAAATTATATGGCCATGAAGATGGGAAGGTGTTGAACGGTATGCCGGTATTAAAATTTGTTGATGGTATTCCGGATGCGGGTATGGCAGTAACCTTTCCCGACTTTGCTAAGGCTAATTATATTTTGCTGAACAAGGCCTCTCGGGAGTGGAATGACAAGGGAGAATATGTACACCTGCTCAACAATGTTTTTGGCATAGTTGAGAAGAATGAGTTAAAGGGAATCTGGGGTACTCAACGTGATATATCCGAGCTGAAGGCGACTCAAGATACCATTGCTATGCGTGATGAGATTACCGAGCGACTCATGGCTAACTTTCCCGTGGTATACTACCGATTTGATAAAGACCTCAACTTTACGCTCAGCGTGGGAGGGGCTTTGAACCGCTTGAGCCTGAAACCGAATGAGGTCGTTGGTAAGAATATGAAAGATTTATACAGTCATGTACCTAGCGTCATCGAAGGCCATCAGACGGCGATTCAGGGTAAGGATCATGCCTTCTTAAGCAAAGTACCGACCACCGAGGAGGAGCTCTTCTTCGATACCCGGGTGACCTTCGATCACAAGAAAGAGGAGGGCGTTGGTTTTGCGCTGGAAACCACCGAAAGAAAAATAGCTGAGAATGCTCTTTTGAAAAGTGAAAACCGCTACCGGAACCTGTTTAATAGTACCTTCGATGCCATTTTTATTTTTAATAGAGAATCAGGGTTGGTGGAAGAGTGCAATGAAAATGCTAGGATCATGTTCGAGATACCGGAAGATGTGGATATCCAAACCTTATCTCCGATCTATGTGACTCCCCAATACCAATCTGATGGGACCTTGTCTAGCAAAATGATTGGGGAGCATTTAAGGGCGCTGGAATCGAAAAAGAGATTGCAATTCGAGTGTGACCATAAGCGGTTTGGCGGAGAGGTTTTTGAAACGGAAACTACCCTAATTCCCAGTAATTACAATTCCAAGGAAATTTTGGTGATCATAAAGGATGTTTCGACCAAGCGTAGAGCAGAGCGGGCCTTGAGGACTAGGGAACGCCAATTGCGAGAAGCCCAAAAAGTAGCGCTTCTAGGTAGTTGGGAATATGACTATAATTCTAAAGTGTTTTCCTGCTCAGAGCAACTGCACAAGATGTTTCAAGTGCCTGACAGCCAAATTGGGTACAGTGCATGTATGAGGGGCTTAGTGGCAGATAAATATCATCCATTGATGATGGAAGTAAAGGATAGCCTTGAGCGAAACGCATTTAATTTCACCTACCAAAAAGAACTAGAAAACGGTCAGCGACGGTGGTTTCAAATGACAGGAGGGAAGTCTTTTGATGCAGAGGGCCGGCCAACAAGAATCTCAGGTATTGTGCAAGACATTACCACACAACAAAACCAGGAGGAAATCATCCGGAAAGCACTGAAAGCTTTGAATGAAAAGAATGAGGACTTGGAGAAGTACATTGACAGCAATATGCAATTGGAAAACTTCGCCTATATGGCTTCTCATGACCTTAAAGCTCCTATCAGAACGATCGTTAGTTTCACCCAACTCTTAAAGCGAAGTTTGAAAGATCGTTTGCAGGAAAATGAGGAGGAATACTTGCAGTATATAAGTACGGGTGCCAATAGTATGAAAAACCTCATCGAGGATCTATTGACCTACTCTAGAGTGAATACGAATAATCATCAACTAGAAGAAGTTTTTCTTTCCAAGATATTGGAGAGCATCCAGCTCAATCTACAAACTGCTCTCGAAGATAGTGGCGGCACCATCCAGATTAAGAGTATACCTGATAGTATCCAGGCTGATAGCACCATGATGCGTCAACTGTTCCAAAATTTAGTGGAAAATGCCATTAAATTCCGCAGACCAGGCGTAGCGCCTAAGGTTGAAATCGGTTGTTCCAGTACGGAAGATTTTTGGAACTTCTATATCAAGGATAATGGTATGGGAATCAGCCCTGAATTCCAGGAAAAGATCTTTCTGCTTTTCCGGAAATTGCACAGCAGCTCAAAGTATGAAGGCACCGGCATTGGGCTGGCCCTTTGTAAGAAAATTGTGGAACAACATGGTGGTAAAATCTGGGTCAATGACCAATATAAGGATGGAACCTGTTTCCAATTTACACTACGTAAAGAGCTGGTGCTTGACTTAGTAAGTGCATAATCTATAGATCTCTATAGCCTGATCTCATCTCAACTAGATCGCTAATTTTTACTACATTAGCACGGATGAAAAACCAACGCTAATGAACCAGTACCGACGTCTCCTTGTGGCTGCGCTTGCACTCTTATACTGTGTATCAAGTTGCCGCCAAACAGAGGAGGTACCTACCTTACCGAATATCGTGATCATTTTTACCGACGATCAAGGTTATCAAGACCTAGGTTGCTACGGCTCTCCCGATATCAGAACGCCTCACCTCGATCAAATGGCCAAAGAGGGAGTGAGATTCAAGAATTTCTATGTTTCGCAGCCTGTGTGTTCTGCTTCACGAGCGTCCCTGCTCACCGGTTGTTATGCCAATCGCATGGGCATACACGGCGCCTATATGCCATACGTGGGGATGGGGCTGCATCCCAATGAGGTAACCATCGCGGAAATGCTAAAACCTTTAGGATATGCTACTGCCCAGTATGGTAAATGGCATCTAGGTTCGGAGCCTGAATTTCTGCCTACTCGCCAAGGATTTGATGAGTATTTTGGAATTCCTTTTTCAAATGATATGTGGCCTTATCACCCCTCTCAGGGAACCATCTTTGATTTTGACCCGCTCCCCCTGGTAGAAAATGAGCAAACCATTGATACGTTGGAAGATCAGTCCATGCTGACAACTTGGTATACAGAACGTGCCATCTCTTTTATTGAAAGAAATAGAAATCAGCCTTTCTTCCTATACGTTCCCCACAGCATGCCCCATGTGCCGCTATTTGCTTCCGAAAAACATAAGGGTAAATCCGCAGCTGGATTGTACGGAGACGTGATCGAGGAGATCGATTGGAGCGTTGGGCAAATCCTTGGAGCGCTTAAGGACAACGACCTAGACGAAAATACCTTGGTCATTTTTACTTCTGATAATGGCCCGTGGCTTTCCTATGGAGGACATTCAGGACGAGCATTGCCCTTACGGGAGGGCAAAGGGACAGCCTGGGAAGGTGGTGTTCGGGTGCCTTGCATTATGCGTTGGCCCGGTATGATTAAGCCGGGAAGAGCGGAGGAAAAACCAGCCATGACCATTGATGTTTTCCCAACCATTGCCGCTTTGACTGGAGCGGCTTTACCTGGGCATACCATAGATGGTAAAAATATGACTGATCTAATGATGGGTAAGGATCAAACTGCGCCACACCAATCGGCTTATTATTTCTACTACAAGCGCAATGAACTGCACGCCGTGATGAGTGGAGACGGAAGATGGAAACTCTACTATCCACATCGATATCGATCCCTGAACGGTCGAACGGGAACCAACGATGGGCAACCCATTCCTTATGATCAAAATGACCTAAAGGAGATGGAACTCTATGATCTGTTTAATGATGTGGAAGAAAAGCACAACGTGATCGGGGAACATCCCAATGTGGTCAAAAGACTAGAGGCCTACGCCGAAAAAGCTCGTGCTGAATTGGGTGATAGCTTAACGGGGAGAAAAGGAGCTGGGGTCAGGCCTGTTGGTCAATTGGAAGGAGTGGGAACAGACTAAGTACTTTGTAACAGAAAACAATTAATACTATTAATAAACGAAGAACCTATATACTTTAAACTAATTCCGCTATGTCAAATTCTAAAGCAATCCTAATAATCACGGGTGATGCCGGTGAGAGTTTTGAAATCTTATATGCTAGCCATCGACTGCAAGAAGCAGGCTATCAGCCTGTGATCGCAGCTCCATCCAAACGTCGTATGCACCTGGTGATCCATGATTTTGAACCTGGTTGGGATACCTACGTAGAACGTCCAGGTTACAATGTTTCCTCCGATATCGCCTTAGCCGATGTCAAACCAGAGGACTATCATGCGGTGCTGATACCCGGCGGACGAGCACCAGAATATTTGCGCAATAATCAGAAGGTCATTGAGATTGTTCGCGCTTTTGCAGCAGCTGACAAATTCATTTTTGCCATTTGCCACGGGGTACAGATACTGATTACTGCCGGGCTAGTGGATAAGCGCCCTATTTCTTGTTATGAGCATGTTCGTTTTGAGGTAGAATCCTGTGGCGGCGTGTATGTAGCAGATCAGGAAGCTACTCGAGATGGTAGAATAGTAACGGGTAAAACCTGGGAATCTCATCCTGATTTCTATCGCGCCGTATTTGAGTGCCTAAATAGCGAAGTGGTTGTTTAACCTTTCGAAAAAAGCAGACGAAATATGAAAAACCAACGAATAAACCTATTTCTCCTTCTGGTGGCCCTCCTCTCGATGACGGCCTGTGAATCGGAAAGCGCTTCTACTGCCGAAGCCGCCGAACGCCCCCCCAATATTATCATCATCTTTGCTGACGACCTTGGGTATGGAGACCTCGGTACCTACGGCAATCCCACCATTCGGACGCCACATCTCGATCAAATGGCTGAGGAAGGACTGAAGTTTTTCCAGTTCTATTCCGGGGCATCGGTGTGTACGCCTAGCCGTGCGGCTCTACTAACCGGGCGTCTGCCGATTCGTTCTGGAATGGTAAGTGATCGAATTCGCGTATTATTCCCCTTCTCCTACAAGGGATTACCCGCCGAAGAAATTACCCTGGCCGAGGCCTTGAAGGAACGGGGATACCATACGGGTATCGTGGGTAAATGGCACCTTGGTCACTTGCCCCCGTACTTACCATTGCAGCATGGCTTTGACACTTTCTACGGTCTTCCATACTCCAATGACATGATCCCTACGCCCGGTGCCAAATGGGGGCCACCTAGAAAATATCCTCCCTTGCCTTTGTATCAGGATACTACCGTCCTGGAAACCAATCCCGATCAACGTCTACTCACCAAACAGTATACGGATAAAGCCTTAGCTTTCATCGATGCGCATCAGGAGGAACCCTTTTTCCTGTACATGCCCCATTCATTTCCACATGTCCCACTCTTTGCCAGTCCTGATTTTGAGGGAAAGAGTAGCCGTGGGTTATACGGAGATGTGGTAGAAGAATTGGACTGGAGTGTTGGGCAGATCCTGAACGCCTTGAAAGAAAAAGGCTTAGATCAGAATACCCTAGTGGTATTTACCTCTGACAATGGTCCCTGGCTCACCGAAAAACAAGAGGGGGGCACTGCAGGCTTGTTGCATCAAGGCAAAGGTTCAACTTTTGAAGGTGGAATGCGGGAACCTACTATTGCTTGGTGGCCAGGACGGATTGCACCTGGCATAACTCAATCGCTGGGGACGACCATGGATATTTACGCCACAGCAGTGACACTAGCGGGAGGAGCACTTCCCGGAGACCGCAATTATGATGGTACGGATCTGAGCCCCGTATTTGATAATCCCAAGGCGGAGGTGCGAGATGAGGTGATCTATTATCTAGGCGCTCAGGTATTTGCCTATAGAAAGGGGCCTTGGAAAATGCATTTGAAGACATTAAATCCTTATATTGGAGAACAGCCAGTAGCGCATGATCCTCCTTTGCTCTACCAGTTAGAGCACGATCCTTCGGAACGTTTTAACTTAGCGGCAGAGCATCCCGAGGTGCTGGAAGAGTTGCGGGTGGCCTTGCAGCGACACCTCGATGGGGTGAAACCTGTGCCCTCGCTCTTGGAAGATATCGATCAATCTTACTTTGAATAAAAAGTTATGTCATCAATGAAGTCACATCTCAATCTATCCTTTGTTCTGATTTTTTCCTTGCTGTACCTGAGCGGTTGCGCTCAAGGCGCGGATAATTCCGCTGAGCAGATTGGTGCGGCGGTCATGGCCATTCCTGAAGATCTCCGTGATGGAGCTAAGGTATTGGGCTATGACCCAAAGGGAGAACTAGTCACCTTACGCGAGGGCACCAACAACATGATCTGCTTGGCCGATGATCCCAACCAATCTGGTTTCAATGTAGCTTGCTATCACGTGGACTTAGAAGCTTTCATGGCGCGCGGGCGCGCCTTAAAGAAAGAAGGAAAGAATGCGAATGAGGTGTTTGATATCCGAGAAGCTGAAGCTAAAGCAGGCGTATTGAAGATGCCAGAAAACCCATCGACCTTGCACATCTTGTCCGGAACCGAAGGCCAATATGATCTGGCTACCAATACGGTGACCGGGGCTAATTACCGCTCCGTAGTGTACATCCCCTTTGCTACCGCTGAATCGACCGGTTTGCCCTTGCGACCTCAAGTACCGGGCGGGCCTTGGATCATGGATCCAGGAACGCATCGGGCGCACATCATGATCACGCCTCCACCGCAGAATTAAGCCGAAAGCCAACCCAAGGGAGATGCTTCCGAAGTCTTAAAGACTTCGGAAGTATCTCCCTTGGGTCCGATTGGCCGCGCCTTCCCTAGCCGATTCTCGCCTTGCCTAAGTTAGATTTCATCGCTCACTAGTTGATCCCTATTTAAATAGAGATTCTTTTTTTTGGTACAAAACGGCGTTTTTCCTAAAATCGATAGAACATGAATGCATTCTCAGAGATCGACTGGGAAGATATAATCGATACTTTACAGGAGCAGAAATGTATTTTGTTTTTCGGTAGTAGAGTCTATTAGGCACTGTGTAGGTGCAATATTTTGGCAAGAAGATAGGACAGCTGATGATCCCCACTTGTTAGAAGATTTAAAAAAAGAAACTTACAGCAGATTTAAAAACGCATATTACCTACTTAATAGGACTACTTGCTCTGTATTTGCTATAAAATAGCAAAATCACGATGATAAAGCACCACCTCACCATTTCCTTCCCTAGTTAAAATCCAGGCTTCCCTACACCAAAGCCCTCTCCCGCTCATTGGCTCTCCCATTCGTGAATACTCTCTATTAAATTGCGGTCGTAAGTCGTAAAAGCGGCTTCGCAGTGTCCCCCTAAACGATAGAAGGGGCAGGTCCTTACAAAGTCCTTGAAACAGCAATAAAATAAGGTTTTGCCCTAATCCGAAAAACTGTTTAACCCCAAAGGTACTTGGCCGGCTACTATAAACATGCGCTATAGTTGGCTGGCCAGGTTTTGATTCAATCGTGGTTTAATGTATAGTCGATTTGGTGCTTCCGAAATGGTATAGGTTTCGGAAGCTTTTTCATTTTGTTTCATCCCATGCAACAATAATCCACCCATCTGAGACAATAGCCCACCTGACTTTCCCAAAAGCCCTGCATCTTTGCTTTATCATTGTTATCCCATTATGAAAACCAGAAGGCAATCACCCATAGCCTTTCTAGAAAGTACAAAAAGATGAATCAAACAAGCATTAAAGCAGGAAGAATTCAATTCCACCATAATCCCAAAATTCAGTATCCTCAGCAATTAGCAGTAGAGAATAAGCAAAGACTACTTGTAGGATTATTATTTTTCTTAGTTCCCTTGATTTGCCTTTTGGGGACTTTGGTCATGCAATTAGTTTAAGATTTTAAGGGCTGACCTAAACCGCTTGGGAATTACAAACTACGCTCGCAGGCCAGCCTAGATGCGTCTGATAGGGTGAGGGAAGAGGAGTGAAAGAAGAATCCGCTTACTGTAAACTAAATCTCGCTCCTTTTCCCAAAAGCCCTGCCTTTCAATGTTTTAGCCTCTAATTCAACTATCCTGTTTTCCCCCCGCTGAGCTGTCTGGTTCGCATGATCAGGTAAATTGCAAACCCCACCGCCACCCCTGGTACTAGACATAACAGCAGGCAAACCCATCCATACTTTACCTTAGGCGATTCGTAAATTATCCAAACTAACAGTACAGCGAAACAACAAAAGACATCTGTTGAATAGGCAGATGCATATGGATTTTCGAATCCGGCTCCAAATGCTTCAAGGATATTTGGTTGTTCTACAAACGGTGGAAGGACGAGTATACAGAACAGCAAGGTGAAGATCCCTGCCACAGTACCGACACTGATGGTAAAGGTCTTTTCGGTCATGATGTTAATGTGATTTGTATGAACGTCTAAGTTAGGAATTAGGCTAAGGGAATGATTTTTCCACATCGAAAATTCCGATTCACTACTTAATTTTCCCACTCTGCAACAATAATCCACCCTTTGGAGACAATAACTCACGCCTCATTCCGAAATGTGCTGCATCTTTGAACTGTCCAAAACACCTATTTCTAAAACCTCAGTGAGATTCTTGACCGGATCTTTGAAAATGTTAGCTCATGAAAAGCATCGCAACCCAACCTATTCAGCTTCAACAGGACCTCAACGAAAAAACAGCAGCTACTAAAACCGACTCCAATCAACAACTAGTTGCCGTACTTTGCCTTCTATTTTTCCCTTTTATGTACCTGATCGGATCTTTGATTACTAATTTGTTTTAGAGAGTGGGACTCTATGAACGGGCAGTTTGGTTGCCAAGTAGGTAACCGAACCTGAGGCTAGATCCTTAGTTCCTTCTATTCAATAGACTAGAAATACCTGTACCATTTATCATACTATAAGGCGGAGAAATTAGTCAGTAGCTGTGGATTTCGATCTTAAGTAGTGGTGGATAAGTCCTACCGAATCTTATGCGGCTCTTATGAAGGTATGCTCCATTGCAGAACTGGGCTCGTTAGCGCTACTAGTATCCCAATCCTGCGCCTTACCTACATTTAAGATAGCACTCCTAATATACCAGACCACTTATTCATCATGAAGCAATACCTACTCTATCTCCGGCTATGGTATGCACCTCATCCGGTAGTATGGTAGGTCTTTCAGTAGGAAGTAGCAACAATACTCCTCCTCCGAAACAATACCACACCCTTTTCTTGAGCAGGATACAATAGTCCACGATTTTGCAACAATAGCCCACGCAGGACAGCGGCGAAGAAGCCAACTTTGTAAGGTAAGTATTCTAGAACCCAGTTTAATACCACCTTATCATGAACACCAATCTTCCCGCAGTTACCTATCCTAATACTCCTTCTGCCAAGCAAACCAATGATCAACCTGAAGCTATTTCCCAATTGGCTTGGAAAAATTGGGGCAATACTGCCTCCTGTTGTCCTGACTACTCCTTCTTTCCAACTTCCGGAGAAGATTTGGCGCAAATCGTGCACTTAGCTAGAGAAACAAGGCGTAAACTTAGAGTAGTAGCTCAGGGACACTCTTGGTCTTCTTTGGTACCAACCAATGATATCCTGGTATACATCAAAGATCTGGATAAGGTTGAAATGGACCTCAGTGATTTCTCAAATCCATTGGTAGTAGTGGAATCTGGCGCCACCATCAAGCAAGTCAATGATGTATTGGAAGAGCAGGGGTATGCCTTACCTTTCAATGTAGTATTAGAGAGTGTGAGATTTGGAGGTCTTATAGCCACAGGAAGTCATGGCTCTGGTTGGGAAAATGATACCCTATCGGATCTTGTGAACTGGATTGAAATTGTTGATGCTCAAGGAGAGATTCGTCGTTTTGAAGAAGGGGTGACCAGTGAAGAAGTGATGAATGCTGCCCGTTTGCACCTTGGGATGTTTGGGATTACCTGGAGAATGGGGTTGAAAGTAAAGAAATCATGGAGGGTAAAAACCATAGATGAGCGTCGGGATTTTGATGAGGTAATGCAAAATATGAAAGAAATTGTCTTGGGAAATGAAAGTGTAGATCTATTCTGGTGGCCTTTCTGTGAGCGCATGTGGGTTAAACGTTGGAATAAAACCGAAGCTCCAATCACAGCGAAACCACGTAAAAGTTGGTGGGAGTATGCTAGTTCATGGGTGACAGCTCATATTGGAAATGCGGTGTGGAGATTATCTGGCCACATTCCACCCCTTACCCCTTTCTTAAGTCGTTTGTGTTTTGCTTTCACGCCATCCAGAAGCAAGAAAGTAGTAGATATTGTTGAGGCTATTCATTACCGTCGTTGTATCGAGGTCAATAAATGTGGCTGTGTAGAAATTGCGTTTAAGATTGATCCCGACTTTGCCAATGTGAAGCAAGCCATCCTATGGGTCCGAGAAAAGGCAGAAGCCTATGCTCAAGAAGGCAAATTCCCTTTCAATGTGACCATGAATCTTCGATTTGTGTCCAATAGCGCTTGTTGGTTATCTCCTGCCTATGGAGAAGGACATACTTGCTATATCGAAATCCTTAGCCATACTCGCCAAGATCGCTGGGAGGCCTTTTCGGCGGAGGTAGCTCAGGAATGGCTAAAATTAGCAGATGCTAAACCACATTGGGCAAAGGAATTCCAACATATCCCCGGCGTGATGGAGCATATTAAAGAAGGGTATGGTGAGAACATTGCCCGTTTCAACCAAATTAAAAGGGATCTACAAATGGATCCTGAGGGGATGTTCCTAAATCCCTTATTACAGCAGATTTTTTAATCTCTAAAGCAATCCTTTTTTACACCTACATGATGAACAAATAGCATCCCTAGTTACAGTATGGCCCTCATACGCCAAGATGTCTAGGGCGGCTAATTCCATCACTATACCTCCCTAAAACTACATCCCATGAAACAAATCTTTTTTCTTTGCTTGTTCTTCCTAAGTATCAGCCAGTTGCTGGCGGTTGAGGAAGATAAGATGGCAGATATTGCCATTACAGTTCATAATATCAAATCCCTAGAAGGCAGTGTGAGAATAGCGGTGTACAATCGGGCGGACCATTTCAATAAGGAACCGATTTATGCTTTTGCCTTTCCAAAAGACAAGCAAATGGGAGGTCAATTACTATGTCGTTTTAGATTGCCAGCTGGGGACTATGCCTTTTCCTTGTTGGATGACAAAAATGACGACAATGCGATGTCCTTTTCAACCATTGGAATCCCCAAGGAAGGGTTTGGTTTTTCCAACGATGCTAAGATCGGCTTCCTGCGTGGTCCAAAATTTAAACACTGTCAAGTAAAGGTAGCATCAGGGAAGGTGAACAGTTGGCGAATCAAAATGCGGTATATTTAGCGGGTAGATACTTTCAATGAGCAACCACAATACTTGCAGCAATAGACCAGAATATGCTTGTGGTTCGGGCGTAGAGTTTTATGCTAGCTCAAAAAATCATATTTTCCAGTCCAACCCACTAATGACTTTGTATGAAAATGATTGGACGCTTTATGATCGGGTTAGCGGCAACTGCTAACGCCTTGTTCTCTTGGTTCGATTTTCTTGGCACTAAGCATTCTAGAAGCCATGACTGGCATGAACATGCCCGTTTCCACAATTCAATGGAAATGCTTTTCTTTTCATTAGCCGGAGGAGTTTGCCTTTGGTTGGTCATTTCCCACTGGCGTGAGCCTTTGATCCGACGTATCGTGATGATCTTGACGGCAGGGCAGTGGATTTGTTTTATGATAGCAGAATTCATCATTGGACCTGCGCTGGGAATTGATACCTTTCCGACTGTTGATAAAACCTTTGGCATCCATGATACGGCTTTGATGGTCATGGGGACCCTTCTGTTTATTTTTATAGGTTATTGGTTGGATCGGAGAGCACAAGTCAGTAGATAAATTCCGTCCGCAATGATTAAGGCCTAAACTGATTTACTACGGACAAGCATTGTAAGCCTTACCAGTCTTCTTTTTAAAACTGACGATAAGTTTACTTATTACGATAATTTTGCAAGTGTAAATGCCGTTGTTGCTATACTGTGTATTTTAGATTAACTTTTACGCTTCTGATCGCAGGAAATACGCATTGAAAACAATCGACAAACATGCAACAGGCTAAGAAATTCGGGACCTTTGGTGGTGTTTTTACCCCTACCTTGCTAACTATCCTCGGTGTAATCATGTATCTCCGCCTCGGATGGGTAGTAGGTAATGCGGGATTGCTAGGGGCCTGGCTTGTAATTTTACTTTCCTTTGGTATTACCATATGCACGGCGCTTTCCATGTCTTCCATCACGACCAATATTAGAATTGGTGCGGGGGGAGCTTATGCAATTATATCTCAAGCCTTAGGCCTGGAGGTAGGAGGAAGTTTAGGTATACCGAGATACCTGTCTCAAGGACTGGCCGTAACCATGTACATCTTTGGTTTCCGGGAGGGGTGGCTCAGTATATTCCCGGATCATCATGCCTTTTTGGTTGACTTGAGTGTATTCGTTATCCTCTTTGCTATTGCTTACATCAGTGCAGATCTAGCCATTAAGACTCAATATATCATCATGGGGATCATAATTCTCTCCTTGGTCTCTATAGTATTAGCTGGCTATTATAATCCTATGACTTATAGTGCGGAGGAAGCCATCACTTGGGGGACCTTTGATGGCGTTCGAGAGAAAAATGGATCGGAATTCTGGATCGTCTTTGCGGTGTTTTTTCCCGCAGCCACCGGAATTATGGCGGGCGCTAACATGTCTGGTGAACTCCAAGACCCTCGAAAGAGTATCCCAGTCGGGACGCTTTGGGCGATTGGCGTGAGTCTAGTGATCTATATGGGCTTGGCTTTTTGGGTAGCTAGGGCCGCTACGGAAGACGAGTTGTTGAACAACTACAATGTGATGATTGACAAATCCTTCTTCCCGCCCTTGGTGATTGCGGGTGTGCTGGGGGCGACTTTCTCCTCGGCCTTGGCATCGATTATCGGCTCATCCCGAATCTTATTCGCCATGGGAGAACACCGAGTATTACCGAAAGGGGAGTGGTTGGAATATCAGAATAAGTTAGGGCAGCCTCGTAATGCGATGATCGTGACGGGGATCATGATCTTTCTCACCATGTTGCTTCGAGACCTGAATGCAGTAGCTCCGCTAGTGACGATGTTTTTCTTGATCACCTACGCCATGTTGAACGTGGTGGTCATTATTGAGCAGCGGTTGGGATTGATTAGTTTTCGCCCCTCCTTCACGGTACCAAGAATCATCCCTTGGATCGGATTGATTGGGAGTGTAATGGCCATGTTTATTATCAACCCTACCATTTCCTTAGTGTCTTGGTCATTAGTAGTATTTGTCTATGGAATTTTGAGCCGCCGCCATCTAGAGACCAAGTTCGAAGATGTTCGTAGTGGTTTGTTTACTTCTTTTTCGGAGTGGGCGGCAAAGCATACGGCAGGTTCAGGGCACAAGCAGGAACGAGCTTGGAAACCAAATTTACTGGTCCCGGTTTCAGATTCTTCCACGGTACAGGGATCTTTCTCCTTTATTAAGGACTTAGCTTATCCAAGGGGTTCTGCCTTTCTCATGGGCATTGGTACTGGGGTGAGAGCGAAGCGATTAAAGAAGCGACTTGGAATGATTTCCGATGCCTTCCGGCGGGATGACGTTTTCTCTTCGATGAGTGTAATGAAAACAGAGCGCTTTGCCGATGGTGTGAACTTTGGTAATCAAGCCTTGAATGGCGCCTTCTTCCGACCCAATATCGTGTTTCTTAACATGGTAGAAAAAAAGGCGGTGGTAGAGGATTATCCCGAAATTATTGAAGAGGCTAAACGCCTGGAAATCGGTGTTTTGCTGTACATGATACACCCGAGGGCCATGTTGGGGCAAAAACAGAATATCAATTTATGGATCCGTAATCGGGGACCAGCCTGGGATATCAATGATGGCCGTCGAAACCCCAACCTATCTATGCTCATCGCCTATAAGTTGATGAAGAATTGGAACGCCAATATTCGTTTGATCACCGTAATTGATAAATCAGAGGAATTGCCCAAAGCCAAAGCCTTCCTCCAGCAGTTGCTTGAGTTGGCACGCTTACCCATACAAGAGACGATCGTGAAAGATGGCGACTTTGCCGAAGAGTTTGCTGATGCTCCGATGGCAGACCTTAATATTCTGGGGATTTCACCAGGCAAACCAGTAGAAAGCTACAAGGAATTGGCGCTAAAGGTCAATACTTCATGCCTCTTCGTTTTGGATTCGGGACATGAAAATGTCTTCGCTTAAGTTGTCTTGGAGTTGCGTCATTTTGTCTAATTAGGGCATTAAATATCTTATTTCAAGGTGCATGGGAAATTATTCTATGTGTTCATCTATTTTTTCGGAATAAAAGTTAATTTCGGAAGGAATACCTTGATGGACAATTCTGCCGCAGTAATACGCCTTGTAGCGGCAAGATTGTTAGAAGCCTAAAATTGTAAAAACAAGATGAAGCAACGTAAGATCCTACTTTCGGAAAATGAAATTCCTGAGAAATGGTACAACATTATTGCGGATATGCCCAACAAGCCGCTACCGCCCTTGCATCCGGGTACGAAAGAACCCATTGGACCGGAGGCCCTAGCACCACTTTTTCCAATGGCTTTAATCGAACAAGAGGTTACGCCTGAAAAATGGGTTGATATACCTGAAGAAGTGCGGGATGTGTATAAAATGTGGCGACCTACTCCTTTGTACCGCGCCTATAATTTAGAGAAGGCTTTGGACACGCCTGCCAAAATATATTACAAATATGAAGGCGTGAGCCCATCTGGTTCTCACAAACCTAACACGGCTGTTCCGCAAGCCTACTACAATATGAAGGAAGGTGTGAAGAAGATCACTACCGAGACCGGAGCGGGCCAGTGGGGTAGTGCTTTAGCTTTTGCTTGCAATATGTTTGATATTGCTTGTGAGGTTTACATGGTGAAAATCTCCTATCATCATAAGCCCTATCGAAAGGTGATGATGAATACCTGGGGGGCAGACGTATTTGCTTCACCTACTGATCTAACGGAAGCGGGAAGAAAGATACTGGCACAGGATCCTGACTCTCCCGGTTCGCTAGGTATCGCGATTTCCGAGGCGGTGGAACGGGCAGCTACTGATCCGGATACTAAGTATTCTTTGGGTAGTGTACTGAACCACGTTTTACTGCATCAAACGGTAGTCGGTCAAGAGGCTTTGGTACAAATGGAAAAGGCGGGTGATCTGCCGGATATCGTGATTGCTCCCTTTGGAGGGGGATCAAACTTTGCCGGACTATCCTTCCCATTCCTTCGCTTGAATCTGGAAGAAGGCAAAAATATCCGTTGTATAGCAAGTGAGCCTGCCTCATGTCCTAAACTTACCCGAGGAATCTTCCGCTATGACTTTGGGGATACGGTAGGTATGACGCCGCTGTTGCCCATGTATACTTTAGGACACAACTTCGTACCCGCTCCGATTCACGCCGGTGGATTGCGCTATCATGGCGCCGGAGTGATTGTGAGTCAGTTACTAAAAGATAATTTGATTGAAGCCATTGCGCACGATAATCTGGAGGTGTTTGAAGCTGGAGTAGAATTCGCCAAGCACGAAGGAATTATCCCTGCACCAGAAGCTACTCATGCCGTAGCCACGGTGTTTAGAGAAGCTCAGAAGTGCAAAGAAGAAGGTGTATCTCGTACGATACTCTTTAACCTATGCGGTCACGGTAACTTTGATATGAAAGCCTACGAAGATTACTTTGCGGGATCCTTGGTACGTCATGAGTTAACTCAGGATGCGATTGAGGCATCTTTGGCGGAATTGGATACACCGATACCACAATAAGAAAAATGACCTGGAGCAGCGAGCTATCGTTGCTCCAGTTAATCTCCTGAAATGCCATGCGTTTATCTCTATTCAAAAGACTAAGAGGGAATTCTCCGTCGGGTTTTGGGTTAGAACTTTTATCTATAGTCATTGCAATTGTCCTAGGGTTTATTGTGACGGAATGGCGCGAATCTTTACAAGAAGCCAAAAAGGCCAAATTGGCGCTTTACAGAATAGCTCAGGAGGTTGAACTGAATCGAGATGCAGCTGCTCATATGTTGCCTTACTACGAGAAGATGCTCCATCGAATGGATAGCCTTGGACGAGATTCTTTTAATGTAAACTCCGATATAAAAGGTTGGGAAGGGATCAATCCCATAGCTTTTCAAAGCAGTGCCTATCAATTGGCTATTCAAACCGGTTTACTATCGAACATCGATTTTGAAATGGCTACGAACATATCATTGTTTTATGTAGCCTGCGACGATTATGGCATTACATCGAGTTACGCCAGGCAAAGTCTTTTAATTGGACAGTTAGAGCAGGGGTATCAATACTATACGCTTTTGGAGTTGTTTCGACAGCATTGTCAAGTCCTCCTCCTGCTTGCGGAACATCTCCAGGATGATTATCTGCCTGAGGTTCCGACCTTGCCCACCGAAGAATAAATTTCTGTCCTTTCTTTATACAGCCTACCAAAGAAATCTCCAATTTTTTCCGTTTGTAGCAATTTCGTCCAGCTTTATCTATAAAATATTCAATTTCGATTAAATAAGTTCTTCTTGATTAACGTTATAGCAGGAGTACTTATCCAGGCTCTCCGCTGGTAAGGTTGGAAGGAAGAAGGCGAAATAAGAATTTATATCCTTTTTACTTCGATTTCTACAGACACCCATTGCTTCTGCTCTCACGGTATCCCAAACATTTTATCCATTGAACTGGTGCCCCACCAAATGAAAAAACTGCTGTCGCTCAGGCGAGGCCCTGGCGAACTATTTGACTAATCACCCTGTAAATCATAGCTTAGCATGTCTTCAATCAAAAAGTTTTTTCTTTTCTGTTCTGGAATTGATCAAAGTATTCTTGAGAAATGCCCCTCTGATGAAAACAAATATGTAGGTATTGGTGCTACCGTTTTCTTTACGGGGGTAATGGCGCTTTTTTCTGGAGGCTATGCCCTATACACGGTTTTTGATAATTGGTTTTTTGCCTTGCTATTCGGTATCGTTTGGGGCTTGATGATCTTCAATCTGGATCGCTACATCGTCAGTAGTATGAAGAGTCACGGGAAATTTGGGCGAGACTTCATGATTGCCTTACCGCGTTTGGCCTTGGCACTACTGCTCGCCTTAGTGATTTCCAAACCACTGGAACTAAAGATATTTGATAAAGAAATTGAGGCGGAACTGATCGTGATGGAGCAAGAGGTCTTTAAGACACAAGAAGATAAAATCAAGGAACGCTACCAGGGGCAAATAGAGGAAAAACAGGCAGCTATTGCTACTCTGAAAGATGAAATTGCGGTAAAAACGGCGCAACGAGATACTTTGTCTTTAATGGCCCTACAGGAAGCGGATGGAACCGGCGGATCTAGAAATAGAAACCTTGGCCCCATCTATCGTGCCAAGAAATTAGATGCAGACAATGCACAGGCGGAGTTAGATGCGCTGGTCGCTTCTTATACGCCAAGGATCGAGACTTTAGAAGAGGAAGTGGCCGCCGCGGAGGCTAGTATCAAAACAGATATCGAGAACTTGAAGCGGGACTCTTATGGTGGTTTAGCAGCGCGAATGGAAGCGCTGGACCGTTTAGCGCAACGTAGTGATGCTATCTACTACGCCAGTATCTTTGTGGTCTTGCTATTCATTGCCATCGAGACAGCCCCTGTGCTAGTTAAGCTTATCTCGCACCGTAGTCCTTACGATTATCTCTTGCATGAGCATGAGCACAAATTCAAAATGGCGAATTATGAGAATACCTCCATTCTCTCCAACCAGATCGCTAGTAATGTGAAATATAATACAGAAGTAGGCACCTACCAGGTTAATGCTAAGATTACTGCCGAGAAGAAACTGATCGATGCCGCTCTGGAACAACGAGTCGAAACCCTCAAGGATCAGCCCATCAATTGGGAGGATGTGTTCATGAAGAGACCGATTATTGAGTAGCTTCCGGCATTCTTGCCCGAAATCCATCTTTGAACTGCTTCCGGCGACAGCGGAGTGCTTATTGGTACGCTTCGCTGTCGCTGCTGTTATGTACTCTCCTTACTATTTTTCTCCTACTTAGATTTGCCCTCGACATCCAAAAGGGCCTAGATATCGTATGTATGTTGCGCAGCATGCAACTAAACCCTTTTAATTCTTCCTACCATGGCAGGATATCATTCTACTTAAAAACTAAGCTATGAAAACAGTAGCCATTTTTTCAATGATATTCCTTGGAGTGCTGACCTCAAAATCACAATCTGACCTTGAATTAGCTTATCTCAAAACAGAAGCTATCATGCAGGAGATAGCAGACCGAGAGGACATTGTCGGGGTGTCCATTACGATCGGACAGGCTGATTCTATCTCCTTTACCAAGGGATATGGTTTGGTAGACAGAGAGCTGCGGGTCAAAACCCAACCCTATCATCGCTTCAGAATTTATAGTCTTTCAAAGCACATCACGGCTATTGCAGCAGCAAAGTTGGCTGAAGACGGAGTTTTGGATTTAGATCAGCCGGTCTCCACCTATATTCCATTCGTTGATCAGCAATTGGCGCTCATCACGACCAGACAGCTGATTGGTCATATCTCGGGTATTAGATCCTATGAGGAAGGGGAGTGGCAAAAGGTTTCTGATGGACTATGTGTTAGTCCATTCGAATCCATACTATCCTTTGCAGGCGATAGCTTGCTTTTCGCTCCTGGTGAGGATTATGCATATACGAGTTTTGGCTATGTTCTACTTTCCGCTGTGATTGAAAAAGTAGCCAAGAAACCCTTTATGGACTATTTGTCTGAAGAAATTCTACAACCACTTGGGATTACGAGGATCAGATTGGATGATGGGGAGCAGGTAGATTATCTAGCTGCCAAGTCCTATGAATATTGGAAAGGTACAATGTACAATGCCAGGTATGCCAATAACAGCTGCAAATTTGGAGGAGGAGGACTATTGGCTTCTACCCTAGATATTGTGGCATTTAACCAACAGTTACTAAACGGAAAGTTGATTTCCGCTGAGACCTTACAGATGATATATACCTCCATGAAACTAAAAGATGGTTCGGAAACTAAGTATGGATTTGGACTGCAGTTTGATGTGGATGAAAAGGGCCGTGCCTATGCTTGGCATAGTGGCCGAAGTCGGGGAGGGAGAAATGCACTTGTCATCTATCCAGAACAGAAACTGATCGTCTGTATTTCGGCCAATACGAACGGAGATGGGATCGTCATTGAGGCGGAGACCATCGCCAAATCTTTTCTACCCTAGCACGGTAAATTTGTGACCAATCGATGGGCCAGCGACTCCTTAACCAGAGATCGCTGGTCCCATTTCTCCAGGATTTGGTACTTGATAGAGGAAAATCAGCCGTTTGCTGGTAAGCATAATTAACAGCCAAGGAGCTTCATGCAAATAGCTATTGTTACACTACTTACTACCTACTTAGCAGCTGAAATAGCTTCTGCCTCTTTTTTCAGGTCAGCAGCAAATTGTTCGAAAGATTCGTCAAAAGGAGGGATTTTACTGGCAAATAAAGGGAACAGGAAGCCACCGATTTTTTCCGTCATGGTAAAGATCGTAGCATCCCCTTTTGATTCCAGTAGATAAGTTCTTTTACCCATGCCATCTCCCCAAACCAGTTTTTGATTTGGAATCATCTCCTTCACTTTTAATTTGAAGGTTCGTTTGGGGTCCAAAGTGCTTTTCAGCCGGATCTTTTCCCCTTCCCTAATCTCCCCCTCAATAGAAACTACGGTCGAGTTCCATCTAGCAAAATCCTGAGCGTCAGTGAGAATAGACCAGATCGCATCTGCATCCGCTTGTATGGTTTGACTAATGGTAGTTGTACGATTGAAGGTCTTCTTTACCGTCGAGGCTTTTCCGGACTGGGCCATGGCATGCATATTTGACATAAGGAATAGAATTACTAACAATTTTCTCATTATGATCATCACTTTTTAAGGTCTTTGAAGAAGTTCGTGCAAAGAAAAGCACAATGACTCAAAAAGGATTTTACATATGTTAAAAAATCGGGAGTGGAGCTCGATGCCTTTTTTATCTACCCCTTCAATTGGGTGCCAGCGCGAATGCGGGAAAGGGAAACTTGTGAAATCTGTAGCATGGAAGCAATGTCCTTGAGTGGTGCGACCTCTATGAAGCGGGGAAACATATACTCGATATAGCGGTAATTACTAGTGGCGTCATTGGCCAGCAGGTTCACAAAAACATCGATTAGTGTAATGTGTGCCTGCTCCGTTAAGTGCGCTCCGAAGATGGCCCAATTCTTTGATCGCTCGAAGAGTTCCAGTAGGTGCTGTCTAGAGATCATCAATACGCGAGTATCTTCGTAGAATTGCAGGCTAAATTGCGATCGATCTTGGTGTACAAAGCTTTTGTACTCTGCTATGAAGGTCTTTTCTGGCTTCATCCACAGGGTTTGTTCCTGCCCCTCCGCATCTAGGTAGAAACAGCGCGTGATCGAGCTTTCTGCGTAGAAAAGGTAGTTGGATATCCGTCCCGCTGCAGAGATCAGAGACTTGGCCTTAAACTCCTTTTCCTGAAAGGAGGTAAGCCCCATTTCAATTTCCTCTTTAGAAAAGGCAGCATTATGCTTTAACAGTTCCGTGGTGATTTGTGCTTTCATCTTGAATAGCTTATTGAGTTCCTGGATTAAAAATACTGATCTATGAAGTCATTCGGTAATAAATTTTCGCCGAAGCAAAGTCAATACACGGGTTCTGTAACAGAAATCCTCAGCTTCACTGCTCCCAGTAGTTTTTCATGCCAGGCGTTTACCTCTGCTTGACTCTTGTTCTCAAGCTAAATCTGCTTGAAAGTCGGAAATCGGAAAATTCGACTTCCGCTTTCGCATTTCCCACTTTGCAAAGGCGGAAGGCGGAATTCGGAATTCACTGCCAGGGTTTTTCCGCTTTCCCATTTCCGATTTCCCACTTTGCAAAGGCGGAGGGGCGAAGGCAGAAGGCGGAATCCAGAGACACGGATTTCTCATTTCTCATTTCCCATTTCCAACTTCCCATTTCCGATTTGTGGGTGGAGACATGCAGTGCAATTTACGGGAACCCTCTACCTGAGAAATTGCTACGGTAATCCTCTACTTGGCAGCTGTAATTTAC
>JABSSL010000067.1 GCA_013214355.1 Saprospiraceae bacterium | reverse complement strand
GGGGGAGTATCTGGAGAACGGCTGCTAGTACTTGGCTCCACAACCGTTCCCCCTTTGCAAGAGGCTTGGGGAGTATCTGGAGAAAGGCTGCTAGTACTTGGCTCCACCACCGTTCCCCCTTTGCAAGGGGGCTAGGGGGAGGTCAAGTCACGCTCGAAGATCTGTATCCAATCCGCAATTCGACACCTCACATCTTCTAGTTGATGAAACACCTCAGCATCGGTAAATCTCAAAACACGGTAGCCTGCCTTCTCAAGAGCTTCCTGCCGTATGGCATCCTTCTTTTTGACCTCCTCATCTTCATGTGTCCAACCATCTATTTCAATAACTAATTTTAGGTCTTTGCAATAGAAATCGGCAATATACTGTAGGATGGGTCTTTGTCTAAGAAAGGGATATCCCTTCATTTTCTTGGCACGCAAGAGGTGACTCCAAATTCTTATCTCTGCCTTGGTACTGTTATTTCGAAGCTTCCTGGCAAAACCTTTTAAGTGGATGTTGTAATCGTGAAAATTATCCTTCTTTTTCATGAGTTCAGCGCGTTTAATAAGCTAGAACTTGTATGGTACGTCCTAGTATCTTCTTGAAGATAGGGTTTTCTACCTAGCTAGTGAAACGATTAATTGATTTTGAAACACCCCAATACTACCGATTCTAATTAGCCAGATAATCCCAGTCACCCCCTAGTATAATGCTCATAGAATATCCCAACCAAAGCCATCAAATCAATGAATAGATGACCAATTACGGTAATGGTCAAGTTCCGATACTTCATATAGTACCATTGCATCAAAGCGGCCACGGCGGCCACGCCTAGCATATGGTCTAATCCCTTACGATAATGCATTAAGGTAAAAGCTGCCCAAGGCAGCAAAAAGGCTACCCATTTGTTTTCCTGCAAACGCAGCAAACGTTCTGTGGCATAGCCCCGATAAATAATCTCCTCCGCGATCCCTGCTGTCAGTAGGCTGAAAAGGCCATAGACATAAATGAATGCTGGTCCAACTGTATCAAGTCCTGGATTGCTTAAATCCGGGCCAAAATTGGCATTGGGTCCAGAAAAGTTGACTAGAAATCGGTGCGCCACTAAATAGAGCATGCTAAACCCACCTAATGCCATCCCTAATGAAAAAGCCTCAAAGGTGATGGGTTTGAATTGCAGAGTCGATAGCTTGTCTCTTTCTCCGAAGAGAATCAATCCGCATATGATCAAGACGACCAGCCAATCTATGCCTTGCATTAGGTAATTGCGCAATTCGAAATCTGTAGGTAAGATTGACTGATAAACAGAAGGGTACCAGAAAATGGTAGTAAGCAACAATGTGATGATGAGCCCCACATAGGTGGTGGTCCGAAAGAGAGTAGAGGTGTTATCCATTAACGATCTTTGAGTGTGAGTCAAAAAAGATCCAATCTTAGGAAAGGAACCACCATTGCCACAAGGCATAGACGAGTATGCTCAGCAGAAGGCCGAAGCAAATAAAGTCTCGAATATTCTTTTTTCTCTTTTTCTGAATGGCGAGTTGCTCTGCCGCTTTTGATAGGCGTGGTGTTGAGCGGCTGAAAGTGCGCGTTTTTTTAAGACTAGGCTTCCGAAGTGGGTTGGTCGATATTTTGGCCATTCGAAAGTTTAATATTCTCCAAAAATGGGTGGTTCATATATCGTACAAAAATGCACGAAAATCCTACCTGTATATCTGGCCATGCATATGTTGTCACGCTGTGACAGGCCCTAACACTGACTGCTTGGGGTTGAACAAGCTTGAGACAAAACCCCGCTAGGGGTTAAATATCCCTAGCCATGAATCCCGGTCAATCCGTGCCTTTTGGGTACGGTATATATGCCCGTCCCTCGAAAAAATATCCCAAAATGGTGAAGTTCGGAAAACTAGAACCACCTCATTTCGACCAATCCACTTCCGAAGTTTTAAAAACTTCGGAAGTCTAGTCTTAAAATAGGGATTGGGCCGCCGAAGCGGCCCAAAAATCTTACAGTATTGTGCCGACTAACTGATCAGTCAAACCAAACTGCTGTACTTGATCAAGGAGTTTGCTAATGTCACCTTTTTCATTGTCACTAACTTTTTGCTGTAGCTTGTACAGCAGGGCAGCTAGCGTCAAATTCTTGATGTCACTAGTTTTAAAACCCGATGATTTGACAGCTTCTTTAATTTGGGTTAACAGCCCGGTTGAACCGTTGCCGTTACCAAAAAGAGCGGTTTTTAGGTCCCCTAGGTGTTGGCTGCTGTTGATCATACGATCGACAGTTTTACCGCGATTGATAGCATTCATCACATTATTGATGAATGTTTCTTCACCGCCAACGATGTCGATATTCGCCTGCTTAAAGGCCTCTGCCAATGCCATGGCCTGAGCCTCTGCCACATAGCGCTGGATATCGATCTCTGCCAAACGGACTTCTTTATCTTTCTCCAAGCGTAGCTTGAACTCTTCGTGCTCTTTGCCTACACCGTCGAGCTTCTTCATGGCTAGGGCCTTCTGCTCTACGCCTTTGGCTTCTGCCACTAGTTTCTCTTCAAGTGCCTTAGCTTCCGCTGCACCTTTCTCCGTAGTGACCTTAGCCTCGGAAGAGCCTTTCTCGGCCAATACTTCTGCTTCGAGTAAGCCTTGCTTATGCATAGCCTCTGCCTTAGCGGCGATAGCTGTAGCTTCAGCTTGCGCTTTCTTCTCAATCACGATCGCTTCGAGGCTACCTTCGTGCTCCTTCGCTTTCGCCTTGGCTTCAATCACTTGCGCCTCAGACAAACCAATGGTTGCTTCTTCAGCAGCTTTCGCTTCAGCGCGAATCTTACGTGCTTCTGCTTCTTTCTCAGCGGCATTTTTCTCAGCTTCTGCATCAATTAAGAGCTTCTGTGCCTGTATTTCAGCAGCTAGCTTTTCAGCCTCTGCAGTCTTAGACAATTCGATGATAGAAGATTCACCTGCTTCCTCAGCTTTGATCACTGCCACTTGCTTGGCACGATTAGCTGCCGCCACTTCACGGGTATCCTTGATCTTCTCTTCTTCTTCTACGGTCTTTTTCTCCACCATCACACGCTCCCGGATCACATCCTGGATATTGCGCTTCTCTTCTTCGATGGCACGCTCCTTTTCAATCTCAGCGAGTGTCACAATCCGCTCCTTTTCCGTCTGCTCTAACAAGCGGTCTTTTTCTACTCTTTCATTCTCTACCGCTTCCGCTCGCTCCTTGTTCTTAGCAGCAATAACAACTTGTCTCGCCTTATTCTCTTCCGCTATGGATAACTCTTCTTCCGTCTTGATGCGCACCATTTCAGAACGCAAGCGCTCTTCTTCACTAATTTTGGCGATCTCCGCCTCCTCACGCGCCTTGATGTTAGCGATCTCTCGCTTTTGACGTTCTTCTTTTTCTGCTAATTGACGCTCGTATTCGAGGATGGCCTCACGAGCTTCTACATCCTGCTCTTTAATGGTTTTTTCTTCTTCACGACGAATGAAGTTGGCTTTCACCTTTTGCGCAGCCGTCAATTCGGTGATCTTCTTGATACCCTCAGAGTCGAGGATATTATCCGCTTTCAGGAATTCTATAGGTGTTTGTTCGAGGTAGTCAATAGCACAGTCATCGAGCACATAGCCGTTAAGGTCTGAGCCAATGATGGCGATAATTTCCTTTTTAAATTTTTCGCGATTATCGTACAGCTCTACGAATTCAAATCGCTTACCAACGGTCTTCAAAGCCTCGGAGAACTTAGCTTCGAAAAGTTGCTTTAAAGTGCTGGGGTCGGAAGCTCTGGCGGCTCCAATTGTTTGTGCCACTTTCAGGATGGCCTCAGTGTCAGAGTTTACGCGTACAAAGAATACCACTTTGATATCGGCGCGCATATTATCCTTACAAATAAGACCATCTTCCTTTAGTCGAGCGATTTCAACCGTCTTAACCGACAGATCCATCTTTTCGACCATATGAATAATAGGGATTACAAACATACCGCTTTTGAACGCAACAACAGGTTTACTACCCCCTGTACGAACAAGCGCTTGTCCCTGTGGTACCTTTTTATACCACCGGGCGATCATAATTAAGATGCCGAAAATCACGATGACAATAGCACCGATGATTACGAATCCAATTGTTGAAAGCATTTTTTGAGGATTTTTCGAGTTTAATGGAATTCAATTATGAGAAGACTAATTCTCCTTAAAGGTAAGAAACCTTCTAAGGATTTTGCAGCATTCTCACCATCGACATAAGCCTCGCAATAATGGGTTAGTTGTCATTACCAATGTCATTCTATATGCCTTTTTAGGGTTACCAATTAGTCATGCTCGGCAGAGACCAGCCAGAAGCTGGCCCTGCTGCACGAGCTTTTGTAGAGGAGCGCCATTTTAGTAGTTCCGCGTATTTCAACAATCCAGCGACCTATACTAGATCACCAGGTTCTTGCTTTTGCTTTTGTCCAATCAGGTAGTACAATACCGTACCTATCGCAGGTACCAGTAGTACTAAAACTAACCATACGATCTTATCTCCCTCACTTTTGAATCCTCCCTTCACGATATCAATGATCGCATATATCCAAAGCGCTAAACATCCCATGATGATGGATAAAATCATCATACCTGCGAATGGTCCCATAATCTATTCTTCTAGTTTTTGAATAATGAAATACGACTTCTCTTTATTTTCTTGCACAATCAGTGCTTTTTCTCCTTTCTTAATTTCCTCTCCATCAGCCATTACACTTACCAGCAAACTACTGCCATTTACACTGACCTCCGCCTGTCCTAGATCATCCGGACTGGCACTTAGCAACAAGGTACAAACCTGGCCGATGTAATCCACTGGCTCCTCAGAGGTGTCTAAGCTTCTAAAAATTGGTACTAAGGGACTAGTAACAATCTTAGTAATCAACAGGCTTCCCGCCAAATTAGGTATGAACATCAGCGCCGCAAATCCTAAGGAGCCCATACCAACATAATGGTCTAACAAAATCGAAATACTCCACATACTGAGTACCAAGAAGGTCATTATCACCATAAATGGCACCTGCCCCAGGTTGAAGAAATGTAAAACCCCTGCCAACCCACCACCAGTCACCTGGGCATCGGCATCCACATCTGCATCAATATCGACGTCAACGTCTACATCGACATCTAGATCCACGTCTACATCGACATCAAAGGAGCCCATATCCAATAGTCCCATAAACACACTCACCCAATACAGCATTACGACCAACAACAAGACCGTAAACACGATGTTTGGTGCACTAAAAGCGGCTTGAAGTAATTCTTGCATGGGTTCGTTTTTTCTTGTTTTCTGTAATCGTTTTAAAGGAGAGAAGCAGCAGCGATCAAGCTATCAAAAAATAGGATGATGCACTGCTTTCTCTTTCAAAGTTTACTTGGTTTTCAGTCGAAGAAGCGCCTTTGCTTCCTCGCGGATTGGTGTGACTCCTGCATCGAAAGTCACTTGGCTTGTGTTGATCCTCAAGACGATTTGGCCAATATCAGCCATATGCTTTGTGGATCAAAACATTGCGAAAGATGGTTCTTTACCAAGCTTTTTGCCAGGCAGATAGTCAGAAATAATATACATCTCTAGTAGATGATTTACCTTATTTCTGACAATCTGTATGATTTGTCAAAATGGTAAAAGTTTGTAGATCTTTTCTTACAGTCGGGAAGAAAGGCCGCACTTTTTCAGCTTTATAGGCTTTAGGTGGCCTTGCGTTGAATACACTACAATTATGCTAGTTTTACCGACGAAATGCCATTTTCCTCGGCTAAAATCACTTAAAACTCGACAAATGTTAACGAAATCGTAAGAATTAAAAAGCCCCCACTACTTCTAGTGGGGGCGGAATACATCAATACATTCTACACCTTTTATATAGTCTTTAATCCTCTAGTCTAGGAGGATCATCTTTTTGGTCTCTTTACGATTTCCTGTTTGTAGGGTATAGTAAAATATACCACTCTTTGGCAGCTGGTCTTTGCGAATCGTGATCTCATTGTAACCTGCCTGGAAAAGATTTTCTTGCTGATAGAGCAGCTTCCCTGCCATATCGTAGATACTTAGCTGAGCCATATCATATTGTGGCATATTGAAAGCTATAGTAGTTTGTTGATCAAAGGGATTAGGCTTATTTTGAAAGAGTTCAAACCCATCTGCTACTTTTTGCTCTTCAAAACTTAGCTTCAACACCTTGGGGTCACCCTCTTTAGTATAGGCCTCTGGCAAGGTTAGGCGTGAGCTGGTCGTGATAGCATCAGAAAGTTTCACTGCTCCTTCTGCCCGGAAGGTGATCCTGAATAAAGTTTCTTTAGCTCCAATATCTGCATCTGTAGATTCATTCCAGCTACCCGTAATCAATCCTTGTTCAAGATATCGTAGTCCAAAATTCTCTTCACTCATGTTTGGAATGCCTCCTCCTTCTACAGAGAGGAAGTTTAGCAATTCGGTGTTAAACTGGAGCGTGAACTGGAAAGCCATAATATCGCGCATCTCAGCCATAGTAAAGTCCACGGTATATTCCTCCCCTTTTTTCAGTAGTTGATCTTGAGTTTGCAATGCGACCGTTTCATAGGTACTACGTTCATCCACCCCCAGCAAGCTATTAGGCATAGCGGTATAATTAACATCTCCCACTTTGATGGCGATAAAATCAGCGTGCATTTCATCATAATCCAAATCATTGATATTGAATATCTCAGGGAAATACGTGATAAAGGGGTTCTTCGCATCCGGGAATCGATAATCTGCATCTACGAAGCGCCATGATTTATTCCCATTAGGCATCTCTTCATCAATATGTAGAATCAATCTTCTAAGACGAATCAAATCCATAGTAGATATATGACCGGAGCGATCAATATCTGCTGCTATCACCTTGTAGGGAGAATCAAGCAATTGTAGATTCAATATATGTTTAGAGATTAATACTAAATCAATTGTAGTCACTCCATTCAATAGATAGTCGTCCTTAACTGGTACGATAGTATAGTCCTCTCCAAAGGGAACATCAGGGAAAAAATAGTCACCGTTACCTCCAGTAAACATCTGAAAGTGTTGTCCTCCGGTAACATTTATACTCACATCCTGAACGTACTCTCCTTCTTCAGTTGTTATTCCACCGGCAAGCTGCGCATAGCTTATATTGTTGGTCTGAGGACATAATCGGTTGTTATCCTGTACATCAATGTAGGTAAGGCAATAGCTCGAGTTTCCTAAGGCATCTGTTACCCATAGTTGTACCAGTTGTACACCTACATCATCGCAATCAAAAGTGATACTAGTAGAAGAGGGAGGCGTAGTTTGCCCTTCTTCATTTCTCCGTATGGTATACTTCAGTAAATTAGATGGTGTACAATTATCTTGCGCCCCGGCATCAAAGGCTGTAGCATCCAGTTGAGCCATGAAGCTTCCATTTTCCTCATAGATGGAAGCGGACAGGCCAACAATGCACAAAGGCTGTGGGGGTTCATCGTCTCGTACTGTTACTTTTACCTCACAAGTTGCCACATTACCACAACGATCAGAGGCAGAATAGGTCACTACCGTAGTACCCAGGGGATAGCTGCCACTGGCATTTGCTCCTGTTGCATTGGCATAGGGGGAATTATTGGTGATCAAAACTCCAGGGCTACAATCGTCAGCAATAGCTAAATCCAGATCTACCTCTCCAGTCTCACAATCATCTGATACACCGACAGTAACATCTGAAGGGCAAGTAATGGTAGGTGCAATATTGTCTTGTACTTTGATAATCTGTACACTTTGGAACTTACCTTCGCTCAAGGGATTATCCGGATCATAGCGGCACCAATCAATAACAGTCCAAGTACGTAAAACCTTGAAGCAGGCAGGTTGAGATAAATCAAAAGTCTGATCATGATGATTTAACGCAATGACACCGCAGTGTTCACCCAAAATTTGTGGTGTGTTAAAGCCATCCGGCAAATCTTCCGGATCCACCATAGCACCGCAAACATCCGTCGTATAATCTTCCGGCCAAACAATATCATCCTCCATAAAGGGATTGGAATTCACCACAAAAATCTCCTGTCGGCAATTAGAGGAGTTACCAACGGCATCCGTGGCGGTCCAAGTTCTAATAATACTACCCACGCTACAGTCATTGATGGCTTCCACAACCGTAGAATCCAAGGTGAATCCACAGTTATCTTCTACACGAGGGGAACCAAAGACGCTCCATTCTGGGTATTCTTCATTACATTCAATTGTATCTGCGGGTGGGCAAGTCAAGAAGCGAGGTGGAATTTTATCTTGGATCGCCACCATAACCATGCAATCGGAATAATGGTGATGTAAATCTCCTCCACTTACTTCTCGCTCCGGATTAACTGGCCCTTCGCCGGGATCTACTTCATACACGCGCATGATGACTTGTATTTCACCAGTTTCCGCCTCTCCACAGCAAAACAGTACTCGATCATCAAACCATTCCTGATATCCGGAGATGTCAGGGGAATCATCGCCATTGGCTTGTTCACACTCCCCTATATTCATTCTTCGAGCTTTAAAGAAAACTTCGTCTTGACAGTTATCAAAGCTACCATCATCAAAAGTCTTTGCCAGTACCAAGGCCACTCCACCAGAAGGAACCGATACTATGGTGAAATCTTCACAAACTGCTACAGGCTCATCCTCATCAAGAACATTTACAGACATGGTACACATAGCCGAATTGCCGCAAGCATCGGTCGCCGTATACTGAACAGTATGCATACCAGCTGGAACATATGGGTGAGGTCCAAGACCTACTGCTCCAAAGGAGGTGATTACATCGTACTCCATTCCGGCATCACAATTATCTGTGATCGTGGGCTCCGTCAGTTCAATTGTGGAAATACAGTCCCCCCCTTCAGTCGTAACAGTAAAATCTGCTGGACAGGTAATCTCGGGGGGAGTGGTATCTTTAATATGTACGATCTGTAAGGCTTCTGTTTCAAAACCTGAACATTCGTCCGTAACTAACCAAGATCGGTGTATTTGGAATTCGTATTCATCACAGATATAGGCAGTGTCTGCGACCATCTTCACCACGAGGCCACAAGTATTGTCTGAGTTAATGATCTCTCCTCCAAAGGTTGGATAACCTGTGATCGTAGGATCCGCATCAGGAGCATCACAACTTAAATCCACATTTTCCGGAAATGCAATTTCATCTAAAGTTGGTCTTTCTATCGTAATAATTTGTAAACAGCTATCTCGATTATCGAAGGCATCAGCAGCAATCCATTGGCGCTCTATCTTCTTCATCGTACCCGATGTGCAATTGCCAGGAATAAGAGTATCCTCAAAGCTTAATTGGATGTCTTCGCTACAATTATCTTCCATAGTAGGATAGCCAGTAAACTCTGGCGAGGTATCATCTATACAACGGACACTAACCTCATCACAGTTTGAGAGGGTTGGTGCTAGCTTATCAATTATCTGTACAAAGCCTACACAAAATACATTGGTATTGACATCAGTCACCGTGACACTAAGGGTGTTACCTATATGACTAGATGCATCAATTTGCACTTGATCCATACCATCTGCTACAAGAATATTTTGATCATCTCTGAGCACCAAAGATTTCATACCTGGACATGATTGAGGAGCCTCGAGAATTCCGTCTGCATCCATCCAAACAATACAATCTGTACCTACAGACAATTGCACGGGAGCTTCCATGGCGCTATTACAAGCCAAATCACAATCCTGCGCCTGAGTATTCGTCCAGGTTAAAAGACTTAGTAAACTGATCAGAGCTACAACACTCCAATCTTTTGGAGGGTGGTGAAGCCTAACCCAGCGGTTAAACTTGACCTTTTGAAATTTGCAAATTAAGTGTTTCATGCTGATGTATTAAAATTGATTATTGAGTTATAGCATAGGAATATCAGGCCCAATGGTTGGTGAACCATAGGTGCCAAATCTTAGTGTTGAGGCCATAATGACAGGAAGAGGCATAGCTTGGGCCATTACAGCACAGCTGTAGCTCTAGCTAATCTCGCACAAAGTGGGTCTGATAATGTAAGGTAAGTCTGGGGGGATGAGTGGAGTTGTTTGTAAAACTGCTTTTTGATTGCTCATCCTTATGATTGCTATGAGAAAGATGTTATCTCTTCAATCTTTAGCTAGTTTACCTTTTTACATTTACTCTCCTATCTTGAAAATACCGTGCCAATTTTCTGAAAAAGAAAACACACCAAAAAACTAAACCCACATAACCAACTAATAATCAGTATTATAAAAATTATTTTTTATCTACAAGGGTTTGTCCGTCCTGATCTAGCAACAAGCGCTGGATGCCGAATAGATGTGGCTTAGCTATACAGACAAATAGCATACATCTGTACAATACCATTAGATCTTAAGGGTAGACTTTATTTGGTGAAGAAAAACCTGAGGGGGAGTAAAAGTACCTTGGAGGGAATCAGTAGGCAGAAACTTCTAGGAAACAAAACAAAAAAGCCCCCCTTCTGTCTGCATAGAAGAGAGGCCATCCCAAAAACCGATTTAAGTATACACTTGAAAACGGTTCTTGTGTGAATCACATACAATCCAATCGCCTTAATTATAATTGCCTTTAGTGTTTCATAAAAGATATATAAAGTATTACGGACTCGAATATCTAAAGTTTCATTCTAACAAAATAAAATCTAAGGATTTTTTACATATGTATATCTAACAGATAATCAGATAGAAACTTCAAAAAACTTGTCAGTAATCACACTGTCTTCGTTTAGCCAGCGAGGGCTTTCCCCAGGGGAAATTCTGTACTAGTTCTACGCAGGAATCTAGAAATAGATGCTTTTTCCAGATATATTTTTGTACAATTTTTCAAGAGAATACACATAACAGAATACTCTTCTATAAAGAAGAACAAGCCGATAATGCGATATACTATTGGTTCTTCTGGAACAAGTAGAACACGGTCAAACATAAGTTTGACAACCAGAATCTAAGGGAAAATAATACTCAAAGCTCTTTAGAGGGAATCCACTGTCCTAATCACGAAGGCTTTAGCGGTAAAAGGTGGGCTAAATCCAAGAGATGTACAATAATCTATGATTATCTAGGAGATATGGATTATAATTTGTTTTCTATAGACTAGACAAATATACACTTTAATTCAATGCCAAAAATACCCAAAAGGAGGTATTTTGAACAGTAATACAGTCACTTTAAAAGCCTACCCCCTGCCTCGAATAATTCCAAGGCAGGGCGCCTAACTCAAGTCAGACGAAATAATTGATAGGCAACTATAATAACTACACCAAATTTCAGTTTGCCGGAAAATAAAGACAGGAAAGGACAAAGGTATTCTTTGCCGTTAAGATTGGTAAGTCTTTATTTTCTCATAGTATGTTCGCTCCACCACCAACTCAATCTGCACTATAGTTTCTCACCGTTTCAATTGCAAAAATCATACCATAAAACACTAAGAAGGAGTTCTATAAAAATAAGCGACCCTTCTCCGGGAAGGAGAAGGGTCATCCCAAAAACCAATTGTTAAAAGGACATCTTAGCTTTTTAGCTAAAACTATAGTTGAGTAATTAGCAATCTATATTTATGCTACGCTAGCGCTCTGGATTATCAAAGCTAAACGCCACGGTTACCTCATGAGATCCTACACTATAATCCTGGAATCGTTGGAAGGAAACGTCATAAGAATAGTACAAATTAAACCCAGATAAGCGGGTTCCTAGCAAGATGGCTAGGGTATTCGCGGAACCACCTCGGTATGACAATCCTGCAATCAATTGCTCTTCCAAAAATCCTGCTTTCAAATTAATATCTACTAGAGACTCAGGACCTCCCAATACCTGGCGAATCACCAAGGAGGGCTCCAGTGTTAGATTCAGTTCATAAAGATCGAACTTATGGCCAAACGCAAAGGTGTAAAATTGTAGCGCCGAAGTTGATTCACCTGCTTGCGACCCAGATATATCCACTAGGCGATTACGTACTAAATTGTTGATGGTAAGCCCTCCAAAAGTATTGTTCCGGAAAGCACCATAGATAGCAACTGCTGCGTCGAATACTCCTTTACCCCCCAAGAAGTCATCAATTAATTGATCCCCTTGCTGTAGTAGTGGCGTGGACATCACATCACTATCCAAGGTCATCTGCTGATATTCAGTAGAAAATCCAGCTGAAATCTTCCAATCTTCACCAGCCGTGAAGCGAAAAGCGTAATTAAGAAATAGACGAAGGTTATTCAGTTGGGCCGCTTGCTCTGAATAAACACCTAGGCCTAAACCAAAAGCTTTCCCGATTGGTGCGTTAAACAAAGCTCCGTAAGTCTTTGGAGCATCCTCAAACCCCGTCCACTGAGCCCGAAGATTAAATTGAAGTTGCGAAACACCATCAAAACCAGCTGCGGCAGGATTGATCAAGTTACGACTGCCGTGCCCTAGATTGTAATGGTTAAATACCGCTTCATATTGAGCACTGAGTAAAGTGCAAATGGAGGAAAAAAGTATGAGTAGAGTTAATTTTTTCATTTTTGATCGGTTGAATCATGGGAAAAAAAGATTTTGTACATCGAATCTTTTGGTCGGGTGCCAATAGGATTGGCACCCGATCAATGATTCACTATTCCCTCAATATCGTTAGGGAACCTTTGACTTGTACTAGGTTATTATTGGCATCTGTATACTCAAGTACCCAATAATATGCACCTTCAGGTAGGTCTTCGTTTCTGTTCGTTCTTCCAGAGAAGCAATTCATCCCACCTAAATCTGTGCAGTCATAATTTTCTTGTTCGTATACTAGTTGCCCCCATCGATTGTAGATCTCAATCTTATTTTGTGGGAAGTCATCCGCACAGAAGATCACCAGATCATCATTCAATCCATCTTCATCAGGTGTTAGTACAACTCGATCTTCAAAGCAATTAAAGCGTTTATCCTTTACTACACCAGACACTTCGCCTAGCGCCGAGGTACAACCTTGAGCATCTGTAACTTCTACAAAATAAGTACCATTACAGAGGCCAGAGATCTCAGCGGTTGTTTGTCCAGCTGGTTTCACCCAATTGTAGAAGTATGGTTCTGTACCTCCCGTAACAATAGCTCTTGCTACACCATTACAATCTTCCGTTTCTGGTTCAGTCTCAATAACCACTTGGAGTGGTTCTGGCTGTGCCAGATTAAAGGTTGCTGCATCTACACAGTTATTGGCATCCGTTACAGTAACTGTATATTCACCAGCCGCCAAAAAGCGAGCTTCATCTCCAAAGTCATTGCTACTCCAACGATATAAATACGGTGCAATACCGCCAGAAGCAAGTACATTGATCTGTCCATCTACTTCATCAGAGCAACTGATCTCCTTGATATTCACAGCTTGAACTTGTAATCCATCCGGTGCTGATGCTTCAATCGTCTCTTCCACCATGCAAACATCATCGAAAATTCGAACGGTATACATACCTGGAGCAGCAGTATTGAAGGTAGAGGAAGTACTCACGACAGCCCCTTCTCCATTCACCCATTCATAGGTCAGCATACCTTGATTACCAGCACCTACAGCTTGCAGAATACCATCGCTAGAGTAACTACAGCTTACGGCAAAACCATTGTAAGAGGAAACCGTTTCCAATGTATTGAAACGTAGACTTGATTGCGTCCCTACTTCATAGGTCCGTACCAGAACGGCTCCGGAATTATCAGTTACGGTAACCGTATATTCTCCGGCTGCAAGATTCTGTAGTGTTTGATCGCCCGTCATGGCTTCTCCAGTCTGCTCATTTTTCCATTGGAACTGGTAAGGAGCCGAACCTGATAAATCAAGTGCAAGACTTCCGTTACCATCACCTGGACAGCCCACGTTAGTCGTAGCTACATCATCCGATAAACATAGAACTTCAATTTCGATTGCCTCTTTCACACATCCATTCGCATCAGTAATGATTGGCGCATACGTTCCGCAAACCAATTGGATAGGTTGAGGGCCATTGATATTGGCATTCCAGGCTACGTTGTAAGGTGCACGTCCTCCGGCAATATCTAAGGTAATAGAACCCGTACCACCAGCTTCTTCAGTATCATTTACCACTTCCCAGGTGACGTTAATAGGATCAACTTCTGGCACAACAGCTCTTGGATCAAGCCTTGAGCCCAAAGCATCCATCAATACGATATCATAGTTGCCAGTTGCTAATCCAGGGATATTAAATACTCCTGTAGTGTTATTAGGCTGTGTTAGGGCTGGTCGGCCTGACACGGAAAGCGTATATGGCGTGATACCACCAGAAACCTCAATTTCTACCAGGCCATCTGAACGTCCGCTACAGGTAGTCTCTGTCACATCCATACGCACTAATTCGAAAGGTAGTGCCGGGATTACCCAACATTCCCTTGTCGTACATCCATTAGCGGTACTTGTTATATCAGCACAGATTTCACCTGGAGGAAGCCCATCTGCATTCGGACCAGTATCTCCATTGTCCCATTGGATATTGAATCCACTGTTACCCCCTGCAATATTAATTGAAATAGTGCCATTGGTTCCATCCGTAGAAGGAGTGGTCGTGGCAATAATATCAAGATCAAAATTAGTAACCTCAAAAGTTCCCGTCACTTCTTGACCATCTTTAACCACTGTAACACGGTAAGTACCTGCACATACATCATTTAGATCTTCCTGAGAACCAAGGACAGGGTTTTCTCCGACTCTTTGCCAAGCATAGGTGGCTGTACCACCAGGAAGGCCTCCTACAACACTGATATCAACCCCACCATTACAAATATTCTCACAAGCCTTAACAATGTTAAAGGATGTTATCTCCAGCAGGTTACCTAAATCTGCACAGATTGTTTCAACACAGTTATTGTTATCCGTCACTTGCAAACAATACTCTCCAGTAGCAGATAGGTTGTTAATATCCTCTGCATTAGAGTTGAAACCACTAGGTCCTGTCCAAGAATAGTTGAAGGTACCAGGTCCAGTTCCACCGGATACAGTAGCGTTAATAGCTCCGGTTCCTCCTTCATTCGGTATATGCGCTAGGCTTAAGCTGATAATGATGGGATCAAAATTGCTTAGAATATTAATGTTATTGAGACTGGCTGAGCAGTTGTTCGCATCAGTCACAACCACAGAATAAGAGCCTGCAGACAAGTTGCTTTGAGTAGTAGTATTATCCGTCAGACTACCATTCCAGTCAATATTGTAAGGAGGACTACCTCCGTTTACTGCAATGGCAATTGCGCCCGTTTCATCACTAGCACATTGCACATTCTGTACAGAAATAACACTGATACTGATGGCTGTCGGACTACCAATCGTATAAGGACCTCCACTAGCCATACAGCCATTGGCATCCGTTACCGTTACAAAGTAATCACCAGGTGCCAATCCATTGTTCTGACTAGTATTCGTTCCGGAAGGAGACCAGTCATATGAGTATGGGCCGGTACCGCCAGTAACTGCCAAGCTAATGCTTCCATCAGAACCATCAGAGCAGCTAGCATCCGTTACATTAAAACTAATATCAATTGGTGCCGGGCTTGGTACTGTTATGGTTTGAATAGTTTGTAAACCCGTACCATTGTCCGTTACGGTCACAGTGACATCACCTGCAGACAAGCCACTAGCTGTAGAGGCATTCCCCAAACCATTAATACTCCACTGGTAATCAAAGGTTGGTCCAACCCCACTTACATCCAATGAAATACTTCCATCATCTTCACCAGGACAACTAACTCCGGTCACGGTTGGTGTAACTGAAGGAGGCGGATCTTCCCCTACCAAAATATTACCACAAATTAGCGTTGGGTCGACTAAAGTAAGATCCGCTCCGGTAATTTCCACTTGTACAGGAGAGTCCGTGATACAGACCTGGGAGCTATTGGTACCAATGACCGTAAAACATAGCTCAAATAGTGCCTGTGGATCATTATCTGTATTTAGTGTCACCCCTAGGCCATCTGGATCATTCCAGGTAACTCTAATTGTACCTGCATCTTGAGTACCGAAGGAGTTTTCTGATAATCCGTTCAGATTAAACCCAGTAATTTGATCTAATTGTAGTTCCGCAGAATTATAGGAAATAGAAAACTGCATACCGATGATATCTACAAACTCTTGCACACTCACGGGTATACAGAAAGACTCTCCTTCCTGTAAGCTCTGATCTCCGACAATAATTCCGAATCCATCAAAACCACTTCCTGATCCATTATCACTAATCGTAATAATGCCTGTATCAAAATCAAAAGGAACATTATTTAATCCACTGTCGGTAACCTCAATCTGGGTAGGTTCGCCCGAAATTGTCACTGCTGTAATCGCATTGTTACCTAGTACATTGAAACACACCTCATAAATGACAGTTCCATCATCGACTGTTACGCCGACAGCATTGGGGTCTGACCAAGCCATCGTAATGACACCAGGAGTAGGATTACCAAAACTTGCTGCAGATAGTCCATCTAAATTTGGATTCCTTATCTCTACAAACTCTAATCGGCTAGGATCATAGTTCATCGAATATTGCATCCCTAGGATACCGTTAAATTCGTAAGCCTTAATGTCCAAGCAGATTTGATCTCCCTGATCAGCAGAAAAATCTTGTATGGTAACGCCAAATCCATCAAATGACGGCCCAGTATTACCGCCACCACCGCCGCCGCCGCCATTGTTACCACCATTAATGGTAACAATACCGTCGTTCTGCTCGAAGTTAATCTCATTCAAGCCACTGTCAATTACCTCGATCGGAGTTGGAGTGTTGGCGAAAGTAACTGTAGTAGATCCTGTCCCAATGACAGTGAAGCACACTTCAAATATTATCGTCCCATCATCAACGGAAAGACCGGTAGCATTTGGATCCGACCAAGAACTTGTAATTGATCCTGGGGAAGGGTTACCAAATGAATTGGCGCTAAGGCCCGCTAAGTTGGTATTAGAAATCGAAGAAAATTGCAGAACGGATGGATCATAAGAGATCGAATACTGCAATCCAAGAATATTATCAAAGTTGTATGCAACAACATCCAGACAGATCTCATCTCCCTGGTTCGCAGTGACATTTTGGATCGCTAATCCAAAGCCTGTGAAATTGGGATCTTCATTTCCACCATCACCGCCGTCACCTCCATCGCCGCCGCCAGAGCCAC
>JABSSL010000066.1 GCA_013214355.1 Saprospiraceae bacterium | reverse complement strand
CTAATAAACAGCAGGGGGCCAACTCTCTGGGGTGGGATGGTACTTTCAGAGGGCGCCCAGTTCAAGCAGGGATTTACGTATATGCAGTGGAGATAATGAGAATTAACGGGACACTTGATCTAATCAAAGGAGATATACTATTGATTAGATAATGGGGATTAGTAATCATTATTATTTCGACCGATTTATCTTTCGCCTATTTCTAAAGTCGAGCAATTCAGCCCTGATATATCTTCGCTCTTTCATATGGTGGAAGACAGTAAAATGTCCTTCGCTCACAAAATGGCGCATAACCTTGGAACAAACACCAAGCAATCTACAAGCTGTTCCAGTACTTACTAAATCATCTTCGCCAATTACTCTTTGAATCTCTTTGTTCATCTCCTCAAATTCTTCTCTAATCATTGTTCGGAGCAATTCTTCTAATTCGTGCGGAGTTATTGAATGGAGGATAATATTATTGTTTTGCATAACCGAAATTTGTTGGTGAACTAATTATTTTCGGCAAAGTAAGTACAGTTGAATAAAGACGCAAGTGTCTAAAAATCAGTAATTAAAATGTTAAAATGGAACTAAATGGAAGCATCTGAGATGATGTGGATTTAAAAGATGATTCCATCTGAAATCAAATGACACCAATTGGGAAAATCTCGGAACACTGAAAATCTCAGACTTTAACAGTTTTTAACTTTTGCAGGAGTTTCTAAGGGGCTTAGCCCCTGCCGCACTGCAACAAAAATCCCTCATACCGTGACTCAAACTTTGAAATCAAAGTTCTGCGTCCGCACCACTATTTCGGATTTATTGTTGCGTTTGGCTCCCCATTTCTTAGCGAAACACCATAAGGATATAGCGCAATGCTTATACCCTTATTAATAGAATGTGAGGTTCGAATGGCAGAAGTAGAATATATCGATTTAAGTGACCGAATAAATGCGATAGTTTACAAAAATGGGCAAATGGCAAGATGTCCACAACAATATGAAGAAAGAAGGATAGAAGCAAACCATATTTGGGGATTTAGAAATTTTTATGGCGGAAATGGTGCCGTTATTCCTGATGAAGAAATACGTGTAGGTAAGGATTATAAAGGTTATGTAGAAATTAGAGTAGCTGAAGGAGGCAACGGGTTATGGGCTATGACTACCGTTTACATGCTACCCAATCAGGGTGCTAGTTCCGCAATTTCGGTATTTGAACGAATTGGTTTCAAATCAAAAGATGATGCAATACTCGCAGGAGTAATTAAACTTCAAAATATACTAAAGAGAATTTCTGAAAAGGATAATATTTATGAGGCAGATAAGGAAATGGCTAGGTGCCTGATCCAACTTCTCGAAGAATTGAAAATGCCACAGCTTGATCTATTTTGAGAAGCCCCTCCAAGCTGGAAGGGCTTTCCATATTTTTACAAATCTAAGCTCAGTTCTTCCTCCAAAAGTAAATGCCTAAAAACTCTTACCATCAAAAACCGCTTCTGGTTATCCTCTATGGATTTCAGAATAGTCTGGTGAGGTTTTTTACCCCCCTGCTCTCTATCATGTTTTTTCTCCAAAGAGGTATAATAGCGCTCTTTAAATCTCTTTTCTAATCGGTCAAGATTATGACCTAAAAACGGGTCTTGTTTGTCAAGCTTCACGCCATAAAAGGTGGAACATCTTATTTCCTGCCCTTCACCTTCCCGTTCAGCGAAGGGCGATAATCCTTTCCCTGCAAATGCTGGTTTATCTCTTCTAATAGTGAAAGCGCTTTATTCTCCTTCGGTAAAACTTGTTGAGTTGCGGGTTCTTCTTGCTCAGGCTCAGGCAAAGCTAAAACTTTACCATTATTCAGATCCTCGATAAATTTCTGTAACTCCATTTGGGCAATATAGAATCCCTTCACTTCATGCCATCGCTCTTGATCTTGGAATAGCTCTATCTGTGTAGCAAATATGGTTTCTTTCAAAATCATAACTTCAATCACCCACCCGATGATCATCAAAGTACAAACAGAAATAACCCAAGATAATCCATAAGGTGTCATCACTAAATAAGCCTCAACTAATGACAGGATCAATAAAACTGTTGCTGCTATTATCCCAAAGGATAAGCGCCCCTGAATATGTGTAGGGTTTAGCTGAAAGAAGAACACCAATGTTCCCCTTCCCGCCTGTATAGCAAGAGGCACTAAGAAAGCCGCAACAGTAAAGCCCCAATTAGGAGCATTTTGAGCATGAAATATACCCATAATGACAGCTGATATAAGATAGGTTATTATCAGTAGAGAGAAGCTTAAAACAGGGAGTATAGAACGAAGTCTTTTAATAGACTTCCCAAAATCATCATTGATTAATATATTTTGCATTAGATCATATTTTCAGGATTGGAAATTCTTGTTTTTTCTTTTCAGCAGCACTCAATAATTCACTACTTTAAGGTTTGAGTCCTTGCCTCTCGTCTGTTTCTGAATAATGCTGAAGGCAATTTCCTCTGCATTCATTTCATTATCTATTCCGATATATTGACGCAATTGAGATTCCGTAGCATGCCCAGTCATAGGCATGATTTGAGCGAGGTTATAGCCCATACGATAAAGATTGGTCGCAAAGCTTCTACGGCAGATATGAGAAGATACTTCCTCATATTTTGGAACATAAGATTTCTCAACCCTAGCTTTTCTGCCGATATATTGTTGAATCTTCAGAATCTTTTAGTCAAACCCTGCTAGTTTGCAGACTTGTTTAATTCCGTCATTGAATTTCTGCATAGACATTTTTGGGGTGGCATAATTATGCTTTTCCAAAACGGGTAAAAGCCAGGGGAATAAATTGAGAGGAATCTTAGCAGGTGTATCGGTCTTAGTGGATATGACTGAGAGAATAGGAATATTATTAATCGTCCGATAGAAATTCTCAGGGTTATATCTGGAAAAGTCACTATAGCGTTGTCCTGTTCCAGCACCAATCAAGCATATATCACGCACTTTCGCTAAATAACCTTTAAGGTTTAGATTAACTAAAATTTCCAGTTCCTCGCAGGTCAGAACAATCTTTTGACCAACTGCTTTTTTTTGAGTAACCACCCACCCTACTCCCTGATAATCGGTATTGCGGTGAAGCTTTTTTCTTTTGGCTCTCTCTAGAAACTGGCGCAGAATCTTCAAAGTCTTATTGCCATAGGCTAATTGAACATGTCTTTCGGTTAACCAGTCAATGAGCTTTAACCTAAAGTTCCAGTCTACATCTTCATAGTCAAATTGTTTCCTCTTAGGAAAAGTCTCCCTGCCAAATTCTTTGATGATTTCAGCATGAAGTTTGAATACTTTGAGGCTACCTCTTTTCATTCCAGTAGCTATCATTTCTTCAATCTCCCGATCTATAAATTCGAAGAAGGTGGGTTGAATAGATGAGATTCTATCTTCGGTTAAAATTGGATCTAGAACTGGATCGGCTTCAATCTTGCCAGTCTTGAAATCAAGCTGCTTCTTAAATTCTTCTAAGCTGATAGAGCCATAATCCGCCTCGATAAAAATATCTCGACAGTAGATAGCAAGGTTATCTAGCTCTCGCTCAATAAGAAACAAATCCTGTCTTCTTGCTTTGGCAAATGGTCGTTGAGAGTGCGCATCCCATTCTTTGGGATGGATATTCAGCCCCGTGGAATATTGAAGTCGTTTTCCACGGTATCTGAAAATCATAAAAATCAGGGTTTCCTTTTCAGCTTTTGGTGATTTAAGGTTAAATCTTGGTTTTGGTAATTTACCCATTAGGTTTGGATTTGCTACCAAAACTATTCTTTTACAATCAGTAAAGCATAGCAGTCGTTTTAGCAGTCGTCAGTGTTCCTGACTTTTCCACTAGAGGCCAACATAATTTTGGAGAAATCCTCCAAACCCTTTATTTTACGGCCATATTGATCGAAAACCCCAGAAAAGCATAGAGAAATATTCGACCTAGTGGGTCTACAAAAAAAGGTCGATCACTTTGTGATCGGCCTTTTTTCATTTGATTTCATTAGCTATCAGCTCCACCAATTTGTCCTACCTACATTGCAAACTGATATTTTCCTGCGAACATGATGAAGTCATAATAAGCCTCAGAGTGCAAGTTGCCTAAGCTATTGGACTAAATACCATAAATAAACCGTAGTCCTTCCCGAATCGAAGGGCGAGTGACACTAACGTGATTCTCATCTGGATATCGCTCAAAATCTATAAAAAGCCAAGGAAAATCTTTGTCTTTGAGGAAGTTATATACTTTTTCAACATCGTAGTCTACTTCGGAGAGATGGATTTTCATACTGGCATCGCTTGGGAAATCCATGTTATCGATTCGCTCCATTAGCACATTATTGTCGCACTCGGTGGGATCTACAGCTAGATATCCTCGAAAAATAATATTGCTGGGGTCTTCATTGAAGAAAGCATTGTAGGCAAAGTTACCTCCATGGGAATGCCCAATCAATGTCCTTTTAGTAGGATCACTTTCATACTTGCTATCGATATAGGGGACGAGTTCCTTCGTGAGAAAATTGAAGAAATTATCAAACCCTATTACGGTACCTCTACAACCTTGACCCAAAAAATCTTCCTCTCTGGCTACCCCTTTTTTATCTCCCACAGCTACCAGAATTGCCTTTAATCCTATTTTTTGCATAGATCCAACCACCTCATCAAAGAAAACCACATTATCGAGTGGCGAAGGGAGAAGACCGTCCAGTAAATAGACCACAGGCAGATTCTTGTCATTCTCATACTCCCGGGGTATAAATATTTTCATGGGAAAACTGTCGAGGGTATATTGAGAATAGAGCTTATCTTCTATTCTTTGATCCTTGGTTTCGTTTACGGGTTCCATCCCATCTGCCTTCTCACAACTGTAATTAATCGCTATACTAGAGAGGCCTAAAAGAGCAACCAAGACCACACGAAAGTTTACATATACACTGTTCATGAATATCTGTTTTTAAAGATTTTTAATCTGATCTCAAAACTAGATACCCATGGATGGACTTGCTTTAGCTAGTGGTGCAAAAGCTATAACTGAAATTATAAAGAGGGGCAGAGACAGCTATCACTCATGTTGCAGATGTGTTGCACTCCAACCACAACACATTATTTTTCAATAACTTACCAACGAACCATCATTATGGACGCAATCAACTTCCGAGGCCAGGTCATAGCGTTCTGAGGAAGAGTGATCATGCCTTATTGTTCTCTTTCAGCACTAGGTGAGATGCCAAAAGCTTTCTTATAGGCTTGGGAAAAGTAGGCGGGAGAGTTAAAACCCACTTTAAATAGTATTTCTGAGACGGTCTCGTCGGAATTTTGAAGTAGTTCCTTCGCTTTCAATAAGCGAATATGTCGAATGTAGTTGGAGGTAGACATGCCCGTTAGGGCCTTTATTTTCCTATGTAGCTGAGAACGGCTTAAATGGAGGTTAGCTGCCAATTCATTCACCGAAAAACCATCATCAGACAAATGGTCAAGTACCAACTGCCTAACCTTATGTACAAAGTGCCGGCTTGGGCTTTCAGGTTCCTTAGGAGAGGTAATGCCTGCCCCTAATTCTGCCAAGTACTTTTGCTGGAGAGTTTGTCTTGTAGCTAATAACTGATCTAAGCGAATCAGTAATTCTTTCTTCTCAAAAGGTTTTGTAAGGTAGGCGTCTGCTCCACTCGAAAGTCCCTTTAACTTATCGTCTACGGTAGTTCTAGCCGTTAGAAGAATAACTGGAATATGGTTGGTGCGATCATCTTGCTTTAAAGCAGTACAGAGTTCAAAGCCATTCATTTTGGGCATCCTGACATCACTAATGACGATATCTGGCACTTTTTCAAAAGCCTTTGCAAGCCCGTCCTCCCCATTTCGACTAATGAGCAACTGATAATGGTCGGATAGGCAGGTTTGCAAGTATTGAAGGATATCCAAATTGTCCTCAATGATCAATAGTACCGGCAGGCCCTCTTCAACTAGCGCCTCACCTATTGCTGTTGATATAAATTCAGGAGAAGCGGCACGCTCTACCTCTCGAATTTTAGGAAGATGGGTAGCCAAGGGTGCCTTATTGTGGATGGGTAAATGAAGGATAAAGGTAGTTCCTTCATCGGCCTTACTTTCTACTTGGATTTCTCCATCCATTAATTTCACCAACTCCCTGACGAGCGCCAGGCCAATTCCTGTTCCCCGATATTGATAATCATTATCAACTTGATGGAAGCGATCGAAAATATGAGGTAGTTCTTGTTCAGGAATTCCAATACCCGTATCTATCACCTTAACTTCTAACAAAGAATTATTCAATTGATTTCTTCTTTTGACTACTACCAAAACTTTACCGTACTCATTGGTGAATTTAATAGCATTTGAAAGAAGATTGGAGAGGGTGGTTTCCAGCTTTTGGGCATCAAAATCCATGATCAGTAGTGGCTCTTCACTGTAACACTGTAGGTTGACGCTTTTAGAAAAAGCCATTGATTCGTGGGAAGCCACTAGGTATTTGATAAAAGCCATCACATCCTGTTGCTGTAGATGTAACTTCTCTTTATTGACTTCCAGTTTGGATAGCTGGAGCAATTGATTCACCATGGATAACAGTTTTTGGCTGTTTCTTTTGATCAGTGATGTTTTGGGGAGTACCTCCTGGGATAGATGCTCTTCTAACTCCTCAGTCATGCCATGAATAACGGTTAAAGGTGTACGAAATTCATGCGTGATATTTGTATAGATACTGCTCTTGACGTGGTTGATTTCTTTCAGTCGTTTGCCCTCTTCCATCGCCAACCTTCGAGATAATTGCAGTTGATACAATTGATAGATCAGAAAAGAAAATGCGAGGAAATAGGACAGATAGGCCCACCAGGTACGCCACCAAGGGGGTGTAATGGTGAAAACGTAGCGCACAGGTTCACTCCAGAGATTAGATTGCCCTTTTGCTTTTACTTTTAGTGTGTATTTTCCGTGTGGTAGATTGCGATAGTCGACCTTAGGATCCGATTGTGGCGGACTCCAGGTTTTATCTATTCCATCCATCCAATAGCTATACTGTATTTTGCTTGGAGCCGCCCAGTCTATGGCTGAGAAGTGAAAAGTCAAGTGATTAAAGTGGTAAGGTAGTCGCAGACGCGTTGGCACATTTTGGAAAGCAATAACGGAATCTAAGCTGGCTCTAAACTCGGTTTCCGCAAATAGTTCTTGGCTATAATCTTTATCCGCTAATTGTCGATAGTCGATATAAGTTTGATTCACTTGCAGGTGGCTCACCTTTACGGTTTGCGGTGGCTCATCGGACAATTGAAAGCGATCAAGGTCAAACAGCTTCAGTCCATCCGTAGTCCCAAACCAAAGCCTATTTTCCTGATCTACGACGAAGCTTCTTCGCGATATATTACCATGAGGCAAACCATTTTGCCGGTCAAAGCTGATAAACTGTACTTCCGCTGGTTTTTCATTTTCTTCCGAAAAAGCCCTCGTTTGATTGGATCTTAGAAGACTAATCCCCTGCTGAGTGCTTATCCATAAATTTTCTTCCATATCGAGTGCCAGGGAAAAGATGTTATTGTGAGCCAAGCCATTTTCCGTTGAATAGCGTTCAAATCTCGCACCGTCAAACCGATCCAAACCATCTTCCGTACCCAACCAAATATTGCCTTCTTCATCCTCCAGAATTGCTCTTACATAATTGTTACTTAGGCCATCTTTGGTGGTATAGTTAACAAAGTGAGTACCATCAAAACAGCTAAGTCCGCCTCCTAGTGTGCCAAACCACAAGCGATCTCTGGAATCTTCATATATGGCTCCGACATCGTCACTGATAAAACCTTCTTTTTCCGAAAACTGAAGAAAGTTTTCTCCATCAAAACGGATAATGCCACCGGCATAGGCTCCCAGCCAAATATGACCGCGCTTGTCCTGGTATAAAGCTCTTACATCTCCCACCAGCAGGCCGTCTCTTCTCGTAAAATCCCGAATCGCCTCTCCGGTAAATTGGCTCACACCTGCACTACCACCTAACCACAGATTTTGTTGTTGATCTACCAAGATGGATAGTACTCCCGTTTGGACCAGGCTTTGTTGAGTTATAAAACGCGTTACTTGTTTGCCATCATATTTATAAAATCCTTTGTCCGTCCCTAACCATACCCCCCCATTCATATCACTTGCAATAGACATAATCTCCTCCTCTTGCAGTACGTCTTTGGAGGTTAGATGATTAAACCCTCTTCTATTGATCCGATTCACACCTGTGTTCCAAGTGCAAGCCCAAATATTGTCTTGATCATCTTTGATAATATGACGGACATAATTACTACTTAGTCCTTCCTCCTCCGTATAGTGGGTAAAGGCAGTACCATCAAAGGCAGTAACCCCTCCCCCCAAATTGCCAAACCATATATCCCCCTGTTCATCTTCTAGGATGGATAAAACACTATTACTCTTTAGCCCCTGCTCGGTGGTATAGGTATAAAAAGAAGTACCATCGTAGCGTACCAATCCCGCACCCCAAGTTCCGAACCAAAGATGGCCCTGCTTATCTTCGATGATGGCATGGACATCATTGTTCCCCTTCCCCTCTCCCACATCATAATGAGTGAAGTTAAGCCCATCAAAACAGTGTAAACCCGATCCTTCCCCCGTCCCGATCCAAAGCTGGTGTCGACTATCTTCAAATATGGAGATAACTTCGTTAAAGGCCAGTCCTTCCTGGGTGGTATAATGTGTAAAATGCTCACCATCATACCGACTCAAACCACCTCTAGTTCCAAACCATAAGTTACCCTCGTGATCCTCGTAAATAGAAAGGACAAAATTATGAGGCAAGCCATTTTCTGTATTGAAGTAGGTAAAATGAGATCCATCGTACCGGCAAATACCACCATCTCGGGTACCAAACCAGATATTCCCTTTACTATCCTCTAACAAAGCAAAAATATGATTACTGGGCAGCCCCTCTTTCTCTGTAAAGTGTTCCAGGTGAATACCATTAAAACGGATTGCTCCTCCCCCAAGTGAACCCAACCAGAAGTCTCCCCTCCGATCCTGTATCATGGTCCAGAAAGCAGAAGTATTCAAGTTTTGTTCAATACCCCAAAATCGAATGTCCGTAGTGGCATTTTCCTTGGTCTTAGCGGGGGTTGCAGTGATCGGTTTAGGATAGGTCGCCAGCCGACTGATATCCTTGACAGGAATAGCGTTTGGGCGGGTACTTAAAGAATCATCCAAGAGTCGTTTTCCAACAGCCCTCTTTAGGGTTGGTTCCCCTGCGAGGGTCTGTTTTTGGAGGATAGGGAATGGAGTCGTTTTGCTTTCTACAGGAAAAGAAACTTGTTCAGAATTAGCTCGAAGCTCCATTCGCTTTCCCTCTATTTTTATCGGAACGCCCGTCGGAATTTCAAGTCCCGAGCTAGTAGTCATGGACTGCTTTGTTGGCTTCTTAGCATCAGCAAGCTGACTTTTTTCAGCACAGGAAAAAAGGAATAGAAAGAGGAAAAGGAAGATTCTTTTATCTAATGTCATTGCCTAAAGGCTTAATAAAACTCAGCGATAAAATCACTCTTAGGCTGAGATCTATCGTGAAGTAGAATACATCAAATAATAAGAAATACTGCGTAAAACATCAAATGAGAAAGGCCTCCCCCCTTGTTACACATCATACGCTCTCCTCTGCAGCTAATCGATGAAGCACCATATTCTCCACTTCAACGAAGCAGCTTCCTCTTCAAAAAGGCTACATTGCTTTCATACTTTGACTCAGCATCCGGATAGCTTACATGAGATTCCACACCCAGCGCATCCATTTTTTCTTTTAGCTTGATACCGAGGATGACATGATGAATCTTCCAACCCCTTGCTTTTTTGGGGTTGGAGGGAATGGCTGCATCGGGCTTCATGTGATAGGTCATAAAGATGGGGGGATCATCGCTTGACACAATAGACAGGGCAGAAATGGCTTCAATCCTTTGGAGGCGTTCCTCCTTTGTTATATCTCCGTACAACTGTTCATTGGTATAATTCAATTTTTGAAACCCGGGAATCCATTCCTTCCACAGATCAATATTCATGGTCGTCTGTCCACCGGAAGTAGCTACGCAATGTAAGCGAGAGGATTCTCTTTCTATCGGATCTGTGGCATCCGGCTTTGCCATCTCATCGCTAAAAGCCAGCCACATGCTCAATTGCGCACCAGCAGAGCCTCCAAAAGCTGCGATCTTTAGCTTATCAAATTTCCATTCCTCCGCTTTTGATCGGAGGAATTGCAGGGCGCGCAGGGCATCGTGATGAGCTGCGGGTAAGGGCGCATTAGCCAAAAATCGATAATTAATTGAGGCTACAGAAATACCTGCTTCCACTAATTCCTGAAGCACCTTGGGATTTAGCTTTTCCTTGCTTCCGCTCACAAAGCCTCCCCCATGAATATAAATGGCGAGGGGAGATGTTTTAGTTGTATCAGCCAACCAAACATCTAAGACATTTCGTTCGTGTATACCATATTGCACATTTGCTAAATCAGGTTTTGGGAGGCGGCTAGCTTGTGCTAATGCCCAGTTTCCCGTTAGCAGTACCAGTGTAAGTAGAGGTAAACGTAGGTTCATCATCTGTGAAGTTTGAAAAAAGCGCCATTCTCTAGCTGTAAATGATATCGAACAATTGGGCTCCTCCCATGAAGTTGCAGAAAGGCTGTAACAGGTTTCTTTTGTTTTTATTGGTAAACAATACCTATAGCACCTTCCTTCCGCAGCCATAACATAGGGTGCGTACTTCTAAAGCAGAGCTCTCAAAATAGCTAATTCGCTAAACGTGCCTTTATTTTTCTAAAACCATAACTTTTAATTGCGACGGCCTGCTCGAATCGTGATAGATTCTGTGGGTCGCCTTTTGAAAGTCGGCTTCATCACACTCATAAATATTCACGAACTTCTGCGGATTGCGATCTACCAGTGGGAACCAGGAATTCTGAACCTGGATCATGATGCGGTGCCCTTTTTTAAAGGTATGCCCCACATCGGGCATGGTAAATTCAACTTCGGTGACCTTCCCTGGCTCAAATGCCTCCGGCTTTTCAAAGCTATTTCTAAAGCGGCCTCTAAAAATATCCCCTCTAACCATCATTTGGTACCCCCCCATCGGAACGCTCTTCTCATTGGGTGTGTAATTGGGCAGCAAATCCGGAAAAACATCTATTAATTTAACCACATAGTCAGCATCGGTACCGGTAGTAGAGACAAATAGCTTAGCCGTAATTGGCCCAGTAAGGGTGACATCTTCTTCCAAAACCTCCGATTCGTAAACCATAACATCTGGACGGCGGCTGGCAAAGCGCTGATCGTCGGTCATGTATTCGCGCGTACGGTTCATATGAACATCTTCGGTATAAGGCACAGGTCGATTGGGATCCGCCACATATTCATCGAAGCTTTCTGTCCCTCCTGGAGCAGTAAAAGACAAGTCTCCTTTCGGGTGAAAATAGAGTGTTTTTTCTACGGCTCCTTGGGGTGGCCAATCTTCATAAGCGTTCCAGGTATTTTCACCCGTTAGAAATATCGAAGCCTCAGGAAGATCCATATTACCTTTTTCTTTGAGGTAATAATTAAAGAAAGGCAATTCAATATGCTGTTTGTAATAATCAGCTGAGTTAAATCCCCAAAACACATTCCCCATTCGATCTCCATTCCCTCTGGCCCATTGGCCATGAAACCAAGGCCCCATCACCAGGCGATTTTCCGTATCTGGACTATTTTGTTCTTCCACCGCTCGATATACGCCAAAGGGGCCAAAGCTATCTTCAGCATCAAAAAACCCGCCTACCGTCATTACCGCAGGTGTCACATTTTTGAGATGAGGGCGTGGATTACGCGCTTTCCAAAACGCATCCAGGTTGGGGTGCGCCATTAGGTCATTCCAGAATTTGATGCTATCGCCGAAATATTGGGTTTTGACATTCTTAATGGGACCCAATTCCATGAAGAAGTCATAATTATCTTCCATTGTCTGCTGTATCAAGCTAGGCTTTCTTTCCGTGGTGGGTGTTGGACGGGCACGGCCGAAAGAAGAATAAAACCGGAAAGCATCCATTAGAAAAAAGGCGCCGTTGTGGTGAAAGTCGTCTCCAATAAACCAATCGGTTACGGGAGCCTGAGGAGATACTGCTTTTAAAGCGGGGTGCGCTTCCGGTAAAGCCATAGTAGAATAAAACCCAGGATAAGAAATACCAAAAATACCTACCCTGCCATTATTATTTTCAACATTGTTCACTAACCAATCGATGGCATCATAGGTATCACTATTGTCATCGGTTTGCTTAGCGGTTTTATTGGGGATAAAAGGTCTGACGTCCACATATTCTCCTTCCGACATATACTTACCCCGGACATCCTGAAAAACAAATATATACCCTTCCTTCATTAAGTGTGTATAGTAATCCGGGACCCTGTTCGTGTACTCATCGAGGCCATAGGGAGAGCAACTATAGGGCGTGCGCATCATGAGTAAAGGATACGACTGTGTTTTATCTTTTGGAGAATATACAGAAGTAAAGAGCTTAATTCCGTCACGCATCGTGATGTAGAGCTCCTTTTTTTCAAAATTATCTCGAAAATGTTGTCGGTTTTCATCAATGGTCTGGGCATAGCTTGCTTGAAAACTAAGGGCCAGCAGCAACAGGGAGGTAAATAGGTTCTTTAGCATCATTTAATAGTCTTTAGAATAAAAGTAGGTATTTTTATAGATATAGAATCTTTCCTTTTGCCTTACCAGTTTTCCTTTTTTGCATTCCTGAGAAGACAATGATCCAGTCCCATATTATTTCACCTAGTACTCAATTTATCCCCTCATAACTATAAGCACTTATTATTCTCCCTTACTAGCCTCAAACGATATATACAAACGCTGCTCCTTCGAAATAGCCTCCAAAGAGGGATTGGCTTAAAATGCCAATAGTTTGGCTGGAAGAGTCAAGAAAAGAGGTAATAATTACTGCAAATTTGTTCCTGTAATCAAAACAGTAGTGCAATGGAAAATGTACGTAAGAATTAGTTTTCCACTGGCTATTTAGTCGCTTTTCACTTTGCTGTTTCCAGCTTCCAATTATCTGTTTGAGTCATTTGGTGCTACCTGCTTTGGTCATCAATATGATTGGGATGCTAATAATAATTCACTTAAAACCGAAAACATCTTTTCATTATGGAAATCACAATTATATCAGTAACCCTTTTTAGCGCGATTGTATTAACCGGACTATCAGCGGGCTTCTTTTATGCCTGGTCAGTATCGGTCATTCCGGGAACTCGAAAGGTGGTAGAGCTCACCTATCTGGAAAGTATGCAGTCTATCAATCGAGAGATCTTGAATCCGGCCTTCTTTTTGATCTTTTTTGGCAGTCCTATCTTGTTAGGAATAAGCACCTTTCAACACTATGGTTACGGGATCCAATTTTGGATATTGCTAGGAGCAACAATCACCTATTTAATTGGAACCTTTGGAGTCACCGCCTTTGGCAATGTTCCTTTAAATGATGCCCTGGATGTTTTGAATTTATCTGACTTGAGTGAATCCAAGCTATTGAATTTCAGGAATCACTATGAACAAAAATGGAATCGCTTACACTTGATTAGGACAGTGTTTGCCCTCCTCTCTTTTGTGATCTGCCTAATTGGCTTGTTTCCTCAGATCAAAGCGCTTTAATGGTTGGGTAAACATGCAAAGAAGTACCATCCCAAACATTGGATTAGTCCAAAGTTTGGGATGGTTCATGTAAGAATCGATCGCCATCTGAGCGGTCTTTCATCCTCATAAATCATTGAAGTTGATTGCAGTCTGGAACCCTTAAGAACCTAATAATACCTGCTGAAATCCACTCCCCTTCCTCAAGCGAATCACCTTCAATTTATCGAGCAGATAGATGAACAGAAAGGAAGGATCAAACTCTCCCCTTTTTACCCCAAAATTAGGTCGAGATGGAAATTTGTGGTGATTGTTGTGCAGCCCCTCTCCCATCATCAGTAGATCCAATTTCATCAGGTTAGTTGAGGTATCCTTGCTTTTAAAGTTGATGTAGCCATATTTATGGGAACACCAATTCACAATGGCACCATGCAGCGGGCCCATCATGGCATGGAGCGGAATAAGCAAGAAAAGCCAAATGGAAGGAGAAAAGTAATAGTAGAAGGCCACATAGACCAGTACCCAAGTAATTCTCACCGCTACACTACAAGCCACACGATCAAAAGCGGCCCAATTAGGAAGGTTGGCCTTGTATTTTTCATCAACAGGGATAGCTCCGGAAAAGATGCCGGTATAAATCTGGTAGGTTTTCCACATCATTTTAAAGACATGGCCATCATGGGATGGAGAATGCGGATCATGCGCTGTATCTGCATGCTCGTGGTGTAATCGGTGCATGATCCCATAAGCATAAGGGCTGAGGTAGGATGAGCCTTGACAAATGAAGGTTAAGACATAAAAGACCTTTTCCATCAAGGGAGACATATCAAACATCCGGTGTGAAGCATATCGGTGCAGAAAAAAAGTCTGGAAAAATAGGGACAGATACCAATGTGCAATAAAGAATATGAAGATCGCCATGATGTTGTGAAATAGAGTTTGGAAATTTAAATACTCAATAGCTAAATGCAGTTCTCTGAAAATTGTTGTCTACTCACTAATAGGCGGCCGCCAATCTTCGGGTAAAAACGGATGAAGTTTTGGTATTTCCTTCCAGATGGTTAACAATGGCTAGTATCACGTTGGTATCCTTCACAATATCATGATGTCCTAAACCTTCGTAAAAACGGGTATCCAGATGCGTGTATTTATTAGCTAGGGTTACGCTGTTTTCAGAAGCAATGGCGCTATCAGCGGTACCATGCAGCAGTAAGTACTCAAAATGCTCTCGTTCAAAGAGTTTGTTGAGGCCAATAGGAAAAGCTTCCTCCAGACTACGTCCATCTCCTGCTGCTACGGCAGCAATATTTTGTCGCAGGCCGGTAGCTACGGCTTTTGACAAAGCCAAGGTTTTGATGAAAATCCCGAGGATAGCTTCTGGCGTCGATGGCATACTTAGAGATACCATTCTCTTAATATTAAATCCGATTCTATTTTGCTTTCTGATTCTATCCAAGGCCAATAAAGTAGCGGTTCCTCCCCAGGAGTAGGTTACGATTTGTTCGATCGGAGACTGCGCATTGTAGTGCAACAAGATTTCTTCGATGACTTCACCCATCTGAACTTGGTTGACAAATACGCCGGAGGAGCGCCCATGGCAAGGCATATCTGGCATAATGACCTGGTAGCCCTCATTAACCAAGGCATCCACAATGTGCCGCATAGCGTAACCACAACTGTTCCAGCCGTGAGCCACATAGACTGCCTTCCCACTTCCCTTTCTTAGCACTTTTACCTGATATCCCCGAATATGTAGAACATCTGTGGTTCCGGTCTGGTACCACTTCTGATGTTTCGCTTTGATCTTTACTCGAACGGGTTTACAAAATAGCTTAGTAACCAGTTTAGTTGTGACAGCTGCTGAGATGCTATTCATAAACCCAATGCCCTTTCTCATGTACTTAACAGCTGCAGGAATGTCTTCAGTGATGGTGTGGAGGTTTTTACTAATGCTCATGATATTATAATTGATAATGGATAGTGAACAATGGATAATTAATAATTGATAGGACAAAGCTATTGGGTTTTACACCTGCCCAACTCCGCTATTTGTTCCAAAAAGGTTTACTATTGTTCCAAGCGGGTATTTTTTGTCTACCCTAGCGGAATAAGCCCATCTCGAAGCAGATTTTTTTTAATTTGGGATAGCATTCTACTATTTGGCATGCAAACGAGAATAGCTGCCAATACCTATTGCTCTCCCAAGAAGATCCTAACCATCATAATTAAGCACTGAGATTAATGAACTATTCATTTAGTATGAGGTATCTACTGTTAGGCTTCCTGATGTTGTTTTTGCAGGGTTTACCTTCCGAGCTCGCTGCTCAGTCTATGGGATTTGAGGCCAGTGGCCTACCTCCATTGAAGTCATTTAGTCCCAAGGAAATTGGGGCGAGCCGTCAAAGTTGGGGTATCCTGGAGGATGATCGAGGGATTCTGTTTTTTGGCAACAATGATGGATTGCTGACTTATGATGGCAGCAATTGGGAATTAATTCCTTCGCCCAATGGGAACCTAATTAGGTCTTTAGCCATGGATGAGCATGGGGTAATTTACTACGGTGGCAGGAATGACCTGGGATATGTCTCTTCCGATTCTTTGGGTCAGTTAAAGCTGGTCTCCCTCCGAGATAAAGTGCCTTTAGAGGAGGAAGATTTTGACGATTTATGGGAGATTATCTACCTAAATGGGCAAGTTATTTTTCAGACCTACGAATATATTTTCACGCTTGATGTTAATACGAAAAAAAGCTGGGAAGACCGCTCCTTTACCCTCATAAATGCGCCCAGTCGAATCATGTCAAGTGCAGTCATTGACGGCACTTGCTATGTTTATGCTAAAGAAGACGGCCTGACTCGACTAGCTAATGGCCAGCTGCAATCCCTTTCGCAGGAAGCCGTCATACAAGACGTGGTGGTGGATATGCTTCCCTGGTTTCCCCATTCAGACAAAGCTCAGATGTTGCTCTGCGGACTGCGAAATGGCTTACATGCTTGGGATGGAAACGAGATGTCACCTTTCCCACTAGAAAGGCAGGCCGCCGATTTAATGCAAGCCGCTAAAATTACCAACGCCTGTTATTTGTCAGATGGGACGCTAGCCCTGGCCACAGATAACCTCGGTTTAATTGTGCTAAACGAAGATGGGCAACTGGTCAATCATCTGCATAAGGGAACAGGATTTCCAGTAGAAGATACGAACGACCTCCTACCCGATTTTCAGGGAGGGCTTTGGGTAAGTACTTCTTTGGGAATTATTCGAGTCGACCTTCCGGCCAGCCTCACACATTTTTCGGATCAATCTGACATCAGTTATCGAGTTTACAGTATGACGCCCTACAAGGGGAAGCTATACGTGGCTACGACTAACGGTCTATTTGTTTCATCAACTAATGATGGTCAGGGTTTCGAACATGTACCCGGGCCCAATACTGCCATTTGGGATCTGTTATCAACGGGAACAGATTTACTAGCTGTTTCGCCCTATACAGGTATTTTCCAATTAGATAATAATAGGCTTAGAAGAATATCCGGTCACGTGCCTATCAAGATGACCCATTCCAGGTTCAATGACAAGATTGTCTACATCGGGGATGGTTCTACTGACTATGGCTTTAGTATTTTATATAAAACGACCAATGGCTGGCGACGTTTTCTAACTAACCCCATTATCAAAGACCAGATCCGCTACGTAGAAGAAGAAAAACCCGGGATTTTGTGGCTTGGCTCAAGGAGTAAAGGTTTTTTGCGCGTAGAGATTCCGTCTTTAAAAGACTTAAATGACGCATCCTTTTCCGACTTAGCAAAAATTGATTCACTGGCCGTAAATGTACAACGATATCCAGATTCGCTCTCTACTTCAGCCTTCCGTGCTCGCCCCTACTTCGTGCATGATAAGCTTTACCTGGCCAGTAGTGAAGGACTAAAACGAATGGCTCCCAGTATAGACCAACTCATTCCCGATAGTACTTTAGGTCCTGTCTTTGCCGATACAACCACCATCATTAACGAATTGGTAGGCGGACCAGAAGGATCCATTTGGGTAAACTACATAGAGGCCGGAAGGAACACTGCTTCCATCGGGAAGCTATCCCTTGTAGATAACGGAAATTACAGTCTTGAGGAAGTGGTAGATCTTCTTCGAATAGGCGACCTACAATTCACCTCCATGCAGACCAGCGGAGAAATCGATGATCCACTCTGGTTCGGAACGACCAATGGATTGATCAAATACCAACCTCAGATTAAAAGAGACAATAAGACTACCTTCGCAACCCTAATACGAAGCGTTTCTATCCACGGAGACTCCTTGTTATATGCAGGTAATGACCTTACTAGCAGAGCAGCTTACTCCAGTCCAGTTTTATCCTATGCACATAACGCCTTACGATTTAAATTCAGTGCAGTCAATTATGAAGTTTCCGAAAGCACCCTGTATCAATACCAGTTAGAAGGTTTCGATAAAGCCTGGTCAGACTGGACCTCAGAAAACCAGAAAGATTACACCAACCTCCCGGAGGGCAGCTATGAATTCCGGGTGCGATCGAAAAATGTATATGGGGTAATGGGTGGGGAAGGAACGTTTGAATTCCGCATATTACCGCCCTGGTACCGACAGTGGTGGGCCTTTTCACTCTATATCGTCTTGGGCATCGCAGCAGTCACCTATTTAATCCTTTCCTACAACCGATGGAAGACACAGCAATTGGAGTTAAGAAATCAGCAATTGGAACAGGCCGTCGATGAAAAAACCCAGGAAATTCTGAAGACCCAGAAGCAACTGATTCTACAGGAGAAGATGGCCTCACTCGGCCAAATGACTGCGGGTATGGCCCACGAATTGAAAAATCCGCTCAATTTTATCAATAATTTCTCCCTTGGATCCATCGAGTTGTTGGATGATATCCAAGTCGAACTTGAGGAGTCCTCGGATCAAGAAGGGCAGCAAGAGATAAAAGGCCATCTGTCCTTACTCAAGCAATACATTGAATCTATACATAACAATGGCGAGCGGATGGATAAGATTGTACTTGGGATGCTGAATCACACTAGTATTAATGCCGGCGAACGAGTTCTAACTGATATCAAGCGGTTGACAGATGAAAGCATAGATCTTGCATTCTATGGCTTTCAAGGCAGACACCCCAATTTCGACTTTGAGGTTGTGCGGGATTATGAGCGTGATCAACTAATGGCCAAAATCTATCCAAATGAATTGAGTAAAAGTCTAATCAACATTTTTGATAATGCTTGTTACGCCATTCACAAAAAGGCACAAACTCAAGACGACGCATACCGGCCCGTCATAAACGTTACGCTACAATCTCAGGGTAGCAAACTCTTCATAAAAGTGCGTGACAATGGCAACGGAATAGCCCAAGCAGACAAAGAAAAAATATTTACCCCCTTCTATACCACCAAACCCACAGGCGCCGGTAACATTGGCCTGGGCTTGTCCATTGCCTATGATGTGATTGTCAAGGGACACCAAGGTCAATTCAGTATAGAAAGTGAAGTAGGTGAATTCACCAGCTTTATCATCGAATTACCGATAGAGGAGTAGGATAGAGACGTATAAAAGGTGACTCCATGGCGTCTCAAGAAGTAAAGCAATGGAAGAGCCTGCTTATGATTTTCGCAGATCGGATGGCCGTTCACCAAAATGCTCGCGAAATTTTGAGGAGAAATACTTGGGATCACTAAAACCCACCTCGTAGGACACTTGCGATATGTTGAGGTCGGTTTCCAGCAATAATTTCTTGGCTCGCTCCATACGAATAGCTCTCAGATAGAGGGAGGTGGACACATTGGTTAGCGCCTTGATTTTCCGATGTAATTGCGTGCGACTGACCCCAATGGCCCGACATAACTCGGCAATACCAAAGTTTTCTTCATCGATATGTTCCTCCACTGTCTTTCGAACATTCCACAGAAAGGCATCCTCCTGATTGCGCACCTCTGCAGGGCCAGATGGATGATTGATGATGGAGCTATAGTGGAGTTGTAGATTCTTGCGCAACTCCAGCAGTTTTCTGACTCTAATATTAAGCTCCTTACGATTAAATGGCTTGGCCAGGTAGGCATCGGCACCTTTTTCCAAGCCCTCGAGTCGAGATCCTTCATCTGCCTTGGCCGTGAGCAGAATAATGGGAATATGGCTGGTAGCGGGATTAGTCTTAAGGGCGTCACATAACTCGTAGCCATTTTTCACGGGCATCATTACATCACTGATGATAATGTCCGGAACATTTTCAACGGCTACCTCGATTCCCTCATGCCCATTCCAAGCGATATGGACCAAGAACTCATTTTCGAGGCAGGAACGAAGATACTGTGCGATATCGATATTGTCTTCCACGATCAATAACCTGGGTCGTTCGTCATTAGGGCCCCAAAACGCTATAGATTCCTGAACGGGTCGTACACTAGGCGTTGTCTTTTTGAGCTGCTCTATGTTGATGGGTTCCGCCTCCCTGCGGATCGGAAGTTGTACTATAAAAGAGCTCCCCTCCCCTTCTTGGCTGTTGGCACTGATTTCTCCTCCCAACAACTCCACCAGTTCTTTAGTGAGTGAAAGACCAATTCCGGTACCTCCCTCATCCGAGAAAGAGGCAGCACGAAAAAAACGATCGAACACAAAGGCTAGATCAGCAGCGGGGATCCCAATTCCTGTATCAGATACAGACAACTGCAGTGCTGCCGCTTGGGCTTTCATTGCAACTGTGATCTCTCCCCCGGCTGGTGTAAATTTAATGGCGTTGGAAATTAGGTTGGAAAAAATGATCGTTAGCTTTTCTGGATCAAAATCCATGATCAAGTCCGGCAAATCATTTTGAATATTTAGCTGGATATACTTGTGCTCTAGCTGGGGTTGGAATGGCTCCAGCAGATATTGGACAAAGGAAATCACATCACCCTGAAAAAGTTGAACTTCGACCGGCTTACCAGATTCCAATTTTCGCAGTTCCATAACCTGATTAACCAGGTCCAGCAGGCGATGTCCATTGCGCTCAATAATTGGGATTCCTTTCTCTATCCAAGTGTCAGGAGCCGCCTTAATCTGTTCGGTTGTTGCCAAGATCGCGGTTAAAGGAGTCCTTATTTCGTGAGAGATGTTGGTAAAGAAAAGCGTCTTTAGCTGATCAAGCTCCAATAGGTTGGCATTCCTCTCTTCCAACTCTTTAGATATTCTGGCCTGTTTTGCCAGCTGAACATTCTTCTTTGTTTTTTCTATCGTCTTCTTGAGGTCTTCGAAGTTGATGGGCTTAGTGAGGAAATCATAGGCCCCTTGGTTCATAGCCTGACGAATATTGGGCATATCCCCGTAGGCCGATACCATCACCACTTGCAGGATACTACTTAGTTCCAACAATTTTGGCAACAAAGTCAGGCCATCCATGCCCGGCATATTGATATCGCATAATACGATCTCTATCTCCGGATGCTTCTTGACCACATCCAATGCTTCCATTCCCCCCAACGCAAAATGCAGTTGATAGGCACCGGAAGCGATCTGCTTTCGGAATCTTAAACGGTAGAGCGATTCAATCTCGGGTTCATCGTCTACAACAAGGATAAGGGCAGTATCATCAGATTGGGGCATAAAAGAAATACATCATCATTTTCAATGCCGCTAAAGGTAACACAAAAACAAATTCGTGCCAACCGGAGCAGACAAAGCTGCGCTTACTTTTCGGCAGATTTTAACAGGAATGGCATAAATCAGTTCTATGTTTGACCATTAATTCTTGGCCTCAAAAGATAAGTATAAACGTTGAATTTTTGGAACGCTCTCTGGGCTAAGGGTGAAAAACACATCCACGAGGCCATTTTCTGTTTGTAAGTCAAAACTTCCTCGTAATTGGTTCAATGGCAATAGATCTTTGGCTTCTTGAATAGCTCCTGCTTCACTCATGATTTGCTTGACCTCTCTTACTCTATGTCCGCGAGATTTATCCAGGTAAAAGTTCTCGGCTAGTATGCTTTCTTCTATTTGGGTATCCCCCTCCCAACTCTGAATCAATTGAACGATTTGCTTTTGTCGTTCAAGCAGGATATCGGAAGCAGGGAGCTGACGAGCTGGCAAGCCTTGTTCTTCGAAAAGCAATTTTCGAATTTTAGCCAATGGCCATGGCGTGGTATAGGTGAGATTGCAAAAGGCCATCATTCCGACACCATATTCTGGGAAAAAGACATAATTGCTTCCAAAACCAGGAAGAGCTCCCCCATGAGTGCCCCAAGTGATACCATGGCAATCCTTATTCACCCGTAAACCATATCCATACCCAGCCATAGTGGGACAAACCTCTCCCTGCGGATCAGTAGCTCTAGCAAACAACCTTGCGAATTGTGGGGTTTGCATTTCTCGCAATGAACTTCGCTTTACGGGTCCATTATCATCATCACTCCTGGGCGGCCAAGCCGAAAGATGAAAGCTAACATATTTGCTAAAGTCTTCAATGGTAGTGATTAATCCACCCATAGCCCCGAAGGAACCATCGTGAAGCATCGGCTCTAGTTTCCATTGCTCATCTTCCCATCGATAACCAATCACTAGCAAGTCTTCCGGAACCTTTTCGTATTCCCAATACGTCTGGTTCATCCCTAAGGGCTGTAGGATGTTTTCTCGAATATAATCCTGATAAGGTTGGCCAGATACCTTGGAAATAATACGTCCCAAAATAGCATAGCCCGTATTGCTGTATTCATAGGTAAAGGAAGGTACATTAGAAAATGAAATTCCACTGCCTATTAAGTCGACCAGCATCTGATCGGTTTCCTCCAATTGGCGGTCTCCCCAGGGATTATCTTCGGGAAAACCGGGAGTCATAGTCAAGAGATTTTCGATATCGATAGTGGGAGCATCGCTAGTCAAGTATTCTAATTTCGCCACCTCCGGAACATACTTCGCCGCTGGATCGCTAAGCAAAAGCTTTCCTTCATCTCGTAGCTTAGTAATTGCCATGGCGGTAAAGCTCTTTGTCATTGAGGCGATTCGATAAGCAGATTGGCTGGAAGCTAGGCGCTCTTTATCCAGGTCAATCTGCCCGGTAGCAGAAGAAACTACCAATTCATCATCAACCACAATTCCATACGCAATACCTGGAATGTTATTTTCCTTTCTATACTGTTCGAATAATTGTTCTATTTCAGGGGCTACAGCTTTGATCTTTTCCACTCTATCATCATTTACAAATGCAGGAGGTTGGTAGGAATCTGAAAATGATTGAGTAAAATCTTTCTGGACAACTTCCTCTTCTGCCTTAGGTTGCAGATTGCAGGAAACAATAGATATGGTAACAAGGAGAAACAGGGGAATAAAATGGATCCTTTTCATCGGTAGCTAATATTGTAAATTGTACTGGCGATGTTCCAAGCCCCCATATTAGAATTCCAATATGAGCAGTTTGAAAATCGACCGGGTTTGTGAAGCTTAATTCTTCCGCAAGACACGATGGTGTCCCGGAGATAAATGTAAGATTTTACCCGTTCCCGGAACTTGTTTTTTTTACATTGTTAGCCTACCTCTTCATTTTTTTTTGCCGGATACTGGCCGAGTAAGTAGCAAACAAGGATAGAGTGTACATGGATCTTATTGGGATCTGTATCGAGCAGTCACATTGCTATGAAAAACAGGCTCGAGTAAACCAGAGCTATCCAAGGCCTCTACAAGTATCCCCAAGCAAAGCGAATGAAAGATTTCTAGAATCAAAGTCTGGAATATAAATAGGAATATGGATCCTTACCAAAAGAAGTTGGCGATGGCAAGGCTAATGTTAGGTAAGTTGGGCGAGTCAAACAGAGAGGGTGACTCTTTCAGGAGGGAGACATCTAAACTAGAGCGTATCCCAAAATCGTCCTTACCTGAGCGGTAAGCAAACTCGATTTGGAGATACGCTCTACAGGGAATTACTTACTCTTTGTCTCTTCCCATTCTTTTACGATATCCGGTAATTCCTCACCATCTGCCACAAATATCAGAGAAGCAGAGTTCATGCAATATCGCAGCCCCGTTGGAGGTGGACCATCATTAAATACATGGCCAAGATGCGAACCACTTCCACTGTCAACTACTTCGGTACGTACCATACCGTAACTTTTGTCGACAAGCTCTTTAACCGCATCATTATCAATGGGCTTGTAAAAGCTTGGCCATCCCGTGCCTGATTTAAACTTATGTTCAGAGCGGAATAGGGGCTGACCGGTGGCCGCTGAGTAATACGTACCTTTCTTCTTATTATCCCAGTATTCTCCTGTAAAAGCACGTTCTGTACCCTGCTTGCGCAGGATGTAAAACTGTTCATCTGAAAGCATCTGCTTCCACTCTTCATCTGTCTTTTGAATGGGATAGGACACGTTTTCCTCTTTTGAGTTAGATTTTGTTGTTTGGCAGGCCGCTGTGATATAGGCAAGGCCAAGAAACAGAATAAGCGATAACCTCATAATTTTTTCTTGGTTCTCTGTCAATTTTTGTGTTTCGAGGTTTCCCTTTTAGCTAAAGGTCTTGCTTCCGTTGGGCGCAATTCTTTTAACTAAAACGCAAACCACAAAAACTCTCAGAGAAGGTTTTTCTTTTGAAAAACAGAAAGGTAAACCATTTGTTTAGCGAAGCAAGGAATTGTAGGATTAGACCTTTCCAAATGTCGCTTTCACGATATGTGTACGCAATAGCTAAAGTAAGCTTGCTTTTTAAGATGGCTAATGCTGTAAAAAGAGAACTGATTCAAAGAAAGTCACAATCATGAAGCTACTCGATGAGCCTCTTAGCATTAAAAATTCGCTGATGATGCCCGCACGCTTACCAAATTGGTAAAAAACACAATTTGTTCCTCTATTTCAAGTACGTTCATTAATTCCTCGTAGCCCCATTTTTAACTATATTTATGCGCTAGCAATACGAGTCTGTGATTATTTTTCTCTAGTTGGGTCATTGCAAAGATAATTACCTATCATGGTTCTCTGATCTTCTACGTCCTTATCCTCGTACTTTTTACTGCCTAGATTTCAAAACGCGCCTTGTAGAGCCATTTTACTCCTATTCTTTACACTGTATGGCTTATGGAGTATAAAATTGAATCCAATTGACGAAAAAATATAGGTTTTTTGCTAGACGCGGATTACTCTAGACCACCTTAATTTTAAAAGCCCTCAGAAATTCAATTGACATGAAAAAATTTCTATTAAGCCTATTTTCATTTCTCATTCTTTACAGTATCTCCCTACCAGCACAAATAACGATCACAGCAAATGATCTGTTGAACGTTGGAGAAACATCAAGTGACGTCCAAGCCATTGTTACCCCTGGTACTAGTGCTGGTGCTCCGGGAGCAAATCAAACCTATGATTTTAGCATGCTGGCACCGGACGATACGACGACGACAACTTTTATCAGTCCGAATGGAACACCGGGTTTTAGTTCCTATCCGAACGCTACTTTGGCATCAGAATTTGAAGAAGGATTCCTTTACTATCAAAAAACAGCTAGTGAAGCCTTCTTATTAGGCTCCTACATTGATACTTCAGAAAATAATACGGGACAATTCATAGCGGTGCCCTTTAACCCTACACAAAAGATATTAGAGTTTCCGACTACTTTTAATACGGCCTATACGGATACCTGGGCCATCACTGCAACCTTTGCAGATGAATCTGGTTTTGCCGACTCCATCCGATCTACAACCACTACGACAGAAGATATCCTTTTCGATGGTTTTGGGACAGTGATTACGCCAGAAGGGTCCTTTAATGGATTGCGGGAAAGAATTTACTCGACTACCGTCAGTAAAACGGAAGTCTTATCCAGCGGCTTTTGGGTCACCCTACAGGAAACTCAATTCATGGATACTAGCTATATCTGGTTTGCGAAGGAAAGTAAAGGACCACTGGTGACCATAGATATTGATCAGGGGCAGATTTCGAACGCCACTTACGCCTTGATCAACTCCGTAACCGTAGCCCCTAATGCCGCCTTTACTTTTGCTGACCAAGGTGGTGGTGTGGTTAATTTTATGGATAATTCTACCAATGATCCGACCAGTTGGACCTGGGACTTTGGGGATGGCAAAACCAGTACCGCACAGAGCCCATCGCATACTTTCGCAGGGCCTGGCGAATACAACGTATGCCTCACAGCAACGAATAGCGCAGGATCTAATACCACTTGTTCTAGCGTGAGCATTGTATTGGCACCAATGGCCTCTTTTAGCTTCATGGATCAAGGGGGCGGAGTTGTTGATTTTATGGATAATTCTACCAATGATCCGACCAGTTGGACCTGGGACTTTGGGGATGGCAATACCAGTACCGCACAGAGCCCATCGCATACTTTCGCAGGGCCTGGCGAATACAACGTATGCCTCACAGCAACGAATAGCGCAGGATCAAATACCACTTGTTCTAGTGTAAGCATTGTATTGGCACCAATGGCCTCTTTTAGCTTCACGGATCAAGGGGGGGG
>JABSSL010000065.1 GCA_013214355.1 Saprospiraceae bacterium | reverse complement strand
CAGACATAAACATGGCCAAGCGCATTTTTTCCGGCGTCAGCTCTTGGATGATGGCTTCTCGATGAAAATCCATCAAGCCGATAAACTCGTTTCCAGAAAAGCTGAGCGTGCTTACTCCATTAAAGGTAAGATCACCTGTAGTAGAGCCGTCTCCCTGACTGACAACGGTTTGTACCATATCCTTTTCTTCTGTATAAGTAAAAGTGGCATTGGGGTCCGGGCTGAAAGCCACCGACGCAAAGCCGAAGCTTTGGCTTTCTTCCGTGATATTCACTACCTCCAATTGATTAACCAAGGCATACACCAGACTACTAAAGGCAGCCCCATTTTTTGTATCATGTATGTAGCTACCATCCGCTTTAAAGGTAAACTCATCTTCATATTCCTCGCCAAGTCCAAGGAAGAGTCCCAGTGCGCCTTGCGGCACCTCTTGGATGACCGTGAATCCCGGATCTGCCAAGGCAATGACATCCTTGTCGGAATGAGCAGCGCTAATTCGCCAAGTCTTTCCATTGGCAGCAGCGCTCCCACCGGTTAGCATCTCAAAAGGAGAAAGATCTAAAGAGACTTGTGAAGTGGCATCGGCAGAACCGGCCTCGTTGCTGGCCTTAAGTGTGATGGTATACACTCCGCCTTCTTGATAGATGTGCACGGGATTCTGCTCCGTACTCGTTTGTCCATCTCCAAAATCCCAGAGCCATTGGTCTGCGTGAAGAGTGAGGGCCGTAAAGGCAACTTGCTTCCCCACAATGCTTCGAAAGATATCAGCTGTTGGAGCCTCAAGCGGATCTTCTTTTTCACAAGCAGTCAAAAAGAGAATCCCTAGAATTAGAACGGAAAGTCTAGAGAACATAGTTACGCTTTTCATAAACTAGGTTGATATTTATGATAGTTAAGTGCTTACCAAGAAAGTCAAGAATGAGTTTGGGATAGTGAGTAGACCAAAGCCTGTCTGCTCCATACTATACTGCCGCCTTATTGATCTACAAGGGTTATGATCCCAGAAGAAATATGTTGGGATAACTTCGTTTGATGAATTACTAATTTACAATGCTTTAGTAGTCTTGTGCTTATACTTTTTTACTTAAAAGCAGTAATTTTTTAACCCGGCGAAGATGAAGAAGTGTAATAATGTACTAGGATAATTATCTCCCTATTATATCGTTGTTGCAAGAGCAATTCTCAACAGGAATATGTGGACAGCAATCCGCCACCGGCATCCCTTTCAATGGCCGATATTCACCATAAACCAAATGAGATTTTATGAAAAAGTAATTCTAGCCCTATAAATATGCTCATACAACTACTTGTCCTAATATAGGTATTTTTAGACCTTCACAGACTATTTCTGGACTATTTCTGGACTGTTTTATGAAATTAGTCCTGAGTTTGCACCGTAACAGCTTTAACTAAACACCTAAATTAAAGCGACAGCAAGTAACTAAACATAGATCAATCCCAGGTTAAAAAATTATAGCATTATCGTAAAATATCATTGGGGAGAGCTTGTACACATTTACTAATTTAGACCAATGAACGGACTGTCACCTTTGGGGAAACCAACTTCTTTTTCTGTCCAAAGTCAGCTCCATAAAGCGTGAAGAAGCTACCTCGAAAACATCATTTGGGTCTGAACGCTGGCGCCAGCCCGGCAAGTTCCAAAGAGATATTTTTGATAAGGCTCCTAGTCATCCCTTGGAAATCCTATCTATATGCACCGATTACTTCTTCTATTTATAGTGTTAGGCCTGAGCTTATTCTACAGCTGTGAGGAGGAGATTACCTCCATTCCCACTCGCTCAAGACATGTGGATGAAGCTTTCACGCAAGTCTTTGCCGTCAAATTTCAATCCCCCTCTCCAGAACTGGAATTAAGGGCTATGGAAACTGATCGCAATGGAGACATTCAGGTTTTGACCCCTACCGGACTTTATCATTGTCAAGATGGTAAGCATTTGTATCCAGGAGCATTGGTCCCCTACCACCGCCACCGCCCAATGACGGATATGCAGATCAATGCCATAGGCCTGCATTCCGGACAATTCGTCTATGCCAACCAGGAGGCTGTATTCAGCAATGCACATGCTGCTAGGACTTATATCTTACATGAGTTGGATGCTCCTAGTCACCTCTGCCCAAGCTCGGATGGCTCTTATCTATTGGCCCAAGGCAATGAGCTGGTCTGGTTAAAAAACGATGCATCTACTTGGAAAGGAAAGGTGGATGGCCAAAATATATTAGGCTTAGAATCGACCGAAAAAGGGCAATTCTTTGTACTTACTCAACAACAGGTTCTAGAGTTTTCTCCTCAAACCAAGCAGTTACGCGTGCTCTACCAAGGCGATAAGCTTACAGCCTTTGATCTAGATATGAGCAAGGATCGTCTGGTCGTCACTTCGAAGGAAGGGTATTTCACGATTGAATTAAATACCACAGACAAGGAGGCGGTTTGGTACAAGGCCCTTCCTCATCTCGACCTTACTGCCGTGACAGTAGTTGAAAACACCTATTGGTTCGGAAGCCGCAAAGGAGCTTTTAGTGTAGCTGAAAAGGGCCAGGTTCGCTACTATCATGGTCAAAGATGGTTGGTCGACAACGAAGTGGTATCCATCCGTGCTGGTAAAAAGGGCCTCGTTATCATTCTCACCAAAACTGGACTCAGTCAAATCCACCAGCAAGCATGGACCTTAGCGGAAAAGGCAGCCTTTTATGACCAGCAGGTTCGAGATCGCCATATTCGCTATGGATTCAATGCTTCATTAGCCAGGCTTGAGGAAGGTAATCCTTCGACAGGCTATTTAGTGGATTCAGATAATGATGGGCTTTGGACTTCCATGTATCTCGGAGGAGAGGCTTTCCGCTATGCCGTGACCAAGGATCCCGAAGCCTTGGCCAACTGTGAAGAATCCTTAGCCGCCATGGAGCACTTGTATGATATTAATCCTGTCTCTGGCTTCCAATCTCGCTCCTTTGAAAGACATGGTTACCTCGAGCAATTGGCCGACCCACATCGCTGGCATACTGCTCCTGATCCACGTTGGGACTGGAAAGGAACGACCAGTAGTGATGAAGCGATTGGCCACATGTTTGTCTTTGGGGTCTTGGCAGATCTGGCTCCTAGTCCTGCCCTCAAAGACAAATCCATTGAACTTATGGACACATTGATGTCTCATGTCCTACGCCATGACCTCTATCTAGTGGATTATGATGGCAAGCCAACGACCTGGGGCCGCTGGAATCCAAAATACGTTAACGCCAGACCCAAAATGGTGGGTGATCGAAAGCTGAATTCCTCTAATATTATTGGGATGTTGCAAACCGCCTATCACTTCACCCAAAAGGAGAAATACAAAGAGAAGGCCTATGAACTCATGGAAGAGCATGGCTATCTAGACAATTTGCTCTTTCCCATGACCGAGGTCGGAATGGCACCAGAAGAGGCAGATGATTGGAGCAAGATGTTGTCGGAAGAATGGAACCACTCAGATGATGAAATGTACTTTTTGGGTTATTGGGGATTGTATCGTTACGCCTTCACAGACAGCCTTCGTAGCTTGTATCGAGAAGCTATTATTGAGCACTGGGAGTTGGAACGCCCAGAGAAAGAGGGCTTGTGGAATATATTTACAGCCCTGGTTGAGCCAGATTCATTTGACCTTTCAAATGCCATTTGGTATCTTCAAGAATACCCCCTAGATCTTATCGATTGGAGTACTGAAAATAGTCACCGTCAGGATATAGTGAAGATCGGTCCAAACTTTAGGAACCAAACCACAGAAGATGTATTGCCGCCAGGTGAAACAAAGATTTCGCGACACAATGCCAATCGCTTTCGCCTCGACAGTCAAGGCGGAGGCCGTTCGGAGTACAGTGCTGGTGATATATGGTTACTTCCGTATTGGATGGGACGCTACTTGGATGTTATAAGTCCTCCCGTTATTCCCTAATACCTTAAGCCCACTTCTATGAATCGCACGCTTATTCCTACTACTTTCTGCATCCTATTACTGCTGGCAGCCTGTTCCGGCGATGACGTATCTAAGGCTCCGAAAGGATATAGCAGTCAAGGTACTATGAAAATAGCCTATGCAACGGGAATGCTCAAACTCATCGAAACGGAACCAGAGATACCTGCCAGCCTACAATCTCACCTGGATCTCTCCTTCAAAACAACACCAGAAAAAGAGCTTACACTAGACCTATATCATCCAAAAGACCTAGATGCTGCTACTCCCCTTTTGCTCTTTATACACGGCGGATCCTGGAAGAAAGGAAACAAGGATGACTACCGTAGGTATCTCGTAGACTTTGCCGAAAAAGGATACGTAACCGCTTCCGTTTCCTACCGATTTTCTCAAGAGGCCCCCTACCCTGCAGCCTTGGAGGATGTCGTCTGCGGCCTGCAGTGGCTGAAGGATCACGCAGCAGATTATCAGATAGATACCAATCGGATAGCTGTCATTGGAGGATCGGCCGGAGGACATTTGGGAATGCTCTTAGCCTATCATACTCGCGATAGTACCTTTGTCTCTTCCTCTCCCTGTGGAAGCAAAGCCAGTACTGATATCCAGGCCCTGGTCAACTTCTACGGTCCAGTCGATCTGACCACAGCCTACGCTCGACAGCATCCTAGCGTTTCGGATTTTATGGGCGTGCCCTATGATAACGAGACGCATCGCAAATATCAAGAGGCTTCTCCTTTGAACTTCATTAGTGCGGATGATCCTCCCACACTCACTTTCCATGGCACCTTGGACGATCTTGTCCCCATTGGGCAAGCTGATACACTAGATCAGCAACTGAAGGCGGTTGGTGTTGCCTCCTATTATCATAGATTGAAGGGATGGCCTCATACCTTAGACTTAGGTTTAAAGATGAACCGATTCTGCCAGCATCACATGGATGCCTTTTTTGAATCCTATTTGAAATAGTACCTTTAGGTTTTGCCAAACATGCACTAAACCCAATACATTTGGCTAAACGTAAGGACCTCATACAGATTCACATTGCCGTATTCCTTTTTGGTTTGGCGGGCTTATTCGGAAAGTTAGTAGATCAGCCTGCCTTGATCATTGTATTGGGACGCGTATTTTTTGGCGCCATTGCGCTATTTATGCTGTATGGCTATCGACGGCAATCCATTCGGTTGAAGCGTAAGAAAGACTATCTTTGGTTTGGCCTCTTCGGTTTAATTCTAGCCGTTCACTGGCTCACTTTTTTCCACTCCATCAAGATATCTAGTGTCGCAATTGGCTTATTGACCTACTCTACTTTTCCAATCTTCACCGCTTTTCTTGAGCCCTATTTCTTTAAAGAAAAGCTACTGCTTCGAGACTTTATTTTAGCCATCATTACCTTTGGAGGAGTTGTACTGGTGATTCCTAGTTTTGAGCTGGGGAATCAGATGACCCAAGGAGCGCTTTGGGGGATCGTGTCGGGAGCTACCTTTGCCATTCTTTCGATCTTGAATCGGAAATACGTGGCAGACTATCAGGGGAGTTTAATTGCTCTTTACCAAGATACCGGAGCGAGTTTACTCCTATTGCCTTTCTTTTTTGTGTTAAAGCCCGTTCTCAGCTCTTCTGACCTAGGCCTGTTGGTCTTGCTGGGTTTTTTGTTCACTGCTTTTTCTCACACCATCTTCATCAATGGCCTACAGACCGTCAAAGCTAAAACGGCCAGCATAATCGCCAGTCTAGAACCTGTTTATGGTATTTTGGGAGCTGTATTACTACTCAATGAATCTCCTACCATGCAGGAGATTCTTGGAGGAGTCATTATTCTAGGGGCTACCTTTTATGCTACTTACAAACCTTCTTAATGCCGCTGCTATCATCGTCGAAGCAATACATCTCCGGAAAAGACTTCTGTCAGGCCATCTACAAATTCGATCTCTGCAAAGTAGACATACACCCCGGTATTGAGCGGTTGATTTCGGAAAGTGCCATCCCATCCCGCATCAATGGCATTGGGTGGGAAGTTCAATCTTTCAAAGACTTGATCTCCAGCCCGGGTGAATACCCGAAAGCTCTTAATAGCCACTACCCCTACCCCAGCATAGATTTGCAGTCGTTCATTACCCTGGATCGATCCAGGATCAAATACATTTGGGATAAATACTTTCCGACTTTTGTCTACTTGTATGATGATTTGATCACTAGCCGTACAGGAAGTTTCCGTATCAAAAGCATCAATAGTAAACTGTCGGGTAAATGTTGGTTTGAGCCATATGTTATCACCTTCGGCGAAGATACCATCCAGATCCTTCCAGGAATACAACACTGTCTGACTATTTGCTACGGGACTGAGTAAGATGGAATCACCAAGCGATATGGTCTGATCCTCGCCAAGGTCAACGGTAAGCACCGGAGGGCCAAGCACTTCTACGGGAAGCTGCAATTCACAACCCGCCAAGTCTTGAATCGTCACGGTGTACGCTCCTTCCTCCAACTGCTGGAATATAGTAGGACTTTGAAATAGGCCATCATCTACCGCAAAAACATAGTCCGGGGTTCCGCCACTCACTTGTTCAACATAGATTTCCCCACCATTAGGCGGATCGAGACATGTCAAGTCTTTCTTCCCTAAAGTTGCACTCAGCGGCGTAGGCTCTGAAAGAAAAAATTCCGCATCCGCTTCACACCCCTTTTCATTCCGCACACTAACTTGATAATCTCCTGTACCCAAATCAGCAGAAATATCGCCGTTGGCTCCCGTACTCCAAGTATAGGTAAAGCGCTCACCGGGCCCAGAAACCACGGCCTTTAAAATCCCATCTTGATCTCCAGAGCAACTAATCGGGTTCAAATTCTCAATCCGCACACCCACAGGGGCATTCGGCTGGGAAACCTGGGCTGTCCCTTCTGCCTCGCAACCATCGGTATTAGTAACCGTTACGGTATAGGTTCCAGCTGGCAGGCCGCCTGCTAACTCTCCCCCTTGTCCGGTACTCCACAGGATCGAAGCAGCTGTACCATTTGTCAGGGACAGGCTAGCTTCTCCGTCTAAGCCTCCAAAACAAGAAACTGCCTTTTGCTCCTGAGCGGTCACAATAAACTCCAAGGGTTCCGTGATGACCGTACTGAAGATCCCACCACAGCCATTAGCATCCGTTACCGTTAAGAAGTAACTATCTCCAAGGTTGGCACAAAGGGCTTCTATTCGAGAAGTTGTAGCTCCCGTATTCCATTGCAGTTGGTAGGGCGGAACTCCTCCTATCACCTCAACCTCTAAAACTCCATCACAAATACCAAAACAGGAAGCATTTTGTTGTTCTAATAGATTAACAACTACCAGATCAGGTTGCAGTACGGTTACGGTAAAGGTAGTATCATCAAAATCGTCGCTGATATTTATGGTATAATCCCCAGCGGTCAAGCCAGCCAAAGTCACTTGCTCTCCATCCGCACTCAAGTCACCCTCTCCATTCAGACTATTATCAGTCTTCTGCCAAGTGTAGGAATAAGGAACGGTACCATTCATAGCAGAAAAGCGGATTTCCCCATTTTCATCACCAAAACAGGCCAAGGTATCTGATTCCACGGTAGGAATAATTTCATCTGTAAATTCCACGTCTAAACAAACCTCGACAGTACAACCATTGTCATCATTGACCGTGACACAACAATTGTCCCCTCCAATCAAGGCCGAAGCAATCGGTGTTGACTCGCCATTGCACCAGGCTATGGTATAGTTACCTGTACCCCCGGTAATGGTCAATTCCGCCATCGCATTGGCTTCACCTTCCCCAAAGGCAATCTTGGTTTGCTCTACCTCAACCTCCAAAGGAGGTAACACCGTAATTTCAGAAAACACGATACTATCACAGGATCCTTCCAGCTGAATAGTATCAATAAAGCTTCCCGTTTCCGTATATAAACTCGATCCAACCGGCAAACTCTCGCCCGCACAAAGAATGGTATCGATCGTAGTTCTTGGCGTAATATCTCCAGCATCTGACAAATTCAAGGAAAAGATACCGTCGAAGTCAATGCCCCCGTCCACTAGCAAATAATAGGTTTGACCGGGGAATAGACAGCTCAGTTGTAGTGTTTCGTTGGGATCTTGATCATCATACTGGCTACCTACTTCGCGCAAGGGCCCAGTACAGTCGGTACCGGTAGATTCGAATAGGGCTAATTGCACATCCAGCCCTTTATAGGTATCATCTGAAAGACCTGCAACAGTAACATGTCCTGAAGATGGCGCTACAAAGCTGAACCAAACCGATCTTTCAATGCTAAAACCACTTACATTGGGATCTCCAATTCGGTTGGCACAAAAATTCGAGTAAGTACCACTGCTTAATTGCCCTCCTTCGGGGATGGTACCCAAATGATCTGCATCGCAGACTCGGTTGGCTGCCTCCCTGACATCGACATTCTCCACCTCTAGTCCAAAATGCCCAAATAAGGTCTCCGTACTACCTGCATCTCCATCCACTAGAATGTAGTAATTGGTGTTCGCGGCTGGACACTCTAATAAGGTCTGAACACTTCCGCTCATGTTTTGCTCGATTGCTACGGATCGCAAGCGGGGAAATCCCGTACAAGTATTACTAGTCGTAGAATAAATGGCGATTTGCAGTACCATCGGATCGCCCACATTTAAGGGATCTGAAACTGCATTCACGGCAATCAGGCCGCTAGGATCATCTCCTGAATTGAAGGTAAACCAAACACCTTTATCATTACTGAAGGTATTGCTGATACTCCCATCAAAGGCAGGATTGGGATCGCCTGTGTTAGTACCACAAATATTGTTGAAGCCAATATTGTCCTTATCCCCAATAATCTGCACACCAGCCAAAGTGCCTAGTGAAACAGCATTACAAATGCGGTCATTATTCACACCGTCTACACTTACATCGTAATACATTGTTCCGGTCGATTCCAGGTTACCTCCAAGTACTAAGGAATCGGATCGAGTATTTCCAAAGGTGGGTAGCAAGATATTTTGGCAGATGGTCTCCGAGCAAGTTTCTGTAATCTCACAAGACAAGGGAGGAAGTACAAGTCCATCATTTTCGAAAACCTTAAAACAAACCTCCAGTTCATTTGGAACGTCGTTGGGACAATCATAGGCTTGTTCATATTGCAGATTGGGAAGAGCAGTGAAGCAATCCCCCTGTGCTGGGTAATTTAGCCAACCCTCATTTTGCACATTCACAGCCCACAATATATCTGGGGCTCCCCCTAAAAATCCGTCGGTACAGGTGGTGCTAGTGATGGCATCATTAACCGTCAACGTTACACTAACCTGCCCTCTCAATGCAATAGAAATGAGCAGAGTCATGAATAGAGCAAAGCGCAGCTTCATAAAAGTCAATTGAGGTTCAATTCAAAAATAGTACTGAATGGGTGCCCTATATAGCGGAAGGTCATCAAATACAAGTCTTAGAATAAAGACTAGAATGGAGATTACAAAGGTGTTGTGTAGTATGTTGCTATTCTCAAGTGTTCAACAAAGGTAGAATAAAAATTTAGGATCACAAAAGCGGCATCTAAACAAAAGAGGTATTCCCGACAATACGAGAATACCTCCTGGTTTTACGAATACTACTTTAGGTAGCTTCTCAAGCTAGTTATTGAAGAGAAAAGATTAATCTGGCAAATAGGTGTCGGCCGCCATAGCTAAACTGTGGGGACCGGCGAGAGTATACAAATCGGCCACTGGATCTGAAGGCCGCATCCGTTTCATCTGGATAGACATCAAGTAAGTTATTGGCCCCTATATTCAAACTCAGGTTGGGGGCAAACTGATAGCCAAAACTTAAGTCCGTTATCACTTTACCTGCATTGATACAGTCTAAAGTAGGATCTCCATTCAAGCCACAAGCATTAGCCGCTTCCGTCGTTTCACCGAAGTAAGTATTTCGTAAATAAGCGCTGAAATCTCCAACGGTAAAGGTGTGACTCAAGGTGACTTTGGTTCTTGGAACAGCCTCTTCTAGAAAAATTCTCGAGGTTTCATCAAAATAAGTATCTACCAGCCCTTTGCGCTCCAGTAGATCAGATGCCTTGATGTCTCCCACCTGCTCATTCTTGGAGATGGTTGCTGCTAAATCATTGGATAAAATTCCCTTTCCAGCGCGACTTCTATGAGAAATCACGATATCGATTCCGCGAGATCTAGTATCAATGGCATTAGCGAAGAAAGCAGCTCTGGTGGCTTGAGCTTGACTAAAAAGAATTTGTAGCTCGGGATCATCACCAGGTTGGAATTGCCCCGTCAATACTACCCGATCATCAATATTCACCTGATAAGCATCTACTGTCAGACGAAGACCGGCATTTGGTATTTTCGTAGTGAATCCTAGGCTAAAGTTGTTGGAGGTTTCTTCCTTCAATTGTGGGATGCCCAACAATCTAGCCGGGCGAGAATTGTTGTTGAATACCCCAACTTCTTGTGCCGAAGTTACCCCATTTTCGGTAACAAAGATTGTAGAGGTTCGGCTAAAGAGAATTTGGTGTAAAGAGGGTGCACGGAAGCCTGTACTTGCTGCTGCTCGTAAGTTGAAATTTGGACTTACTTTATATCTAGTAGCTAGTTTATAGTTGAAAGTGGAGCCAAAGTCAGAGTAATTCTCGTAGCGCAACGCACCACTGATTAAGAATTCATCTGTAATATCAAATTCTGCGTCAAAATAACCCGCCACGCTAGAGCGGTTAGCATCTACATCGTTACTGGGCAGGAAGCCAGCGAAGCACTGCGCACCAGATGGTCTTGCCCGTCCTAGAAAATCAGTAGTCAACAGGTCATTTGGAGTAGTTGGCATCACCAATTCTCCATTTACGTCATAATTGCCATAAGACAATTCCGTACCGGGGATTACCTTATAGTTCTCAAAACGATACTCTGCACCAAAGGCAATGTTCACACCTTTGATCCCACTTACGTCGTCGAAGTACTGTGAAACATCAAAGTTGCCGGTGTTTTGCGTAAAAGAGTGACCACCCGCATTAAATTCGGTTGGAGAACCTGCCCCTAAAGTGGCATTATGGGTATTGGTCATGTAGAACAAGAACTGGTTCTGACCATAGGTATTACTCAGGTCTATGTTCCAATTACCGATCATACCTCTAATTCCAGTAGAGATCGACTGATCGGTAATATTAGAATTGATTCGTGGAACTGTACCGTTCGGATAGATGGCAGTAGTGGTACGGTTTTGACCTGGTAAGCGATAGAAGCATCCACTTTCCCCATCTCTGTATCCAATACCACCAAAGCTGTAGAACTCTAAATTATCTCCCAAGGGAAGCATCATGTTTGCGAAGAACTTACCTTCCCGCAAACGAGACTGTCCGACTCGCATATTGAAGTCGCTTCTCTGCAGGCCCCGCGCTGCCAATTCCCCATCGGTGGCGTCGGCTCCTAATAAACCTTGTAACGCTCCTAGATCAGCAGCATTGGCTACGTCCGACTTAAAGTCATTAGAGAAGTGCCCTACTTTCTGCGCAAAATTCTGCACCTCTTCCATACTTAGGTTGGCTACGTCGGCTCCCGCAGCCAAGGCTTCTCTCTCCACGGCATTATAAGCATTAAAGATACCTCCGGTGAATTCGAGCATTCTGTTGGTAGAGCCCTTATATCCAAATTCACCTGTGAAATTGATAAATCCACCTTGCTGCCCTACAGGTAGACCATAGTTGATCCCAAGATTCACAACCTCACCATCTACATTTCTAGTTTCTCCCTCAAATGGGCCGATTTTGTTGGTAAAATTCCCTCCGGTTGTAAGATTAAAAGTCAATTTATTGATAGACTCTCTTAAACGGATATTGATCACACCGGCAATGGCATCCGAACCATATTGCGCTGCGGCTCCATCTCTCAACACCTCAATCGCTGATACGGCAGAAGTTGGGATAGAATTCAAATCAGTACCAACACTACCCCGACCGAAAGTTCCATTCACATTCACTAAAGAAGAGGTATGTCGTCGTTTTCCATTCATCAATACCAATACCTGGTCAGGTCCCAGTCCTCGCAAGGCAGCTGGATCAATATGGTCCGTACCGTCGGATATGGTCTGTGTGTTGGAAGAAAAAGAAGGAGTTGTATTGTGGAGTAAGGAGTTAAGGCTAGACTGTGGAGCTGCCGCCGACAATTTTTCCACGTTGATCACATCGATGGGAACCGGTGCATCCGTATTGGTCCGATTGGACGCTCTCGTTCCGGTAACCACCACTTCATCCACCAAGATTCCTTGTACCAAGCCGAAATCTGCGGTGAGGGTTTCTCCAGCAGTGACAGTCACCGAACGAGTCTGCGCTGAAAATCCGATGTAAGATGCTTCTAGCACATACGTTCCTGCGTCTACTGAGATGCTGTAATTGCCATCTAGATCAGTGGTAGTACCAATTGAAGTTCCGACCACAACTACTGTGGCACCAATTAGTGGTTCATCTCCTTCGGTGATTTTTCCACTTATGGTACCTGTTTGCCCGACAAGTGAGCTTGAAATTGAGAAAATGGCCAGAAATAGCCATAATCTCCAACTAGTTGCATAATTGTCTTTCATACGTTGTCTAATTTTATTGAATAATGTATTTGTATTGGCAGTCATTCACTTGCTACGGGGAAGGGCTGCCGTTTTTTTTACCTGGACATAAGCCAATTAGTTAAGCGCTGGATCCCTTGCACTACCTTTGGTGCTAGTTCTTCCGCATTAGCCGAAGGATCCTCCGCTATTTTTTGGAGTGCTAATCCACCATCAAAATCCACATAAGACAGACGCGCTCCAAGAAAATCACTAGGCATACCAAAATCACTTAGTGGTAGTAGCGCTACTCCCGTTTCCTCTAAGAGAGTCGTACACAATTCCGAACTAGTGTATATGCCGCGTTGGTTAAGATGGGATTGGTAGGCTGAAAAATCTGGCATGAGATAGAAACCACCAACTGGTTCAGGGCAGTTTATGTTCTTCTCTTTCAGCATCCCATGAACCTTATTCCCCACTCTCCCTAAAACTGCTCTTGAATGTTGTAGATATTGGGCTATTTCCGGTCCGCCTTCGAAGGCCTTGATAGCAGCATATTGTATGGGAGCAGAAGTACTAGTAAAGGTTTCGCTCGCTACCACAGCCATCTGATCCAATAACGCGCGGAGAGAAGCGGGGAACAAAAAGGTTCCAAGTCTCCAACCTCCAGCTCCACACCATTTACTAAGTCCACTACTAATGACTGTGCCCTCCGGATAAAACTTGGCTATGGTTTGGTGTTGGCCATGGTGGTGTGTATCTCCGTAAATTTCATCAGAAATGACTAGCACCTCATGAGCTTTGGCGACTTCCGCCAGTGCACCTAATTGCGATTCATCAAAAGAGCTTCCTGTTGGATTCGAAGGAAAATTCAATAGGAGAATCTGCTTTCGACTACTGTATCGGACGCAATGTGCCCTCAATGTTTCCGGATTCAGGAGATAACCATCCTCCTGGTAGGTTGGTAACCAGTGATGTCGCTTTGAGGCCAATTGAGCTTGTGGAGCATAGGACACCCAGCTAGGTTGAGGTAAAATTAAATCCCCATCATAAATGAGCTGGATCAAAAAGAGTAGTTCCTTTGAGCCTGGTCCAATCAAGACTTGCTCGGGTGCACAGGATAACTCATATTGACGACGATAATAGGCCGCCACGGCCTCCCGAAGGGCATAAAGTCCTTTAACCGGTAGGTAATCCTTCTGATGAGCATTCTCACTCAGCGCCTTTACCACAGAAGTTGGCACCGGAAACGGTGATTGCCCAAAGCCTAATTTTATCACATCTTTCCCGTCGGCCAATAAACGATTACATTGCTCATTGATGGCCAGGGTAGCGGAGGGTTTCAAGCCCGCTGTTGGTAGTGTAAAAGAGGTGTTCACTTTACTGCTTCTTTGATATATTTGATGAATGATTAATGTTATAGTGTGCCTTGACCAGCCATCGTCTACCTCCAACTCCAAATTGCTGTACCCTGCGACTGTACGTCAACACTCCGTGATGTGTATTGGCATAATGGTGATGGCGATCGGGATATACATCCAATGCATTGGAAATGCCTAAACTCAGTTGAAACAACGAATTAAGTTTCCAGCTTACATCTACATCGCAAAGCCACTTCGCCGCAAACAATTGATCCCGGGTTTCCAGCTGATTGGTATATTGATTCCTGATCCAATTCGCTGGGTTATCATCCATGGGATGCAGGTAACTAACACTACCAAAGCGAGTGAATCGGACCGAAGTACCCCATCTCTTTTTCTTCAGGCTAGTCACTAGAATGAGTTTACTACTAGGTTGCCCCCTCTCCAGACGAGCGACTTCTTCTCGATTGAAAAGGATAGACTGGTATTCCTCTAGATAGGGCGAAGGGAGTTCTTGGGCCCTTACCTGGGTTTTGTTCATGTTAAATCCGGCCATTAATTCAATCTGACTGGATTTCCATTGTCGTCGATAACGGATTTTCGCATCCAAGCCGAGAGTCCTTGTATTTATCGCATTGGTGAAAAATTGAACTCGATCGACCCCAGAGCTAGCTAAGACCTCTTGAATCCTATCCTGTGCCATGGGTTCAATTTGGCCGGTCAATACAATCCGATCTGCGATATTGATCTGATAGGCATCTACAGAAAACATCCAGTACCGACGGGTGCTGCCTGCCAATCCTACATTGAAGTTGCGAGACCGTTCAGGCTGAAGCGCAGGTATTGCTAGGCGCTTGATGATCGCATTGTCATGATGAGGATGAGCTACTGAGGTAGCCAACAACTCTCCACCAACTGGAAGGAATTGAAGACTATAGCTGCTAAAGCCAATTTGCTGGAGAGAGGGTGCGCGGAATCCAGTATTATAGCTGGAACGAAGACTCAGGTTTGTGCCGAGGCGATATCGGTATGCTAGCTTCCAGTTGAAGTTACTTCCGAAGTCTGTGTAATCTTCCAATCTGCCTGCCAGCCCAAGGCTCATCCTGCTAGACAATTCAAACTCCAGATCTCCATAGAAACCGATATTATTACGAAATTTGCGGTTGGCATTCTCCGGCCTAAAGCCCGGAAACACCTGGAAGCCCCCTTCCTTTGGCGCTGCACCCGTCTGTTGAAACCCATAGTCTTGCCAGGATACCTCCATTCCCTCTCGCTGCCAGTATCTTTCGAATCTAAACTCCGTCCCAAAGGCAACATGAATCGGTTGATTCCATAATGACTTCTTGGTCACATCCAACCCTAAAAGGTTATGCAGGTAGGAGAACCCTCCTGCATAGGCTGAAGTAGGAGACTGCAATCCTAAGGAAGCATTATTCGAGTTTTCAACCTGAAAGTCAAAGGTATTCTGTCCCCAATTATTACTGAAGTCAAAGGCCCAGCCATTAACCTCTCCCCTAACTCCGTTTACCATAGAGACATCATGAATACTTGTATGTATCTCTGGTAAGAAGCCCAAAGGATAAAGACCGGATTGCTTACTGGTCTGATAAGGGAAGCGATAGAAACCTGTTGCCCTCCCATCTCGAAGATTGAAGTTTCCGTGTGTATAAAACTCCAACTGATCATGGATGGGCAGGCTGGTATTCACCATTACCCCACTATTAAAGATAGCTGAACTACCTGCCTGCATGACTCGATTACCTCCTAAATCAAGCTGGTCAAAAAAGCGTTCTCGGGATGCTGCATCCTCATCTCTTTCATCCCCAAAAATTGGCCCCTGATAGGCCCCTGATCGATTAACCGCACCTCTATTCTTGGCATAGAAAGTGAGGTTAACATGTCCATCTTTGCCGGCCTTAAAGCCATAATGTGCGCCCAAACTTAAGACTTGGCCATCTCCCCGCTCCGTCATTCCCTGCTGAAGCTTGACAAAGCCTTGGTTGACCCCCTCTTTTAATTGAAGATTAATGACCCCGGCGATAGCATCAGAACCATACAATGCAGCTGCTCCGTCCTTGAGGATTTCCACTTTCCGCACTGCATCCAAGGGAATAGCATTCAAATCTATCCCAACACTTCCCCTCCCCACTGTCCCATTGACATTCACTAAAGCCGAGGCATGTCTACGTTTCCCATTGACCAGCACCAGTACTTGATCTGGCCCTAAGCCTTTCAAGGAAATGGGATCGACATGGTCGGTGCCATCACTAACCGTCTGGTGGGTGGAGTGAAAAGAGGGTGCCTCATATTGTAAAAGCTGGCTAAGATCAGATTCCAGACTCTGTTCTATCTGTTCCTCTTCTACGATATCTACGGGAGCAGAAAGTTCCTGGATGGAGGATGGGGCAAATCGGTGACCTACTACTAAGACCTCCTGTAGCTGCAAAAATTGATCAAAATGTAAGCTGAGCTGTTTGTCGGCAAAACCATCGATTTCCAATGGGCTTCGTAGCGTTTCGTAACCGACAAAACTGGCAACCAACTCATGATCCCCTCGATCTACCTCAATTCTAAAGTATCCTTCCTCATCGCTAATCACCCCACACTGCTGACCGATGATCGAGATATTGGCTCCCTCTAATGGTTTACCAAAGCGGTCTTTGCAGTAGCCAGATAACCAAACCTTTTCCCGCTTTATTCGCTTAATCAGAAACGTTTTGTCCTTGATGGGCTTAAACTGCAAATTGGTTTGCCGAGAGATCTCTTCCAACAAAAATTTAGCAAATCTTTGCTTGGCCTCCCCCGCCAAAGAAAGTGTTTGTTCCTTAACGATTTGTTCGTCAAAGATGAAGACATAGCCTTCTTGCTGCTGTAACATTTCCAGCAGATCTAAGAGGGCCATTTCTCCATCTGTCGATTCATGCTTGGCAAAATTCACCTTCGCACTCTTTTGTCCCGAGGCGTAGGGAATGATAGCCAGCAAGGCAATCAACGAGAGAACCACTCGCAGTGAGCACCCCAAACAAGCCTTATGTTCCTGTTTTGATTTGAACAAAATCTAATTATTTGGCAGTCCTACAGACCATTCTCGTGGTCTGAGTACTAGGTCAATTCATCTTGCTGCAATAGATAACTTGGCCCTCTTTTTTGAGTTGGACCTCATAGATAGCCGCGATATAATCCATTAGTTCATTTGGAGATTGGATGGGGATGAGGCCTACAGAGGTTCTTTTTTGGCTTTGATCAACGCCTTCAGAAAAGCGCATCTCAAACCCGTAGTTATCCCGCAGTATGCGGGCCATTTCTATCAGTGGAGTGTTGTTCAAGAGTAATTTGCTTTGGGCCCAGGCGATGTGTTCAGCTGTTTGAACTTTAGATTTTTCATACTTCCTTGATGTCGAGGAGAGCTGTACCATTTCATTTGGTGCCATTACTAGTTCTTCCTGCTCTAATCGAAGTTGGATTTTACCTTCGACCAAAACAACTCGCTGTTCAGCCGGCCGATTCAGGACATTAAATTGTGTACCCAGTACCTCTACTTTGTATTGATCAGTGGCTACCACAAATTTTACTGGAAAATCTCCTTGGCTTTTATCTACCTTAAAAAAGGCCTCGCCTTCTAGGTGGGTCAAACGGCTGTCTGCCTCTTCCCATCCTTTAGCAACCTTCAAAGTTGAATTGGCCTGTAAAACGACCGAGGAACCATCTGGCAAAGTAATTTCCTCTATTTCACCATAAGCCGTTCTGTACACCTCATATGGAGAAGACAGAAACTCCCAAGCTGCCCAAGATGTGCCCAATAAAAACAGTATGGCCACTGCAATTCGCCAAGGATACCGTAAAAACACCCTGCGACCAGTAGGCCTTGGATTAATTTCTACTACGGTGGCTTCCGCTTGACCAATACTATTCCAAACGCCTGCCAGGGCTTCTTCAATTTCTTCCTGCTCCACTGCTGGCTGTTGAAAGGATAATTGCTCCAGATATAATCGAGCCCGAGCTAGCATATCCTCCTTCTCCGGATAATCTCTTCGCCATTTTTCCCAAAAAAGCTCGTGCTTTCCTTCCTTAACCCATTGGATAAACTTCGAGTTATTTACCAGTTCTTCTATTGTTTCAAATTGCTCACTTGCCATACCGAACAGCTACTTTTCTTATGATTTCAAAGGCAGTATTGCCGCCATTTTGAAACAAGACAGGCCGCATCCAATTTTGTACTCAGTTTTTTTAATCTTTTTTTTGATTTCCCGCTAAAAACAGAGAAAAGGTAGGATTTACAACAGGGTATAAGTCGCATTACTCGTCACCACATAGTTAAATTCTCCCCTAATCGGGCTTCCAATGTTCAGATAGGTAGCGGATAGCCTTGGAGCCGTAATTACGCGCTGTTTGATAATTAATATCGAGTATATCAGCGATCTCTTGGAAGGAAAGTTGGTTGTAAAACCGGAGGTATATAATCTCACGCTGTTTCTCCGGTAACTGACTTAATAGCGTGCTCAGCTGGCGAGCTTGCTGCTCTTGTTCTTGATGATAAATTTTGAGGTCTTCGGGGGAGAGATGAAAGGCTTGCTCTCCCGGACTAGTTAGTCTTGCCCTCCTCTGTTCAGCTGCTAGCAAATCTATAAGCGTACGACGATACCCCTTAAGAATATAGCTCTTGACGGATTTTACTTGACCGAGCGTATCTTTCCGTTTCCAAAGCTTGACAAAGAGCTTCTGGATAGCGTCTTGTACCAAGTCTTCGCGCGGAGCTATCTTCATACCATAGGCCTTGAGTTCCGGGTATAAAGCTCGAAACAAGTCATTAAAGGCATCTTGATTGCCATGCTGAATTTTACTCCACCAAAACTCGTAGTCCAATGATATCGATTTAGATCAAGGTCTTGAAGTTGTCTAAAGTTTAGTACAGTCAGTGAGAGGATATAGGCTTTCACCACCTAAAATAGGTGGAAATATCATATTTATAAAATCTTTCGAACACTTGCAGAAAATAGTAGAAGGGATTTCCTATGGAAAGACAGCCGGAATTAAGAGACGCTATCGAGTTTCTCAATTGGACTATTGATCCTTAGTTTTTCTGAGTATAAGCGATACTACAAAATAAAAAGCCCCGATCCTAAGCAGGTCGGGGCCAATATATTTCTAGAAATTTCTCAATTATTTGACTATGGTGATATCACCTCGTATGATATCACCATTGGCAATATCTAATCGTAAAATATAGTAATAAGTTCCATGTGGTAGATCTTGTCCCGAATCATTCTGTCCTTGCCAGTCATTTAGGTAAGGTTTGGCTCTATAGACTATATCTCCCCAACGGTTGAATATGATCAACTCATTGTCAGGAAATTGATCCGGCTTACCAAACAATAGCTTATCAAAGACAAAGGCATCATTCAGACCATCTCCATTTGGCGTAATCGTATTGGCAACTTCTGGCTCCTTGTCAAATTCGATAAAGATAGTTAGCAAGCCCGTATCACATTTATCTGGACAGAGGGTATTACAAATCTCATATTCGATGGTCGTTTCGCCCGCAGCCCCTGTAAAAGCTCTGAAAGTGAGATCACCTTCTGGGGTAATGCTTTCCACTACTCCAAGCTCAGGATCATTCAATAAAGTTACGGTGTATCCCGACACGAAGGTTAGGTTGTCATTGGCCCGAAGGTTAATACTCTCAGTTCTAGATTCCTTGCCAATCTCCAAGACATCGTTGTTTGCCATTGGAGCAGTTTCGACAGTGATCGTTACCGTATCAGCACTGTAGTTAGTACAGGTTCCTGGCGCAGATAAGGTCCAGATGAATTGGTTCTGGCCATCTGCCAATCCTGTAGCAGTTACCGTAGCTTGATCGGTGGCACTTAAGTTTCCAACGGATAGGTTGGTCCAAAGTCCCGTTGTACCTGCCGGCAGATTAGCTGTTAAGTTAGCTTCTGTATTACAGATTGATTGCGGGTTGCCAGCCGAAGCTGCCTCAGGCAATTGTAGGGTTACCGTAACTTCATCCGTTGCTGTACATCCATTATCGTTATTGGTAACCAACAATTGGAATACTCCCTCACCACTGATCATTGGCTCTATGCTGGTGGCAGGTGTTGGCGAAACGGAACCTTCCATCGTAGTCCAACTGTAGGAGAAATTAGCACCAGTCGAGGAGGCATTACCATCAAGGCTGCTCGTTTCTCCGCATTCTAGGCTAAAGTCGGCCCCAGCGTTGGCAACGGGTGCCGCATTGTCTGCTGGTACATTGATGATCTGCGTAGAGGGACATCCAGTACTGTTAAGCACTACCGTCAATTCATAGTCTCCAGGTCCGGTTACATCTACGTTCAACTGTCCTGCTGGAGGAGTCACAGTGTTGTCTGGATTCAAGCTTACCCAACTAATGCTCCGGAAATCCGCAGCGTTACCGGTTGCGGATGCATCCACAGGCATCGACTCTACCAAACAACTAAATGGTGCAGGTTGAGTGAACTGGATTTCGGGAGAAGTCTGATCCGCAATAACTTCAACTGTTCCGGTAGAGGAACAGCCATTGCCATTACTAGTAACCATAATCTCATACATACCTGGCGCACACACCTCAGTTTGCAAGCCGTCAGCAGGGTTTGGATTGCTTCCGTCAGGGCCAGTCCACATCGTAGTGAGACTAAGATTTGGCATAGTTCCAGAAGCATCCAGGGTGACACAGGAACGATCACAATTGATCAATTCCGGCATGGCAATATTTACGACCGGTGCAATGGTATCAATGTCAACCGTAACGCTATCTACCGCTGTACAACCATTTCTCGTATTTGTAACAGTGAGCAAATAAGTTCCTGGCGTATTTGCTTCTGCCAACAAGGTATCGCTTCGCCCCGTGACTGTAGCCCATTGATAAGTAAAAGGCTCGCCTACAGAAGAACCATCTCCATTCAGCGTCACGCTGGGTGCAGCACAGGTAATGGTTTGAGCCAGCCCTGCCTCTGCGGTAGGCTCATCTACATCGAACAATACAAATACTTCATTTTGGCTAGTACAACCTGTCATCTGATCCGTCAATTGAATCTGATAGGTACCTGGTTGATCTACATCGATGGCCAAGGTAGCAGTAGTTGGTCCAATAATATTACCTTCAGTACTGATGATCGACCAGGCAATATCATAGGCGCCTGGAGGATCTACAGTAGCTTCTACAGTAAGAACAGTTGTTTCACAGGTGAGGAATTGTTCAGGTGTTAGAATAGGTGTAGGCGGGATTCCCTCTACCTCAATCTCCACGGAATCAATCGCACTACATCCATTTATGGTATTGCTTACTTCTAGATAATAGGTTCCTGCTTGCCCAATTTCAACCATCAATGTATCCGTTGCAATGCTAGTTTCTAGGTCTGGGAAGTACCAATTGTAAGCAATTGTATCTCCCGTAGTGGAGCCTGTACCATCTAAAGTGAATAGATTGTTTTCACAATCTAAGGTAAATCCAGGGCCAGCCTCGGCTAGTGGTGGAATTGTGTCAATCAGGACAAAAGCAGTATCATTTGCGGTACAGCTGTTTAGTGTATTAGTGGCCGTCAACACAAATCGTCCTGGTTGCACTACCTGAGGTGTAAGTCCAACCTCCGTTCCAGCAACGATCTGTCCGCCGTCCAAGGCTGTCCATTGAAAGGTGAAGTTAATATCATCGGGACCGATGGCAGCATTCAAAGTGATCGTATCGACTGCGCAGGTCAGCGTCCCTGCGTCCGCCACAGTCACATCAGGAGCATCGGAGTTCGGAACAACAACGCCAATGGCCGAAGTTTCGCATCCACCATCCGTTTCAGTAGCTATCAAAGTATAGGTACCCAGTTGGTTGGTCTCTAGAGTCAAGCCCGTGGACTGCACTTGTCCTCCTGCCTCCCAACGATAAGTCACGTTTAATCCCGCGTTATCATTATCGAACACTGAAGCAGAACCATCCAGGGTAACTGTAGTACCATCGCATGGCAACTCAATTTCTTCTGGGACTACCCGCGCTACGGGGAATATTCTTTCATCAGTAATTTGTACGGTATCGGTAGAAGAACAGCCAGTTTCTGTATTAGAAACCGTTAACATGTAAGACCCTGGTCCTGCTACCGATGCAATGGCGAGGGTTTCCTCTCCTTGCACGACTAAGCCAGAATCCAGTGGCTCCCATAAATAAGCAATGGTGTCACCTACTGCAGAACCATTACCTCCTACAGAAACCGTTTCGGCTAAACAATTGAACACCCCATCCTGACCCGCGTCAGCAGCTGGGAAACTTGGAGAAAGTACCGACACTGTATCCGAAACCACACAACCAGCTTCGTTACTAACATCTAATACATAGGTACCTATGCTACTAGCAAAAAACTGCTGCACATCTCCGCCTGGGATATTAACTTTTAGTCCATTGGATAGCTGGAACCAGCGATAAGTGTGTGTGGCTGGATCAGAACCACTTCCACTTAATAAGGCCAGATTCGTTTGACAATTTAGCAATTGATCATCACCAGCATTAGCTACTGGTAGTTCACCAGCTACCGGTATTTCAATAGTAAACTCCTGGATGAGAGCAGGATTGGCTTGATCAAATAAGCGGAAAGTTACGGGTCCAGGAGGTAAGTTTACGGCCTCTAGCGGCGTAAATTGTTGTGGTGAGGTTAACCAAGTGGTTCCTACAAAACCTTGTCCCCCTTCAACCACGAGCAAAACAGAGCCGTCGCTGGAGTTTGGACAGCTAGCTGGGGTGATGAGGGTATCAATAATGATGAATTTATCATTGATGCAAACTTCTCCACTAGTGACGATCATGCTTCCGTTACCATTTACCGTGGTCACTGGTGGTGGAGGGTCTTCCACTATACCAACTGGATAACAATCATTGGCCTCCCCAATCAGTGCAAAGCATAATTCAAGTACCACCGTACTATCAGCCAAGGTCACTCCAGCTCCACCGGAATTCCAGTTGACGTTGAGTAAACCAACGTCGGAGTCATCTGTGATATTACCATCCACTAAGCCCGTCAAGGTACCAGGGTTATTGAATTCCACAAATTCCAGGGAAGTGGGATCCCAAGTAATATTGAAGTTGGAAGAAGTAATGTCTGTAAAAGAGACTACTTTCATATTCACGCAGGTAGTATCTGTTCGATCTCCCTCTACCTGATCAAAAACAACCCCAAATCCTTCAGGAAATAGAGTACATACTTCAGCTCCATTTGCGGAAATTCCGATATCCTCACCGTTAGAAGTGGAGCTAATCGCTTCGGAGACTAAGGGTAACTCAACCACTTGCAAATTATCACATTCCCCCGGATCACCTATCATCTCAAAGCAAACCTCAAACAGTGCGGTACCATCGGGTAAAGAGTAGGCTTGGGAAGGTTCCCAGTCGAAAAAGAGGGTTCCAGATTCCACACCAGCAAAGCCTCCAAAGTCATCTGCTGTAGGCTCTGGGTAGACAATATTTCGTATCTCTCCAAACCGCATCACATTGAAATCCCAACTTAAAGAGAATTGATAGGCTAAGATGTCATTGAAGTTCGACACCACTACTTCTACACAAGCCTGGTCATCGCCAGCCTGCTGGAAAGGAGGAGCAGAAGCATCCATCAGATCCATTACCACTCCAGGAGGTTGAGCCACCTGAATCTCGCAGTTGCTTGGGTTGATCCCAATTGAACTTCCGTTCACTCGCCCAATCCAAGGCTCACTGATTTTGAATGGGCTATTACCTCCAAGTCCAACTACCTCAAAACAAACCTCAAATAACTCACTACCACTAGCTACGTTCTGAGGCGGTAAAGGAGCTACGTCCCAATCAACACCCAAGATTCCGTTGGCCACGTTTTGTTCATTAAAATCATTGGTGGTCAAGCCACCAACCGTAGTATTGATTCCAGTATAGGCAACGATATTTGGATTCCATTCCATGAGGAAAGCCATTTCCGTCACGTTTTGGAAGTTATCTCCAGCCGTTACCGATACGCAAAATTGATCTGTGATATTGACTTCTCCTCCACAATTGGCTATAATCTGTAAGCCAGTCGGGTCACAATCTCCAGTGGCCACTTCTCCTGCGGTTAGATCAAAGAATAAGGAAAAGCCTTCTTGATCATCATTGGTAAATTCAAAAGGAGTGGGTGTTTCTGAGAAAACGATTTCCGCCGTCTCATCACAATTTGCTAACACCCTAAAACAGGCTTGGAAGAAGAGCGTTCCATCTGGCGCGGTGAAGCCTGGTTCGTTCGGAATCAAGAAAGACCAGGACACACTCAAGGCGCCTGGGTTCGTGGTACCGAAGTTACCTTGCGATAAATTCTCTATATCATCTCCAGGAATAACATTTACCAACTCTAGTAAGGTCTGATCCCAATTCACCGAGAACTGAGCACTCCGTAATCCATCGAACCCATCCACTGTAAAGTCTACACAGACTAAATCATCCGTATTACCCGTCTCCTTGGAAGCCGTAATGGTCAGTGGCCGCACACAAGACGAGAACAAGGCAGGTTCATGAAACAGACCGATATTAGCACAACCCGTATTTACCCTTAGTACCTGTGGTGTGGGGGTATCTGGGATTGATATCGTACTACCCTGCCCATATTGCCCCAAGACGGTGAAACAAACTTGGAAAAGTCGTTCTCCATCGGGCAATGTAATACCGCTGGCATTTTGAGTTCCACAATTGGGGGCCTCATCATCCCACGCTACAGCGATCTCTCCATTCACTGCTCGCGTGATATCGAAATCCGTAAGATCCAACGAAGTTATGTTGGCATTGATGTTCGTAATTTCCTGGAACTGCAATACGGATGAATCCCATTCGATCAAAAACTCGGAGGTTAAAATATCCGTGAAATCCCGTACGGTGACATCCATACAGAAGGTCTCTCCTTCACAGGGTGCATCACCAGCAGGCATCTGAAAAGTCATCGTAGGCTGTGCGATTGCACATAGATGAAGCCCCAGACCTGCCACGAAGACCATGATGGCTCTTCGCATAAAACCCTTAATCCTTGGCTTAGAAAGCTGTGCATTCATGGGATATGATATTAATTCTTCTTAAGGTTAAAATACAAAACAGGGGAATCCTCCTCACATGAGGATATCCTTCATTTAGTAGTCAAAATGAAACAAATTTGCTTTGGTTCCATCACTAGTTATCAAACGAAAAGGTCAAATTGATTTCGTGAGTAGAACCAAAATATGGGCCTCCTGAAGTAAAAGAGTAGTCGAAGCCATATCCAAAGCGGATGGTATTATCAAAACCAGCATTCTCCCCCAAGGTTACCCCTGTCTCCAGGTGTATAGCCCTTGCCGTAGAACCACCGGCACCGATCCACAATGCAGTTGGCAATTGATAGCGCAGATTAAAATCTGCATTGATAGGAGCTCCTGGTGTATACTTCAACCAAAGTGAAGGTTCCAGGAAACTATCATCATTCAGGAATTTATAAAAACCAAGTTGGCCATAAAAGTGCTGGACCCGCTGTACCTCAAAATTTCCGAGCTCATCCTGAAAACTCAGGTTAAGACCGAACACCTGTGGTACCGAAACGCCAGTGTAGAAATAATCGCCATCATTGGTAGAAGAGTAGAAGAAAACCCCAAGCCCAACGTCCGGATAGATCTGATTTTGATCTTGGCTTCCAATCGCATCACCTGGATCTCTCAACTTGATCTTATCAGCATCAATTCGGTATTGAACAATACCAGCTGACAGGGCAAATGCTAAGCCACTATACTCCGGATCGCTGCCAATCACTCCCCCAATCTTTCCGTACATCCCGGTAAAACCAGTAGGGCCGGTCTGGTCATTGAACAAATGCGCGCCTGCAGTAAGTGTTACGCCAGTCCAATCTGTATTGATGTAATTTACGCGTACAGTCTGTGTTCTAGGGCCATTAGGAATCCCCACCCACTGCGATCGGTAGGAGGCTCCAAAACTCAAATTGTGACCATAAGCCAGGAAATCCGCCTCCATAGCCGCAGGATTAATGATACTGGCATTCTCTCGGTATTGCGTGAAAAGGGAAAGCTGCTGTGCCTTAAGGGCAAACGGGAACAATAGTAAAATCGGTAGTAATCGAATTACAGTCATGGGATATGATTTAAAGCTGCGCAAAATTAGTAAAATTTGGCGCGGAAAATTAAAATCCTGGCTAATTCATTTAGCAATACAATTGCAAAAATTAACCATTTAATAAATTAGATCATCGTCGTTGTAAAACGTATTCAAGGCCTTTTCGTGGAAAATTGAAACCTCCGGGCACGTGTCAAATAAGCCGGAAGAAAAGAGTAGAATGAATCTGGGTAGTCACCGGTTATTTCTCGTTTACCTGGAGTTGCTATTAATCGCCGGTCGGATAATAACTAGGGATAGACTACATTTTTGTCTTTGAGGTATACAAATATACTGTTGGCGATTTTCTGAAAATTACATATCCAGTGCACTTAACGTACACTGGATTTTTAAAACGGTTTCAAAGTTAGTGCTTTGATTTGGTTTGCAAGCTAAGATCGCTCTAGATTTTTCAGCACAGGCCTGTTAAATTTAGCGAAAGGTAGGTCTTCGCTAGCGTCTGGAAGGTTTCTGCGGGTAAGCGAATTTTGGTCACAAAAGTCCTTACTGCTGGCGCATGGCATTTACAGGATCCATTCTGGCGGCTTGCAAAGCAGGAATAAAACCAGAGAAGACACCGATAAAAACCGAGATACCAACACCTAAGAATATATTTCCAAAATCAATATATAAATTAAATCCAATTACATTGGTTAGAATCTCCATAATGGAATAAACAAAAACCAAACCAATAGCTCCGCCGAGGAGACACAATATGATGGCCTCGATCAAGAACTCCATCAGCACCATGTAACTCTTGGCACCTAAAGCCTTCTTCACACCAATGATGTTAGTTCGCTCTTTGACGGAAACAAACATGATGTTCGAGACACTCACCGCCCCAACTAGGATGGCAAAAATTCCAATCACAATACCTAGCATATTAAGTACAAAGAAGAAATTGTCAAAAAAGCTGGCTACCATGGAAAGTTCATTCAGGGAAAAATCGTCATCTTGTAAAGGTTTCAGACGACGATGACCTCGCAGGATTCCGGTCACCTCATCTTTGACATTTTCGAGGGGTACACCATCGGCAGCTTTGATGGTTACGCTGGTATCAAAAATGTAGCGGGCCTTCAAATTCGCCAAGCTTCTGCCATTGGTGTACGAAACAATAATAGTATCATCAAAATCCAGCGGATTAATCAAGTCATCTCCTGCCTTAGCAATCACTCCAATGACTTCATACTTCTTACCCTGGACCTTCACTTCTCTCCCAATTGGATCTAAGCCAGCAAATAGCTCCTCTGCCACTGTAAATCCCAACACTACCTTATTTGATCCATAAAAGTATTCTGCTGGCGAGAAATATCTACCATCATCAAACTCTAAGCGGAACATTTCATCAAACTCCTGGGATGCGGCAATCAGGACACTTCGTTCTACACTGCTAGACTTAAACTTGACGGTTCGAAAACCGACGGCAGCGTGGTAGGATGTCAATTGAACAGTCTTCGAACGCTCACTAATCGCTTCGTAATCGGCATAATCAGGATTCGGGCGTTTAATATAATCCCACCAGGAATCCGAAATATCACGCCAGGGCCATTTCTTTACATAGACTACATCATTACCGAGTTTTTCTAAACTCCCCCGAACGTTATCTTCCAAAGAGTCAACAGCGGATAATACACCGATAATACAAAAGATGCCTATCGAGATACCGAGTAGGGACAAAAAAGTCCTGAGTTTGTTGCCACTCAATTGCTGGAAAGCCTGCAAAATACTCTCGCGGATGATCTTTAAAATCGTTCTCATATAAATAAGGGTGATATTGAAAAACTTTAGCTGCTAAGAATACGTTGAAATTTGTGTATTCCGGCACACGCTAATGTAACAGTAGGAATTTGCGGTGAGTAATCCTTTCGATAAATATTCACATTTTATCTGCCAATGACTCATTTATGGAGTCGATCTGGGATTAAGATCTCCCGGCACTTCGATTTCCTGCCAATATTGTTATCTTTGCCGACAATTTTTTTGAAAACACTTACAATGAGGACAAAGCTGTCACATTTTGGGTTCGACTTACCTACGGACCTAATCGCGCAACAACCAACAGAAGTTAGAGATGAATCCCGAATGATGGTGCTGCACCGAGATACGGGGAAAATTGAGCACAAAATATTCAAGGATATATTGCACTACTTTGATGAAGGGGATGTGATGATCTTTAATAATACCAAGGTATTTCCAGCTCGATTATATGGCAGAAAAGAAAAGACCGGTGCAAAAATTGAAGTTTTCCTACTCAGGGAGCTCAATAATGAGGCTCGACTTTGGGATGTGTTGGTTGACCCCGCTCGTAAGATCAGAGTAGGTAACAAATTGTACTTCAGTGATGAGAATGATCACGATGTACTGGTAGCTGAGGTAGTTGACAATACCACCTCAAGAGGAAGAACCATAAGATTCTTGTATGATGGCACGGATGAGGAATTCCAAAAGGAATTGAATTTCTTAGGAAATACTCCGCTCCCAAAATATATTGATCGTCCAGTTTCTGCGCTGGACAAAGAGCGTTATCAGACTGTATACGCTAAGGAGATTGGGGCCGTAGCTGCTCCAACTGCTGGCCTGCACTATAGCCGAGAATTGTTGAAGCGGCTGGAGATCAAAGGTGTTGATTTTGCCGAATTGACCTTGCACGTAGGTTTGGGAACATTCCGTAGCATAGATGTGGAAGATTTGTCGAAACACAAGATGGATGCAGAATATTTCCGAGTGACTGAGCAATCGGTACAAACGGTAAATAAAGCAACCCAGACTAAGCATAAGGTCTGCGCCGTAGGTACTACCTCCATGCGCGCTATCGAATCTGCAGTCTCGGCCGAAGGACTACTGAAACAAGCGGAAGGATGGACGAATAAGTTCATTTATCCACCTTATGAGTTTCATATTGCTGATGCAATGGTTACCAACTTCCATTTGCCGAAATCCAGCCTATTGATTATGATTTGTGCATTTGGTGGATTTGATTTGGTGATGGAAGCTTATCAGCAAGCTATCAAGGAGAAATATCGCTTCTTTAGTTATGGTGATGCTATGTTGATTCTGTAGGTCTTTTTCAGATCATACATAATAAAGATGAGGAAGAAAGCGTATCTTAAATTTAGAAGATACGCTTTCTTCGTTTTATGGGAAAGCGACACCAAAGACATTCCGATTAGGACTTAAAATCCATAGCACTGAGCCGACCTAGTTATAAGCAGGTATGCTTAGGCATGCAGAAAATTCCGATAGACTCATGAAATTGCGACTCCTTTTACTATTGTTCTGTTGTAGTACGCTGCTAGGTAAAGGGTATGCCACGGCCACGCAGACCTTATCGCTTTCCGTTGAATATTTCTCAGAGCAGATTGACTTACAATATCATAGCTCCATGCTAATTCCGCAACAGGTCAGCATCTCTGAAAAAAGTATGGTAAGCTTTTACCGGTCATTGGAAAAGTCCAACTACCAAGTGCTGATAGCATCCATCCAGCAAAAGAAAGATCAATTTCATTTAAATGATTGGCTAACCTATACCCTACTGAACAAAGCGCTGAGTTCTATTTTCGATCAGCGACAGCTAACTCGCAAAAAACTTACCACTTGGTTCTTACTGTCAAAGATGGGTTACGATACCCGTTTGACCTATCTGGATCGAGACGTTAATATTTATGCTTATTCTCGAGATGAAGTTTTTGAGGTGCCAATGATTGAGGATAAAGGGCGAAAATTTGTGAACTTGACAGGGATTCGGGAGAAAGCCAATATGAATAAGCCGCTGTATTTGCTCAATTTTAGTCCAAATCCTAAAGGCTCCTCCTTTTCCTTTTACCTCGATGAATTACCACACTTAAGCCCCAATTTAGTAGAACAGAAATACCTGTTCCCCTATAGAGATAGTGTATATCAATTAACCATAAAGGCTGACAAAACGATCCGCGACATCATGATGGCCTATCCTATCTTTGCGGAAGATAAATATCTAGAAGTACCTTTTTCACAAGCCTTGTCCAACTCACTCTTGCCCCAATTAGAACAGCTACTGGTAGATCGTTCTGAAAAAGAAAAGTTGGAACTTTTGGCAGCCTTCACTCGTTCTTCTTTTGACTACCGAGAAGACAAGAAGGTATTTGGAAAAAGTAAGCCGATGATTGCCGACGAACTCTTCCATTATCCTTATTCCGATTGTGAGGACCGTTCGGCTCTATACTATAGCTTGGTGAAGCAGCTGGTTGATCTTCCGATGGTCATTGTCGCCTTCTCAGACCACCTAACGGTAGGTGTCGCTACACAAGAATTAAAAGGGACTGCGATTTCCTATCGCGGCAAGAAATATTACATTTGCGACCCTACTGGCCCTGCCAATTCGTCAGTAGTGGGGGAATTCCCGCAAGGATACGAACGGAAGTCATTCCATATTATTGGCAGTTATAAATAACTCATTTTCAAAACTTTGTGCTCAACAAAATAGCTTTAATCAGATTAATTATCGCTTGTGGCTTGACTTTTGTGTTGCACAATTTTATAAAAGCGCAGAAAGAGTATTGACTTAGTTGATGCATTTTTTTACATTTGCCCGAAATTAATCGAAACATATTTCTGCGAAATTTATTTCTTTATTCAGGTACTTTGAAGAATTTTTGAGAACCCCTTTCAGGTTTTAGAGAATTTTGTAACCAAAGCGTTAAAATTTTAATTATTTAGTTTCGTATGTATTGGACACTTGAACTTGCTTACCATCTGGAGGATGCCCCTTGGCCAGCTACCCGGGATGAGTTAATCGATTACGCGATCAGATCGGGCGCACCATTGGAAGTCATCGAAAATCTCCAAGAGATGGAAGACGAAGGGGAGATTTATGAGAGCATGGAAGATATCTGGCCGGATTATCCCCGGAAGGACGACTTCCTCTTTAATGAAGATGAATACTAACTTGGGGGACTCGCCCCCAGATTTCATATAGGATCATCCCGGATAAGGAATCAGGTCGCAGTAAAAAGATAGCAGAAGAGATAGCAGAACTAAGAGTCTATCTAAAAGTCATCACCTCTCTTTTCACTGTGTCCCTTTATCCGGGATGATTTTCTTTTGTCCTTATCCAAGGATAGCCCCGCCACGCCCCTTTTTCTCCAAGCACCTCATCTCATCAAGAGGCCTGCATTCCCAGCGTTTTTCTTAATTTCGACCAATTTGTGACATGTTAATTTGGACAAATATTATATTTTATCCATATTAGTTGAAACTTATGTCGTTCGATTTCAGTAGTGAATGAACAAGAGTCCTACACTGACTTGTGCCAAATTATAGTCCATGAAAAACCTGTTAGAGATCATCAAGATTGTTACTAAAAAGAGAGTTAAGAAAATCGAGATCTTCGATGATCAAGCCCTGAAAAACAAAACTGGCAAGTTCAACGAATTTTATGAGGCCCTTTCTGCGGGCCGATTGAGGAATGATCGAGATGCCGCTACCCTTTTGTACAACTGTAGTCCGCAAGATCCGAAGTACCGGCAGCTCAAATCGCGATTCCGCAAACGCCTCCTCAATACCATTTTCTTTCTAGATATCAATAAACCTTCTTCGGGGACCTATAATCGGGCTTACTTCAACTGCAATAAAGAGTGGGCCATGGTAAAAATATTGCTCCATTACGGAGCCACACAAACGGCCACTTCCATGGCTCGACATATTTTGACCACGGCTCAGAAATATCACTTCTCCGACCTAATTGTAAACTGTTGTCGCATCCTTCGACAGCATGCTGCTGATTCAGGAGAGGATAAAGATTTCAACCAATACAATAAGATGATTAAATCCTTTGAGCCCATTCTGAAAGCAGAATTAGAATCAGAGGAACTTTATCAAACCGTCATCTTAGATTATCAAAAGCCACTGACCAGCAAAAATCCCTTGAAGGATGAAATCGAAGGGATTTCGGACCAGCTAATCCGTTTATCCGAACGCTATAGTTCCCCAGTAATCTCTTACAATCTCTACCTAGTCTGGGCCATACGATTCGAACTGACAAAGGATTTTGATACCATGCTTGAGATTTGTAATGAGGCAGAACAATACATGGACGATCATCCAAATTTTTATCAGGAGGAAAAGTTGATCGCCATCCAAAACAAGAAGATGTCCGCTTATCTGCACAAGCAGGATTACAGAAAAGGGAAAGTAAACGCTGAAAAATGTTTAAATCGTTTTCCGGATGGTAGCCAACCTTGGTTCAACTTCATGGAATTCTATCTACTGCTAGCCCTACACACGGAGAATTACATCAACGCCTTGGCTATCATCAATCAAGCCACCGCACACAATGGCTTAAAGAAACTAGATCAACATATTCGGGAGAAGTGGGCAATTTATGCGGGTTATGTAGGCTTTTTTGCTTCTATCCAAGGCTTTGGCTCAGCTCTACAAGTCAAGTCTAGCAGCCGGGTATTTCGTCCTTCTAGGTACTTTGCTACTCCCGAATCCTACCCTAAAAGCCATCGCAACTATGCCATTCTTTTGCTAATCCTAGAGGTCTTGGAATTGGCCAACAAAAAAAGCACGCTGGACTTGGATGACCGTCTGGAAAGATTAAAGCAATTTGCACTACGGCAATTGAACAAGGAAGAGCATTTCCGTCCTATCCAATTTATTCGCCTCTTGCAACAATTAAAGAAAGCTGAATACGAAGTACATCAAATTAAGAACACGGAGAAGTACCTGACTGCCTTACAGAAACAACCCTTCTTTTATCGTGGTGCTATATCGGAACTAGAGATTATCCCCTACGAAAAACTCTGGGAAATCGTCTTACAACAATTCAAATAAAGTGTTTGGAGATAAATCTGCGCTAGAAAATCGCAACCCTTTTCCACTTTTTCAGTAGGTATAGCTATAGAACTGATCTAGACTTTTGATCTCGATTACAGACTAAAGCTGTGCATCTGTTTTTCTGGCTGGCTAGCGCCAGCAGACGGGCTCAAAAAGAGCTTTGCCCGTAAATGCTATGCTTTGCCTTCATCTCCAGGCAAAATGTTTAAATCAGTTCCTATATTTACCCCTCAAAATGTTCAATCTGTGAAAAAGATCATAATTGCCATTGATGGCTTTTCATCCTGTGGAAAAAGTACACTCGCCAAAGCGCTGGCTAAAGCCTTGAACTATGGTTTTGTTGACTCCGGCGCCATGTATCGTGCCGTCACCTTGTATTTGATTGAGCATGGAATATCTATTCAAGATATAGCAGCTATTGAAGAAGCCCTTACTAAAATCCAGATCCGCTTCCATGCCGGTTCCATGGGTAATCGCACCCACCTCAACGGAAGGGACGTCGAAGATAAGATCCGAACGATGGAAGTCTCAGATTTAGTAAGCCCAGTAGCCGCCATTCCGATAGTACGAAGAGCTATGGTCCAGCAGCAGCAGGAGATGGGAGCAGAAAAAGGAATAGTGATGGATGGAAGGGATATTGGGACAGTGGTTTTCCCTAGTGCTGAGCTAAAGATCTTTGTCACTGCAGACCCACAAGTTAGAGCCCAACGGAGATTTTTGGAACTCCAACAAAAAGGGCAGGAAGTACCATTCGAAGAGGTTAGAAAGAACCTGGCGGAAAGGGATCATATCGACTCTACCCGAGCGGATAGCCCCTTGCGGCAAGCAGAGGACGCGCTCGTCTTGGACAATACAGATCTAAATCAAGAACAACAATTACAGGTAGCCCTGGACTGGGCCAAGGAAAGGATGGAAGTGCAAGTCTTATAGGGATATTTGGTAAAATTAAGGCCAAATACTACCTTCACTTCCATGACCAACACTAAAAACACCCCCACCCTTCTCCTATTTCTCTGCCTCCTTCTGGGGGCTTGTCAGCAAAAACCAAGTGCTTTTGATCGATGGTTAGCCAAGTATGAGTTGGATGAACCACTCGCTTATTTTGAACAGTCTCCAGATTCCTTTTACGTGGTCACCCCCATGGAATTGCTCGAGGAAATGAACCGCATGGATAAGACCTATCAGCAGTTGGAAAACCTCAAGGATAGTATTCTTCCACAGAGTCATTGGGGTAAGCGGAAGCTCTACCTACAGGAGATCGATTCCTTAAAAGATAAATGGAGTAGTTGTCGTATAGATCCTTCTCTTTATAACCTTCCTGGGTATTGTAAAAAGTTACTGATTACGGAAGACCTTAGTCTGCCTGAAAGGATAGGTTATATACAGGATTACCTAAAGGATAGTGAGAACTATTATGCAGCCGCTAAACAACTAGTAGATGCCCCCTTACCCAATAAGACCCTCTTGGCCGTACAAAAACATCTATATGGCCTCAATTTTCTGCAAAAGGAGTTATCAGATTCTCTCATTGCGGCTAACTTAGTACCAGAATTGAGGCGGAGCTTTCGGATTGACCTTGAACGTACGCGCTTAGCTGTGAAAGACTACTTGGCCTATTGCGAAAGCCTGTATTTTGAACTGAACGAGGATTGGGGAAGAGAGTAAGACTAAATACTGATCATGATGGAAGAACCCCGGCAGCCCATGCGGCGCCTTTTCCGTTTTATTGACCAATACCGCAGCGCTTTCTGGTTTTCCATAGGATCCAGTGTTACCAACAAGATCTTTGATCTTATGCCCCCTTTTCTTACGGCTTGGATTATCGATAGTGTGAGTGGCCAGGTACCAGCATGGATACCTCAACTAACCGGCTTGCATGAACC
>JABSSL010000064.1 GCA_013214355.1 Saprospiraceae bacterium | reverse complement strand
AACTCCTACTGGGAAGTTGTGTGTCACTGCTAGTGGGCTGGGCTCTATACTTTTTAAATCCCTGACTGTTTTAACATGGGGTTCTATTTGTGAGATGACCGATTCTTGTCCAACGGGAGTACTAGCCTTTTCTTGGTGAACTTCTTGGGACCTGAGAGAAAAGACATACTGCCCACCCTTATGTCCAACGCGGAAAAGAGGGCTTCCATCGGGTAGTTGATCATAATTGGCTCGTGTAAGTTTCATTACCTCATCAGCGAACTTGGCTACGTTTAATTTAGGTGAATTATTACTACGAAGAATATACAATATACTTTCAGCAAAAGGGCTATTAGTTCCAGGTTTGCCATCATACACTTGTTCATCTTCACGACCAGAGCAAATTGCCCAACGGGATTTTCGTTGCTCTAGTTCCTCCATAGCTGCATGATCTCGAAATTCTCCTTCATCCAAAAGCGTACCTGAAAAACATGAATCTGATATTAACAAAGCATGCAAGGCCCTGGTATCTTCAATATATTCTAGAATCCTACTGTTAGGGATATATTGTGAATGATCGTCTTTTTTACCATCAGCTGGTATCCAAAAGCCCTTTTGATTTTCTCCTATGTCCAACATCTTACCATGTCCAGAATAATAAATAAGCAGTTTATCTTCTGCGGCAACCTTTCCCATTAGGTCGTCCAAACTCGCAATAATATTTCTTAGATTGGCTTCTTCATTGAGAAGGACTGATGTATGCTCAGACTCCAGAGAGTATCTATACTGTAGGACCTGTACAATATCCTGAATATCTTTAACCGCATTGTTAAGGTCGGGAAGGTGTTCGTATTTGTTAATTCCTATACCAAGAAACCAGGATTTTCCTTGTGGAGTATCCTCATTCGGTTCCGACGGAGAACCTATTCCTCTTTTATCCTGCATTTTTATATCTGATGGTGATTTGTATAAGTAAACGCTCTGTATATCGGCAAATGCTATCCTCTGAATCAATAGATCAACCTTTTGTCCGATGATTTTGTGCTAAAAGATTGAAAATAGCTGTCTTCTCCGCTGTTCTACTTTCATTTTCTCTACACAACTATTGATATTAAGATAGATTGCTTAAGTTAATAAAATTTTATTTATTCGAGGCTCCTCTACACCTTTTTAATCACCTCCAAAGCCTGATCTACTTCTTCCATGCTGTTGTAAATATGTACCGAATGCCGAACCAATTCCTCTCCAACGGATCTAGGCTGTAATCGGGCTTCGTTCCACATTTTTTTCTGAAGATTTGGCCCCGATATCCCGGCTACATGGTAAGTGGTGAGGCCGGCGGACATTTTCGGGTGCGTAGAGGAGTGAAGGGTGACTTTGGAGATATCCTTGAGCCCTGCTCTTAGGTGATCGCCTAGCTGCTTAATGCGATTCAGCCATCGATCGGGGCCGATGGTGTTGTAGAAGTCTACGGCGGCATCGAGACCAACAACTAGAGCTTGATTCCCCGTTCCGGTCTGCATCAAGCGGAAGCCATGATCCTCCTCGTTTTCCCATTGATAACTGGCGATGGTACCCCAAATCTTATCGATAGCATCTTTGTGGATGTAAAGAATACCATTGCCGGAGGGTGCCAATAACCATTTGTGCAGACTGGAGTAATAAGCATCACAGCCGATATCTTGCACATCTACCTTTACTTGGCCCACCGCCTGCGCTCCGTCGATGATCGTGAAAATACCTCGTTTCCTCGCCTCCGCACAAATCTCTTTCACGGGCATGACTACTCCGTATACAGATATGATGTGAGGTACAGCAATCACCTTGGTTTTGGGTGTGACTTCCTTAAATATGGCATCAAATATTTGGGTGGGATCATTGGCTGGTATTGGCATTTTTGCTTGCTTGTAGATACAGCCTTTTCTTTTGGCCATAAGCTTCCAGATACCAAATCCTCCGCCATGCTCCTGATCGGTATTTATGATTTCATCTCCTGCTTGTAGATCCAAACCATTACCCACGTAGCTCATCCCAAAAGTGGCGTTTTGAGTGAGGGCAATTTGCTGATAATCTGCGTTGATGATGACGCCAATCTTGGTACGTAGCTCTTTTTGATCGGCATAACCACTGAGGAGTTGAGGCCCTTCGCCCTTGTAATCGGTTTCTGCCATATGGACTGCACTGTAGTGCAGGTCATCGATTACCTTGTTAAGGACATAACCTGACATAGCGCCCATGGTACCCGTATTGAAATAGGCTTGCCCGTCTTTAAGTGGAAACTGTAGGCGTACTTGGCGCCAGTAATCTTCCCCCTGCACGGAGGGATCAATATTTTCTAAACGATAAGGAGTTGCGGAGAAGCTGGAAAGGGCCGGGATGGCCAAGCCTGATAGAGCGGTGTTCTTGAGGAAGTTTCTTCTGGAGTTCATACTAGTTGATCTTTGCGTCAAAGAATCTCCCGTCTCGGCACCCTACAGATGGACAGTGAACGGGAGCGGTGTATCAAATTACGAAAATTAACGCTATTACCGAGTACAACTCCAATAAAGGGAGCATGAGCTATCCTTAAAAGAGTAACTCATGCTCAACCGATAGATTAGTTCTTAATGATCTTCTTAATGGATCGGTACTGATTGTCTTGCAGTACTTTCAGTGTATAGATTCCCTCAGGCAGCTTAGCCAAATCCAGATTTCTTTGGTAGAAGAAACCTTGTTTGGCATCTCTCCACTGTAGTACTTCTCTGCCCATTAGGTCAAAGAGGTGAATGGAAAGGTCGCCATCAACGGTATTTCCTAATTCAAGGCGAATTTGGTCGTTGCTAACGGGGTTGGGGAATACCTTTAGTGATTCAGATAGGTCGATTTCCTGCGTCCGAGTGGCAGGTCCAAAGTTGCCCAGCGCATACTCTCCAGACTGTAAGCCATCCACTGCAAATAGGACTTGATCCCCATCCAGCGTGCCTTCCAAACCAAGGTCTGTCCATTCAGTCCCGTCGTGGTAGAAGAGTCGAAGGTTATCACTGCTTCCAGGTGTTTCCGCACCAACGGCGGCAAAGTCGAAAATGAGATTCACATTGGGCGTTCCACCAAAGACTTCTACGTTCCAGATTCTTTCCCATTCTGCTGCATTGGTTACTTCCATACCATTGTGAGCAGCTAGCACGAAATCACCTACACTCATGGGGGATCTTCCGTCTATCTGTAAACCTGCTCCCGAGGCTGTTCTATGCTCTTGCTCCGTCTGACCGTCAATGTAAAAGGTCTTTCCAATACCAATCAGATCGGAGGTAAAGGTCTCACTTTGGTATAAGCGATCGTTTCCATCTTCACCGAGACTAAGTCCATATTTGGCAGCCAAATAATTGTGGACGATGACATTCTGTGCTTCGTTAAGGCCTTTTTTGTAAAGGATAACCTCGGCGATATCCATGGCTTGGAAACCCGCAATGATTACTGGAGCATCAACAGCCGGTATCACATTGTTATAGGAGCTTACTTTCTCGATAATCCCATTCGTTCTGAAAAGGACATCTCCAAAGGCTTCTTGTAACTCAGAATTGACAATGTAGTAGTCATCCGCATTGAATTCTAGGTCATTGCGTAAGAAAAGCTGACGTTCAATCACGAACTGCATCTTATTAGGATCAGCTCCTCCATTAAATTCAAGGACATAAGCCTGTGCCTCATTTCCATTACCAATGTCTCTCTTCTGGAATACTGATGCAAAGCCCTCTAATAATTGATTTCGTTTGAATACCATGAAAAGAGAGATACCTGCTCCACCGTCTAGGTTATCCGCATCATCGATGATGAGAGAGCCTCGGTTAGGCGTGGCATCTGCTCCTGCGCCAAATTGAAGAGAAGGTAGTCCATTCAATTGGTTCTCGAGAAAGATAGGTGCAGGCTTCTGGCTTTCGCTCGTATTCGGAATGGCATTGTCGCCATTTTCTACGAAAGTATTGTAAGCATCGTTTGCATTGCCAGACACATCTGCCCAGGTCGTTACCGCTTCTCCATCCGCCACGTCCGTGATGGCATCCGCCCTTAACCATAGTGGGTTTTCAGGCTGCCCAGAAATGCTGTTGTCTGATGCACCTACTCCCCCTGGTCCGGTACCTGTACCTGCTACCGTATTGACAACTGTGTAGGTAGCTTCTAAGATGGGACCCAAGTCATTACCATCTGCGCTAACTCCTCTTGCTCTGATGGTAGTAGTCTCATTCACTAATATTCCTTCACTAGGATAGGGCGTCAAAGGTTCTCCGCCATCGATGGAATAGAACAAAAAGGCATCCGCTGGAGCCACTTCTATCGTAACCGTAACTGAATTCTGGTATTCTACCTGTGGATTCGGGGTGAACTGAGGGGTGCCCACTGGAGCCACATTGTAGGTAGCTTCTACGATTTCACTTGCTGCTAAGCCAGGTGCAATTGCAATGGCTCGGATAGTGGTAGTGTCCGTCAACATGATGCCGCCCTCGTATTTTGCTGATTCGGCCGAGGGGTCACTTCCGTCCACCGTATAGTGTATGCTGGCACCGGGAGTTTGAGAGGAGAGCTCAACGGTTACTTCCGGAACGTAATCTGCTAGTGGTGTCACGAATAGTGGAGCCGAGGCTACGAGACGATAATCTAAGAATAGCTTTGCGGGCTTCCAGCCTTGGTCTGAAATCCAGGCATTGGATCCGGGGGTGTTATCTCTGCCTTTAAGTACAAATGAAACTTTTTCCTGCTTCTGTCTAACGGCCTCTTTGATGTATTCATTGAGGGCGGCACTACTCAATTCATGGTCGTCACTTTTCGTGATGTTGTACTCCAATAGGAGTGTTTCGTCCGAAGCAGGTTTGTTGTTCCACGTTAAGGAAGTCTCGTCCCAGGAGTTATCTGTCACTCCATAAAGCTGTACATAAAAATCATCCAGTACAGTAGCGGATCGTTCCTGGTCGCCTTTGAGGATCAGATTAGTGGTGATGACATTGGAACGTGCGCCCTTTAGATCAAATTTTAAGTAGGTTTCTCGATTGTTTTGTGCGTCTGTATCCATAGCCACTTGCATGGCAGTGGTTTGGTCGAAGTTTGCATCTGGTGTACCCTCTGCTACATAGGAATCTTCGATCACCGTTTTCTCTTGGAAGGAATAATCCAAGGCCAACTTGGCAGCTACCCAGTTTTTGGAAGAAATCCAGGCTCTAAAGGTAGTTTCTTCTTTTCCTCGTACTACAAAGGTGATGTCATCTCTACCCAATTCGATGGCAGTGTTGATGTAGTCGGTGAGCTGGGTACCTTGAACTTCATGAACTTGGCTGGCCGTTATATTGTAACTGGCCAAAGCGCCCGTTGTTACTTCCGGCTTGGTATCCCAAGTGACGGCTGCTTCTGCCCAATCATCACTGTCCGTTCCGAATATCTCAATGCGGAAATCTTCTTCAGCAGATGGAGGATCCTTTTGGGCCCCTCGTAATAAAAGGGTAGCAGCACCGATGCCGCTTTTGGCGCTACCCAGGTTAAATTTCAAATAGATTTCTTTTGATGCCATATTGGTGGTATCCAAAATGACATGCATGTCGGCATCTTCAATCTCAAAGTTGGTTTCAGGTTCTGCTTGTGCAACAAAAACGTCTTCAATTACAGTCAGTGTATCATTTTCTAGCTTGAATAAGTTCGGTAGACTAATGTCCAATAAAGGCCCGTAGTTGCCATCCTTAATACCACCCATCCACATATTACTGGTCGTATCCTTGGCGGTAGAGCGGACGGCAAAGCCGATGGTAGTTTGTCCCTTCCGGAGGGCTTCGTTGATGTAATCTACCAGTTTGCTCTCATCGTTCAAGAAGGCTTTTCGGCCAGAGTCTGTAGTCAGGGTAGATGTTCCTAGTTTCTTATCGTTACTAGGCTTTGTATTCCAGGTGAGTCCTTCTGCAGAGAAATCGCCTTTCAAACTCATTAACTCCAGATCAAATTGATCTGCGAAATCATTGTCTCCGGTTTTTCCACGATAGCTGAATTCAGCACCTTCCACTTCGGTGGTTAGACCACTGATGTCAAACTTTACAAAAGACATGATGCGGTTCAAGTTTCCATCTACTCTTTCCCGATAGGCAAAAATGTTGTTGTTACTTCTCGCAAAAACAGAGTCCGGATAGGTCTGGATTACTACGGCATCTTCGGTACCATAAGAGCTCTTGGCGGGAGCAACTGTATAGTCCAAGACCGGCCCGAAACTGCCATCCTTGATACCGCCTATCCACATATTGCTAGTTGAATCTTTGCCAGTAGAACGGATCATAAACCCTACGCTGGTATTCCCTTTTCGGATTTCTTCATTGATGTAACTCACTAGCTCATTGTCATCGTTGACAAAGGACTTACGAGCGGAGTCATTGTTCAATAAGGAAGAGGCGAGCTTCTTGTCCTGGGCAGGTTTGGTATTCCAAGTCATGCCGCTAGATTCAAAATCTCCCTTCAAGCTGAACAGCTCCAGCCCGAATTGATCGGCAAAATCATTGGCACCTGTCTTACCGCGATAGGAGAAGCTGGCCGTTTCAAGTTGTGAGCCTTTCAAGTGGCTGATGTCAAATTTTACATAAGACTGTACACGCTTCAACTCACCCTCCACATTTTCGCGATAGGCGAAGATGTTGTTGTTAGAACGAGCAAAAACGGAGTCGGGGTGGGCTTGGAGCACTACGGCATCGCCGGTGCCATATTGACTGGCATTAGGTGTGACGGAGTATTCCAGAATAGGGCCGAAGCTTCCATCTCCTTTACCGCCAATCCACATGTTAGCGGTTGAATCGCTAGCGACGGAGCGAATGGCAAACCCAATAGTTTGTGCACCCTTTCGGATAGATTCGTTGATGTAATCAATCAATAAGCTACCATCGTTAACAAAGGCTTTGCGGCTTGAACTAGTATTGAGAATGGAAGTACCCAAAACTTTATCATTTCTAGGTTTTGAACTCCAGGTAATTCCCTCTTCTGTAAAATCATCCTTGAGACTCAATAATTCTATTTCAAATTGGTCGGCGAAATCGCTATCGCCGGTTTTTCCACGATAGCTGAAACTGGCTGCGTCGACCTGTGAGCCCGTAAGGTGACTGATATCAAACTTAACGAAGGACATTCTTCGCTTTAATTCTCCATCTACACTTTCCCGGTAGGCGAATAGGTTGTTGTTGGGTCTAGCAAATACGGAGTCTGGATAAGCCTGTAGTACTACGGCATCTTCAATAGCGTAATTACTTCCACCGGTACTGACCGTATATTCTAGAATGGGACCAAAGCTGCCATCACCCTTACCACCAATCCACATATTGCTAGTGGAATCCTGCATGGCAGATCTAATCATGAAACTGACTTTGCCCTCGCCCTTTCGGATCGACTCATTGATGTAGTCGATCAGTCTACTACCATCATTAATAAAGGCCTTTCTTGCCGAACTGGCATTGAGTAAGGAAGAAGCCAATTTTTTATCTCTATTCGGTTTATTGGCCCAGGTGAGTCCCTCTGTGTCAAGCGTCCCTTTCAAACTGAACAGTTCGATCTCGAATTGGTCAGCGAAACCTTCCGCTCCTGTTTTACCTCTGTAGTTAAGGTTGGCAGATTCAATTTGCGTGCCCTTAAGACTACTGATGTCAAAGCTTACGTAGGATTGTACCCTTTTCAGTGCTCCCTCAAAATCGTGGCGATAAGCGAATAGGTTGTTATTCGGTCTTTGGTAAACGGAATCGGGAAAAGCCTCTATTATGACGGCATCTTCCATGGCATACCTGGATGCTGTTTGACCAAGCAATATAGGATGGAGCCACATGCTGAGGACCATCGTAATGAGTAGGTACTTGTAGTTCATATTGACAAAACTTTGATTATGGATTTATTGATTAACCAAATTATCACTTGCCAATATGACGATTGTGAAATTTTGTTTCTTTTAGCCGGTGTGATTGTACCACTTTCCGATTTTGGGTGACTCACCTGGTCTCGAAAACCCGCATTCTTACTCGCCTGGAACATTTTTCAACCTAAAAAGGGACATTATTCCACATTTGACCCAGCAGAGAAAAATAGATTTGTTTGCAGCCGCACTTAGGCAAAGAAGATTCTTGAAATCACGTTTTTCAATTTCTCGACTATGAAGCTTTGGTTCTCGTTATTTTTTACGATTTGTATGGCTGGTATGCTCCCCGCACAGCATTTGATAACCGGAAAGGTCACAGATGAGGATGGCGTAGAAATGATAGGGGTAAATGTCCTGGTTAAAGGCGGTGCTTTTGGTACGGTGACCGAAATCGATGGAAGCTATCAGATTCAGGCTTCCAAAGCTACCGATACACTCCTCTTTAGTTATGTTGGCTTTACGCCACAGGAAGTGCTGATCAATAACCGTTCCTTGATCAATATTACCCTCAGTAGCGATGTCCAAGCCTTGGATGAGGTGGTCGTGATTGGGTATGGGACCAAAAAGAAAAGAGACATCATTGGATCGGTTTCCACCGTGACGGCGGAGGAAGTGACAAAAGTACCGGGGCCTTCTTTCTTATCTGGACTTCAGGGACGAGCCGCGGGGGTGCAAATCTCTTCTAGCAGTGGAGTGCCTGGAGCGCCTTCAACGGTAAAAATTCGAGGTATTAATTCCTTATCCATCGGGACCGATCCCCTGTGGATCATCGATGGGATGCCGATTTATTCCGGATCAGGCTTGGAATCTACCCGCGGGGCTACCAAGCAGGATCCCATGAGCTTGATCAATCCCAACGATATCGAGTCCATACAGATCCTCAAGGATGCCGCTGCTACTTCTATTTATGGATCTAGAGGCTCCAACGGTGTGATCATCATTACGACCAAGTCTGGCGGGAAGGGTAAAGGAACGATCAACTTGGATTATTCTTACGGACTGACGGATCTTGCTCGCCAGGCAGAAGATATTGGATTTACCAATACCTCAGAGTGGTTTGGGTTGGTAGAAACGGCAAGACAGAATTCCAATGGCGGTCAGGAAACGCCCTACGACCCCAACTCTGTTTTGAATCTATTTCAGGATGATCCTATCGCTCGCTTGAGCAGAGAGGAGGCCCTAGCCATAAATACGGATTGGTTTGATCAAATTTTAGATCAAGGCCAATTTCAGGATGTGAGTCTATCGGGTACGAAGGGATTTGAAAACGGAAATCTTTATGTGTCGCTAAATTATAGGAACGATGAGAGTGTGCTTCGAAACAATGGCTTAGAGCGATACTCGATTCGAGCCAACCTACAATTCTCTCCGATCAAGAATCTGAGTTTTGAGACCCGTCTTAATTTCTCCTATACAGATAATGATAGAGTCAAGCAACAAGTTGGAGGGGCCTTAGGGAATAATAGCGGCGGCAATAGCGCAGGATTTGGTAATGCCAACCGGAATGCTTTGCCCTGGTACCCCATTTTCAATTCAGCTCATCCAAGTGGTTATTGGAACCCCCTTTCTGGGAATAATCTGGTCGCTGCTATTGATAGAGATTTGCTTATTGATCGAGTACAGAAGTATAGAGGTATAGGTGGATTGTTTTTAGAATACACGATACCTCAGGTGAAAGGCTTGTCCATTAGAGCAGAAGGCTCTTTCGATCTCATACAAACCAGTGGGATCAACTGGGTAACCAATACAATGCGCGAATTCGGTTCCTATGCAGCCGATGAGCATATCACCAATCGGGCAATCAATTACAATGTATATGGCAAGTACAACCGCAGTTTTGGTGCTCATGCACTAAGTCTCACTGCCGGAACAGAATCACAATTGAATTATCGATTTTCTCGCTTGATGGAAGGGCAAAACCTCACCGGCACCTACCAAGAGTTGGGGAATCCGAATGACTTGTTAACCATGACCGCCAGATTGAGCTATGAGGAATACTTGAGAGCCTTTTTTGGCCGTGCTGACTATAAATTCAAGGATCGATACTTGATTGGTCTGAGCTTTAGAAGGGATGGATCTTCCAAGTTTACGGAGAATTACCGCTGGGGATTATTTCCAGCCGTATCTTTTGGTTGGGTAGTTTCTGATGAACCCTTTTGGAAAGGGAGAGATATGATCAACCTTTTCAAACTCCGAGGTAGCTACGGACAAACGGGGAATAAGAATATTCCTAGCAACCGATTTGTGACCACCTACACCAACCGCAATGATTGGAGATATGGAAATCCCGATGTCATTCAGGCCGGGACCAGAATCACCAATATTGGCGTGCCCGATCTCACTTGGGAAACTACCAGTAGTTATGATGTCGGGGTAGATTATGGCTTGTGGAATAATCGAGTTTCGGGCTCCATCGCCTATTATTTTCAAGATGTTACCGACTTGTTGCTCTCCTCTCCCTTAGCTACTTCCGCAGGTCTTCAAGGAAATCGAATCTGGGGGAATATTGGAGATATGCAGAATTGGGGCGTGGAGTTGGAGCTGCATGCCAACACGCTGCAGAAGGGAGGCTTCTTTTGGACGACCGATGTGAATCTTACTACCAATCGAAACAAGGTGGTACGACTAACCTCAGACCTAGATCGCTCCGGGCGTGGCTTGATTAGTGGCAATCGGGTATCAATAACAGGCGGTCGTTTATGGACTTACTTCATGGCGGAAGATGCTGGTGTGGATCCTGAGCGGGGGGTGAATATGATTTGGGAGATTGATGTAGATCGATACAATGAAACCGGTGAAACGGTTAAGACAGGGCGTAAGATTCCAGCGACCTTAGGAAATCTTCAAAACCATCGAATCGTCCATGAGGATAAAACGTCGATTCCTTCCTTCTTCGGTGGGATCAACAATACTTTCCGGTACAAAGGGTTCGAGCTATCCGTCTTCTTTAATTTCTCAGGAGGTAATTACATCTATGATTATGAAGAACAGCGAACGACAGATGTTCAGTATGGACAAGTAGTACTCCGAAAGGACTTAATCGGAAACACTTGGACCCCTGAAAACACCGATGCTAAATACCCAGAATTGAGATGGCAAGGGGCCTATGATTGGAGCTGGGATCCCGAGGTGGAAAACCAAAATTCTCCAACGGGGAAGGGAGACTGGGTAGAAGGAACTGGCAATTATAAAAATGAAACCGTCAACTGGACCAAATACTTGTATAGAGCAGACTTTTTGCGCTTGCGCAACCTACAGTTTGGTTATACCCTTCCTTCCTCTCTTACCCAAAAATTCAACATTGAAGCCTTAAGATTTTACTTCAACGGGACGAACCTAATGACCTGGACCAATTACAAAGGCTGGGACCCTGAGTCGGGGGGAGGGGCGCTACCGCAGTTGCGGATTTTGGGAGGAGGTTTATCCTTTAAATTCTAAAAGTACGATCATGATGTTTACACTGAAAAGGTGCTGCTTAATCGCGCTACTTGGCATCAGTTCTTTTGCTTGTGATAATGACAGCTTTTTTGAATTGGAAAATCCACCGGAGTTTCCCTGGTTAAACATGGAAGAACTGGAAAGGGGCGTTGTGACACCATACAACATCACCTTCAGCTCATCCTGGGGGAATTACTTCGGTGATGATCGACTCCTCTTTGAGTGCATGTCGGATATGGTGTATTTGCTACCGAATACCTCGGCAGATATACCTTTTGAAGAGATGTATTTCCGGTTAACTGGAGACCAGATGTCAAAGGCCAACCAGAGCTTTAGAAGGGGGTATCTAACGATCACCCATGCCAATTCCGTTCTAGATTTTCTCAAAGAGAACAATTTTCGCCCCTACGAAGGGATGAATGCGGATGATATCCAGAACATCAGCCGAATTCAAGGAGAGATGCTTTTTATGCGGGCTTATGCCTATTTTTCCTTAGCGAGAAGGCATGGTCCGGTGCCAGGTGCGCCAAATTTTAGCTCCGAAGCAATCCTACCACTCCGAATAGAAACACCCCTTAATGCAACTCAAGCCAATAAGGCGGAATATGTTACTACTGAACGCATTTATGAGCAGATGGTAACGGATTTGTTAGAAGCCAAGGCCTTACTACCGGAGCAGTTCATCAGTGGACTTCATCATCCCTCTTATGCAGATGGAAGAGTGACGCAGTACGCTGCCACAGCTATGTTGGCAAGGGTATACTTTCAGTTGGGACAAATGGATAAAGCACTTAGTGAGTTAGACGAAGTTATTGCTGGCCCATTTGATCTGACCGAAGACCCCATCCAAGCTTTTAACAAAGATACGCCAAGCCAGGGAAGGGAAGTCATCTGGTCCTCCTCGAATAATGATCCAGTGATTGTTCGTCCCAATAAGATTCCTACGAGTATGAATTGGAGTGATTATCGAGCAAGGAATGGTGGGCGCGGAGAGTTTCATCGCCGTTGTACCTGGAATCAGTTTCCGATGAGCCATTCCATCTTACAGCGAGTTGGATGGATGGATGACAAGCTGGGCGTCACGGAAGAAGCGCTGAGTGACAAAAGATATCAGCAGTTGTTCTGGCGACTGGAGGGTAATCCAGGAACTACGAAGGCGGATCCTACCAAATATGAAATGCAATATCCACATATCAAAGAACCTATGGTTTGGGGAGATAAGTACTATCGCGCCCCGGATGGTCAACGTACGAATATACCAGCGATTCGCTTGGCGGAAATGCACCTGACCCGAGCCATCATTCGGTTTAAGAGTGGAGACGTGATGGGAGCTACTTTGGATATTAATTTGATTCGCGAACGAGCGGGCTTAGCTCCATTGTCCACGGTGTCGGAAGAAGATATTCATCAGGAAAGAATCAAGGAGCTTTCTTTTGAAGGCGATTGGTTTCATTATGTCCAGGCCCTAGGCTTGCCTTTGTTGGCTGGAGATCGTGATGCTGATCCGATTGCTTTTCCATACCCCAATATGTATTGGCCATTACCCCAATCAGAGTTGGATTTTAAAATTGAATAAGCAGGAAATATTGAATAGCATGAAGCATAAGATCCTTTCCGTCTGTCTCTCTTTGTTGTTCGTGACAATCCTTTTTTACGGTTGTCAGAAGGATGAGCTGGCGATAGTTCGGGTTCAGATAACCTTAGAATCTACAAGCCCTACCCGTTTTGGGTCGAAAGATGGCAGCATCTCGGCTACGATCGAGGGAGGAACGGCGCCCTACAACTACTTTTGGAGTAATGGCGAAACGGGCACTTCCATTGATAATCTTCCTGCTGGTGAATACACGCTTAGGGTAGTTGACAGCCAATCTGCCGTTGCTTCTCAAACGGTAGTGCTGGAGCAGCCAGATGCTACGCCTCTAGGTTTTGATTTTAAGGTAACGGCAGTCAGTGGATTTGGACAGTCGGATGGTAGTGTTGATCTATCTGTTACGGGTGGAACACCTCCCTATTTGTATCTGTGGAGTACGGGAAGTGAAGAATCGCTCATTGAGGGACTGACAGCGGGAATGTACCGCGTTACCGTTAGTGATGCAGGGGACCCCTCCGTTGTGACTATAGATTCAGTATTCGTGAGTGAACCCGTATTCGTTTGTGGAAGAGATAGCATTACTGATGTCGATGGCAACAAATATCCTACCGTGCAAATTGGAGATCAATGTTGGACTGCGGAAAATCTCCGTACCCAGCACCTGCCTAAAGACCCAGAGATTGAAATTGACGGAATTTATTGCAATGGTACGAATTGTGATAATGCCAATGGCGCTCATTATTCTTGGGATGCGGCCATGAATGGAGCTACTAGTGTGGACAATGAGGATGAGGTAGTCCAGGGTATTTGCCCATGCGAATGGCATATTCCAAAGAAGTCAGAGTGGACAACGCTCAATAATTTTCTCTCCGTGGAAGGGAATGGAGGTAGTGGAAGAAATGTACCCAATAAACTCAAAGGTGCCGATAGTTCCTCGGGTTTTAATGGCTTATTGGTAGGGAATTTTGGTTTCCCTTTGTTCAATGGCGACCTGGCTGCCTTTTGGACGGCCACAGAGCAGACGGAGTCGGAAGCCGTGTATCGTATCATCAACAACTTCCCGCTGCTCGGGCAAGGGCAGACGGATAAGCGTAACGGCTTAAGTGTGAGATGTATTAAAGATTAAGGTATGAATTTAAAGAGTTCCATTTTTTATTAGCTATACCCATGCAATAAGGTGTGCAATATTCATGTTGCAAACAGGTTTTTGAAAAACTTCTTAGTCACGACTAGGAAGTTTTTTTTTATTTGGAAAAAACATTCAAGCCATGGTTATTATGTAATAGAGTTTGATTATTTTCAATAGAATTTCGAAAAGAACAACATTAAAACAAGACAAGATGAATAAGGCTCTTTATGTGCTTTGTGCTTTCCTTTTTATGGGGCCTCTATTTGCTCAATCTCTCCGCTTTGATCAAATCAATGTAGATAACGGCCTATCTCAGAATACAGTCAATTGCATGCTAAAGGATGCACATGGATACTTATGGATTGGCACCAATGATGGGCTGAATAAGTACGATGGGTATAGCATCAAGACCTACAAGCATCAAATTGGAGATTCGCTCTCTCTTGCTAACAATAAAGTGTATTGCTTACTCGAGGATCGCCAGGGACAGCTCTGGGTAGGAACGAGTAACGGCATCAGTATATATCAGAAACATTCCGATCAATTTCTTCCCGCTAAACATCATCCAGCCCTGGAGAACTTAAAGGATTATTTTATTCGTAGCCTCTTCGAAGATGATTTAGGAAATCTCTGGATCGGTACTTTGGGGCAAGGCCTTTTCCGTCTAGCGGTCTCCTCTAACCGCTTGGAACAGGTTCCCATTTCTCATAAACAGCTAGCTATTTCCGATGTATCCTCGATTCTTCAGGGACAGAACGGAGCGGTTTGGGTAGCTACCGGAGCGCCCGGAGTTTTTAAATTCGAGGTACAATCGGCTGACTATCAGTTTTTCCATTTGAAGAAGGTAAAGGTAGTATTAAAAGTGGGAAGACCCTATTTGAAGATAGTTTAGGCTCTTTGTGGGTGGCTACTCAAGGACAGGGTGTGTTTTATCTCGAACCCGGTGAAACAGAATTGCAAGCTTTTGATTCCTTCCCAATAGGCGTGAGACATAATGTAGTAAAAGGTGTGATTGAGGACGAAGAGGGGAAGTTGTGGTTCGGGACTGATGGGGGTGGCATTTTTGTTTTTGATCGAATTACGACGGAGATAGAACATCTTAGATATGATTTTCTGAATCCTTCCGCTCTAGCTAGCGATGCTATTTACTCCCTACTCAAGGATGATCAAGGGATGATCTGGGTGGGTACCTTTGATGGAGGCATCAGCGTGTACAATAAGCACAATAAACGTTTCAATCACATCAGCGTAGATCCCCGACCTGGGAAAGGGCTTAATCATCGCTCTGTACTCTGTTTTTTAGAAGATCACCAAAACAGAATTTGGGTAGGAACAGATGGAGGTGGCCTAAATAGGTTCGATCAGCAGTCGCAAAAATTTGAATACTTCAATCAGTCGAAGATAGGAGCGCAGGCAATCAACAACAAAGTGATTACAAGCCTGTATCAAGATGAAGAAGAGCGGATTTGGATTGGCACCTATCAAGGAGGATTGCAGTGCTTCACACCAGGCATGGGAATCACAGCAGTCTACACAAACGAAGCCAATAATTACGCCAGTATTAGAGAAAACAACGTTTGGTCTATTGAAGCAGATGGAACTGGGCGATTATGGGTGGGTACCCTGTCGGGGCTAGATCGTTTTGACCCCGCTACGGGAATCTTCGAACACATATTCACTTTGAACGGAGGCAATCATGGATTTGACGAACGTGTCACCGAGCTATTTGTTGACCGGTTTGGAACTTTGTGGGTGGGTGGAAAAGGACTTAGGTATTATGATCAAGACAAAAAAAGCTTAGTCAGGGTCCAGCAGTCTGCACACAAGCTGATGGATCAATTTGATATCCGTGAGTTTGCAGAGGATCAGCAGGGTGATTTTTGGATCGGAACCGAAGGAGGGGGGCTATTCTTGTTGGACCGGCAAACCTTAGGACTCACCAACTACACCACCGAAAATGGCTTGCCCAGCAATGTCATTCACAACATATTGGAAGACGACAAGCATTTTCTGTGGATTAGTACCAATAACGGCCTTTGTAAGGTAAACTTGGATCAATTGCTGGGAAACCCAGACCAGCCTTCGGCTGAAACCTTCCGGACTTATAGTAAGCAGGACGGACTTCAAAGTAATCAATTCTCTTATAACGCCAGTCTTAAGACTCGGGATGGCCATCTTTATTTTGGGGGAATCAATGGCTTTAACTACTTCTTGCCGAGAGATATTGAAGATAACCCCTTCAAGCCCAATTTGGAGATTACTGCCCTCAAAATTTTGGATCGCTACATCACCCCTGATCAAGCCAATTCGCCCCTTACGAAAAGCATCAGTGAACTGAGTACCCTGACGCTAAATCATGCCCAAAACCAGATGTTTAGCTTTGAGTTTACAGCACTCAACTTTACCTCCAGTGAAAAGAATCAATATGCCTATAAGTTGGAGGGCTTTATGGAGGAGTGGAGTTACATTGGTCAGCAGAGATCGGTAACTTTTACCAACTTGAATCCAGGTACCTATACCTTAAGAGTAAAGGCTGCTAACCATTCGGGACTATGGAACGATACGGAGAAGAATCTTACCCTTAAAATATTGCCTCCTCTTTGGAAAACGAAAGCTGCCTATTTCCTGTACCTATTTATCTTCATCCTGCTGCTCTATGCCTTCCGGAGAACGATGATTGCCAGGGAAAGACTAAGACATGATCTCAAGATTAAGGAGCTAGAAAAGAAGAAAGTAGAAGAAGTAAACCAGATCAAATTGTCCTTTTTTACTGATATTTCGCATGAGTTTAGAACGCCATTGACCTTAATTCAAGCCCCTGTAGATGAATTACTTACCTCTTCTAATTTGGAAGCTGATGAGAAGATTCAGGTAGGTTTGATCAAGCGCAATACCCGACGACTACTGAGATTGGTAGATCAACTGTTGGAATTCAGAAAGATCAGCGAGAACAAGGTCAAGATAAAGCCCGTTCAGCTCGAGTTAATCGGGTTTTTAGAAGATATCAAGGCAGCCTTCGAGGGCCTTTCCTTGAAACGCAAGCTCGAGTTTTCTTTTGATCACAGCGAGACCGTCTTACCTGTTTTCTTGGATGCCGATAAACTGGAAAAAATCATTTATAACTTGCTATCAAATGCTTTCAAATATGCAAGCACTAAGGTAGTCCTTAGCGTGCAAATAGATAAGGTGAATGAAGGCCTCCAGATCGCAGTTTCGGACGATGGGCCTGGTATTCCGGAAGCAGAGCAAGCACTAATTTTTGATCGATATTATAAAGCGGATACGCGAAAGAAATTTGCTAGTAACGGTACGGGGATCGGACTTTCTTATTCCAAGGGCTTAGTGCAGTTGATGGAAGGTGATATACAGTTGATTAGCCAGGAAGGTAAGGGAAGTAAGTTCCTGGTATTACTGCCTTTAAATACGAAAATGGAGGTAGGTGAAACGCCGATGGCCTCGTTGAGAACGGAGCCCTTAGTAAGTACTTTACCGGATTTTGTAGCTCCTGAAAACTTGGGTTCTGTTTCAGAAGTCGCTGTCGGAACTGTCGGTACTCAGAAACCAGTTCTGCTCATTGTGGAAGATCATGAAGAGCTGAGATGGACCTTAAAAAGGCGTCTAGCTAAGGAGTATCAGGTACTGGAAGCGAGCGACGGTCTTCAGGGGATTCAGCTAGCGAAGGAACATTTGCCCGATATTGTATTAAGTGATATCATGATGCCGAATGCAGATGGTATAGAACTATGCAATAACTTGAAATCCAGTGATCTCACTAGTCATATTCCCGTCTTGTTACTGACCGCCAACACCAATGAACGGAAAAGGTTGGAGGGGTACAACATTGGGGCAGAGGCCTACATTACCAAGCCTTTTACATTTGAAATCCTGCAAGCCCAACTACGCGGGACGCTCGATAATCGAAAGAAACTAAAGAAGTATTTCAGCGCTCGGATTTTGCAGCCAGGCGAGGCCGAGGTGCAGTCGGCGGATGAGCAATTTTTGCAGAAGGCCATCGAGCTAATTGAGGCCAATATGGGGAACCCTGAGTTTGGGGTAAACGAATTTGCCAAGATGCTTGGGATGAGCAGGTCGGTCCTGTATCGGAAATTCAGTATGCTAATTGAATACTCCGTCAAGGAGTTTATCAATATGATTCGGCTGAAGCGAGCGGCTCAGTTATTTGACTCCAAGGCGAATTTGTCAGTGGCTGAAGTAGCCTATACGATTGGCTTTAGCGATTCACAATATTTCAGTAAAAAGTTCAAGAAATTTTACAATTGCACCCCAACAGAATACATGAATAGAGACAAGAATAATCAAGAAGTTGATCCGCAGTCGATGCTTAAATCACCCTTTTAAGAAAAGCTTGGATGGTATTCCTACGGAAATGATCAAAATGGAGCAACAAACACAATTATTCAGGTTGTAAGGAACAAAATTCCACATGATTTTATGCCTCCAATCCTAAATTAACCGAACATTTGATTTTAATCACTTTGATTCGGTAGAATTATGAGGAGAATAATTGCTCAATTGGTCAAATCTCAAAAAAAGCTAAGAAAACTATACCTAATCGAAGTTTGTATTTTCTTCCTATTAGTGCTGATGGTGGTAATCATGCTATTTTGGTTATGAGGCTAGACTGGGTCGATCTATTCGAATGCATTGTATTTAGGGGCACTACATAGCCTATGAAATTCCAGTACCTTGTTTTCGCCCTTCTTTTGGGGCTAGGTGGCCTTTTATCCTGTGTTACCCGCACACAGAAGCAGGAAGTTGATCCACCCAATATTCTACTGATAGTAGCAGATGATCTTGGCTATGAGAAACTGGGCTGTTACAATGGCTTATCTTCCTCGACGCCCAAGCTCGATCGTATGGCGAGCGAGGGTATACTTTTTGAGCATGCTTACACCAGCCCCGTTTGCACCCCTAGTAGAATGAGTATTTATACCGGGACTTATCCCATGACGCACCAGTATACCCGCGTAATTCCGATTCACAATGGCAGTAAGGAGGCAGTAAACTTTAGCCGATGGACTACCTATGCACAATTATTACAACAAAATGGCTATCGAACCGCTGTCACAGGCAAGTGGCAGATGGCTGGGCTTGAATTTCATCCACAACATTGTGCATCAGCTGGCTTTGAATCTTGGTGCGTATGGCAAATCTGGAAAGAGGGAAGAAAAACGACGCGATATCGGCAGGCTACCCTGAATGAAGATGGACGGATAAGAAGTGATATTGATACCCGCTTTGGCCCTGATGTGTTGACCGATTACGTAATTCGACAAATGCAAATGGCCCAAGCGGAAGGAAGGCCATTTTGTATTCAACATAATATGATGCTTCCCCATGTGCCAATCGTTCAGACACCGGATGATCAGTCGCTAGGGGAGGAGGCAAGCTTAGATAATATGATTCATTATCTAGATAAACAGGTCGGACTTCTCCTGGAAGCAGTGCAGAAACTGGGCTTGGATCAAAATACGCTTGTTCTCTTTCTGGGAGATAATGGTACCGAATCAGAGATAGCTCGAATCACCAGCAAAGGAGAGGTGAAGGGAGGTAAATTTACGCTTACGGATGCAGGGATGCACGTACCCTTGATAGCTCATTGGCCTGGAAAGATACCCCCTGGTCATGTGAATTCGGACCTCATCGATTTTGCTGACTTATTTCCAACAATCTGTGATCTAGCAGGTGTCGAGATCCCAGCTGAAGTGGACATTGATGGAATTTCCTTCCATGATTTACTGTTCGGCAAAAAGAAAGAGGGGCGCCAATGGGTAACAGCAGGCTATCGAGGAGATTATGCGGTTTTTGATGGTGAATGGCGTTGGCATCATGTAGCACAAAAGCTGGTGGATTGTCGAAACCTTCCCCGAGAAGTTGAATCCGATCTTAGTAGTGAAGAGGCTCAAAAAGCAAGGCTAAAACTGGAGGAGATTGCAAATAATTTGCTTTCATCGAAGTAAGATAAACATCCATGGCGAAGACTAAGATGACCCTATCCGTCTATCGAAGCTTAAACCTGACCAAAGGCCTGGTGCTTGGTAAGATTAGTTATCAGCCTCATCTACCCTAAAAAAGCTGTATCTTGTTAGTGTAACGTATCACTTCCGTGAAAACTTTGCACATGACAAGAGCCGAAGGTCCTATCATGCTGGAATATCCTATCAATACCTCCGTCGACAAGCTTTGGTCGGCCTTGGTCGACTTAGAAGAGATGGTGCAATGGTATTTTGATAATATCCCTGATTTTAAAGCTGAAGTAGGTTTTCAGACCCAGTTTTTGATTGCGAATGAGGGCCGTAATTTTACACACCTCTGGGAAGTGATTCGTGTGGTAACTAAAAAAGAGATTTCCTACAGCTGGCAATATGCAGAATATCCCGGCAAATCTATACTCACCTTTTCTTTGCTTCCAGCGCAAGAACAACTGAAACTGAAAGTAATGGTCGAAGTACTGGAAGACTTTCCACAGGACATTCCTGAGTTCAAAAGAGAAAGCTGTGTAGGCGGTTGGAATTACTTTATTGGAGACAGCTTGACTGCTTACCTGTCAGCATCAAGCTGAGACATTCCGTGTTTCCTGCGATCGTTTGTATTTCCCTTGACTATGCTGACCCGCTACCAGACTAAAGTTCTCTGCCAAAAATCGTAGTATTATGCTATGAAATCTCTATACCTACTGTTATTACTCCTGTGCCAGCCAGACCTATTCTTAGCTCAGACTGAACTGGCCATTGATGGCCGTTTTGAAGACTGGGCCGGCATTCCCCTTCTCGTAGATGTCTCTAAACCCAATCCGGTCCAAGGGGCCGTAGATCTCCTTCAGCTAGGTGTTGCTGATAATAATGAGTATTTACATTTTTACCTGAAGGTGGATAAGGAAATTCCCTGGCAGGTAGAAAACCGTATCACCATCTATTTAGACACAGATGATGATCCGAGTACTGGTCAGGTAATTGGTGGAATAGGAGCGGAGGTTGCCTTCACTTTTGGGGAACGGCAAGGACAACTACTGGTAGGTAAGGATACGATTCCATTGGAATATCAACACCTAGGGCTAGTGGGGGCTCCTTCTACGACGAGTGCTCATTTTGAGTGGGCATTTCGCTGGGAGGCACAGGCCGAAGAGGGCCAGGTGACTTTGCCTAAAAAGCCCTTTCGATTTGTGATTGTAGATGAGATCGGAGGAGACATGCTTCCCGATGAAGATGGCCTGCGGTATGTTCCTACGCTTAAGGCTCCCTCTCCTTTGCCCCAAGCCACCTTCGAACGTGACAATCCCGAACATCTTCGTTTGTTAAGTCACAACGTTAATCGCCGCCATTTTCATCCAGATAAGAAGGACGCCTTTACCCGCGTTTATCAAGCCTTGGCCCCTGATCTCCTGCTCCTCCAAGAGGCCTACGAAGGCAGCGCAGAAGAGATACTAGCGTATTTTCAGCCCGCCTTACCTGCTTCTCGTTCTGGCGAATGGTATGCCTATAAAGCGGGAGCCGAGGCGACGGTCTTACTGAGTCCTTATCCAGCAAAAGCTGTTGTTCCTTTGGGCAATAGTGCCGCGTATCTACTGCAATTAGCAGGAAAAAAGGAAGCTCAATTGGCCCTCATCGCTTTAAGCATGCCTTGCTGCCGCCAAGACAGTGCCCGCCAAGCAGAAGCCGACCAAATCCTTGCTTTTGTACGTGACCTGCAAACGCCCGGAGGGACCTATGATGTACCTAAAGGCACACCCATTATGCTAGCCGGCGATGCTAACCTGGTAGGACTGAAAAAGCAATATCATACGCTAGTGGAAGGCAGTATCCAAGATGAAGCAAAGTTTGGCGAAGCCTTCTCTCCAGACTGGGACGGCACCCCACTCGCTGATCTGCATCCGCCGCACTTCCAACGACCACATACCTACACCTGGCGAGGAAATGGTTTTTTTCCAGGACGTCTCGATTATGTCTTTTATACGGATAGTGTACTAAAGATTGGTCATCACTTTGTGTTTGATACGGTAGGGTTGCCAAAGGCTGTCTTGGAGAAATATAATCTGCGGGAGATGGATGCTCCCAATACTTACAAACATATGCCTTTAGTGGTGGATATGATTTTTGAGTAAAAACTAACTGCCTAAAGTATTGGCAACACTATGCAAAGTCTTCGAATCTATGAACAGGAAAGTCCCATTCCTCATCCGGAAAGAACTTGCGAAGCCGCCAGTCACAGGCTAAAGCATGGGCCTCCATTCCCTCCATCCTGGATAGGCGTGAAGCTACGGCGCTAAAAGTCCTATTTGCGGCAGGGCTGATTTCTTGGGTGGTGACTACCTTTAGGAATTTGTGAACGCTTAAGCCACCACTGTACATTGCGGCCTTTTCTGTCGGCAAAATATGGTTGGTCCCACTTGCTTTATCTCCATGGGTCACGGTACTTCCTTCTCCGAGGAATAAAGAGCCATAGTTTTTGAGGCGTTCTTTCCACCAGATTAGATCTTCAGCCATTACCTGTAGATGTTCAGGTGCGTATTCGTCACTAACTTTCGCGACGGCTTCTCGGTGTTCACCGAGAATGATAACTCCATGATCAGTCCATGCCTGATGTAAAATTTCCCGATTGGACATTTGATTTATCATCTTTGGCATCAGGCTATGTACCCGATTTGCTAATTTTCGGTCGTCCGTAAAAAGCCAAACTGGAGAGTCAGGACCATGTTCTGCCTGAGAAAGGAGGTCGATCACAATGGTCATGGGGTCAGCCGTCTTATCCGCAATGATGGCCGATTCGGTAGGGCCTGCTAAAACATCAATGCCTACCGGACCGAACAATAGACGCTTCGCTTCGGAAACATAGGCATTGCCCGGGCCTACAATGATATTGGCTTTATGCCCTGTAAATAGTCCGTGGACTAGACTGGCGATGGCTTGCACACCTCCCATCTCTAGAATAATATCCGCACCGGCCAAGTCCATGGTATAGGCTACGATAGGATCGATGCTTTCCCCCCTTGGTGGAGAACAGGCGATGATCGTAGATACCCCAGCCACTTGAGCTGTGGCTATACTCATGACGGCAGAAGCAATATGCGCGTATCTTCCTCCGGGCACATAGCAGCCTGCGCATTCGATAGGGATCAGCCTTTGGCCAAGCTTCACGCCGGGGAAGGATTCATATTCAAAGGAGGAGATGCTGGCTTTCTGTGCCGCTGCAAAGTTGCGCACCTGTTCGTGGATGAAAATGATATCCTGTTTAATATCTGCTGGGACCTGACTAACTAATTCAGCCTTCTTCTCTTTTGATAATACCACCTCTGATGTCCAGTGGTCAAATTGCTGGGCATAAGCTAGTGCGGCCTTTTCTCCGTGGGTTTCTATATCGTCTAAAATTGACTGTACTTTTTCACTTAGCTGTCGATTGGCTTGGCGCTGCTTAGGGGAAGCTTTCTTTATAAATTCCATAGCTGTTCTTTTAATGATACAGAACGAGAAACTTCACTGAAGTGGTTCTCTTCCTCAGATTTTTCTTTTTACGATCCTAGTTTGTTCGGTACTGCGATCTTGGTTAATGGCATTGCTGGAAAAGCGAATTGATGACAGCGAGAAGTCAGCGTTTATGGCTACTGCAACTATGCGCCTTGGCACCGAAATTCCGATGCCAAGGCGTACTTCATTACGGATGAATTAACGATAAAATTAGTGGTAGGTCATCGATATGTTTGCATCGGATTTTTCTTCAAATAGGCTTGCCTCTAGAATAGCAAGGCCCTCCACTTACTCATAACTCAAGGACTTTACTGGATTAGCTAGGGTTACCTTTAAGATGGTTATGCCCGTTGCCATTAAGGTGATTAGCATGATCAATAGGAGAGGGGCAATGAACAGCAGGGCTCCCACAGGCATCCGATAGGCAAATTCATTGAGCCAGTTTTCGATGCTGAACCAGGCGATGGGCGTGGCTAAAGCAAAACCTATAAGCACTAGGAGGAAAACCTCTTTGGATAATAGCATAAATAGGCTGGGAACACTGGCTCCCAGTACCTTTCTCACACCCACTTCTTTGGTGCGTTGAAGTGCTGAAAAAGAGGAGAGTCCATAAAGGCCAAGGCAGGCTACAATGATGGCCATGAAAGCGAAGGCACTAAAGACCTTGAGATTGACTTCATCTTTTTTGTATTGGGCAGCAAAAAACTGATCCAGGAAGTAGTGCTCTGTTGGATTACCGGGGAAATTGGCCTTGTATTTTGTTTCTATACGATCCAAGGCAATGCTGACTTCGCGGGTATTCATTCGAATTGCGTAGAAGGGGTCATAGGTTTCATTTCTAACAAAATACATAGCGTCGATGGGACGATTTAGAGACTCGTGATGATAATCTTCAATCACGCCCACAATCCTCCTTTCTTCCCGGGTGAATTCGTATAGAAGCTCCCCAACTGCTTGGGTAGGATCTTGGAATCCGAGTTCCTTAGCCGCGGACTCATTGAGAATTAAGGGCACATAGCTTTTCATATCCTGGTCAAAATCTTTGCCTGCTAAGAAGTGAACCTTCATGGTAGAGAGAAAGTCATTACTGGTCACCACCCGTTCTATAGATTTCATATCCGCCTCACTTTCTCTCACGCGAGAAATGGCTAAGCCGCGCAAAATTCCTTGTCCGGGGATGACGGTTGATGTGCCAATACTGCTCACGCCTGGGATGGCTAGAACTTGCTGTTTGAATCGTTCTATAGTTGGAAGGTTTTCGGCACCTCTTGCTGCACTGATGACGGGGCCACGAAGTATAAGTACTTGCTCCATGTCGAACCCCATCGCCTGATTGTCCATGTATTTCAATTGCCCATTGATAGCTAGTGTGGCCATGATTAACAGGGAGCTGAAAAGCAGTTGGAAAACAATGAGCCCTCGTCTTAAGTAAAGGCTAGAATCTATTTTTGATTTACCTTTTAGGGCGTTAGTGATCTGATGAGAGGAAATAACGAAAGCCGGATATAAGCCAGAAAGTGCGGTTCCGAGTAGGAAAAAGGTGATCGCTACTAAGCCAAAGCGACTCAGGTCGATACTGGTAAGCGTAAGCCCTTTTTCTACAAACAGATTGAAGATGGGCTGACCTACCAAGACAAAAACCAAGGCCAGAACCACTGCCATGCTATTGATGAGAATAGCTTCGGTGAAAAACTGAAGGACCAATTCTTTCTTACGGGCTCCCATGACCTTACGCACGCCCACTTCCCGCGCCCTTTCCACCGATTTTGCCGTGCTGAGGTTGATAAAGTTGATCCAAGCAATGACTACGATAAACAAGGCGATGATTTGCAGGATACGAATTGTCATGGCATTTCCTACAGGTCCTACCTCATTTTGATAGTTGGAGTTCAAGTGAATGTCCGCAACACCGGTCAGAAAATACCGATTCACACGATCATAGACTCCTTCCTCATTTTTCTCGGCATAGCCAGGTTTATACAGTAAAGTAAGTTCGCTCATCTTTTGCTCAATGGCGCGAGGGTTAGCCTGCTCATTTACTTGCACAAAAGTAATAAAGGCATTTCCTCCCCAGTCATTGGCGAAATCCTCTGGGTTTTGCTGTTCTAGTGTGGCATATGAGGCCAATGCGTCGGCATCTACCTGTAGTTTAAAACCCGGTTTTTTAAATATGCCAGTAATGCGTAACTCATGACTGGCTCCACCGTCATCGTACTGCAAGGTTTTTCCCAGGGCTGCTTCTATACTACCAAAGTACTTTTCTGCTAGTTGGGCAGTGACCATGATCGTATTCGGCTTAGTCAATTCATTTACACCATGAATGGTCTGTAAGTCAAAGAAGTCGAGGTAATCCGGATCAGCAAAAAATAGCTTCTCTTCTTTGAAGTTTATTTCTTGCTGATCGAGCCGGGTAAGGACCACAGATCCACCACGGCTAATGCTGGTACTATACAATCTTGCCTGGGCCGTTACCTCTGGTAAGTCGCGTTTCATGGCGGGCCCTACCCCTGAAAAGGTCATGCTGCTTTCATAAACCATGCCACCAAATCGGTAGTAGTCATTGGATACCCGATACAGCTGTTCAGCCTTTGTACTATTGTTGTAGTTCAGTTCTTCGGAGACGTACTCTAGGATAAAGAGCGCAGCAGTCAGTCCTAAGGCAAGTCCCAGAATATTAAGGGTGGTATAGGCTAAATGGCGCTTGAAGTTACGGAAGGAAGACTTAATGAAACTGAATAGCATGGCATTAGAAATAAAGGAAGTAAACCGGCCACCTTGGTAAAAACGAAGGGCGCTAAATACATCAAGAAAATATCGATATTGGGCAGATCTGATCTTACCAGTGCTGATCCTCCATTCATATAGTTCCTGCAGATCGCCAGCTACTTCATCGAGGTAATCGGCTCGGCAAAATTTTTGGAGTAGCCAATAGGCGAGTTTGGGTGGGGAAGGATGTTTTGCCATTAGCTTATATGATTTTTGGGATCATGTTCCATATGGCCAACTTGGCTTCCATGGTATCCTTAGCGGTGCGATAGCCTAGCTCCGTGGCTTCATAAAGTACCTTTCTTCGCCCTCCCCTTTTTTGCGAAGGCGCTCCCATTTTGGATTGCAACATGCCTTTTTTCTCCAGCCTTTTTAACACCATCACCACTGCAGGAAGTGTAATTTGCTTCTCCAGTTGTTTGCTATATAGCTGCACTAGCTCGGCTCCATAGGATTCCTTTTCTCGTAATACCAATAGAAGAATTATTTCCTCTAGCGCTCCCAGCGTTTGACTCATTTCTGATTACTTGAGTACGAAAATATTGCTTTCCATGGCAATATAGTAAACATTCGTTTAGGATATTGTTGATTTAGTAAATATTTGTTTAGGATATGACGAAATCTCTTTTTACCTGAAGAAGATTGGGTTTTGAGTAAATCTAAGGCAAGGAGATCTGCAAGAGGTGTCTTCGATCACTTTAGTAAACGGGAAAGGAATTCTTTGGGTAAATCGGAGCCGGAGGAAATATTCTATGGAGTTTTGCCAGTATTTGAATTTTTCCATGAAATTGGGCGATGTAACCCCCTTAAATCTTAAAAGTTCATTTAGGTACCCTCTTTTCACAAAAAATGTCAGAAGCCCAACAAATAGTAAAATAGATGTGCAGCTTTGCAATTTGGCAGTTTACCTTTGGGGCGTATTTGAATTTGTACCATCTGAAAATCAAGTATTTAGCTTTTTGACTACCAATAAATGGATAAGGTTGGTTGGCTAAATGAAAAAATCAAGTCAGTCCTATCCTCGTCCCAAATCGGTAATCTGACAGCAGGAATTCAAATGCATTCTGATGTTGAATAAGTTTCACTGCTACTAGCTATACCAGGCCAAAATAGTCTTTAAATCACGGCCAGACGGGTTTCCTGTCCTGGAATCCTCCTTTCTATATCATCACGCTTAATCCATTGATTGCACAGCTTTCTATGGATTACTGGCCAAACTATGTCGAAGCAATAATTATCATGCTTGCGACCTCTCTTTACATCCCAAAAACTCAACAATAAACTCGGGCAATAGCCACCTTTTAATATAGTGTCGCTCGTGGGTTATTAAGATTAAAACTCTTTAGAAATAAAACTTTCTGCGGAATCGATCGTGAAGTTTTCTAGACCGACTGTTTGATTTGACGCAGACTATTGAAATCATCTAAATTAAATTAAAAAGCATGAAAAAAATCTCACTAGTTTTCGGACTGATGCTTTTTGTCGTGGGTTTCACCATGGCACAAAAGACTGTTACAGGAAAGGTGGTAGATGACTCAGGTGAATCCCTGATCGG
>JABSSL010000063.1 GCA_013214355.1 Saprospiraceae bacterium | reverse complement strand
CCTGGAGGGGGACGAACTTAGAAGAGTTACCCAAGAAAATGTCCTGAATGGTTTAGCAGGTAAAGTGGCTGGCGTAACGATTAACTCTACGGGCGGTACTGGATCTTCCGTAAGTATGGTAATCCGTGGTGCCACTTCATTAAGTAGTGATAATCAACCTTTATTTGTGGTAGATGGGGTGCCTTTGATCAGTACCCTGAATAATATTACCGAATTCGGTAGCCGAAATCCGGTAGACTATGGAAATGCCATCTCCGATATCAACCCGGATGACATTGAGAATGTCTCGATTCTAAAGGGCCCAAGTGCTGCCGCACTTTATGGTTCTCGTGCGGGGAATGGAGTGGTATTGATTACTACCAAGTCGGGGAAGAAGAGTGATGGGGTAAGAGTCTCCGTAAGTTCTAATACGGTCTTTGATCAACCTTTCAAATTTTTCCAAAGACAATATCAATTTGCGCCGGGTTTCTTTTCCTTTACACCGGACGATTTGCCTCCAGGCACCGTATTGACGGTGAACGAAGCGGAGGCAGCAGGAGCAGGAATAGAGTTGGACAGAGGTTATTTTGCTGTACAATGGAATAGCCCAAGGGATGTGAATGGCGTACAGGTTCCAACCGAATTGCGATCTTATCCAGATAATGTGAGGAATTTCGTGCAAACGGGAATTACTTCCACCAATACTGTTGCCATTACCAACAACACAGACCGAATGAATTACCGCCTGGCTTATACCAATATGAGTCACCGTGGGATTGTCCCTAATTCAGATTTATTCCGGAATAACCTAACCCTAGGTACCAATTTGAATGCTACCGATAAACTGACGATCAGCGCCAATGTAAATATCAACAGTACTGGCTCCAATAACCGTCCTGCCAGCAACCGAGGCACGAATCCTTTGGAGTGGGCCTATAAAGTTCCTGCCAGCACCAATATCCTAGATCTACAGGATTATTGGGAGCCTGGTCAGGAAGGCCTTCAGCAACGTACACCCGCCAATGGTGTCTACAATAATCCTTATTTTCTCGCTAATGAGGTGAACAATAGCTTTAATCGCGATCGAATCTTTGGTAACATCCGAGCCAATTGGCAAATCACGCCCACTTTCAGCTTCATGGGCCGCTATTCACTGGATCGCTTCAATGAAAAGCGAGAAACCAAAATAGCGCCCAGCTACACCCGCGAGACCAACAATGGAGCTTATGGACTCGTAGATCTGAACAATTCGGAGCAAAACATTGATGTTTTGGCCACCTTCACTCCCAAAGTGAAGAATTTTACCCTTTCTCTATCCGGTGGTGGAAATGTACTCTACAGTCAGAGTTCCTTCATCAGCAACGTGTCCAAATCTTCGGTAGGCTTGATCGTGCCTAATGTCTACTCGGTCTCGAATATTAAAGCAGGAGCCCTGGATTTCAATAGTGCCCGCACGGAGAAAGCCATTTACAGCGTTTATGGAATGGCGAACATCGGTTTCAAGGATATGATCTATTTGGATTTGACCGCTCGGAACGACTGGTCAAGTACCTTGCCTAAGGAAAATCAATCGTACTTCTATCCTTCTGTTTCCCTTAGTGTACTTGCCAATGAAATGTTTGATTTCGGCCGCCAAGTCGGTTTGGTAAAACTAAGAGGGGGGTGGGCAAAAGTAGGTAATGATGCGGATCCTTACCAATTGTATCCCACCTACGGAGACATTGGCCAATGGGGCGAATCAACGCGCCTAAGTAAATCTGGTACGATCCTAACGCCGAATCTACGTCCAGAAGAAGCTACTTCTTGGGAAGGGGGTATTGACCTCAGTTTCTTCCAAAACCGCTTGCGTTTTGAAGGAACGTACTATGAAGTAGAGAATCGCAATCAAATCATCCGTAACATTCCAATTGCTGCCTCATCTGGTTTTGATCGAATCAATATCAACGCGGGTTTGATCAGTAGTAGAGGTTGGGAACTAGGACTAGGTTTTACACCGATTCAGACCAATGCACTCCGTTGGGACCTTAACACCAACTTTACTTGGAACCGAACTCGTCTAGATGCTTTATCTGATGGTATTGATATCCTTCGCTTCTGGAGTGATGCCAAAGGTGGGGCGTGGACTTACGTAGGGGATGACATCGGAGATATCTACGATGCGCAAGTGCTAAAAGTGGAAGATCCAAATTCTCCCTATTTCGGCTACCCGATTTTGGGTGGAGCAGATTTTGAATGGCAGGATATTGGTGCCGAAAATACGCGAAACAAAGTAGGCAACTACAATCCTGATTTTATTCTTGGATTTCAGAACCAGCTTTCCTACAAAAATTGGAGCTTAAGCTTTACCGTAGATTGGAGAAAGGGTGGACAGTTTATCTCCCAAACTTTCCGCTACATGGCCGAAGATGCCAGTACCCAGTATTGGCTGGATAATTTGATTAATCCAGAAGGTCGAACCGGACAAGAGTTGCGGGATTGGCTAGTAGCGAATGAAGATCGTTTCATTCGAGATGGCTTCCACATTGTGGGAGGACCTACTGCTGAATATGGTGGATTCCCCGAAGACTTTAGTGGGGTAGTGGTAAATGATGGCTATTTCATTCCTGGGGTGGTACAGCTTCCCGATGGGACGTTTATAGAGAATTTAGGAGAGAACAACCCCATTCCTTACTTGCCCTATATCGTTTCTTATCCTTGGCAGTTTGCTAGTCCCTCCCTCTTTGATGCCGATTTCATCAAGCTAAGAGAATTATCCTTATCCTATCAGATGCCCAATAATATTTTGCAAAAACTCGGTAATATCCGAGATCTAAGTCTGTCCCTGTATACCCGAAATATCGTCCTTTGGACCAAGGCTAAAATTGCCATTGATCCTGAGCGTGCTTTCCAGGCAGAAGCTTCTTCGGGAAACAGAGGAACACAGTTTAAGCAAGGGATCGAGCGTTACAATGTAGAGCCATGGGTATTGCCGATTGGCTTCCGACTCAACTTTACTTTTTAGTGTAACTAGCTTTTATATTCCACAAGCCATTTAAACTAAATAAACATGTTCACTATATATAAGAAATCGTTTTTAAGTTTAATTCTACTCTTGCTATTCAGCACAGCTTGCCATGACTTAGAGGAGTTAAACGTCAGTCCAAATGGGGTAGACCCTATTAATGCACATCCCAACCTACTGATGAGTACCGTCATTACGACCACGGCTCAGCGGGTCGTAGGGCTAGGTTATGGGGATTTAGCCGGGGTGATGCAGCATACGCAGAAAGATGGTTGGAGTAGTTCCCACAATGCCTATGATTGGTCAGATCAGAGCTGGAGTGCCTACTATGGAATCTTACGCAACGATGATGAGCTCCGGATTAAAGCAGTAGAAATGGGTTTAGCTTTTCATGAAGGTATGGCCTTGATATTTAAGTCCTATGTATTTGGATTAATAACGGATCTATGGGGAGATGCGCCCTATACCTCTGCTCTAAAAGGAGAACAAGGAGGGGCCAGTAATATCAAGCCAAGTTTTGATGCCCAGGCTGATATTTATGCCGGCATATTAGCGGACTTGGAAAGAGCCAATGAATTACTTTCTCAGGCTCCTGATACTTACAAAGACATCAATCCATCACAGGATGTACTGTACGGAGGTGATGTGCAGAAATGGCGCAAATTTGCCAACTCACTGGCTCTTCGGTACTACATGCGTTTGAGCGAAAAAGAACCAAGTATCGCTCAGGCAGGGATTGAGAAAATAGCAGGAGACCCTGATACTTACCCTTTGATCACTGATCCGGGAGATGATGCCGCCGTAGCTTATATTGGCAATAGCGATGTGGACTCTTGGCCAAATAATACGGTATTTGATGGGACAGGAGGAAGCAACTTCCGCAGGCTAAAAATGTGCGCCACCCTGGTAGATAAATTGCAAGCGCTGGGGGATCCTCGTCTGAGAATTTGGGCAGAACGGATCGATATCCCTTTGGAAGTAGATCCAGAAATGCCGGACGGAAGTGACCAGATTGTCAATGGCGTTCGCAAGGTGGCTCCAGATATTGCTGAGCAATACACCAATACTCACGGACTCCCTTTGGATCTTGATGATGACTATGTAGGCTTACCCCCATCTTGGTCTATCGTGCCACAGGCCTACAACCTCAACCCTAACCTGGAGCAGGCTCCAGATAACCCTCATGCCTCTCACCTGAACGATCGCTACGCCGCTGCTAGCGGGCCATTGTTGAAGGCTCGCCTACTTTCGGCAGCGGAAGTACATTTGATTTTGGCGGAAGCGGCACTGAAAGGATGGAGTGTAGGAGAAAGTGCTGCCTACTTCTACGAGCAAGGTGTGGCGGCAAGTTTTGCCACTTGGGGAGTTGACAACGAGTTCAAATCTTACATAGCAGGCGAAGGTGCTGTTTTTAATGGTACTTTGGAGCAGATCATTGAGCAAAAGTGGATTGCCAGCTGGACTGCTGCTGCTGAAGCTTGGTTTGATTATCGCCGAACTGGATTCCCTGCTCTTCAGGCAGGTGCGATTGCCAAGCGTCCAGTTCTTCCAGTCCGGTTTTATTATTCCCTGGACGAGATTGACTTCAATCCAGCCAATGCTCAAACCGCTATTGATCGTTTGGAATCCACTTCCTACACGGCACCAGATGCGAACAATAGCGCCTGGTCTAAGATGTGGTTATTGCAGGGGACAGGCAAGCCTTGGTAAGCTGCTTTTCGGCAAAAAAAGACTGCCGAAGTTTCTAAAACTTCGGCAGTCTTTTTTTGCCGAAAACCTAAAACTTCTCTAGCAGTTTGGAAAGAGCTTCGTATAAAATGGGGGATGTCTCCGGGCCAAGTGAATTTTCCTCGCCATACGTATCATTCTCATCTAGATACAGCCAAGGTTCTTTGGCATCCCATTCGCTCTTGGGTATAATATATCCAATCTCATCATTGGACAAGCCAAAATAGAATTTGTAAGGTCCCTTCATTTTCTCTTCCAGGGGCGGAACTTCCAAAGGCGCAATGTCGAAGTCTTGTCCTGGTGGACTCTCTATGCCACCGTAGAGAATTTCCGGATAGATCTCCCCCGGGATACTCAGTATGCTAGCCGGTCCTATTTGCATAGCGGCTACCTCCGTACGAGTTTTGAAAAAACCAGGCGAACCTCGCTTGATCAGACCAAGGCCAGAAGCAAGCCTGTAAATGGGATTTGCTAGCGGGAGTATTAGCGTTTGAGCCTCCAAGGCGATGGGCGGAATGGCTTTAACCGTATCTCCGTCTTCCAAGGCATTCATTGACAGCAAGGCTATCTGTTCTCCCAGCGTTCGGGTTTTCTCAAAGGAAGGATCCTTTAGCAAGGTATCTCGGACTGGATCGTTGAAGGGCAAGGAAGGGTGTGGTGTCATAAGTCCTCCCACCGCTCCATTGAAAAATACGGCTATCCCACCATAACCAGGATGAATGGAATCTCCATCCGCTACAATCCCAGATTCTAAGCTTTCGCGGAGATAGTGCGGGAAATCAGAGCTAATCAGGAGGTTTTTGTCCCAAAGGGTTTCGGGATGGTTCGCCCAGTTTACTAAAGTGCCTAGCGTTTGACCATTTTCGGCGTCTATTGCCCGCATGACATGAATACCGGTTGCTTTCACAATTGGCTTCCGGGTATCCTTTATCAAAAGGGAGTCTCGGCCGCTTAGGTCTTCTGCAAAGATTAAATGGGCGGGACGAATACCTTGCACAGCATCACCGATGGACTGTATCACCTGAGCCTTTAAGTACTCCATATGTTCGTCATCGACGCCACTATGAAAGGCATCTGGACCCCAGATTCCGATCAAATCATTGCTTTCATGGGTGTGCGTACTAGCTATGAGGGTATAATCGACCTCCCACGCTGCAGGTAGTTCTTTCCGGATATCGACAATGTCATCGTGCATAAAGCCAACGGCATCCAATACGACCATGGCTATCCGTGTTTGGCCATCATCAATCACCATAGTTCGAGCCCAAACATCATCGTGTACGCCCTGCGCTGGTTTACCATTGCTGAAGCCTGCGATCCATACGGCATCAAACTCACCATTTCCATTCGTGTCGTTGAAGGTATCGCCATCTTTGGGGTTGTATCGCGCATCACCATTAGCATCATTCCAGGTATCGGTGATTTTAGGGGTAATGACCTGTTTCCCAAAGCCTATTTGTAGATTGACGGGATCCGCCTGACTCGGGATACTTAATTCCAGGGAATAGCCTGAGTGTCGATCTCTTAAGTTGTAGAATCCCCAAGTACCAATGCCAATGATGAGTGACAGCAGTGCGAAGGCAATTCTAATGATCCATTTCTTCATAGTAGTGTATTTCGAAAATTGTAGGCTTATCCGGCCTTGAATCTTTTCATGATTTCTCTCCAATTAGTAAAGATGATGTTTTCTGATTGGAAAAATGTGATCATCTCTTCGTCTTCAAACATCTGGGCTTCCCAGGAACGCTGCTGCCAGGATCCTGTAATTGACTTTAGATTATCCGTTAATTCTGATGGATGGAAAATGATTTCGGTCAAGCCCGGTTGCAAGGACCTGACTAAGGCTTGGAAACTAGCTTTCTTCTCGGCATAAGTTTTTGCATTCGGGGCTGAAGCAAAAAAATCCAATTTTGGTAGTGAGTAGGCGTTTACGATTTCAATCATTTCATCATTGATCGGGTAACCCGCATCCTTAAACCCCTGTACAACAACCGGATTCTTGAAATCTATGACCATCGCCGGAATCTCATATTCTTCAGCCACTTTTAGATAGGCTGCTGTGAACTGGTGAGAACCATAAAGTGTACCCATATGTGTGTCCATATGATCCGGCCGATAGCCCCAGGCTAGCGCTTGCTCCACTTGAGCACGGATCTCTTTTTCCACTTCCTCAGGGGAAGCATTCTGGACTACCTGGATCACCTCATGCCAGAGTTTACCTTCTTCGTCTAGGAGGCCAGGTGCTTCTTCAGCGGGGGTTAATCCGGGCCAACGATAGGTTTTCCACTCGCTAGTTAAGGTGAGGTGGACTCCGATATCCTTCTCTGGATGTTCTTTGGCCCATTCGATGAAGTCTTTTGCATCGGGGCAAGGCATCATGACTGCACTAGATTGGATGTGGTCGTTCTCCATATAGCGTTTGGCGGAAACATTCGCTTCGGGACACATTCCAATATCATCTGCGTGCAATATTAAGACGATCTTATCTGCTGGAAAACCTAGCTTCTGGGCCCAAGTCATGCTATTTTCTTCTTCCATACTTTCTGTTGAAGCTTCCTCCTCTTCCGCAGCGTCTTGGGAGGAGCAGGCTGTGGTTAAAGTTAGGGCCAAGAATAAGAAAAAGAATAGGTAGGGAAAAGAAGATTTTACTTTCATAGTAGGTGGATTAAGGTGTTGTATGCTAAAGCTCGAGTGAATCATTCGATTAGTAGTGTTTTTCTATTATTTAGCTTTTTTCTGTGCCGCTTCAATCAATTCTAGTGCTTCTTCAATGAGAATTTCCCCCGTCATTTCTCCCAGACTTGTTCGGGAGATATAATCGTAACGTTTGAAGCTGTCGAAATCAACTTTTGTTAAAATATAACCGAAAGCGTCGTTGGTCAGGCCAAACAAGAGGTTTTGTTTTCCAGTCATTTTTCTTTTGAGGTAATAACCGATATTTGGTAGGGCTTCCCCCGGAATGGTAAGAACTTGAGCTGACCCAATTTGCAAAAGGTTTAGCTGCGTTGACACATAGGTGCCATCAAAGGATTCGGTCTTAATGGGAGAGTAGGCTATGATAAATCGCATCATTTCAGAATCCACCGGAAACTTGATCCTTTTGGACCAGCAATGAATCCGCGGTTCCTGTTCGATCGTTGCAGCAGAGAGAATTCGCAAGGCCTCGTCTGCTAGTAATGTTCCTATGCGCACACATTCTTCCCAATTTCTCGCATCCCCTCCTCCCTCTAAACGATTATCTGCCGTTACCATACCTCCCAATGCACCATTCATAAAGAGAGCCACTCCCCCCGCTTTTTCTTCGATGCGATTGTATAGAGGACCACAGAGATCAGGACTGAGGATGCCCTCCTTGGATCCAATTACTTCTGGATGAATGGCATAGTTGACCAAGGTGGCAATTACCTTCCCTTGATCATCTCCTTGGCTTTTTCTTAGCTGTATGATATTGCAGCGAGGATCATATAAGTGCTCGGCATAGTAGTTAAAGGCAATTTTACCTTTGGCTTCTCCTTCCGCTACGATAAGATCTGCTACTTGTAAGTTGCTCTGTGCTTCATTGATAGCCGCCGCTACTTCTTTTACACACCAATCAAGGTAGTCTAGATCTGCCCTGGTCTCGCCTTTTTCATTAGGAAATGCATAAGCGTCTGGGCCGCTATGTGTATGCGTAGCGCCAATCAAGATGTTTTCAGCAGGGATACCCTTGATTAAGGCGCGCGAGCGATCTCCAAGGGCTGCTGGCCAACCCAGGTTGTCGATATTGACAATCGCTATTTTGGTCTCGCCCTGTTGCAAGACTAAAGCTCTGACAAACAAATCTCCCTTTTTTTCCTGGGCATCCTTTGGTACACCTACTCCGCCAGATACTGGGAGTAGGGGAGAGGGCGTGATGACTCTTACCGCAGCGCCCGCCTGTAGCTGGATGGAGGTTTGACTATAGGACAAGAAAGGGAGAATCGAGAAGAGAAGTGCAAGTAATTTTAGCATAGTAGGCTTAGTTTTGGGGGAAGCGTACCTGCATGCCAGGTAAGCCTTCGTGTAGTTGAATGGAAATAAAAGCAAATACCAAACAGCTTATTAAGAGCGTGATCAACAGCAAATCTGTTCGAATGAGCCTAGACGTTTCCGTAATTTTTGGCTCTTCAATTTCTTTGGGAGAGAAATACCAAAGGCCAGTAAGCAACAATAATATCGGAAGGTAGGTACTGGTTGAATGACCTATGCCCCAATTGCCCAGGAATACTCCCTTGATTAGGTAGGACCAGAAAACATAGAGGAAGGTTAGCGCAAAAAACACCCCACTAACTTTTGTACTGGTATTACTAGATCTAACCCATAGTCTGAATACGAACAGGATTAGGATGATAGCTACTGCCATTCCGAGCAATCGTTGCTGTAGCATGAAGCTATTTACGGTTTCCAGCTGGAAACTTTCGGCCAGTCGACCCAGTTTTTTGGAGGAAAAAGCTTCTGTGAAGTTGATTAGTGGAATAAATAAGAACAAGAAAACCAGTCCGCCTAGATTTACCTTCTTGGAGGAACCAAAAGTTTCGGGCCAATCCTGTTTATTAATGCCATAGGCCATTCCTAGGCCACCGAAAGCGCCAAGACAAAACTCCATGACATTCCACCAATTGTAGGAGATCCCCGATGCAGTACCAGCGGTTTGTATGAAATTACCAAAGGCAAATCCGAAGCCTGCTCCTAATCCGGTATAAATGGCGACTTTAGCTGCTGCTGGGTAGCCCTCGCGGTACAGAAACCAGGCCATAGCCACTGCAGCGCCAAGGCAAGCCGCCCAAAGTTCGGATCTTGGTGGGGTCATAAACCATTCCAACTGGAAAATAAAGAAGCCCCAAAATAGATAGGCCCCTGCCACCATCTGTGCGATTAGGCTAGCCCAAGCTGGTTTTCGATTTTCTGTTTCCGACAATCCCAAACCGACAAAACCACCGCCTAAGAATCCGTATAAGCCTCCAATTACTGCTAGCATGGTATATCCATACCAGACATTACCGATATCCGTCCCTCGGCAATACCCAATCACCATGCCGTAACTCATCATCCCTCCAATAGCCCAACCCATTGCCCCTAAACTCCCGATAATGGGAGCCTTTTGCTGCCAGTCTTTCCGACCACTCAATAACACGATGGCTAAAGTGCCAATTCCACCAGCCCACGCAGCTCCCCATTCATGACCAAAATGACCACGCACGGCCCAAGCTAAGCCGAGAGCCAAAGCTGTGAATAAAAGGGGTTGATGGGCTGTTTTCATCAGTTTTCTTTTTGCTTGATCCATTGCTCCTCAAAACTGAAGTAGCGTATGCTCTCTAATTTTGATTGTGCAGCACGATAACTATAGGTGAGATGAATGATGCCATCCTCACTTTGGATGATGGCGGGATAAGCGCCGGAGGCCTTCTGTTCAGGATCTACACTCAAGAGAAGGTGTCTGGTGTATGGCCAGGTTTTTCCCTCATCTTCCGATAGAGAAACAGCGAGGGAGTGCCTTCCTCCTTCTGTGTCATTGTAGGCGATCATCCAATGGCCATTGGCTAAGGTGACCGTATCCGAGCCGGAGCCAGGGTTGGGGAGTTGGCTGTCCTGGACGTTACTCCAGGTTTTCCCACCATCTCCGGAGGTGCTGACGGGATGACGATACGGGGGGGGACCATTATCTCTCATGTAGGCTACAAGTTCCCCATTGCTCTTTGCTACAATGGAGGCCTGGATATTTGCAATGCCAACGACCGGCTGACTAAATGACCAATGCACTCCTAGATCATCCGTTATGGCAAAAAGTGTCATTTCTAATCCATCCGAGTACAGGGGCAGTATTATTCTTTGGTCTTTGATGAAGGGCTTGTTCTTGGTTTGCCAACCCATCCGGCGGAAATAGGGGTAGCCTAGCTGTTCTCGAGTGAAGCTGCCATCTGGTTTATAGGCATATCCATTTGCCATCAGGTTCTTACCTGCTGCTTTGGCAAGGATGTCTGCTTGAAAGGCTTTCCATTGCTTAGCTTGTTGCGCATCTATGCCGGCTGTCTTTAATCTCTTGCTAAGTGCTTCGAATTGACGCTGCACCGATGCTACAAAAGGATCATCAGCCTGAATTCCTCGTTCGGTAGGGCCACCAGGTTTGACGTGGAGGACTTCCTGCCAGCTCCACTTCGGTGCTCCTTCTTGCGCTAAGTATTCCTCACTAATCCGATATTTGATCAAAGAGGTTTCCCATTGATTGGCCATCACAGTATACCAAACGAGCCACAGACGGTCAGATGGATCGACAAATAGAACCGGATTCACGTCAGGAAATTCAGGAACATCGGCCATCAGGAATGGCTCGGACCATAGCTTTGTACCAGCTTTCCGTCTTGTTCCCATGATGCGTACATCATCCGCCCACCTTTCGCCATTACCTTGAAACCACGCCACTAGCAAGTCCCCATTGGACAGGGTGACCAAGGTGGAGCCATGAGCGTGCTCCGATTGCGGGGGGAATAGGTTCTCTCCAAGAGCAAGCTCCTGGGCTGCTAGGGGCGGACTTAAGTACAGCATTAGAGTAAATCCTATCAGTAAGGACAAAGCTGAACAATGCTTTTTCATGTTCTATTACTTGAATAAGTAGGTATCCTGGCTGTGATTGGGGTGAGGATGAGCTTTTGAGGCAGCATAAATCCGGTTAGTTGTTTACCGGAAGATTTTACGATAATCCGAAGGAGTATTTTGCATAACACTTTTGAACTGTAAATTGAAATTGGCGATGTTATTGTAGCCACATTCATAGCAGATTTCGGAAATATGCTTATCGGTTTCAGCTAACATCTTGGCTGCTAATCGAATCCTGACGCTTTTGACGTAAGCCATAAACGTACGCTTGGTCTTCTTTTTGAAGTATCGACAAAAGGCCCCAGGTGTCATATGCAAAAGAGCCGCGGCTTCTTCCTGGCGAATACCCTCTTGAATGTGTTGGAAGACGTATTCATACACCAAATTGATCTTGTCTAGGTCCTTTTGATAGGTAGAACTGTAACTTGTATCAGAAATGAATTCGTAATCTTCTACCTGGAGTAAAAGATGGAATACTTTAAGCAATTCAATGAAACGCTCCAATCCTTCCAGTTGGACAATCTTTTCCAAACTTTTTTCGATGGGCCTCAACTGTTTTGGTCGAAAACAGATACCTAGATTGGCTTTACGCAGTAAGGCTTCTACCTCCTCCAATTCAGGTATATTGAAAAGGTTTGAATTAATGATATTCTCGTAGAAATGAAGAACTATACTGCGGGAAGAAGACTGATCCCGGTTATCAAAGCAGTGCCAGCAGTGTGGTAGGTCAGGGCCCAGAAGCACCAAATCCCCTCGCTCGAAGGTAGAAATGTTGTTTCCTATGATTCGCCTTCCGGAGCCTGACACTACAAAATTCAGTTCATAGTTATTGTGGGCGTGCATTCGGGCCGTTCCGGTGCACGCGTGCTTGATCTGTCGACCTATAAAGGAATGTCGAAGAGGTACATGAATTTTGTCGAATACGAGTTCCATTTGGCGGCGGCTTTTTACTTTAATAATACGAAATTGAAGGGACACTAGGAAAACTGACCGACTGACTTCTACAACTTCACATTGGGGAATGCCTACAACTGCTCAGGTTGTAGGTGTGCTTAACATGGCCGAGTGGTTTGGGGATTGTGTTAGGAACTGTTTGTTAGTTCACTTCTGTTTTCATTTGACTCAGGACTTTTAGAGAACCATCGCGGTTAAACCAAAGTTGGGCAATGATATCAAGGCAGCGTCCTTCTTCCTGGGATAATTTTCTTTTTAATCGGGTTCTGGGTTTTATGGGTAGCCCTCTCTTACTCATCAAATATTTTACACCAAAGGGATGTATGGATCGCTGTGCCAATTCCATAGCACATAAATTAGCGTTTAATTCCTCAGCAATAGGATCACCATCTAAGCCCTTCTTGTACACCTCCACCGCTAAGTCAGGTAACCAATTGGCAACGATGTTCATGGATCCTTCGACGCCAGCCTTGGTGGCTTCCAGAAGATGAGGGACATTAGCTTGCAGAAGGGCCAGTGGACTTTGTCGGGTGATTTCCAAGACCTGCCTAATCTTTCTGATATCGCAGCTCGTTTCCTTGTAGGCGTAAAATCGACCACTTTCCGCTAGCCTTTTAATTAGCGGTAGTCCGAGATGATAAGCTCGTGGCTGGGGACATTCATATATGCCCAATTTCATCTCTGTAAGTTCTGCTATTTCAAAAAAGTAATGTCCCAATGCTTCATCATCTGAAATAAATGGGGGAACAGTTAACATGACTACATCAGCTCCAGTTCCAGCAATGCGTTTGCAAAAGTCTATATGCTCTTGCAGGTTCTCGCCGAAATTACCGGTGGCGGCAACGGGTACCTGTCCGCGAACGGTCTTTACTGTAGCTTCTACTAACTGTAATCTTTCTTCTTCACTTAAGGAATACATCTCACTCGAAAGGCAATTGGCATACAAACCACCTAGCGCAAAGTTCATATGCCATCTCACGATCTGCCGATAGGCATCCATGTCAATCCGTAAGGATTCGGTATAGGGCGTAACCAATACAGGCCAAATACCCTCATAGCGCGGTACTTGATAGGTGGTTTTTTGCATTTCGTTTTGATGTTACCTGATCTAGGTAAAATGGGTGATAGATCTACTATCGTTGATCGATGACCCTGTTACAAAGTAAAAAATAGTGAGGGAGTAAGGATTAGCTTATTTTGCTAAATTCTTATGATTTTTTCACCCACAATAGGCAAGGAAGTATGGAACTTGGAATTAGAAGTGAATTTATTGGGAGTGTTGGATGCGAATTCGCACCTGTAGATTAGCCTCGGATGCCTTTTTTAAACCAAAGGAGGCAAATAAAAAGAAACAGGAGTCTCCCTGTAAAGAAAGACTCCTGAATTATGCTGTTCTATGAAAATGTAATTAGTTCAAGCGCTCAAAGATGCCGGCTATACCTTGGCCACCACCTACACAGGCAGTCACCATACCGTACTTCTGATTGCGCAACTCCATTTCATTTAATAGTTGCGTAGTCAACTTAGCTCCTGTACAACCCAGTGGGTGTCCCAAAGCGATAGCTCCACCATTGACGTTTACGATGTCTGGATTCAAGCCCGCTTCTTGGATTACGGCTAATGACTGAGCCGCGAAAGCTTCGTTTAATTCAATTTGCTCAATGTCGTCAAGCTTTAGGTTGGCCTGTTGTAGGGCCTTTGGAATGGCTGCGCAGGGTCCAATGCCCATGTACAAAGGATCTACGCCTGCTACGGAACAAGCCACCATACGGGCGATCGGAGTCAAGTTGAGTTGCTTGACCATTTCTTCACTCATCACCAGTACAAAGGCCGCCCCGTCTGAAGTTTGTGAAGAGTTCCCTGCGGTAACAACACCACCCTGAGCAAATACTGGCCGGAGTTTTCCTAGTACCTCTGTAGTCGTACTTCTGCGTACACCTTCGTCTGTATCAACAGTTTGTGTAGTAGAAACCCTTTTATTGTCTTTCACAAAAACATGATCTACTTCGACAGGTACAATTTGGCTTTTGAATTTCCCGCCATCAATGGCTGCGGCAGCCTTTACATGAGACTTATAGGCAAATTCATCTGCTGCCTCTCGACTGATATTGTATTTGCCGGCGACTGCTTCGGCGGTCAGACCCATACTGGCCAAATAATTTGGCGTACTGCTTGCCACCTTGTAGCTAGGAGCCAACTTATATCCTGTCATGGGGATAGCACTCATACTTTCAGCACCACCAGCTAAATAAATCTGTCCCATCCCAGCACGAACCTTTGCCACTGCCATAGAGATGGTCTCCAGGCCAGAGGCACAGTATCGGTTAACGGTAACGCCGGGTACATCTTTCCCCAAGGCACGCATGGATATTTGACGTCCTATCTGCAGCCCTTGTTCTCCTTCAGGGTTGGCACATCCGACGAATACATCATCGACTAATTTGGGATCTAGCTCAGGAGTCTGAGCCAATAAGTGTTCTAAAACATCAACAGCCAGGTCATCAGAGCGGTAATTTCGGAACCCTCCTTTCTTAGCTCGACCGACTGCCGAACGATATGCTTTTACAATATATGCTTCCATGATTATATTAATTTGAAACCAGTGAAAAACTGGTGATTCGAGAAATAGGTTAGGCAAGCTGCCCTTCCATTACTTGACCATCCTCTGGTCAGGCTTGACAATCGCTTAGTTTCTCAAAGGTTTATTCGTTTGCAACATATGCTGGATTCTGGCCTTGGTCTTGTCCGTGCCTGCTAGACTCAAGAAGGCTTCTCTTTCCAAGTCCAAGAGGTATTGTTCGGATACTTTTTGTGTACCGGTTAGATCACCACCACAGAGAACCCAGGCAATTTTTTTGGCGATTACAATGTCGTGTTCTGAGGCGTAATTGCCTAGTCGTAGCTCATTAGCTGCCGCATACAAGGCCCCTAAGCCCGTTCTACCTAGTACTGTTACATCTGTTCTGTGGATCGGTTGGGTATAGTTCTCTGCTAGTTTCAACACCTTCTTCTTGGCCTCAGCGATGTTTCTATCCTTATTTAGTACCACTGAATCTCTGCCCTGAATCATGTAGCCATAGTTGAAGGCTTGCGCTGCCGATGTTCCCACCGAAGCCATGGCGATATTTCTAAAGCGATCAATTAGGCTTGGGATCTGCACGTCGCCTTCAAAGAAAGAGTCTGATGCTCTTAACGCAAACTCCTTGGTACCAGAACCGCCAGGGATTAGGCCAACGCCGACTTCTACCAAGCCGATATAAGATTCAGCAGCAACTACCGCAGCATCACAGTGCATTAAAGTTTCGCAGCCGCCACCCAAGGCCATTCCTTGAATTGCCGCAACGACGGGGATGCTAGAGTAACGACAACGCATGGTTGTTTGCTGGAATAGATTCACAGCCATATCCATTTGGTCATAATCTCCTTGGTAGGCTAGCATGCCGATCATCATAAGATTGGCACCCACGCTAAAATTCGTTCCGTTATTACCGATCACTAATCCCTTCCAATCTCCTTCTTCAGCAATCTGAATCGCTTCATTCATGCCTCTCAATACTCCTTCACCCATAGCATTGTAGGGGCTGGTAAATTCAAGACACAAGACGCCGTCTCCAATATCGTGAAGAAGCACTTCTGCGTTCTTGAATACAGGGGCATTATCTCGATAGTTATCTAGGATAATAAACTCCTCTGCACCTGGAATAGCCTCATATGATTTGCTATCGATATTGTAATACTTTTTTTGACCCCCTTCTCGCTTATAGAAGGTAGTATGTCCAGCCGCTACCATTTCTTTCACCCAAGCGGCCACCGTCTCACCTTCTGCTTCCGCCTGCTTGATGCCCTCTTCGATGCCGATCAGATCCCAGTATTCAAAAGGTCCAAAATCCCACGCGTAACCTGCTTTCATCGCATCATCGATACTGTAGAACTGATTACATATCTCTGGCACTCGGTTTGAGCAGTAGGCAAATAAGCCCAAGAGGGATCTACGGATCAACTCTCCTCCCTTGTCCTCAGATTTGAATAACTGCGGAATTCGTCTTGCCGCATCATCCACTTGCTTGGCTAATTTCAAACTCGGTAGGTCTGCCCGTTCTGGCTTTTGGTATTCAAGTGTTTCTAGGTTCAACTCCAAAACAATTCTACGGCCTTTCTCATCTTTTTCCTTAGTACGCTTGTAGAAGCCTTGACCAGACTTGTTGCCCAGAAACTTGTTGTCCAATAAGAATTGCATGTATTTTGGGACCACAAAGGTGCCTGCTTGTTCATCATCTGGACAATTCTCTCTGACTCCTTTAATTACGTTCGTTCCGGTATCATGTCCCACCAAATCACCTAGTCGGAAAGTACCAGTTTTAGGGCGGCCGATGGCCGGTCCTGTTAGTTTGTCGACAGTACTAATGTTCAGTCCCAATTCCGTCGTCAACTGGTACACTTTAGCAGAAGCATACACCCCAATACGGTTTCCGATAAATGCCGGCGTATCTTTAGCTAAAACGGTCTGCTTTCCTAGAAATACATCACCGTAATGCATAAAGAAATCAATTACTTCCTGCTTGGTCTCAGCAGTAGGGATGATTTCGAAGAGGCGTAAATAGCGAGGTGGGTTGAAAAAGTGTGTTCCACAAAAGTGAGCCTTGAAGTCATCACTTCGACCATCCAGCATCAAATGAATGGGAATCCCTGAGGTATTGGAAGTTATCAAACTGCCAGCTCTGCGATATTGATCAACTTTGTCGAAGATTTGCTTCTTGATATCAAGTCGTTCAATCACGACTTCAATCACCCAATCCGCATCTGCGATCTTTTCAAAATCGTCATCGAAATTTCCGGTGGTGATGCGAGCCGCAAAGGACTTATCATATAAGGCAGCGGGTTTGGCTTTTAATGCTGCTTTCAATGCGCCGTTCACAATTCGATTGCGAGCGGCAGGAACGGCCTTCTCTTCTTCTTTGAGGTCAAAAGGCACAATATCTAGCATGAGGACTTCTAAGCCAATATTGGCGAAATGACAGGCGATTCCGGAGCCCATTACACCCGAGCCTAGTACGGCTACTTTCTTGATTCTTCTGCTCATATTATTATTGAAAGATTTTAAATGCTAGGTTTGAAAGATTGTAGAAAAGATGATGATATACTCTAATAACATCGAAATCTTAAATCGGGTTGAAATTTAGCGAATTTTCGCTATTTGACCAATTTTTCTCCCTTTTTGCCTTGATTTTTGACTAGCTATCTCTGTTTAGCCAAGAAGCTCATCAGTTGGTCATGCAATCTGGATCCGCCCTTCTCGAATACATTAAAATGATCGGCTCCCGGTATTCTGATGAATTGCTTTTTTGTAGTGGGGATGGCCTGAAAGATCTGTTGAGCGTAATCCACTGATATATTTTTGTCCTGTTCTCCATGAATCAACAAGATAGGTTGTTCCAATTGTTCAGCGGTCTTGGCGGGGCGGACGCTAGCAGGATCAAAGCCAGCAATCTTTCCTGCTCTGCGTAAGGCTCGATTGGACAAGCTTCTGGAACCGAAGCCTTGCAAGATTCGGTTCTGATAATCGTAGACGATCTGCTCTAGATCCGCGAAAGTACTTTGTACAATTCCAAAGCTTAAGTTAGGCTCAATAGCTAGGGACTGCAATGCAATAGCTCCTCCTAGTGAATTGCCCCAGATGCCGATTTCTGTATCAGGAAGTCTTTTCTGGATCCACTGGACTATCACCTTGATATCTTGTTTCTCCTTGTAGCCAAAGGTGCAATATCTACCTCCGCTCTCCCCGTGTGCTCGCCCATCAAATACAACCGAGGCGAATCCTTGAGTGGCTAGCCAATCCGCCATTCCCATGAAGTGCTCTTTTTTTCCACTAATACCATGCACGAAGATTACTACAGATTTGGTTGCTGATTCATTGGAAGGACGAAAAGCTGCAGAAAGCTTTAGTTGGTCAAAAGTTTCCAGCTCGAACTCTTGGAAGTAGCCTTGATTAAAATTCGGAATGTCATATCGGTGGCCCGGAGGAGGGATGATGATGAGAAAGGGAGACAGAAATTCCGCTGCCAACCAGCCAGTCACCAATAAAATGAAGGTGGTAGTGAGCATTGACTTTGATCGTTTTCTAACCCAAGCAGGCATAGCTTGATTGGAATTGGATTATTGGAGTGGTGTACTTCCTGCAATTTAAGAAAATATTAGCATCAGGTCCAGCCCTTTCTGTCCATACTTCTTGTTCCTTTAACGCCCTATTAACCACATTTTTAGTGTTTTGCACTTATATTTGAGTAGATTCAAAATAATCTAAACGCTACATATGAATAGACGCTTACTTTGTATTTTTTGTTTGCTAGCCATCGGATTTAACGCTTCTGCCCAAGAGCGTGAAGTAGAACAGAATAATGCTCCTTATCACATCTTTTTTAGTCCGTACTTTCAGGTGGGGCTTCCACAAGAGGTGCTTCGAACTAATGTTGATAAAATTGGGTACGGGGGAGGAGGAGTGCTTGTCTTTCAGATTAATCGATTACCTGTCTTTGCAGGAGTCGATTTAACCTTCCTTAATTTTGATCGAGAATCAGAGCGATACAACGACAATACAGAATGGACGAGTCGTACCAATCTATTTATGGGCCATGGTGTCCTGCGTTTTCAGCCTTTCGTGGATTTTCCGATCTATCCTTATTTTGATGCACTTTTTGGGGTAAAACACTTTTATGCCCGCACCACTATTGAATTCTTAGATACGGATGAATCCGATAGCAGTGGCAATGGCTCAGATACCGCCTTGAGTTATGGATTTGCTGCTGGTGCGCAGTTTGCTATATTCGGAAATCCAGCAGTGACCATGGATGTTCGCTGCTCTTATCTTCCCGGCAATAATGCTACCTACTTTGCTCGCGATCCAGCCGCCAATGGTCCTTTTGATGATCCGATTGAGGCCTTTCAGAGACGAACTTCTCCGACCCCTGTGTTGCTACTACAACTAGGCGTAACGCTAAACCTCAACGATCCCTACTTTGACATGTAATAATAGAAGATAAAAGGAGGTGGAACAATAAGCAGCCTTATTCCCTCTTTAGATCTGATCCATGAGGGAGGCCTTCATACGCTGAAACTCTTCCTCGGAAATCACCCCAGAATCTCTCAGTTCACCCAATTGTTTGAGCTTGGCTAGGGCGTCACCATCCTTACTATTCTTGGTTTGATCCTTTTCCTTTTTCCATTGTTCAGCCTGCTGCTTTCCTTTTTCGTATTCTTCTTCGAAAATAGCTCTAGCACTGCTTGGATTGAAGTTGGCAAAGTTTCCTCCGGATTCAAAATGTCTTTTGAATACCTGTCCCACAGCATAGGTCGAGGCACCGGACATGATAGCCATTGAAACGCCACCCAATAAAGAACCAACAATGGGTACAACTTTGATGAAGCTAGCTCCAATTCGGGCAAAGATACTACCCGTTAATGCGGTAATGAGTCCTTTATCGATTCCAGATTGACTAGGCACACCATAGGCTTGTGCCAATTGTTTTACCATATCAAGCTGTACGGCAGTTACTGCGGCGATATCGAGGATCGGAATGGGGACCAGACCTGCTCCCATACTGATCATGACTTGGGTTTTAATGATGGAATCTGCTTGTGTTGAAGACATAGGACTCTTTTGTTTATAAATCTTGGTTTTGGAGCTCCAAAGGTAGATCAATTCAAAGCGCGGTGCAAGGGGCCCAAGAAGCAGAAGTCGTCCCAATGGCTCTCTTGGTAGAGTTTTGTGGTCATTATCTCCCAGGAATGCCGCCTACTCCTGGCCTGACTCTGTAAATGTAATAAGGAGCCTTAGCTCGCATGTGTTTCTTTGATCGAAGCATCTGATCGGGGATGGCGCTATCCGTAAAATATAGATAACCGTCACCTCCATAGCTGCAACCATCCGCCCACCGAATGCGGTCAACATCCTGGATCAGGGTTTGCAGATCTCCCGATGGGCTCATCCGCACAATACTACCATGATCTACATCGGTGATGTAAATATTATTAAGCGTATCAATACTCAAGCCATCGCTCAGTGGTTTAGTACCTACTCTCACTACCTGCTGAGCTAACTCAGAGGCCGTTAATTCATAGTCCATAAGATCGGAAGTACGAACCTTGAACAGTCCGTCATGTGCCATCGCACCATAATAGATCCATTCTCCGGTAGCGTCAATCACAAGGCCATCGATTCCTGGTTTTAAGTTTACCATTCCCCCAAAGAACTTCATTGTTTTCGTCTTGTTACGGGGAATCCAATTTTGGGCGACAAGGGAGGGGTGATCTTCCAGCAGCCTTCTGGACTGTCCTTTTTCCATATCATATACCACCAACGACGGATTCTTACCGAAGAAACTCACATCTGCTACGTAAACTTGCTTCCCATCTGGAGAAACCTGTAGGTCATTAAAGAATGATCCCTTTTCGGCCACTGCACCAGGGAAAGTATAGTCGTGAACCACTTCATTGGTGGTGAGATCAAAAGCCAGTAATCTCACCGCTTGGAAGCCATGGTTACCATGGTCAATGGTCCACAGTCGATTCTGTAAATCAATGAACATCCCGAGTACAGTGATGAAGTGCGAGGATTGAAAATCTTGGTTAGGGTAGGGGATAGCCTTTCCATTAACGATCTCCATGACTTTATTGGTGGAAGGACGTGATTCGGGGTGCACCGTGAAGAAAATCCGGTTATCGGCGGAGACAGCAAGATTGCCAAGTGGTTCATCGAAGGCGAATACCTCCTCCAGGGCTGAGGCTGGGAGGGCAGGATCTGTGGATAGGTCAGGGTAAAAGGATCCGCCGCCGTAGCGAACTCTGAGAAAGATGGCCAATACCAGTATCAGGCCTAGGAGTATTCCTAGGGTATATTTTAAGAATTTCATGTCCAATTGTTTAAAACCGTGAAGTAATTAGGTCAATGGCTGAAAGATGGGGTACAATAGGATCCCCAAGAGTAAATAGGAGCTACTACTATCCGGTAGAGCTGCTTTGGTGATTATTCGCGGATTTAATCTTTGGCTAGGCCCTTAAAAATCCACTGAATAATATTAGACAGCCGTTGCTCAATCTTAGCATAGTCATGCTGCTGCGCCTCGGCTCGGTATAAATTAGATTGCGTCTGTCGATCGTGTTTAATGGCGTCAGAGACTAGAAAAAAACTTTCTGCTAATTCTCTAGCCGTATGTGTATCAACAATTTCTCCCGCTTCGATGCCGGCTTGTAACAGAGATTCTAGAAAATCAACCTCTTTTTCTCTAACGGTCACATATAGCTCCTGAAAAAGTGGTTCAACTTTCTGTAGGGCTTCAAAAGAAAGCTGGGTAAGATTCAAGACCGCTTCGTACCGCTTAACTCTTTCGATGAGGTAATGTCGAATTTTATCTGCCGTACTGATTATACTGGCCGTTTGTGCTTGTAGGTCATTAATGAAGACGGTGGTCTCTGTCATAATCACCTGTACGTAGATATCTTCCTTGTTGCTAAAGTAGTAGTATAATGAGGCTTTGTTCAGACCACATTTTTTTCCAATATCATCCAAGGTCGTTTTATCATAGCCATAACGAGCAAATACCTCGCTAGCCGTTTGCAGGATCCGATCTCTTTTGTTGACGCGTTTCTTTGTTTCTTCAGCCATTTTCAATTTTTCAAACAGTTTACTTATTTGTTTGATAATGCAAATCTAATGGCCTTTTTTTAATTTTTCAACTATTTTGTAAAATTGTTTGAAAAATTGAAGTTTTCTTAAACAAGAGCCTAGAAGATGGCTAGCAGCGATGGGGTAGATGCCAAAGAAAACGGCGTTCACCTACTCCAGTAGATGAACGCCGGCTGCACTATCGAGGCAGAAGAAGGCTTCCCTAAGGTTTCGCCTTATTTTCTATAATCAAAGCAGGGATATTTTTCTTCTTAAACAATTCATTAAAGGCTTGCACTTCGTTTTGCAGCAGACCTGTGCTTTCCTTTTTGTAGGTTGCCCACTCCTTGTCAAGATCGTCTAAACGATTGCGTACTCCTTGGGTAACTCTTGGATCGTGTTCGTCTAGGCGCCCTCTCAGGTAGAAGTAGGCCGCATTCAATTTGCTGGGCCAATTGATCACATCTTGAATACTTTTCTGACGGGTCTCTACCACTTGACTTTCCCACTTGTCGATCTTATCTATCAATTCATTACCAAGCTTCACTAGATCTTCATGTGCAGCATTATCACCCAGCAGCGTATTATAGGCTTTAATTTGGTCTCTCAATTTTCGCATACTTCTCACCTCACCATGAATATCGCTAATCTGCTTGGCGGTGTGAGCAAGAATCTCTTGTTGTTGTTGCCAATTGTCCGATTTGACCGCTAGGCGGGGATCCGCTTTTATGTTGATATCCACCTCCTTGGCCTGATCTTTATAGGAAATTCTGGCCATGTACTTACCGGGAGCTACTTGATGACCATTATAACTTCCGTAGATGAAAACATTCGGTACATCCGGTAGCGTTTCGGTGCGGAAGTTCCAAGCAAAACGGTTAAATCCTTTTCTAGCAGGTAAGACTGTTGGCGCAGATGGACCTCCAGGGTAGGATTTGAAAGTGGAGTCTTTGACGCTGGAATAGGAACGCACGATATCGCCTTTACTATTCATAATATCAAGGCGAACTTCTTCTTTCCCCACGTCCTCTCCTAGGTAATAATCCAAGATTACCCCGGCCTTAGGATTAGCCCCTGCACCAGGGCCAGAGTAACCAGAAAATCGTACCGTCTCCTTAGGAATCATGATATCTACCAAGTCCTCGGGAGCTTGTCCCTGGGTTTCCTGTAAAGCACTTAGGTCATCCAGTATCCAGAAGGCCCGGCCTTGTGTAGCGGCCACCAAGTCATTGTCTCTGATGATTAAATCAGTTACGGGAACTACAGGAAGATTGAGCTGCAGTCGATCCCACTTTTCTCCTCCGTTAAAGGAAACGTAGAAACCGCGTTCTGCTCCGCCATACAGTAGGCCTTTTTGTTTTGGATCTTCTCGAATGACCTTGAGGAAGTCATCTTTATCAATACCGTCATTAATGAGGGTCCAAGTTTGACCATAGTCAGTCGTCTTGTAGCTCATCGCAGTGAAGTCATTGAATTTGTACCGAGTAGCAGCAATATAGGCTGTACCTGCATCATGAGCCGAAACTTCGATCGACTGGATCATGGATTCTGGTAGGTCGGGAGGAGTGATGTTCGTCCATTCCTTGCCTCCGTTCTTTGTAATATGCACCAACCCACAATCACTTCCGGCGTACATCACCCCTTGCTCTAAGCTAGACTCAATGAGGTAATAAATCGTGTTGTAATTCTCACCTCCTGCTCCTTCATTGGTAAAAGGACCTCCACCAACATCTTGCTTAGTAGTATCATTTCGCGTTAAATCGGGGCTAATGATATCCCAGTCTAAGCCTCCATTAGTGGTTTTGAAAACCACATTGCCTGCATGATAAATGATGCTGGGATCGTGGGGTGAAGCGATGATGGGGGCATTCCAGTTGAATCGATATTTAAGGTCCTTGGGTTTAACGGCGAGATTTAAGGAGGCATATTCCATGATGTCTTTTCCTTCGCCAGTTTCCATATCCAAAACCTCTATGATACCTTGATAGCAACCCCCGAAGAGAAACCTGGGATTTTCCGGATCAAAGGCAATGTAGGCACTTTCACAACCTGGGCCTCTAGTCCAGTCTTTTTCCCCTATGCCTCGTCCATTGGTCCGGCTTGATATCACTACTGAGGAATTGTCTTGCTGACCTCCATATACCTTGTAGGGAAATTGTTTGTCGGCATTTACTCGGTAAAATTGTGCGGTAGGCTGATTGTTTTGAGGGGACCAACTCGCACCAGTGTTATAGGTGATTTCAGCACCACCATCATCTCCTAAAATCATATTGGTGTTATCATCTGGGTTGATCCACAGATCGTGTGTGTCGCCATGCCCCACGCTAACGCGGCTAAAGGTTTTTCCGCCATCGATGGAGCGCATCATTGGAGCATTCAATACATAAACGACATCAGCGTTCACTGGATCTGCAAAGACTTCCATATAGTACCAAGACCGTGCTGTCAGAAGTTGATCATTCGTCATATGCTTCCAGCTTCCCCCGCCGTTATCTGAGCGATATAGCCCCGCTTCCTTCTTCTCAGATTCAACAATGGCATAAACTCGGTTCGGATTAGCTTTAGAAACCGAAATGCCGATCTTTCCTAAATCCTTAGGTAAACCGCTTTCAATTTTTCTCCAAGTTTCTCCTCCATCGGTCGATTTGTAAACCCCGGAACCTGGTCCTCCACTACGTACAGTCCAAGGTTCTCGTCGATGGTCCCAAGTAGCAGCATATAATATTCGAGGATTCGTTTGATCGATACTCAAGCTGGAGGCACCCGAATTCTCATCCACATACAGGACTTTCTTCCAGGTAGAGCCACCATCTGTGGATTTGTACACTCCTCTTTCCTCACTGGGCCCATGCAATGCGCCTTGAGCAGCCACATAGACGATATCTGGATTGTTAGGGTGTATTACTACATCAGAAATGTGCCGGGTTTTTTCAAGTCCCAAGTGTTTCCAGCTTTTTCCCCCATCAATCGATTTGTAGACCCCATCTCCATAGGTGGTCATCACCCCACGAACTGCATGCTCACCCATTCCTACGAAAATGACATTTGGGTCAGAAGCTGCTACTGCTATATCTCCAACTGAGCCGGATTTAAAGCTGCCATCGGAAATGTTTTTCCAATGTAGTCCACCGTCTTGCGTCTTCCAGACACCGCCACCGGTGTAGCCTACATAATAGAGATTGGGTGAACCCAACACTCCTGCCACTGCATTGGCTCTTCCCCCTCGGAAGGGGCCGATGTTCCTCCATTTAAGACTTTTATACATTTTGGCATTAAAGGTGGGAGCTGCGGGAGCTTCAACTGCATCTTTTTTCTTCTTATTCTTTTTGGCTCGTTTTTGTCCCCAGGCTGGGGTGGCACAAACAATTAAGGCTAAGCACAACAAAGTGTAAAAGTGGTTCCTCATGTTGTTTTATATTAAGGTGTTATGAGGCCCAAGGCTGTGTATTGGTCAGGACTGTATGAATTCAAATTCTCAGAAAATCAAAAGATATCAGTAGTTTATTCAACAGTGAGATCATCAGGTGCCTCAGGCAATATTACTATCGGGAAGTTAAGGATTATTCAGAAAAATATCGTGCTTTTTGCACATTGCTCAAAATGGACTTGGTTTGGCAAGCTTGAGTAGGGTAAGAAGTGCACTGAAATTGAAATGATGAGATTATTGAGGTTAGCGCGAAAACAGTGGAGAATAAGTGGAGATATTCGGAAGAGCTGATTGCTTTGTAGAAGCTAAACTGCTTTTGCAATAGCTAATTGCATGGTAGATATATAAAGGTTCTTTAGTGTCATTCATAAGAACCTTTATATATCGGGTTGAGGGTAGCGGTTGGCTTACAGCCTGAACTTGGTCTCTTCGCACTTCTTGTTGTAAGCCTCAGCTATTTCCGTGAGGTTCTTGAAGCGATAACCTTTCGAACCGATCTGTTCGGCCAATTCTGGAGCTCTACGTTTAAGGAGTTTTCTCATCTGCTTCTTAAAACCCATCCGTCTGATTTGAGTTGGATTTTTGCCGTGTAGCTCTAACCAATACACATCATTCTTTACCGTTTCTGCCATGAAGGAAACACGGGTGAAATTGACCACAGATTTCGTTTCTGGAGATTTGTAAACACTTAGATGTTTGCCTTTGTGCATAACACGAAGGAAAAGCCATTTCTTTTCTGAGTATTTACTCTCGTAAGTGATCATGTCTTGCTTTTCCTGAAAAACAAAACCCTTGATCAAGAAAGGATGAATTTGGTAAATGGTCCCAAAGTCATTGATAAAGGTAACTTCGGAGCCATAAGAAGTGTGGAAAATATTACCAATGGCGCCCGTCAGGGACTTACCATTTTTTGTGACGATGTAGCCCTTTCCCGGGTCAGGTAGAGGAGAGTTAGCCATTAAGAACCCAGACAATCCTAGAAGAAGAGCAAGTGTAAAAACTTTTTTCATAGGCTGCGTATTAGCTTCGATTATAGGAGTAACAATAAATGGATCAAAGCATGCTAGGGACAGGAGCTATCAGCGTTTTGATGGTGATTAACTTATCCTTTCGAGATTTGTATCACACGAGAGCGTATTTTTTCTTGCAGCAAACTCCGCCCTATCTCACTTTTACGATAATGACAAATTTTCTTCGGTTAAGTTCTAAATTTACTAAAAAACCTTTGTATTTCAGATCAAAAGGTCGAAATAAATTGAAAGTGTCGCTATCCTGCTTTTTCCAGAAAAGTACGTGGCTTTTTGCTCCACCACATGGCCATGGTGAAGGCTGAGATCAGATGCCAGATACCCCACCAGGCTGCAATCATGGCCATCCCTCCCAATCCATCAAAGAAGTTGAAAATCAGGATCAGCCCTAGTCCTGAATTCTGGATGCCAGTCTCAATGGCGATGGTACGGGCGTCCACATCATCTAATTTGTTGAGCTTAGCAAAATTGTAGCCCGTGAGGATCGCTAAAGTGTTATGAACCAGTACGATCAGGAAAACAAGATGTAGGTAGCTTACAATATTAGACCAATTGGAGTAGGTCGCTACCACTACAAAGCCGAGAAAGATGGTCATGGAAATCCATTTGACGGGTCTTTGAATTTTTTCCGTTAGCTTGGGAAATCTATGTGCCAAAGTCATCCCAACAATCAAAGGGGTAATGATCAGTTGCAGTAGAGTCCATAGCATATCCGTGGGTTGCAGTTCTAAACTACCAGAGAGGACAGAAGCACCTGGAATATATTTTGCTAGTAGAAAAAAATAAAGGGGCGTAATTAAGACTGCAGAAAGGGTCGAAATGGAGGTAAGCGTGATGGATAGAGCGGTGTTGGCATTGGCTAAGTGTACTGCGTAATTGGATACATTACCACCAGGACAAGAGGCGACCAAAGCCATGCCCAAGGCCATGCTCACAGGAGGGTTAAAGATAAAGATGAGTCCAAGGGTCATCAGTGGTAAAAGGATCAATTGTGAACCCAATCCCACCAAGGTAGCTTTGGGTTGATTCAGCAGCGCTTTGAAATGACTGATCTTGAGATCTAAAGCCACTCCAAACATTAAAAAAGCCAAACATAAGTTTAGAAAACCTAGCTGCTCAGGGTTAAAATTTATGCGAATACTGTCTAAAGTGTCCATTTGTTTGGATTAGCAGGATAATACCATAATGCTTAAATGTAATGATTTTTTGTTTAGACCAGGGTTTAGCCTTACGATTCGCCGGTTCCTGGGTTAAAATTTGTATACATTCGTACCGATCGATGGCAACAGAAAGACCTTGACAGTTTGTTCTTGCGAGAATCGCAGGCAGAACCGATCGATCACCAAAAGATGATGTGTGTAACCTGGAAGAGGCCCCTTCAGCCTCTTACCAAAAAATTGTAGTATGGATCAGTTTATTGAAGAGTTACTGGCCAAGATGACCTTAGCTGAAAAGGTGGGGCAGATGACTCAGTTGACTATAGATACCATTGCGAATGGTAAAGCCTATAAGTTAGATTTTCCCTTGACTTTGAATGAGGAGCAGCTGATTGAGGTCGTGCAAGATTACGCCGTTGGTTCCATACTCAATGTAGGCCCTTTAGCGCATACGCCTAAACGCTGGCGAGAAATTATGGATGCAATTGCCAGCAAAGTCAACAAGACACGCCTGAGCATTCCTATTTTATATGGTATCGATTCTATTCATGGTGCTAGCTACGTGATGGGAGCAACGCTTTTTCCACAACAATTGGGCTTAGCTGCTACTTGGAATAGAGACCTGGCAGAGAAAATGGGCGAGGTTAGTGCTTATGAAACGAAAGCTGCGGGCATGCCTTGGGCATTTTCCCCGGTCCTGGACCTAGGCAGAAATCCAGTTTGGCCTCGGATTTGGGAAACCTTTGGAGAGGATGTCTACCTAGCCGGAGAGTTAGGCAGTGCAACCGTACGTGGCATGCAAGGCGATGATATCGGACACCCGCATAAGTTAGCAGCCTGTCTGAAGCATTTTTTGGGCTATGGTGTACCTTTGAGCGGCCGGGATCGAACGCCTGCCTATGTTCCTGCACGGCAGTTAGCAGAATACCATGTACCTCCCTTTGCCAAGGCCTTCGCCGCCGGAGCTGCAACCGTAATGATTAACTCTGGGGAAATGAATGGTATACCTGTACATTCTGATCCTGCGATTTTGACTGATCTGTTACGTGATGAACTAGGTTTTACAGGCTTAGTGGTTACAGACTGGGAAGATATTCAGTATCTACACACCCGCCACCGGGTGGCAGAAACACAAAAGGAAGCGGTTCGCATGGCCATCCAGGCGGGAATAGATATGAGTATGGTGCCGCTGGATTTTACCTTTACTAAGTATTTGATTGAATTAGTGGAGGAGGGAGCTATTTCAGAGGCTCGCATAGATGCCTCCGTACGGAGGATTTTGCAATTGAAACGGGATCTAGGCTTGTTTAAAGGGATGGTAGAACCCCAGGATCAGTACCCATTATTTGCTGGAGCTGAATTCAAAGCAGCAAGTTTGGAAGCTTCTAGACAAGCTATTGTTTTGTGTAAAAATGAGGAATCTACTTTGCCTTTACAAAAGAACCAGAAAGTGCTTTTGTGTGGCCCCTCAGCCGATACACTGCGTAGCCTTAATGGTGGCTGGACCTACTCTTGGCAGGGAGAGCTAACCGACGAGCAATCCTTACCTTTTTCAACTATCAAAGCGGCTTTAGTAGCACAATTGGGGACTAACCTTACGTATGAAAAGGCAGTAGACTTCGCCAAAGAATTAGATATTGATGCGGCAGTGAAAGCAGCTAAGCATGTGGATGTAATTGTAGCCTGTTTGGGAGAAACCTCTTACACGGAGTTCTATGGTAATATCGATAACCTGACGCTGGAGGAAGCTCAGCTGAATCTGATCAAAGCCCTGTCAAAGACGGGCAAACCAATCATCCTAGTCTTATTGCAGGGGAGGCCTCGCCTCATCGCTGAAATTGCGGATCTCTGCCAAGCCATTTTATTGGGTTTTTATCCTGGAAACGAAGGTGGACAAGCGTTGGCAGAGATTCTCCTGGGCGAAACTTGTCCAAGCGGCAAATTGCCAATCACCTACCCTAAGCATCCTAATGCATTAATTACTTACGATCATAAGCATCCGGAAAACCTGGAGCTGCAAGGGGTTCTCGGGGGATTCAAGCCACAATTTGAATTTGGCCACGGATTAAGTTACACCACCTTCGCCTATAACAACTTAAGTCTATCGCAATCTAGCATTCATGAAAATGACGTGATCCAAGTTTCGGTGGAAGTGAGTAATACCGGCCAATCTAGGGGCAAAGAAGTCGTCCAATTGTACTTGAGTGATCTATATGCTTCCGTCACTCCCTCCATTAAACGCCTGAAGCGATTTGAAAAGATTGAATTGGAAGCTGGGGCTTCAAAAGTGATAACATTTCAATTGAGCAAGGATGATTTAGCTTTCGTCGGGCGTGAAAATCGATGGATAGTAGAACCCGGTACTTTTAAAGTAATGATTTCAGATTTATCCGCAGAATTCGTTTTACAGAAAACCTCAAAGTTGGCTAAAGCCTAATCAGGGCTATTTAGCTTGCTTTTCGGTAAAAAATAGACACCCATTAGTTCGCCCTATTGTGGGTATAGATTTCTTCAATATCTTTACGCAAATAAAAGCGTAGTACTTGAGTGAACTGAGTTTTCATCCCGAGGTTGGAACCCATCTATTTGTTAAGGTTATTCTGCCGTTAGCGATTCCAAAACCTTATACCTATCATATTCCGGAGGAATTGGTACCGCAGGTACAATTCGGAGTGCGAGTGGAGGTTAAATTTGGGAAGAACAGGCTATATACGGCTTTGGTAGTGGAGATCTTGGAAGAGGGTCCGTCCTATGACACCAAGCCCATCCTTTCTGTTATCGATGACGAAGCCATAGTCACGCCGCAGCAGATTAAGCTATGGAATTGGATGTCCACTTACTATTGCTGCACCTTAGGGGAGGTCATGAATGCAGCTTTACCAGCTAATTTGAAATTGGCTAGTGAAACACAGATTATTCTGAGCCCCTTGTTCGATGAAGATTTTGGTGGACTTGATGATAAGGAATACTTAATTGCTGAAGCGCTTACTATCCAGGAAACCCTGTCGATTGGGGAAGTACAAAAGATTCTTGATCAAAAGACAGTGTATCCCCTGATTCGTCGGATGTTGGAAAAGCGTATTATCTATCTACGAGAAGACCTTAAAGAAAAATATACACCAAAGAAGATAGCTTGCGTTCGATTGCAAGCCGCTTATGCTTCCATGGCAGATAAGCTTACCGAGGCCTTTGATTTAGTAGCTCGATCAGAAAAGCAAACCGCCGCGCTACTTGCTTTCATAGATCTTTCCAAGAAACAGGACTTTATCCGCAAGCAAGATATCTACCAACGGGCAGGAGTCAGTAGTGGTGTTTTAAATGCCATGCAGAAGAAAGGGATCGTGGAATTCTACGATCGGGAAGTAAGCCGAATTGGAGCTTATGAGGATGAATTGTTGGAGGCATTTGAATTATCCGAGCAGCAAAAGCGGACCATAGCTGAGCTTGACCAATGGTTTGAAACTAAAAATGTGGTATTGCTGCATGGGGTAACAGGTAGTGGTAAAACTAGAGTGTATATTGAAAAAATAAAAGAAACGATAGCGGCAGGTGGTCAAGTACTCTATTTGCTCCCCGAAATAGCATTGACTGCTCAGATAATTAGTCGCCTACAAAAAGTGTTTGGAAATGATATTGCGGCTTATCATTCTCGCCTGAATAATAATGAACGGGTAGAGATTTGGAATAGTGCATTGGAGGGCAAACCGATTGTCCTTGGTGCCCGTTCGGCCTTATTCTTACCCTTTAAGAATTTGCAACTCATTGTAGTGGATGAGGAACATGATCCCTCTTTCAAACAAAGAGACCCTTCTCCTCGATACAGTGGTAGAGATACGGCCATCGTATTGGCCCAACTATCGAAGGCGAAAGTACTAATGGGTTCAGCTACTCCGTCGCTAGAATCGTTTTACAATACCAAGAAGGGAAAGTACGGCTTAGTTAATATGCCGGAACGTTTTGGTGGAATTCAAATGCCAGAAATTGTGGTTGTAGATGCTAAAGCGGAGCTCAAGAAGGGGCAAATGCATTCCCACTTCACCCCACAGCTCATTGAAGAACTGCAAGGGGCTTTGGAACGGGGTGAACAAGCCATTCTCTTTCAAAATCGCCGGGGTTTTTCTCCCACTTATCGCTGCAATACCTGTGGCAACTGGCACGCGGAGTGTATTAATTGTGACGTCAGTCTCACTTACCACAAGTTTCACCATGTACTAAAATGTCATTATTGCAGCTATCAAACCAAACTTCCCAACGAATGTCCAGCTTGTGGTAGCAAAGACTTATCCATGCAAGGGTTCGGGACTGAAAAAATCGAAGATGAACTAAAGATTTATCTGCCTGATGCTCGGATTGGCCGGATGGACTTGGATACGGTCAGAGGTAAGAATGCACATGCTAAACTAATCAACGACTTCGAGGAACGCAGATTGGACATCTTGGTGGGTACACAAATGGTTAGCAAAGGGTTAGATTTTGAGAATGTGGGGATAGTTGGTGTGCTAAGTGCAGATCAGTTGTTGCATTTTCCCGATTTTCGGGCAGGAGAGCGAGCCTATCAATTGATGGTGCAAGTGAGTGGTAGAGCCGGTCGGAAAAAGAAACAGGGGAAAGTGATTATCCAGGCGTTCAATACGGCAGCACCAGTGCTAAGGGAAGTACTCGAACATGATTACATCGGTTTCTTTCAGCGAGAGATGCAAGAACGGCATGGATTCAGATACCCTCCTTATGTCCGCTTGATTCGTGTTACCTTAAAGCATAAGAAACCCATGGTGCTGAATGATGCCGGACGGATTCTCGCCGGAGCACTAAAACATCAATTGGGGGATTGGGTAATGGGACCAGCAGTTCCTTATGTGGCACGGGTGCGCAACTTCTACTTATTGGACTTTCTCATCAAAGTAAATCCGGATAAAAACAAAATTAAGCATGCCAAGGAAAGCATATTGAAGTCTATAGATCGCCTTCATCAAACAACCGGTTATTCTGGTGTGCGGGTGAACATAGATGTTGATCCGGGTTAGCGCAATCTTGAATAAGAATCATGGCACTTTCAGCAAACTCTAGTCGCTCC
>JABSSL010000062.1 GCA_013214355.1 Saprospiraceae bacterium | reverse complement strand
CGATCATGACGGCTCCCGGAGAACTGGAACGATATTGGTACTTTGTCGAAGAAGGGATCCAAAAAGCCTACTATATGACGGGCGATAAGCAGCACGTTATGGCCTTTACCTACGCTCCATCCTTTACAGGAATACCGGAATCTTTCTTTGCGCAAAAGCCTGCTGAATATTTCTTGGAGACGATTACAGATAGCAAATTCCTCCGCATCTCGTTCGAAAAACATCAACAGTTAATGCAAGAATATCGTCCAATTGAAACGCTATTCAGGATCGCCACGGAGTCCTTATTGATTGGTCTTTTGGAACGATATTATCAATTAATGGCCTACGATATTGAAACCCGTTTCAAAGCTTTTGTCAAAAGAAGTCCACACCTCTTGCAGACCATATCCCAAAAGGATTTAGCCTCTTATCTGCGGATGGACGCAACAAACTTCAGCAAATTAATTAATACCATCAGGATTTAGATACCACTGAGCTGCTAATGTAGGAGTAGTTCAGGTGGGAAACCACTCTCTGGACAGCAAGTTCTGCTACCTTACTCGACCTTCCACTTGTCAATTTCTTGCATAGCATAATTCTCATCTTCCCAACGGATCAATTCCATTTTCCCTTTTCCCTTATAGTTGAGAAACCACTCTTCGATAATGCGTTTAGCTGAATCATGCTCCAACATCAATTCCAGAAAGTTGTTGGCAGCCAAGGTGCGCTCGAGGGGGTCAGCAGGAACCGCTATGATCTTGGTATCCAATTCCCCACCATCTTTTAGCAACAAAGTGCCAACTGCCTTAGCTTTGACGACACTCCCCGTTGGTTGACTAGATCCTACAACCAGAATATCTAGAGCATCTCCATCTCCTCCCCTTTCCTCGTCCATCAGGGTAGAAGGTATAAAACCATAATTCCCTGGATAAGGCAAATAAGCCACGACACGATCTTTACCATCTATCTGATCAGGTTTGAAAGTTCCAGTGGGAATATCGTATTCTATCTTCTTATTGGTTCCTGCTGGAATCTCAACAATAACATTGATCGCGCCCTCCTGGATAGCCGGCAGATAATAATTTTCCTTGTTAGACTGATTTTGACATGAAAACAATAGGCAAGCACTTAGCAGTAATAGTGTGGTCCATCTGTGTAGCATAATATGAGTTATATGAGTTATGTGTTCGTTTGGCTAAATATAAGTAGTCTTTTCTAAACGCCTCCTTCCCTGTCATCTGGTGTTAGTCGAAAAAACCTGCCTCCACCAAAAATTAATTGTAACTCGAGTGGAAGATGACTCGTCTCAGCTACATACAGTATCTACTACTATTTAGCAATCACCTTACTTTCTATAAATACATTCAACAATGAAGAACAATAATATTTTACCTGTATTGGCCCTACTTTGTTTCGTCTTTATCCAACCTCTAGATGCTCAAAAGCGATGGTGGGCGGGCTCTATCAGCGGGAAAGGCCCAATGGTGGATCAGGAATTAGACCTAGCTGCTTTTGAGAGAATTAGCCTTGCCATTTCAGCAGATGTATATCTCAAGCAGGGAGACCAGCAATCTATTACCGTTCGTGGACAAGAGAATATTATAGCTAACCTGATGACGGATGTTCAAGATAAAACCTGGAGAATTCGCTTTGATCGCCCGATCCGAAGAAGTCAAGGTATTAAGATCTTTATTACGATCCCATATTTATCGGGTGCCCGGGTGAGTGGCTCTGGAAACATCGAAAGTGATCATATCTGGCAAGCAAACACCTTCTATACCGGAGTGAGCGGTTCCGGAAATATCAAATTACAAGTACAATCGGAGGACCTAAGCTCAAAAGTGAGTGGCTCTGGAAATATAAACCTAGGGGGTAGTTCTAAAGAGTACGCTGTTCAGGTTACCGGGAGCGGTAATATTAAGGCCTATGAGTTAGCGGCTACTCATTGCAAAGTACGTATTTCTGGTTCTGGAAACGCCAGGGTAGATGCACAGGAACAACTGGATGTCCGAATTTCTGGTTCTGGGGATGTCATGTATACAGGTCGTCCTCGAGTGAATAGTAAAATTTCTGGTTCTGGAGGTCTGTACGCCAAATAAGTAACGACAACAGCCAAGGACATTGGGTATGATCCGTCCTTGGCTGTTGCAGATTAACTATTGGTAGCTTAGTTATTACCGGATGAGGTGTATATCCCCTTCATATACTTCTTTATGCCCATCCTTAAATCGCACTCTAATCATATATACGAAAACATTAGCATTGTGCCCTGCTCGCATACCGTTCACAATCGGCCGACCATTTAGGAGGCCATCCCATCCTTGACTGGCTACATTTGGTGGGAAATCCTCATTTTCAAAAACTTGATCCCCCCAGCGATCGAATATTCGCATCACTTCCACCTCTTCTACATCACCTTGTGAGAAGATCATGAATCGATCATTATTACCATCTCCATTGGGCGAGAATGCATTAGGGATATAGATGGCTCTAGGCTCAGTAACGATTACTCTTAACTTATCTTCGGCTGTACAACCATTTTCATCAATTAAAGTGCCGACAAATACAGAAGAGGCATCGGGTTGCACATCCCAAGCCGTCCAACAGGTGTCACAACGCAAACCTTCATTATTGGTGAGGCGAAGACTCTTAATTTCTTCCTGCAGGATAGAAATAATAGGCTTTATGGTGATGCTAGCTCCCTTCTCAATTTTAAGATCTGGACCTAGATTAATTTCCAACTTTCTACCTGGATTTACTTTAACTTCCGTTGTGACGGAACAGCCCTTGGAGTCCTCTGCGGTGATGATATAACTTCCGGGGGCTAAGTTATTAAAGGTATCTTGCGAGGTAAATCCACGGCCACTAAAATCGAACAAATAGGGACCTTGCCCTCCCTCTACTTTGTTGATTTGAATCTGGCCATTGGTATCGCCATCACACTTAGGGTGATCCACCTCTACTTCGATTCCGACAGGTTGGTTTTCATCTGGAAACACTTCTACTATATCCGTAGCTGTACAACCATTTTGTCTATCCGTAACGAGTAATGTATAGGTACCTACAGCTGTGGCGTCCAATATTTCGCCGGCTTGATTGGACCCATCAGGTCGGGTCCATAGAAAGTCTAACTGCCTAGATTCGGAAGGCTGAGCGGTTAGAGATGCTTCTCCTTCGTAGCAGTCAAGTGTTTGATCCGCGCCGGCAATAGCTGAGGGTACAACTGTATCTTGCGCTACTACAATAGTATCAGTGGCCGTACAACCATTATTTACATCTTCAACAATCAACACGAAGGTACCTCCTGCGGTTGCTGAAGCAGATAAAGCAATTGGCGTTGTTTCTAAGGTACCTGTCATTATCTGCCAGGCTACTTCAAACCGAGCCGGATCCCAATCCTCCACAGTTGCGGTAATACTTACGCTTGGGCTGTCACAGGTAATGATTCCAGCTGCCTCAGCGCTGATATTGGGCAAGTTTCCATCACGCGTAACCGTCACACTATCCATGGCACTACATCCCGTTTCGGCATCGAGTACCTGAAGAATATAAGAGCCGGGACTATCCACTAAAAGCTCTGGACGATTACTGTTGCTAATGGGATGGCGTGCTGAATTGTACCACTGATAAGTAAAATTAGCGTTGAATATATTGGTATCCCTCACCGTTATAGTTGGGGTATCGCAATCCAGTTCAGCGTTTCCAGATAGTCCAATTCGTGGTGTGAATGACAAATCTACCACTTGCACGGAATCTGCCAATGAGATGCAACCTGTAGTTCTATCTTCGATTACCAAACTGTACCAACCCGCTTCAGAAACCACAATTTGAGCTTCATTTCTGAGGTCAGCTGCAATGCTATTGCCACTCCACTCAAAAATATAGGCTGCCGGATCTAGACTCTCATTACCCAAGGTGATCGAAGAAGTATTACAGTCTAGGGCATCCTCTTCCAAGGGCAATACCTCAGGTAAGCTTAGTTCCTGCACTAGAATGGTATCACTAGCCTGACAACCAAAACTATTGGTAGCAATAGCGGAAAACATCCCACCACCTTGCACCAAGATAGAAGCCTCATCTTGATCATTAGACCAATCTAAGGTTTCGAATACGCCTGTCGCAGTAAGACTAATTTCTTCATTAGGGCAAATTGCAGCTGGTCCTGACAATGTAAGTGAAGCCGCAGGAAGCAACACTACTTCCTTATCCGTTGTGAGTCGGCATCCATTAAAATCTGTCACCGTCAAAGCAAAAATACCCGCATCAGCCGGTTCAACTGCCGATCCAGTCAAACTCGGATCACTCCAACGGTACTCACGGTAGGTACCAGGAACGTTAAGGCTAAAGGCTGTGTTTGGACAAATATTGTCAGGTCCCTCTATTACCGGCTGCACAACGTCCAGGGCTGCGATATTCACCACTTTACTTCCGGCACACCCTGCTGCATCTACGACCGTTACGGTATACCCTCCCGGATTATTCACATCAATAGTTGGCGTAGTCTCGCCCGTTGACCAAGTAATGGAATCCCAAGCTCCCAGTACTCCAATCGTGGTACTACTTTCGGGACACAAGGCCATCACACCACTCAGCTCCGGCTCTGGAGATAAATACTGTCCTACTTGGAATTCAAGGCTAGCTTCGCAGCCATTATGTCCAACCACACTCACGCCATATTCCCCTATCGAATCTATAACAATAGCTGGATCTGTTAGTCCAGTACTCCACAGAACACTTGCAAAATCATCTCCAAGGTCGAGATTCAAGCTCGAGCCGATGCAAAACTGGAGTGGCGCAGGTAAATCTATAGTTGGATTTTCCAGCCCCTCTACTGAAAATTCGAAAGTATTTTGACAGCCATTTTGATCTGTAATCGTTACACTATAGTCTACATCAGCTTGTGAAACCTTGATAGAATCATCGGTAGAGCCGGTCGACCAAAGATAGGCTTGCATATTCGGGTTTGCCTTCAGAACCGTTTCTTCTCCGGGACAAATAGTAGAATCTCCGAAAAGCTGTACATCCGTTGTTGGAAAAGCGGTTAAATCATAGGTAGCCGTATCTCTGCATCCATTGGCATCTTGAACAAACACCGTATATTCCAAAACGCCCGTAGTAATCGCTAGCGTTTGATTGGTGTCTGTCACCCCAGTAGACCATTGGTAGGAAGTAAATTCGTTGGTAAGGCTTAGGCTTCCACTTTGGTCTGGACATAAGCCAAGTGGGCCTTGGATTTCAGCAGGAGTAGTCTGTAACTCTTCTACCAAGAACATCCCTTCGTCCGAACACCCAAATACATTCGTTACGGTTAAGTCGTACGAATCACCTTGAGTTACTTCTATGGAAGCCGTTTCACTGCCATCTGACCAGGTGTAAGTCGTATGCGTGCTGGCGGGACTAAGGGTCACGGAAGAACCTGGACATAGATCTACTTCTTGTACAAAATCTAAGGACGGGGAAGGGCGATTACTCAGGGTTATTGCATTCACTCCTCTACATCCAAACCCATCTACGACCACCACTTCGTAAGTATCAGCATCGCTAACAACTATGGTTGGGCCTTGTGTGAGGTTAGACCAAGAAATATCAGTATACAGGTCTTCTTGTGTAACGGTCAGTGTATTTGGACGTCCCTCACATAAAGTGGTATCTCCTTGAATCCGTGGAACTGGTAAAGCATGAAAGGTAACGGGAAAATCAAAGGCATTAGAACAACCATTATCATCTGTCACGGTTAGGGTGTAAATGCCTGTCGTATCCACCTGATTTAAGGCTTCCGAAACCCCATTAGACCATTGGTAAGAAGCAAATGCTTCATTAGGTACTAACGAAACAATATCCCCTACACAAGCATCTTCTGGATAAGTTACCGTTGCAGTTGGGTTTTCAAATGCCGCAACGTCTATTGTACCTACTCCTGAGCAGCCATTGATATCGGTAACGGTAAGAGCGTAAGTGTTAGCCTCCGTTACAGACAAGGTACTTTCCGTAGTACCATCCGACCATTCATATCCATTAAAGGAGGCATCTACACCAATAATCGCAGCCTGATCTCCACAAATTGGAGCACCCTGTAAGGCAAGAATTGGCGTTGGACTAGATAACGCCTCCGGGGTAAAGGAGACCGTGGTCCGACAGCCCGTCTCTTGCGTAACGGTTAGCTGGACCGTTTCTCCGGTTGGGACTTGTACGATGGTATCTGTACTACCTGTAGACCATTCGTAGGCTGTGAAATCATTTTGCACATTTATCGTTGCCAGCTCCCCAGGACACAACAGGGCCTCTTGTGAAATGACGGGCTCCACTGCCTCCTGTACCGTAATTTTAACTTTATCTGAGCGATTGCAGAGTCCCTGCTCAACAGTAATTTCATATTCCAATTCTCCTTCAAAGCCAGCAGGAATGGAAACCGTAGGACGGAGAATATTGGCACTATCTAATAGCGCCATCGCCTCTGGAGAACCTGACCACTGGATATTGATTGCATCATCGCTATTAGTACTTAATGAAGCATCCAATTTTACATCAAATTCATCCGCCTGACAATAGGTAAGATCTGAGCCCGCATTTACTAAATTAATACAAGCAGGATCAGCTATACAATTGAAGTAATTAGAAGCCTCTCCTCCCCATTCTATGGCAAAAGCATCAGAAAATCCAGTAAACTTAGTCACAAGCATATAAAATCGATCACCCGGCTGGGCTACTAAAGGCAAGATAAAGCCGTCCACTTCGATCCCTGTAATAGGATGGACAAAAGCTGGTTCTTGAGATTCCTGCGCACCTCTTCCCATCCCCGTATAGGGGCAAAAAGAGCATAAACTACGTGCAAAAGAACATCGTCTAGGGGCGCCTAGACTATCGCAATTTAGGTTAGGCCCATATATAGCAAAATCAAAGTCTTCTTGCTGCCAGGTATCGGTAGAATCTGGTGGAAAGATGACCATTTCCAATTTGCTATCCGCGGGCATATCATCCCGGAATTCGAAGTATAACCACGTACTATGAAGACCCTCACCGGTCTCTAAACATCCACGGTCATTGTTTGGGTTATTAAAATCATTGAGCTCACTGGCACCGGAAATGATATCTATAGTATCATTTCCACAGACAGGAATAGCTCCTAGACAGTCCCATCTGGATTGAGCGATTAAGTTTTCCCCTACAAGACTCGCCATGACAAATAACAGAATTACTCTCAATGGCAGCATTTTAATCGGTTTTATACTGTTCAATAGGGTAGCCGCAATTGGCCTTAGATAATGTCCTAAGGGATTACATTTCTGGCTTGTTCATGGGAGAAAGCTGGGGTAAACATTGAACATGGCAGGATCTTAGCACCTCGCATAGGGCAGCAAGGGTACACTAAGACAATAGTCCATAGTGGGGGGAGGTTGTGTGGTAAATTTGTGGATTTACCTAGTTTCGCTCATAGTATGAATAGAAAGAAAAATAGAAATGACTAGAACGTATCAACAAGAATGTTCACAATTTATTTTGGATACGGAACATATAGACTTACGTCTTCTGTTCAAAGCAAATATAAGAGTTATTTTTAATTTAGTGGCTCTTATATTTACAAAATAATAAAATTATCTTTTTTTAGTTGCTTATATAACTGAAAATCAATAAACTACACAACACCTCTTCTTTTCAACTCTTGATTTACCAATTGATACTCCCGACTCATGTCTCCCGTCACTGAAGAGTTTTCTTGAGCTCGTCGAATGAGGTAAGGTACTACATCTCGAACCTGGCCATAAGGGACATACTTAGCCACATTGTAGCCAGCCTGTGCCAGGTTAAAGGTCAGGTTGTCACTCATCCCGTACAATTGACAGAAGTTGAGGTGTGGATGATCTAGCGGTAATTGCTTATGAGCAATAAGCTCTGCTTGCAAGCGTGCACTCTCTCGATTGTGAGAAGCATTGCAAGAGGCAATATCCTTGTAATTATCCACGCAAAACCGTACCGCAGCATTGAAAGCATCGTCCGTAGCTGCTTTGTTTAAATGGATCGGAGAAGTATAGCCTAGGCTACTAGCCCGATCACGTTCTTTTTCCATGTACGCTCCCCGCACCAACTTGGCACCAAGCATATAGCCTCCCTTCTTGGCCAAGTTGTAGGAATGAACTAAAAATTGCAGCCGATCAGCTCGATACATCTGGAAAGTGTTATAAACGACCACTTTCCCTTTATTGTATCGACGCATCATGACTGTCACCAAATGATCAATGGTATCCTGAATCCAGCTTTCTTCAGCATCGAAGAATACCTTGACGCCATTTGTACTTGCTACATGACAAATGGCATCCATTCTTTTTAGTATGTTGCGATATTCCGGTCTCGTTTCCGAGTTAAATGGGACTTGTTTCTGGACGGCGGCCAAGAGATCGAATCTGGCCATTCCGGTAATTTTAGTACTTACGACTGGGATCCCCGATGTTTTCGAGGCGAATTCTATAGCGCGAATAGTTTCGTTCATTGTGATGTTGAAGTCCTCCTCCTTTTCCTTTCCTTCAGCCCCATAATCCAGGATCGTCAACACTTTGTGCTTGGCTAGGTGATCTACCGTTTTTTGTGTCTCCAAAAGCGTAGTGCCACCACAGAATTGGTCAAATATCGTTCTTTTCACCAAAACTTCGACAAAGGGAAGATGTAATTTAATGGCTGCAATCCCCAACTTCGACCCCAAGCCCACTAACCAATGCTTATTCATCAGCCCGAATAACCACGCTGATTTCCTCAATTCCTTGTCCGTCTTATGCGCAAAGGCTATTTCAGTATTGTCAAAATCAATATTCACCATAGGCATTTGATCGCCAGCAATGTATTTAGCCATCTTTTCCAGCTCCTTGGAAGGTTTCGGCACGGGTTTGCCTAGTTCTTTCATACAGCAGGTTTAGTTTGTCGTCCAAATTTCCCAGGACTTTTCAGCCTGCAAGTGCAACATTTCTAAGCCATTTAGAATGTTAGCACCTTGCTGTTGGGCTTTTTGCAAGAAAAGAGTAGCCTCGGGATTATAAACTAGATCAAAACATAGATGGTTCTGACCAATGTAATGATACGGAATATTGGGGAAAGAATCAACATTCGGAGACATCCCCAAAGGTGTCGTATTTACAATTAACTTATATTTATCAAGAATGCTTTGACTCAATTCATCATAGGTCAAAATACCCTTTCCTGATCTTCTGGATACATAAGTAGCAGAAATCCCAGCCTGTTCAAGGGCATATTCCACCGCCTTTGCGGCTCCGCCCGTTCCAAGAATCAGCGCATGTTCGATAGTTAAGCTTTGCTTTTCCAACGCTCTAGCCAAGGAAGTACCAAAACCATATATATCAGAGTTATACCCTAGCCAGCCTTCCTCTTTGATCAGTACAGTATTGACTGCGCCAATAGCTGCTGCCCCTTTTCCCAAATCTTTCAGATAAGGTAATATCTGCTCCTTATAAGGAATCGTGACATTAAGACCCACAAGATTAGGGTTTTGTTCAATTAGTTCAGGTAATTTCTCGATGGAATCGATTGGAAAAGCCTCATAGTAACTATCCTGGATACCTTCTTTTTCAAACTTCTTCGCAAAATATCCTTTTGAGAAGGAGTGAGACAAGGGATAACCAATTAAGCCATATAAATATTTTACCTCCTCTCTTTTCATGCTGTCCACCTTTATTGTTTTTGGCTTACTGATTTAGCTCCTAATCGATCCAAACCTAGAATCAATATGAACCCAAGCACCATTAACAGTAAAGCTAAAGTGATTTGTGGATCGCCCTCAAATTGGCTAGGTAGTACACTTTTTTCTAAAAATGGGACCGTTTCGCCCTTGCTGTCAGTGCGGTACTCTAACACATTTCGCCATGGCCAAAGCTTATTTAGCGACCCAATTAAGAAACCTGTGAGTAAGGCAATGGTAATGTTCCTGTAGTGCTTAAAGGTCCAAGATAGAACCCGAGAGAAAGTGGCTAACCCAAATAGACATCCTAGCGCAAAGGTTCCAACGATGACTAAAGCAGAAACATCGAAAGTCTTAAGGGCCTCCTTGACGGTTGGCAATATAAAGGTGTACATCCCCATCAAAAGGAGAATAAAACTCCCAGAAATGCCAGGCAAGATTAGAGCTGAAATCGCAATGGCACCGGCGAAGAACACCATCACTAGAGATTCGGAGCCCTGACTGGGGCTGGCAACTGTGATATAATACGCCAGAGCCGTCCCGAAGATCAGGGCAATAATTTCTCCGATGCCCCATCCCTTTACTTGCCGAGCCATATAAATAGCGGAAGCTAGAATTAACCCAAAAAAGAAAGCCCATAAAAGCTGAGGATGCGTCTCTAACAAATGGACGATCGTAAACACACCGCCGACGACTCCAATTACCATTCCCGCCAACAAAGTCAACACAAATTCTCCATTTGCGGCTTTCCATGCGCCTACAATCCCACCTTCTTTGAATCCTTTGAACAGATCAGGTCCCAGGACGGACTTGATGGTATCGATAAGTTCTTCGTATATACCACTGATGAAAGCGATGGTTCCACCAGAAACACCAGGTATCACCTCAGCTATGCCCATCGCCATCCCTTTTAACAATAGATTAATCCGATTCATCATGGGGGCAAAGGTAGTTTTCTAGTAGAATAAATTATTGATTTTTATCATAAATTTTCTACCCATTCCTACATTATCGAAAGGGAGCTAAAGCCTTTATTATACTTCAGGTGCGGCCATTAGTTTTTAACCGAAAATTCATCCGTGTATAAGAGGTATTTTTTTCTCTTTTGTTTGAATTGACTGAGCTGGGGCTCCCAACTCTTTCGAATTTGCTGTTCAGACCAGCCAGCCTTCAGTTGCTCCTGCAATGATTTACCTCCTGCTAACTTATCGAAGAAGTTTGTCTTCAGAAAGAACTGCTCTTTATCAGGGGCATTTTGATACACTTCTAATAAATAGGACAGGTTCAGACGGGCCTCTTTACGAATATCTTCCGCTGCTTTCCTGGTAAGATCGAATCCATGAAGGAGTTTATCTTGGTGTTTAGGGTAGCGAGCGCCGGGTTGCGGGCTTGGAGTAAACGAAAACTCTTCAGAAGGATAATTGGGTAAACCAATTAGTTGAAATTGCTTATCGGTTCCGCGCCCCACGCTTACCTGCGTACCCTCAAAAAAGCACAGAGATGGATACAGATAGATGGCTCGATTATTTGGCAGATTTGGTGAAGGTTTGATGGGCAAAGTATAAGGCGTTTGATGGCTATAGCCAGCACATGGAATCACTTTGAGGTCACACTTCAACCCTTTCCCTAACCAACCTTCCTCATTTACCATCGAAGCATATTCACCCACTGTTAACCCATGTACCACAGGCACCTCATGCATCCCAACAAAGGATTGGTATTCCGGATCCAATACTGGCCCGTCTACATAGTGCCCATTAGGGTTGGGGCGATCTAAAACCATGAAGGCAATTCCTTGTTCTGCGCAGGCTTGCATGACATAGTGCATACTGGAGATATAGGTATAAAAGCGAGCGCCAACATCCTGAATATCAAAAATGACCCAATCTACCCCCGACAAATCCTCTGGAGAAGGCTTCCGTTTTTTACCGTATAAGGATGTAATAGGAATCCCAGTAGCGGCATCTTTACCATCTTTTATTTTTTCCCCCGCATCAGCCGTCCCTCTGAAGCCATGTTCAGGAGCGAAAATCCTGGCAATATCTAAATCCAGCGCATGTAAAGAATCAATCAAGTGCGCCTCCCCCATTCTCGAGGTTTGATTTACCACAAAGGCTACCTTTTTGTCCTTAATCAGTGGCCAGTACATATCCAGACGCTCGGCCCCTACCGCTAAGCGTTGAGCTTTATCAATTGGAAGTTGGCCTAGTGTGGGTTGCTGCCTATTGGCGGAACAATAGAAATTCAAGAAGCTTAAAAATACAACAAAAAATTTTATCTTCACGACCAAATTGTTTTAATCCGGTGACAAAAAAGAAGGAATATACCATCATTGATATCGAAACTACAGGAGGTCGAGCCAGCCGGGACAAGATCACTGAAATTGCCATTATTCGACATGACGGTGAAAAGATAATTCAAACTTTTGAGACTTTAATTAATCCAGAATGCTATATCCCCTATGGCATTACACAACTGACTGGTATAAGTCAAGATATGGTGGCTGACGCACCGAAGTTTTATGAAGTGGCTAAGGAGATTGTAGAATTGACCGAAGGGGCTGTTTTCGTGGCACATAATGTGAGGTTTGATTACACTTTTATCCGGGAAGAATTTCAACGTTTGGGTTATACCTTTAGTCGTCGGCAATTGTGCACGGTCCGGCTGAGTAAACAAGCCTTCCCCGGTCTTCGATCCTACAGTTTAGAAAACTTGATTCGCCACTTCCAAATCCAAGTAGATGCCCGGCATAGGGCCATGGCTGATGCCAAGGCTACTACCGAGCTTTTCGAAATGATTTTAGAAAATAAGGAGAATCAGGAAACTGCCGACAAAATCATCAATCTCGGTATCAAAGCCTCTAAACTTCCTAATGACATTACCTTAGAACAAATCCATGGCCTTCCGGAAGCTTGCGGTGTATATTATTTCCACGATCAAGATGGAAATGTCGTCTATGTGGGTAAGAGTATTAACATCAAGAAACGAATTGCGGAGCACTTTGCTGATATGACGGAGAAGGGGACGAAGTTACAAAAGAGAGTTTGGGATATTACTTTTGAATTGACGGGTAGCGAATTGGTTGCTCTGCTGCTAGAGTCTTATGAGATAAAACGCCTCTCTCCAGCCATCAACCGAGCCCAACGAATGCGCAACTTTCCCTTTGTCATCCATTACTATTACAATGAGGCTGGTTATTTGTGCTTTGATGCCGCTAAAGTACTAGCCAAAGATCGCAAGAAGTACAATATCATTGCCGAATACCCCAAACTTAGCCGGGCCAAGGGGCACATCAGTCGCATGCTTTCAGAATATGAACTCTGCGCTCGCTATTGTCACTTACAAGCCAGTCAAAGCGCCTGTTTTAACTATCATATCAAACAATGCCACGGGGCCTGTATTGAACAAGAAAGCGTAGCCTCTTATAATGAACGGGCGGAGGAGGTGAAAGAAAGACTTTCCACCGTATTTGAAGAGGACTTTCTCCTGATTGACACTGGAAGAACGGCAGAAGAAATCTCAATAGTACTTGTAGAATATGGACGATATGCTGGCTACGGATATGCCACTCAAGAAGAGGCACAACAAGGAACAGAGTCCTTACGCGAGGTAGTCAAGTCATTTCCTGGGAATCCAGAAACCACCAAGATTATTCAGCGATTTATGAGTCAACACCCTCAGCTTAAGGTGCTAGCTTTGAATCGTGCATTTGATTGATTTCATTCATCTCATGTTTCCAGATTCTTTTCTCTTTATTAGTAAAAATCTATTTGGCTAGCAGGCACCCACACGGGCCTTTTGCGCTGGTCTGTGTTTTCTCTATCTGGCGCTAGGTACTTGCCAGAACTTGGGATTACCCATTTACTCACCTCCTTGATCTCCCCAGCCGATGGATGGTGTTTCCCACCACCATCTCTCCTGGATGCCTTGATCACCCCGGATATGTCGCAGGTGAAAATCTATCTGGCTTGCTAGAATTCTATGTTAAAAGCAACTATTCATCATAAAGAATTAGATGTATAACGATTAAGCGCTACATAAGGAGTTCCAGTTCAATGGGAGCCAAGGATGGTTGTTGGTGGGAAACACGCAACAACGGCTAAGGAACGCAGTGGGAAGACAGGCCCGCAACAACGGCTAGGGAGGCCGGTGGCTGGCGGAGATTTAAACAGTCAACTATGACTGGAGAGATCACAACTCACAAAAATCGGCAAAGCGCCGGGTAAGAAAACATCCGCCAGGCCCGTGTTGGTGTTTTCCACCAACACAATGGGAGTCAAGGATGGTTGTTGGTGAAAATCTATCTGGCAAGGACATGCACCTGCAACGGCTTGGGGAAAATATATGGACACCTTCGATATATCTATTTTCAAAAGTAAAGGACAGGCTCTGACCAAACCTGTCTAGCGGAATCGATAGATGATATTCTCTCAAAAAGTGATCTCAATATCAGTAATATGTTCATGCAAAAACACCATTCCAAGTGCCTATATCAATTAATTAGAGTAGCTTTGCGGGCACGACTAACAAGCAGGATAGATAACAACCAACTAAATGTTTTTCAGATACCAGCTAAAACCAGGCTTGGTGAGAATGAGAATGTTCATGCTCGCCAAATGCCCTTCTTTTATCCGTTTCTACTATAAATACCTATGGCGTCCAAAGCCAAATAGCCTTGAGGCGGTTCTTGATGAGTTTTCGAATTCTCAGGACAATGTCTTCTTTGTCCAAGTAGGGAGTAATGATGGTTTCCAACATGATCCACTCTGCAAATTCATAAAACGAGATGGCTGGCGCGGCTTGCTCTTGGAACCGCAGCCGTCCGCCTTTGAGAGCTTAGAATATATCTACCAAAATGATTCTGTGACTCCCATCAACCGAGCACTGGATCAAGAGGATAAGCAACGCAAATTGTTTAAGGTCGCCTTTTCAAAGGCCCGTTGGGCTACCGGTTTAAGCTCTTTCAACCGCTCCCAGTTAGTAGCGATGCTTAAGTCTGGACATATTTCCAGACAGTGTGAAAAGTATGGTATTCAAATGCCTAAAGAGGAGGAGGGTGTCATTGGCTTCGATTGGATACAATGCTCCAGTTTCGAGACACTAATCAAAGAAAACAATGTGGAAAGCGTAGATCTCATCCACATTGACACCGAAGGATATGACTACGAAGTTTTAAAGTTATTTCCCTTCAGTATCTTCCAGCCTAAGGTAGTCATATTTGAGCATAGTCATCTCAGCAGAGATGATCGGCAAGCGGCGGGAAAAATGCTGGAAGAGCAAGGTTATAAGACAGCAAGTTATGGAGCTGACACCCTAGCCTTGAGACAATAACCTAAGGCAGACAGTTACCTACAATTGCTGGGCCATTTGAGACTGCAGCTGCTGAGCGGCAATTCTAGCTTGAGCGGCAAAGTCTTCTCCTTGACCGGCATAAATAATGCCTCTAGAGGAATTGATTAGGAGCCCTATATCTTCGTTTTGACCATATTGGGTAACAGCTTCTACCGTCCCACCTTGGGCTCCTACCCCTGGGACCAATAAGAAATGTGCAGGAGCAATTCGACGAATCTCGGTAAACTTTTCCGGATGGGTAGCACCAACTACATACATGAGATTGGAATCTGTGCCCCACTCCTGTGCCTTTCGCATAACTTTTTCATACAATGGCATCCCACCTTCCTGCTGGGTCAACTGAAAATCTTGGCTTCCCTTGTTGGAAGTTAATGCTAAAAGTATAACCCACTTGCCTTCAAATTCTAGGAAAGGCATCACCGAGTCTACCCCCATATAAGGGGCCACCGTTACCGCATCAAAATCTAAGGTTTCGAAAAATGTTTTCGCATACATCCTAGAGGTATTGCCTATATCCCCTCGTTTGGCATCAGCAATGGTAAAAATCTCCTTTGGAATGTAGGCCATAGTTTTGGCTAAAGACTCCCAGCCCTTGGCCCCCAAAGATTCGTAAAAAGCTATATTGGGCTTGTATGCCACACATAGATCATGAGTAGCGTCGATAATCTGCTTATTGAATTCGAAAACAGGATCATCGTGGGAAAGAAGGTGTGCTGGAATTCGACTAATATCAGTATCTAAGCCAATACACAAAAAGGATTGCTTGGCCTGGATTTGCGCAATAAGTTCCGCTCTGGTCATTTTCTACTTTGATAAATCTACAACCCTACACCGAAAGGCCATTCACTGCCTGTACACTGACGATCTCCGGCAATTGACCTCTGATCGCTTGTTCAATACCAGCACGCATTGTCATAGCAGACATACTGCATCCTTCGCAAGTACCCAGCCACTTGATCTTTACGATATGGTCCTCTGTGACATCTACGACCTCCACATTACCTCCATCAACAGCCAAATGAGGCCTTACCTCGTTCAAGGCTTGGTCTATTTTGGATATTAACTTTTGTTTCTCACTAGTTGACATCTATTCAATTGAATTTAGAGCATGACGCTCCTATTTACCTTTTCAGCAAGCAGGAGCTTGAATCTATACATCCGATATCTAAGGTACAAAAAATTGCACTATTGAGTTTTAATCTGCACTATCTGCGTGGGCGCTTTCATCTCATTTCTCATAGCTACTTGACGTGCCGTATTTTCAGCAATTTGCATAATAGCTTGCTTTGTAATTGGATGATCCTCCAATACTATTGGCTTGCCGGCATCCCCTGCCTCTCTTACCGCCTGTACCAATGGAAGCTGCCCCAACAATACTGTATTGGCCATTTTCGCCAGTTTCTTTCCTCCGCCTTCACCAAATAAATAGTATTTATTGTCAGGAAGTTCCTCAGGAGTAAACCAAGACATATTTTCCACCACCCCAAGTATCGGCACATTCACGGACGGCAGCATAAACATATTCATGGCCTTTACGGCATCGGCTACAGCAACCTCTTGTGGAGTGGTAACCATAACCGCCCCAGTCACGGGAACAGACTGAACCAAGCTTAGTTGAATATCCCCAGTACCTGGTGGTAGATCCACCACCAAATAGTCTAACTCCGGCCAGATTGTATCATTAATAAACTGCTTGATAATCCCTGCCAATCTTGGCCCTCGGAGCACCACTGCTTGTTCTGGTTCAATGATGAACCCAATGGAAATAACAGGCATACCGTAGGCCTCCAATGGAATAATTTTTGGCTGCCCATAGAGGGTTTCCACCTTAGGTCGCTGCCCACTTAAGCCAAACATGGTTGGGATAGAGGGTCCATATAAGTCAGCATCCATTAAACCAACCTTTGCTCCCAAGGCTTTTAGGCCCAGCGCTAGATTGGTACTTACCGTAGATTTCCCTACTCCTCCTTTACCTGATGCTACAGCAATAATGTTTTTCACCTGTGGTAAAACTCTAGCTGGGGCTTGTGCCGAAGGATTATTGGATACCATGTGCACATGTACATTAGCCTGTGGATAGACCTCCTGGAGGGCCGCTTGACAAGCAAAATTGAGCTCAGACTTGTGGTCCGCATTAAGACTGGCTAATTCGATTGTAAAGCTGATATTATCCCCTTCCACCTTCAAATCCACCACCATGTTTCTCATGATGATGCTCTGACCAGAACTCGGATCTTTTACTTTGGCCAAGGCCTCTGCTACTACACTCTTATCTATTTCCATGCTTTTCAAAATTAGACGCAAAGCTACTAACAAAAAACGAAATTATGAACGCAGGTTCATCTATAACACATTGTAAAAATGGCAAGCAAAACTAGACCTTAAAATAGGTCATAGCAAAACTCCCTTCCTTTATAACCTATTTTCCGACTCTGCTGTTTAGAGAGCTGTTGGGAATTGATGTAAAGTTTTACCAAAAAGGAATACAAATAATCTAGTAAAAATCGGGAAAAGTATACATTTGCAGCCTATGAATGTATTCTATAATTTAGAGGATTTGCCGGAATTCAAAGAAGCCGTGATTACAATCGGTTCCTTTGATGGAGTGCATAGCGGGCATCAGAAAATCATTCAGAAAGTCAGACAACTCGCTCAGAAGGTTGGAGGTGAAAGTGTGATCATTACCTTTCACCCGCATCCACGCCTGGTCGTATATCCCAGAGATAAGAGTTTAAAACTAATCACCACCATCGAGGAAAAGGTCGAACTATTTCGGCAGTGCGGGGTCGATAATCTTGTGGTTGTCCCATTCACAGTTGCTTTTTCCCAGCAAACTGCGGATGAATATATCCAGCAATTCCTCGTTGGTCGATTTAAACCGCGGTACATTGTAATCGGATACGACCATAGATTTGGTTTGAATCGTCAAGGCAATATTGATTACTTAAAGTGGCATGGTGAAGAGCTTGGATATGAAGTGGTGGAAATAGAAAAACAAGAAATCCAAGACATTGCAGTTAGCTCCACCAAAGTGCGACAAGCCCTAGAAGAGGGTGACGTAAAGTCTGCAAAGCAGCTCTTGGGACATCCTTTCTTGCTTAGTGGCAAAGTCATTCAAGGACAGAAGATCGGAAGGACTATCGGTTTTCCTACTGCCAATATCGACGTATCAGATAAACATAAACTCATCCCGCCTTACGGGATATATGCAGTCAAGGTGAGACTGGAAGAAAAGGAGTTTGGTGGAATGCTGTACATTGGTGATCGTCCTACGCTAGAGCAACATACCAATCAAACCATTGAAGTCAATATATTTGAGTTTTCAGAAGATATCTATGGGAAGGAAATCACCTTAGAATTTGTCGATTTCATTAGACATGATATGCGTTTCGACAATCTAGAAGGGCTACAATCCAAACTAGCTGAAGACAAATTGGCCAGTCAGCAGGCATTGTCAGCTAATACTGAAGCTTCAGATCTACAATTGAAAGCTAATGCGGTGATTCCAGAAGTCGCTATTGTGATTCTGAATTACAATGGCCAGACGTACCTAAAGCAGTTTTTGCCTTTCGTCCTGGAAAGTGAATATGAGAACTTGAGCATCTACGTAGCGGATAATGCCAGCACGGATAATTCCAAAGAAGTGCTCTCTGGGTTTCCCGATGTAAAGACCTTGTTTTTGCCTAAAAATGGGGGATTCGCCCAAGGGTACAACGAAGCCTTGGAGCAAATTGACGCTGATTATTACATTCTCCTAAATTCTGATGTGGAGGTAAAACCAGGCTGGATTGCCCCTATCATGAAGGTCTTTGCTGAACAGCCCGAGGTAGCAGTTTGCCAGCCAAAAATCTTGTCCTTTCACGAGCGAACACGCTTTGAGTACGCAGGAGGTTCTGGGGGATGGATTGATAAATTGGGATATCCTTTCTGTCGAGGAAGGATTTTCGGTAGTATGGAAGAGGATGAAGGACAATACGATGATAAGGCAGAGATTTTTTGGGCCAGCGGTGCGGCCTTGTTTATCAAAGCCCCCATTTTTCATCAGGTCGGGGGATTTGATCCAGACTACTTTGCTCATGCTGAAGAAATCGATCTTTGCTGGCGTATCAAGCGGGCGGGCTACAGCATAAAGGTTGTGCCAGAATCCGTGGTTTACCACGTCGGAGGAGGAACCTTGAATTACGACACGCCGAAAAAAGTGTATCTCAACTTTAGGAACACCCTTTACAACATCGTTAAAAATGATCCGATTTCAAAGATACTTTGGCTAATTCCACTACGTTTGGTTCTTGATGGCCTAGCCGGCCTCCTGTTTTTAGCCCAGGGGAAATTCGCTTTGATCAGTTCGATTTTGAAGGCGCATTGGTCCTTTTTCCCAAAACTGCCCTACACCTGGAAGAAGAGAAAGCGCTACCAGGCCATGATCGATAGTATTCGGATAAAGCCTGCCAGACGTCTAACTGCAGTATATCCCCGAAGCATAGTCTGGCAATACTATGCCCAAGGTCGACAAAAATTCAAGGACTTGTTCTAAGAAGCTATGAAGAGGAAGGACGCCATCGAGATCATTTATGAGGATGATGCCATCTTAGTCATCAATAAGGGCTCCGGCTTACTGAGTCTCCCCGATCGTTTCAAGCCTGAACTTCAAAACCTGAAAGATTGGGCTGATCGACACTGCGGGAGAATTTGGATCGTCCATCGCCTAGACCGGGATACTAGCGGTGTATTGGTTCTAGCCAAAAGCGAAGCAGCACACAAGCATTTGTCCCTGCAGTTTGAAAATCGTCAGGTGAAGAAGTATTACCTCGCCTTGGTCAAAGGACGTCCGGGGCAAACTTCAGGTTCTATCGACCGCCCCCTATCTCCTAATCCACACCGCCCTGGCCGCATGGTCGTCAGCAAGTCTGGTAAAGAGGCTTTAACGAGCTTTGAAATTCTCGAAAGTTTCCGAAACTACAGCCTGCTACAAGTATCTATCCACACCGGACGAACCCACCAAATTCGAGTTCACCTGAAGGCCATTGGCTGCCCCCTCGCCATTGACCCAATTTATGGAGATGACAAAGGAATATTCTTATCTCAGCTAAAGGGAAGAAGCTATCAAATCGGCAAGGATAAGGAGGAACGTCCGCTTCTCCATCGATTAAGTTTGCATGCCAAGCAACTAAGTTTCCTTCACCCTGTTACTAATAAAGAGCTTTCATTTGAAGCCCCCTTGCACAAAGACTATCGAGCAGTCTTGAAACAATTACGCAGATGGAGTAAGTAACTCCCGCTTTTCATCCCTATTCCATAGCCCCATGAATTACATAAAACCAGACAAGCTTAACTTTTCAGCATAACCGCCAGAAGGATATTAATCCTATATTTGCGGTGTCATATTTGAAGCTATCTACCTAAGGTCATTCAAGTCCCTTGTGCCTTGCTAAGCACATAAAACTTGATTCACCTTCTCAAAAAATGAATTCTAAGCATGGTTGATCAACAGACAACACAAGGAATCTTGGATGTACAAAAATGGGATTCCATCTTCGAAGAGCATCAAGCAGAATATCAAAATGCCAGCCCTTATCCGCATGGAAAATTTGAAAACTTCCTGGAGGAATGGGCAGCCCACAAGGCCATGAATGCTTTTCCGAAGGTCAAAGATGCAGGTTGGATACACTATGTACATGTCAATGAGAAAAAGCATGGACTTAACAAGATGGACCTCATTCCATCCTTTTTGCAGGAAGTCATTAAGGAGCTAAATAGCGACGAGTTTGTTCGTTCTCTTAGCAAATTGACCGGTATTCCTGGTTTGAAGGCGGATCCAAGTTTGGAGGGAGGCGGACTTCATCAAAGTCAGCGCGGAGGTTACTTGAATATCCATGCAGATTTCACCGTGCATCCCCACAAGAGGAATTGGCGCAGGCGAGTAAACGTATTGGTGTATCTCAATGAGGATTGGTTAGAAAGTTACAAAGGTGATCTGGAATTGTGGTCGAGAGACATGAAGCAGTGCGAGCAAAAGATCAGCCCAATTTTCAATCGATGTGTTGTGTTCAATACGGACGAGGATTCCTTCCACGGATTACCGGAAGTCATCCAGTGTCCGGAGGATATGACGAGAAAGTCCATTGCGCTCTACTACTTCACCGAAGAGGAGAGCATGCCGAAGAAGCGTGCCACCAATTATAGAGCCCGACCTGGAGACGGTATCAAGAGTCTATTTATCTATCTAGACAAGCAGTTAATTGCTGTTTACAATGTCCTAAAGGGTTGGCTCGGCATTAATGATGATTTTGTAAGTAAAGTATTGAACTTCTTCAGTCGAAGAAAGAAATAGTATGGATAAGCAAGCGGTGAGATATTCACTCCTATTTGCGGGTTTAGGGGCAGTTTTTTTTGTCTCCTTCCTGGGTGGAGTGCATCTATTCGATTGGGACGAAGTGAACTTCGCAGAGATTAGTCGTGAAATGTTACTAACGGGTGAGTACACCCGAGTTTATGTCGACTTTCATCCATTTTGGGAAAAACCTCCCTTCTTCTTTTGGTCTCAAGTTACCGCCATGAAACTCTTTGGCATCAATGAGTTTTCAGCTCGCCTTCCCAACGCGATCTGCGGAATCGTCACCCTTGTGCTTTTATACAACTTCGGGCGTAAACTTTACCACCACCGTTTTGGTGTGATTTGGGCGGGGGTTTACATGGGAACTGTCCTCCCATTTTTATATTTCAAATCTGGGATTATTGATCCAATCTTGAACCTCTTCATCTTTTTAGGCCTTTACTACTTCATTCTATTTTACTGGAAAAAAGATGGTTTCAAGGGCATAGAGCTCAGCAAAAATCAGTGGGTTTACTTGTTTTGGAGTGGTTTTTTCATCGGTATGGGCATCCTTACCAAAGGACAGGTAGCTTACATGATTGCTGCTCTGACCTTCTTTGTCTACTGGGTCTATCAACGATTCCGATTTTACGTGAATGTGCCTGAGTTTTTGTTCTTTACGGTGGCTGCTACTCTCGTTACCTTTACCTGGTATGGGATAGAAACTGCCAAAAACGGCACCTGGTTTATTGAAGAATTTAACCGCTACCAGTATCGCCTTTTCAGCACCCCGGATGCGGGTCATAAAGGTTTCCCTGGCTATCATTTTGTGGTTTTGCTAGTGGGTTGCTTCCCGGCTTCGATTTTTGCGATCCGATCCTTCTTCAGTTTACCGGCTGATGAATATGATTATCAAAAAGACTTTCGGCGCTGGATGAAGTATCTCTTTTGGGTGGTACTTATTCTTTTCACCATAGTCAAATCCAAGATCGTACACTATTCCTCCATGTGTTATTTCCCACTAAGCTTCTTGGCTAGTGTGGTAATTTATCACCTAATTGAAGGTAGATTATCCTTGAACCGATGGATGAAAGGAGGATTGATAGGCATCGGTGGTCTCTTTATTTTTGCCACGGTGGCCATGCCGTTCCTGGCCATGAATATTGAACTCATTGAACCACTCTTTAGCAAAGACCCCTTCGCTAAAGCCAATCTAGAAGCAGCAGTGAATTGGAATGGTACGGAAATATTGCCAGGTGTTCTATTGCTCACTATACTGATCCTATTTTTACGCTGGGAAAAACTACAAGCCGAAAAGGGGTATCAATTTCTATTTGGCGGGACGGCCGTATTTGTGTTCCTAACGCTGATTTTCTTTATCAAAAGAATTGAAGGCTATTCGCAAAGAGCCGCTGTTGACTTTTTTGTGGAAGTATCGGATGAAGATGCCTATGTCATGACCCATGGCTACAAATCGTATGTTGATCTATTTTATTTCAACAAAGCGAAGGACAATGACCCTGACTTTGAGACCAGAGAAGCAAAGCGAGATTGGTTCCTCACAGGGCCAGTGGATAAAGATGTATACATCGTCACGAAGATCAATAAGACCAAGGAATTAGTAGCCTTACCCGACCTAGAGGAGATCGGTAGAAAAAATGGCTTTGTTTTCTACAAAAGAGGTAAAAAAACAACAGCTTCACCTAGGGAATGATGAGTATAGCAGAGGCCTTGAAAATTTGTCTTCCTACCTCTGAGAATTCTCCTATATAAAACTATTTTTGTTGGGACTAAAGGAAAGCAATGTTCCATCAAGGGAGAAAATATAAACAATACAGCAATGAGCAGCTAATTGCAGCCTATCAGAAAACCGAGGATAAGGCTATCGTAGGCATGCTGTATAAGCGTTATGCCCATAAAGTCTTGGGACTTTGTCTGAATTACCTGAAGTCTGTCCAAGATGCAGAAGATGCAGTCATGGAAATATTCATCCATCTCACCGAAGAACTCAAAAAGCACGACATAGAAAAATTCGAACCTTGGCTCTTTTTTGTCTGCAGAAATTTCTGTTTGAAAAAACTCCGAAAAATCCTCAGCAAAAAAAATGAGGAGATTTCTGAAATTCATGAGGAAATTTTTGTGGAATCTGGCGATGAAAAGGATCATAATAAAGAGGAAGAACGTTTGGAGGCACTAAGTGAGGCTATTAATCGACTTAAAGAAGATCAGAAACGCTGCATCGTACTATTCTACTTTGAGAAGAAGTCCTACAAAGAAATAGAGCATCAAACGGACTATACCATCAAGGAAATCAAAAGCCACCTTCAAAATGGCAAGAGAAATCTTAAAAACCTCTTAATCGCGTAATTTGAAGAAAATTTACACACCCCATGAATCGAGATAAGTACCTGAAACTACTGAAATCTAGGAAGGACGAAAAAGCATTAGACGACTTCACCGAAAAATCCCTCGAGGGCTACCAATACCTGCCGGAACATACCTCTGCTGAATCGATTTTAGACCGGATTGATGCGAAGATTGATCAACAAACTGGTTCCAAGAAGCCCGCTATTCGAAGAAGCTTGCCCTTTTTATTATCCATTGCTGCTACGCTCGCTTTATTGCTTTATGCTGGAATTGGATTTATGACTGGTGACGGCAGTATGGCGCCAGATGATCTTTTCCAGGCTTATCACAGCCCACTACCGGTAGCTCTTCCTGATCAAGGCATCAAAAGAGACCTCCTGACCCCTGAGACTAAAAATACCGTAGAAGAAGCATTTCGTTTATATGAGGTGGGATCATTTGATGCAGCCAATGAGCTATTCCATAGAGTGGAACGGGAAGGTGCGAGTACACCTGAGATACTATTCTACCATGGGCTTAGTCTTTTGGCCGCCGGCCGCACTAGCCTATCAATCGATAAATTGAGTCCCCTTACCACTAAGCTCTCTGATCCTGCTTATAGGGAGAACCTAAGTTGGTACTTGGCGCTCGCCCATGTAAAGAGCGATGATTTCGCCCAAGCCCTACCCCTCTTGGTATCTCTACAAAACAGCAAATTCTATCAACACAAAGCCGCAAACTTAGCTCAGGCTATCAGCGATAAATAAGCGTGATTAGGCTTGAGACCTCTTGATCACCATAAACAGGAGGAGAGCTAGGACAGCAACACCAGCGATATAAAGACTAGGCACAAGCTTATTTATCTCTTTCAAAGAAATGGCCTGTTTATCACCTACATAGATTATTCCGCCCCAATAGTACGGATGATGAAAAAGTGGGTTAGTCGATCTTAAGTATTCTTTTTTCGCTTCATACAAAGCCTCGTCTTTACCCATTCCTGCCGTTAAATTTTCGTAGAAAAACCGCATCAACTCTGGTGTTGTTCTATCCCGAATGGGCCAAAGTGTCATTACTAAGTTTTGACAGCCGGCAAATGCAAAGGCCCTGGCTAAGCTGGCAATACCCTCCCCTTTTTGCACCTGCCCATACCCCGTATTGCATGCACTAAGTGTAACCAGATCAGCCAATAAAGATTGATTAAATAGTTCATATGCATGTAAAAAGCTATACATGGAATCTTGCGCCCCAGCCGCAAAGAGAAAGCCAGAAGCATTAGGGTTTTGATCGTCAATCCAAGTGTGTGTAGAAATATGTAATAGATTATGCTCTTCAGCCATGTCCCAAAAAGCAGCCTTCGTCGCCTCCTTCCCATAAAGAAATTTTCCGGGGTACCTACTCTCCATCTCCTCCAGCTCCGCCAATGATCCCTGTAAGGGCGCCAAATACCTGGCCTCACCCGAAAGAGACAAAGGAATAGAATCCGTAAAGCCAGGAGACACACCTAGAATCCGCCCACCAGTCGATTTTCCTTGTTTGATACGTTGTCCTAGTAAAGCCACCTGGATCGAGAAGAAATATCGTACGGAATGCTCCCACAAAAGAAAATCTGTTTTTGCGATGGCCTCTCCATTATCTATGGGTCTCAGGAGTAGCGTTTCAAAAGGTAAATAGCCAAGTACTCCATCTGGTATAATAATCAAAGACTTTCCTTGGATTACCGATTTCACTGGATCCAGCAGCACTTGGTACAGTCGATGGGCCCATTCTTGGTAAGCGGGGCCTTGATTGAGCATACCTTGACGAAAGGCTCTAACCCCCTGGTCAATTAAATCGAGGGAGCCCAATCGTTCAATCCCCATTTGCTCCCCGCTAATCCAGATCAGATAGAGATCTTTTTGGCCAATAAAGTATTCCAATAAGACTTCACCTGGGCCCGCTACCTCGGCCCTAACCCTGTTTAAGTCTAATTCAAAGCTTTGATACTTTAAATCAAAATACTGAGGGTGTTCTTCCTTAAGAATTTGAAGGAGATCTTGCTGTTCTCTACGTTTTTCAAACAAGATTTGCTCCCAAGACGCTCTCAACTCTGGATCTAACTGATCTGTTGATGAAGCTATTTGATTATTGTAAAAGGCAATATCTCCTAAGAGTTCCTGTTCCTTCGAAATTAGTGCAGTTGGAATCTGAGTGAATAGATTGGCCTGAATGGTATTGAGGCGATCCGCAATGCTCGTGGCACGACTCCTTTCACTAAAATACAGCGCTTGCTCTATCCAGGCTGGGTCCTGCGTATTCTTATATAACTCATACATTAGTTCGATAGCATCCTGATAGATCACGAGCGCAGCTTGCGCCAATAAAGATTTTGAAGCCACGCTAGCATATCGTTCCCTATTTCGTTGAATTAATTGCTCTGCTTTTTGATATAAGTCTACCGCCGCTCTTTGGATATCTTCATTGGCTTCGAGCGCTAGCATACCTTGATAGATGCGCCCTTTCAGCGTCAAAACCTCCAAGGATACTTCCGCATTTAGCAAGCTTTCGACACTTGGCTCCTCTAATTCACTATCGTTAAAATCATTCGGAAAAAGAAGCGCATAGAGTTTCTGAGTGGCTTGTAAAGCTTTGGGATAATCCTTCTTACCTAGATGTGTACTGGCTAGCTGTAGGTAAAGGCTAGCATCGATCGTTGGATCAACGGCTTTCAGTTGTAAGCCCCGGCTTAAGGTCATCAGGGCAAGTTCCCAGTCCTTGTTTCGCTGGTAGAAGGAAGCTTTATAGTTGAATAAGCGTTTTAGCTCGCTAGCCCAGGCGATCGGGTCCTTTTCCAGTTGGGTAATCCATTGGTCGGTCAATTCCTCCGCCCGACTCCACTCTTCCTTTAATCGAAATAATCGAATCAAATTAAGCCTCGGACCCCAATTGTTTGGTCCGGCCTCAATGGCGCGTTCAAAGTTTTGCTGAGCAGCCGCATACTGCTCTAAATTCAATTGATATTCTGCTAGATTATTCAGCTTTACGCTGTAATTGTAGGCTCCCAAATCATACTTCAACGCCTGTCGTTGTACACTGGCCGCCTGGGCATAATCTCCTCTATTAGCATAACAGGTGGACAATATGTTTAGGGCATCACCTATGCCCGTGTCGTACTGTAAGGATTGAGAGATTCGTAAAGAGGTATCTATAAAGGCCTGAGTCTTATCCCATTGATTCCGGCGCAAATAAGCCATACCCAGGTTATAGAAAGCATCGGCACCCTCTTTTGAGTTTCGTCCTTTCGTAGCAATCGTGTAATCAAAATGCCGTTGGTAGGAAATCATCTGTTGATCAAAATCTCCTGTACGCGAATAAAACACCCCTAAATTCTGCAGCAGCATGCCAAATTCAGGGAAGTCATCCGGATTCATTTGATCCATGACAATTAACTCGGCCGTTTGCGTGTAGTCTAGGGCAGCCCGATAGTCTGCCAGTACGTAGGCGCACTCGCCAAGCCATAGATAGACGTGTGCTAAATCCGGCCAGTCCTGCGATTCCTCCAGAGAAGGAAGCTGGTCCTGTAAAAGCGGATAAGCGTCTTCGTATCTTTCTTCCGTCAAAAGTTCATCAATTTCTTCTAAGCTGACTAGCGGAGCCTTGGCCATCTGTCCCATTAGAGAGGAAAGCATGCCACAAGCGTATATCAATGCCAGTAAGCTCACTCGCTTTTTTACCGTCATGGTATCTACTTTCAAAAAAATTAAGTTGCTTTGGGGATTGGTTTACCGGAAGGCAAACCCTGATTTGGAGGTTCCTCGTATCATTGGATGGGTGGTTTGGTACTTAAATCGTAGATAATTCGACTGCAGTTTGGAATATACAACGTTTTTTTGGCTTGGCATATGTGTGTTACCGTTTATAGCTTATTTTCTAATTCCTCGAGGCACTGCTCTTCATGAGGTAATTCATCTACCGCATTACTGGTGGAAGATAAAGGCAGAGGAAGTAGACCTGCCTTCTGGACAGAAACGCAGCTATGGGCAAGATGCCAGACAGTACTATTTGTTATTTGCGCCTGCTCCTCAAAGCGCGAAAAAGGACCGAATCGTCATATACTTTCACGGAGGTGCCTGGCGATATGGTAAACCGGAATTATTTAGCTTAGTAGCGGAGCGTTTTACTAAGAAAGGGTTTATCACCATCCTTCCCTCCTGCCGACGAACACCACGCTATAACTATCATGATGTTCGTGCCGATCTTAATGCCTTAATAATTGCTTTGCGAAATGACTATCCCGGTGAGGCTGTCCGTTTCATTGTCGGTGGCATGTCTAGTGGTGGCAATCTAGCTGCCCATTTATTTTACAATCAAACTGCCTTGAAGACACAGGGACTATCCGCTCAGCAATTCCAGGGTTTACTTCTTTTGGGTGCCCCCTTGGACCTTTTAGCTATGCCGAGAAACAATCACGTCAGTAGTTTTGCTGGAAAGCCGGGGAGTCCCCTTTTTCAAGAAGCCAATGTGCAGCAGCATGTACAGGCCGAGGACCAACGATCAGTGCTTTGTATCCATGGGAAGCAGGATGGATTGGTGCCATTTGCCAGCGCACAGCAATTCTTCACGGCCGTAGAAAAGATAGAGAGCGGGGGCGCCCGGCGCCTGCATCCGGCCAGGGCATCTCATCTTGAGGTAGCGGCTTGGGCCACCGAAAGCAGCCCCTATCACACCGTCATTATGGAATGGCTTGATACTTTTGACTAGAAGCCACGTTATCCCTTCCTTAGGGCTTCCACCTCAGCTACCGTTTTGGCAATGGGCTCACCAATTATTTTTGGACCTTCCGATGTGATCCACACATTATCTTCAATCCGAATTCCACCGAAACTACGATAGGAATCTAACGCATCATAGTTGATGAAATCCATAAATTTTCCCTCACTACGCCAAAGGTCGATCAGTTGTGGAATAAAATAAATACCAGGCTCAACAGTAATGACAAAGCCTTCTTCTAGTGCTCGACCAAGCCGTAAGGACCGCAGGCCAAACTGCGTACTTCTTTTTAAGGCTGTAGTGTAACCCACATAATCTTCGCCAAGATCCTCCATATCGTGCACATCCAATCCAATCATATGTCCGAGGCCATGTGGAAAAAACAGCGCATGGGCGCCAGCGGCTACTGCTTCATCGACATTACCTTTCATAATCCCCAAATCACGCAAGCCATTTGCAATAATTTTGGCCGCTGATAAGTGTACATCCAAATAACGCGAACCAACCTTAGACATCGCAATCGAATCCTGTTCAGCCTTTAGTACAATTTCATAAATGTCCTTTTGCTGTGTGGTAAAATGAGTAGAGACGGGAAAGGTTCTGGTAATATCTCCAGCATAGTGCTTGGCTGTTTCCGCTCCCGCATCTACGAGGATCAATTGCCCTTCTTCTAGCGTATTTCCATGATAATGGTTGTGTAAAATCTGACCGTTTACTGACAGGATTACTGGATATGCCACATCACCCTCATGTGACAAGGCGATGCCTTCGATGAGCCCGGCCAATTCTGCCTCTTTCATTCCGGGACGAGCTTGTTGCATCGCAGCATGATGCATCGAGCGGGTTACATTAACAGCCTTCGTCATTTCTGCAATCTCCTCTTCAGATTTGGCAGAAGCTAGCGCAACTACAGCTTGTACAAGAGGAATAGAAGCTTCCCTGCCCAGATCATTAAGTGGAATCTGCAACCATTGATGTAGTCGGATCTTATTGTCTCCTCGATAAGGGGGCAGAAAATGAATGTTGCGTCCCGCGGTCTTGGCTTTTGCCAAAGCCTCGGGTAATTCGGAGAAAGCAGCCGTCTGCTCAGCACCCGTAGAGGAAGCTAAATCTGACAGGGACGGGAGATCTCCCATCCAAATCACATGGTTAATATCGGGATCGGTTCCATACAGTGTCGTTGATCCAGCGTCTATATCTATGATTGCAGCTAGGTGGGGCTGATCTAAACCTAAAAAGTATAGAAAATTGCTGTCCTGTCGAAAGCGGTAAGTGTTATCATGGTAATTTTTTGGGCTTTCCTCATTGCCTAGTAGGAGTACAATGCCTTGATCGAGTTGAGCAAGCAGAGCCGCTCTTCGCTCTTTGTAAATGGTTGGGCCAAACATAGCTATGATTTTGGATTAAGTGTATAAGCAAAAGACAATCCCTGGATCCAGATACAAGCAGTTTGGTCAGGGCTGTCACTAGATGAACGTACACTGCTCAAACAGCCGTAGGTATACAAAGCTTATTTAGGAGAGTTATTTTCTTTTGTTGAGCTCATCCCGAATCTGCGCTGCTTTTTCGTAGTCTTCATTCTCAAGCGCCTCATCTAAAGCCTCCTTCAACTTAGCAGTCGGATAGGTTTCCCACTTATTGGCCAAAGGGGTATCTTTCTCCTTTTCATCGCCTTCCTCATCCTCCAGAGAAATGCCGGCATCTTGCAGGATAAAGTCGTAAGCAAAGATGGGGCTGGAAAACCGAACCGCCAGGGCTATGGCATCGGATGTGCGCGAATCAATCTCAAGTTCTGTTCCATCTTCCTTCGCACAGACTAATTTGGCATAAAATACCCCATTTTTTAGATCAGAGATGATTACTTCTCGCAGCTCTACCTTAAGCTCAATCAAAACATTTTTGAACAAATCATGCGTTAGGGGCCGATTCGGTTTGATCTTTTCAATAGCAATAGCAATGGCTTGTGCTTCAAACCCACCGATCACCACCGGTAAGCGTCGATTCCCTTCTTCCTCCTTCAAAATCACGACAAAATTATTCGACTGTGATTCATTCGTGGCCAGGGCGGCAATGCTAAGTTGAATCTTACGCATGAAGTCTTTTTTGTTGTGGAGTTGACTAGTACTACTCTATTCTTTCAGTAGGCGCTAGATAACTACAGGACTTATTTCTGATATTTCTCTGCTCACCCAACCTCATGAAATAGACACTAGCTCAGGAAAAGGCACAAAGAAAGACCGATAAAAACAAATATAGTATATGTACTTGACTTAAGTAGTATGACCATAAAATCTCCTGTTGTTCTGCTGCGACTTTTCTCACTACTTTGTTAAAGCATCTAATCCTTAGGACCTGCGGCAATCTCTTTGATGGCTTGTACCAACACATCCAGTTCTGAACGCAATGTATAGACATTTGGAGTGATGCGCACACCACTAATATTTTCCCAAACGATAGCTGTGGTATGTATTTTATAGCCCCGAAAGAGTTTGTCATGAACCTGCCGAGGTGTTAGGCCATCGATAGCAAGAAGAGCAATCGCACAAGAAAATTTTGGATGGCTTGGCGATTCTACTCGGACTCCAGGGACATTCTTCACTTGATCTACCCAGTAGTTTCTTAAAAATAGCAATCGCTCTGCTTTTCGCTCCGCACCTATCATTTCATGAAAATGAATAGCTTGCCCAATCGCCTGCTCGATAGCGAAGGAACGTGTGCCAAGGTGCTCGAACTTCCTGATGTTATCTGATTCGGGATCAGGGGCTCCGAAGAGCGGATAGAGCTGACTGATTTTTTCCTTCTTCACATACAACATACCCGTTCCAAATGGTGCACAAAGCCATTTATGCAAGCTTGTACCAAAATAGTCACATTCCAGATCCGGAATCTGAAAGGGCAACTGAGCAAAAGAATGCGCTCCGTCTACCAGCACTTCTATACCTCTTTTCCTAGCTTCTTTCGCAATGGCAGCCACTGGTAATACCTGTCCCATCCAGTTGATGATATGGGTAAGGTGAACGACCTTGGTACGATCGGTAAAAGCATCCACAAACTGCTTCACAATGGAGGTGGAGTCGTCGATCGGAAATTCAAAGTTTAACCACTTCAAGACAATTCCATCGCGATGAGCCCTTTGTTTCCAGGCATTGATCATGTTGGGGTAATCTTGTTTGGTGAGTACCACCTCATCACCAGCTTGCAATCTCAATCCAAAGATGATCGTCTCAAGTGCTTCAGAGGAATTCCGCTGGATGGCAAGTTCATTCGGAGAACAGCCTGCTAGCTGGGCCAATTGTCTTCTAATTGGCTCTCTTCCATTATCTAGGATCCGCCACATATAATAGGTAGGCGTCTCATTGCTGATTTGATTATAGCGTTCCACGGCCTCTTGCACGACCTTCGGTTGTGGAGAAACCCCACCATTGTTCAAATTAACGATTGCGGGACTAACTGTATAAGCCTGCCGGATCTGATACCAAAAAGTTTCATCATGAGCTAATGCTGAAGCCCCTTCATGTTTACGAACCTCAAGTGAATTCAGTAAGGCATCGCCTTGAGCCGACTGATAAAAAGGTAGCAATAAGGAACCAGCCGTCAAGCTAGAAACGGACGACAAAAACTTCCTTCTAGATGGGGGTATAGGCATAATCTATGAAATTTCTCGGAATGATCCTCTAATTACTGCTTTATCCCAATACTAAGGCAGCCTCTTTCTTGATGGCTAACAGAGCCGTATCTAAGCCGCTCACTTCCCGACTAGCGTGATAGCTCAACAGTGCTTGTCGAAAATCGGCAACACTTGCTCCTTCTTCCAATTTATCGGCAACCACATCAATGAAATTGACCGTATCGTCCCTAGCTGCCTTAATGATGGACCAAAGTTGTTGGGATACATAAACCTGCTGCGTTATGTTGTGCTCAAATTCATGTTGAATAGCCAACATCATGGCTACCTTATAGCCTTGCGCTGCACCTCCCGGGTCATTGAGCCGCAGTAGCAAATTGGGTACTGAAATACGTTCACAGAAAAGAGAAAGCCGCTCCAGGGCTTGCAACTTGAGTGGAATGGTAGTCTGCTGCTGTTTCTCTCTAACCTCTAGGCTTTTCAAATGCTGTTGTCCTTCGAGGAATTGCTTCAGTAGGGTATTAACCGTCCAGAAGACTACTAAGGCAGGAATGGTCAGCTTGATAATTTCCAATATTGCTGTAAGCCATGCTGACATAAGTAATGATTTTGGGCGTAAGATATATAGGCTGATAGAATTCCAAAAGTTTTAATCAATAAAACCTTGTCTGGATTGATCTTGTTCTTACATTAACCTTACTTGAGCAAGGGAAGTTGAGTAATTAGGGAAGACTGAGGCGGGGATATCGTTTCGCGTAGCCGACATTATGACCAATCAGTCTAAGGATTGTGACGGCTAAATGGCAGTCTACCGTATTTAACCTTAAATAGCCTTTGCTCAATCGTGGTTTTTTTATTTAATTTGCAAGATTCAATAATATGTCTATGAGTATTGAGAATTCAAGTACGCTAGCACCTTTAGGACTTACATCAGGAGCTGTAGAGCAGCTGTTGAAGATTAAGACAGAGCAAAGTGTTCCTGATGATCACGGCTTGCGTGTAGGAGTGAAAGGAGGAGGTTGCTCAGGATTTTCCTATATCTTGGGTTTTGACAAGAAGAAGGAAAATGATGATGTATTTGAAATAGAAGGGATAAAAGTATTTATGCAAAAAGCCCATGCCATCTATTTGGTAGGAATTGAAATCGACTGGATGGATGGGTTGAATAACCGAGGTTTTACTTTCAACAATCCAAATGCTAAGGACACTTGCGGTTGTGGAACATCATTTTCTGCTTAATTCCAAATCTGTCGTTCCTCTGCCGTAAAGAGAAAAAATCTGTTAATTTATTCGAGCCTTTTTCAGCTCGGAACTGATTGCGAGTTCAGACCCCATCTCTAGTATCTTCTGCTAAGTGATTGTTTATATCAAGTACCCTAATACTTTTGCCTACACATCTACTCTCACCGTATCCCGGGCTTCAGACCTGACTAATCTGAAGCCATACTAGGGGATTGTGAATTGCGATTGACATTCATTAAATCACTAATCAACATAATTTATGAAAAGATCATTACTCCTTTCCATGGCTCTGGTCTTTAGCCTGATCTCCCTACAAGCTCAGACTGTAATTTGGTCGGAAGACTTTAGCGATGGTTTGCGTGGCTGGTCAACTCGAACAGCCCAGTGCGGCAGCAACTTTGGTAATGTTATTGGTACTTATGAGATTACGTCAATAACAGTAAACGGAGCTGCTGTAACGGGTGTGACCGGCGAGTTCAATATAATGAACAGCCTTGAATACAATGTAAGCTTCGATGATGGTACTAACTATGGCAGTGTTTACGCTCGGTATACGCTTTCAAATGATGTAATGGATAGCAACCTTGATCCACAAGGGGTGCCCTTAAGCGGTCGTTCTGCAACAGCAGATAATGACGGCTATTCAACTAGTTCTACTGTCATGGAAGTTAGTCAATCCGCTTTTGATGATTGGGCCTCGGTATTATCAGGAATTGCGGACCCTACTGCAACCTTGGATGGAGCTGAACTAACCTTAACAAGTGGTAATACTGTGATCGTCTTAACCAATAGAGGTGTTTGTGCCGGTTTGTTTCACTACGTCTCTGACGCGACCTACGGTACCATAGCGACCCAACCCAGACAACTGGGTTCAGAGTCAGCCGCAAATGGAATGGCCTTTTTCAACGCAGTAATGCAGACGTGGCTAGAAGACATCAATAACATCCCAGATGATCCCAGTGATTACCCTGAATATACTACTTCTATAACTAGTCCAGTGATCGACATCAGCTCCGCCTCGGCAGCACTTAGCTTGGAATTTACGCAAGCTATTCGATTTCTGAATTTGACTAGTGGCGCACCTGCTATTCCCATCAATGAGTCGCAAGTTCGCCGGGTAAATACAGCCTTCGAAATCAGTACTGATGGTGGAGCCAATTGGTCAGATCCAATTGAATTGAATGAAGAACTCAGCTCTGGAGATTGGGTTGAATCAAGAGAATCTGTTCCAATTCCTGCCGCTGTCGTTGGAGATGCTCAATCGATTAGAATTCGCTTCACTTTTGGATCTGATTTCTATTTCTGGGGATTAGATGATGTAGCAGTTGTTGAGCGGGCTTCTTATGATATGCGGATCAATGAAAACTTCTATGCCGTTTATCCCAACTTCTTAACCCCAATCAGCCAAGCAGATTCTGCGGCATTCCTAGCGGATATCCAAAACAATGGAGGATTGGATGCCTCAAATGTGCAGTTGAATCTGACTATTACTCGAGATGAGGATGGATCGGAAGTGTACAACGACACCAAGGACTATGGCTTAATTGTGGTTGATTCCTTGGCAGAGAACCAATTGTTTGATCAAATACTAGAACCTACAGATCTAGCCGTTGGTTCCTACACAGGAACTTATCTCATTTCTCATGATGAAGTTGATAACAACACTTTGAATGACACCATTGCTTTCGCATTTGCGTTTTCTGATACGACCTTTGCCAAAGAAAATGGTCAGGCTTTTCGAGGAATTTCTCCTGCTGACGATGTGAGTTGGACGTATGCCAATATATTCTACGTACCTAATGGTGAAGGTTTTGTAGCTAGAAATATTAGCTTCGGCGTTAGCAATGCTGACGAACTAACTGGGCGCTCCATAAATACTTACATTTACGCATGGAATGGAGATGCTAATGGTGATAATTTTGCCAATAGCTCAGAATATGGAACTGCTCTCGCACTTAATTCCTACACCTTTTCTGGGGATGAGCCTGGTGATGCCTTAATTACCATCCCATTTGATTTCGAAGGTAATGAAGTTCCATTGGCTGACAACACTCATTATATCGTTGCGGTACAATACCTGAACTCCGCCGATAATCAGACCTGTAATTTCCTAGTAAGTGAAGCCATTGACTACAGTGCTATGTCATTTGCCAATGGCTTAATTGGCTTGGAAAGACGTCCTATCGGACTAAATGTTGGTCCTGAACCCAGTCCAGACTTGGTACTAGGTAATTTCGTTGGTAACCCCGTGCCAATCGTACGGATGAGCATTGGACAAACGGTAAATACACCTAATGTACTAAGCGAAGAGAATAAAGTAAAGGTATTTCCTAATCCAACTAATCGCGATCTCAATCTAGAAGTTGCTCTAGTAAATACCTCTAATCGAGTTCAGATTAGTATTATTGATGCTGCTGGTAGAACCCTACAGAATAACCTGTATAGTAACTTTAAGGAAGGTAAGTTTAACTATGATCTTTCTAACCTAAGTTCTGGTTTCTACTTTGTTCGCATTCTAACTGATGATGGACTAAGAACAGAAAAGATCTTCCTACAGCGCTAGTTGTAGATAGACTATCATAAGACCTTAGAGCCCGGAGGATGATCTATCCTTCGGGCTTTATATTTTATCGATACAGACCAAGCTATAGCTTATACTTCCTGGGCCTAAATACACACTCTTTTCTTACTAGACCACTTATTACAAGATTTAGCATACGAAAGACAAATTCCTCCGTACTTCCCCAAGCATCCCCTGCTTATTTTAGATACTTTTATCCCGACTTCTGGTGATTTCTAATATACTTCTAACCTAACCATTGCTGATTATACAGTTCTGCTCTAGTCATGAGTAAGAATTGGCCATGTATTGTATTAAATCACCAACTATTATATTTATGAAGAGGTTATTACTCCTTTTGTTAACCATCACGCTGTGCTTGTTTGATTTGCACGCTCAAACTGTAATTTGGGAAGAAGATTTCGATGACGGTATGCGGGGTTGGTCTACTCGTACGGACCAATGTGGTCGAAATTTTGGAGGTGTGGTAGGATCCTATGAATTGACTTCCATTACCGTGGATGGCAATGCAGTGACAGGTGTTACCGCAGAGTTTAACATTATGAACAGCCTGGAGTACAATGTCAACTTTGACGATGGTACCAACTATGGAACTATTTACGGCCGTTACACACTAGCGAATGATATAATGGATAGCAATCTAGATGCGGCTAGTGTTCCCATTAATGGTAAATCCGCTTCCTTGGATGCAAACAATTTTACTATTACGTCCACTGTCCTGGAAGTAACTCAAGAAGTGTTTGATGATTGGGCTTCTGTCCTATCCGGAATCGCCGACCCGACTGCGGTACTTGACGGATCAGTCTTGACCCTAAGCAGTGGGAACACCGTCATTACATTGACAAACAGAAACGTATGTGCAGGCTTGTTCTATTACTCTTCCGATGGTTCATACGGCACCATAGCCACTGTTCCTACGGTGATCGGATCCGCTACCGCTACCAATGGTTTCGTTTTCCTCAACACCATTATGCAAACTTGGCTTGAAGACAATGCAAACATTCCCAACGATCCTAGCGAATATCCGGAATATACGGCTTCCATCATCTCTCCCGAGATTGACATAAGTACTGCCCAAAGGGCATTGGCACTAGAATTCACACAGGCGGTTCGGTTTTTGAATTTTTCTGCTGGAGGGCCAACCATTCCTATTAATGAAACGGTCTCGCGACCTGTAAACACAGCCCTTGAGATCAGTACTGACGGGGGTGTAAATTGGTCAGTACCCATCCAACTCAATGAACGCATTAATCCAAATGAATGGTTTGAAACCAGGGAATCCATTCCACTCCCTGCCGCTGTAATCGGAGACGCTACCTCCATCCGAATCAGAATGACTTTTGGATCAGACTTCTACTTCTGGGGCTTTGATGATTTACGAATTATTGAAAGGCCCGCCTATGACATGCAAGTTAATGACAACTTCTTCGCGGTATATCCTAATCTCTTCACTCCCATCAGCCAGGCCGATACAGCCGTATTTTTGGCAGACATCCAAAACAATGGAGGATTAAACGCCCCTAATGTCGTGTTAGACCTCAGCATTACCAGTGATGAAGATGGCACAGAGATCTACAGAGATAGTGTGGAGTATGGCAACATCATAGTCGATTCCTTGGCAGAGAACCAACTTTTCAACAATATCCTGTTCCCCGAAGATCTAGCACCAGGTATCTATACAGGCAGCTACGTCATACGACATGACAGTCTTGAAAGCGTGACTAACAATGATACGATCCGCTTCCAGTTTGTGCTCAATGATTCGGTCTTCCAAAAAGAGGCGGGCTTCCTTTTCGGTGATGCCTCTGGAACTACTCCAGCAGACGACGTTAGTTTCACTTTTGGCAATATCTTCTATTGCCCAAATGGAGAAGGATATGTAGCGACAAACATTAGTTTCGGTGTGGCCAATGCGGACGAACTTGCGGGAAGAAGTGTTACCACTTATTTGTATGCATGGGAAGATGCGAATGATGACGGCATAGCGCAAGCCAGTGAATATGGCGATGCCTTGGCCCTCAACACCTATCAGTTTACAGGAGACGAAAGCGATGAAGAACTGATTACCATCCCATTCGACTTTGAAGGAACTCCCATTCCTTTAGAGAACAATACATCCTATCTAGCCTTAGTCCAGTATATTAACTCTTCCGACAATCAGGATCTAGAAATACTGGTGAGTAATCGGACTGATTACAATGCTACCAGCTTTGCCTATGCCCAGGCGGGCCTAAGGCCCCGTTACACGCTCGTGCTCAATGTTGGGCCTGATCCAAGTCCTGATCTGAGTACTGCTGGCTTCGGTCAAGATGTGGTACCGATGATTCGGATGAGTATTGCGCAGACGGTAGATGCCCCCGATGTACTTGGGGAAGAAAACTTGGTAAAAATCTATCCAAACCCTACCAATGGTATTGTAAATCTGGAAGTGGAACTGGAAAAGATGGCCGATCGAGCGGAGATCAGTGTCATTGATGCTACCGGAAGAATCCTACAACGCAACCAATATCAAGGATTCAAAGCAGGTAGATTCAATTATGATTTATCTAACCTGAGTGCTGGTTTCTATTTTATCAGGCTACACACGGAGCAGGGTATTAGAACTGAAAAGATCTTTCTACAGCGCTAACAGACTTTAGCTAAGGATAAAAATGCAAGAGGCCTGATGGATATCCACCAGGCCTCTTTCTATCAGACACCAAAAATGATGTCTTTGCAATACGGTTGATCGAACCGGTATTACATATTGCTGATGATTTCATCACCGAATTCAGAGCACTTCAATAAAGTAGCACCCTCCATTAAGCGGTGGAAATCATAGGTTACTCTCTTGCTAGTAATAGCTCCTTCAACTCCTTTTAACACAAGGTCCGCAGCTTCTTTCCAACCCATGTAACGAAGCATCATTTCACCAGAAAGAATAACAGAACTTGGGTTTACTTTATCTAGACCCGCATACTTAGGAGCAGTTCCGTGAGTAGCTTCGAAGATAGCACAACCAGACTCGTAATTGATGTTGGCACCTGGAGCAATACCAATACCACCAACTTGAGCAGCCAAAGCATCAGAGATGTAGTCTCCATTCAAGTTCAGGGTAGCAATTACATCATATTCTTTTGGACGCGTCAAAATCTGTTGTAGGAATGCATCCGCAATTACATCTTTGATCAAGATCGCCCCATTTTTCAAGGCTGCATCTTGAGCTGCGTTTGCAGCCTCTTTTCCTTCCTCCGCTACGATACGATCCCACTGAGCCCAAGTAAACACTTTGTCACCAAAAGCTTTTTCAGCTACTTCATATCCCCACTCTTTAAATTTACCTTCGGTAAACTTCATGATGTTTCCTTTGTGTACAAGTGTCACAGAAGATTGGCCATTATCAATCGCATAATTGATAGCCGATTTTACTAGACGCTCTGTACCTTCAACAGAAACTGGCTTAACTCCTAAAGAAACGGAGTCAGGGAAACGAATTTGGGTAACGCCAAGCTCGTTTTGAAGGAATGCCTTTAGTTTTTCTACCTCATCCGTACCATTCAAATACTCAATACCCGCGTAAATATCTTCCGTATTTTCACGGAAAATAGTCATACCTACATCTTCTGGCTTTCTCACTGGAGAAGGAACACCGCTAAAATATTGTACTGGACGCACACAAGCATAAAGATCTAGCTTTTGACGCAAAGCCACGTTCAAAGAACGGATACCTCCACCAACAGGAGTTGTAAGCGGGCCCTTGATGGCTACCAAATAGGATTTGATATCATCCAAAGTAGCTTGTGGAAGCCATTCCCCCGTTTGATCAAATGCCTTCTGACCGGCCAATACCTCATGCCAGTGAATCTTCTTTTCACCGCCGTATGCTTTTTCTACAGCTGCATTCAAAACTCGCTCAGAAGCTGCCCAAATATCAGGGCCGATCCCATCACCTTCAATGAAGGGAATGATCGGATCATTGGGGACATTTAATTTGCCGTTTTCAATCGTTACTTTTGTTCCACTCATATTTTTTTATCTATTTTAACACCTAGTTTTAAGCACTAAGCAGATGGGTTTACAAAAAGCAGCACAAAGGTAATAAATCTTGGCACTTAGGGGCTAGAACCCATTTAAAATTCGTCCTGAGAAGGCCAAAAGTTGTAATAAATACGGAGCGGATTAACTTTTACGACTTAATCCATACCCTAGCACCCTTCCAAAGCCCATTTTACGCTCGAAAATGTCCGATTTAGAAATCATTTTTCAAAAAAACGACAGACTATGAGAACTGCAATGACTTGTTTCGTGATGTTTATACTGGTCGCGGCTTCGACCGCCTGCAAAACCTCCAAAGCTAATGTATCAGAAGACTGTGATATACAGGCGGAAGTAAAAGACTTTTCTCAATTAGATGGCTGTAGGTTACTGATCGTAACACCTGATGGAAAGAAGCTTTCTCCCGTTAATTGGGATCAATGGGAATCCATTGCGAAAGCCGATCTCGAAATCAACCTTAGTTATAAGGAAGTAGAGCCGCAAATGAGTATTTGTATGACTGAAAGTGCCTTTATTGAGATCACTTGTGCAAGCATCAGAAAGTAGTATCTTGCTAATTCTTATTTAGACGATATATTATTGTATGAATCCAAATCTAGATGCTAGCGGTGAGCACTTTGGCTCAGAAGATCGGCAAGTAGAGAAGAGTTTACGACCCACAGAATTGGATGATTTCAGTGGTCAACCGAAGATTGTGGAAAACCTTAAGATTTTCATTGCTGCAGCCATGCAAAGAGGCGAAGCCCTGGATCACGTACTTCTACACGGACCTCCCGGTCTTGGCAAGACTACCCTCTCGCACATCATTGCTAATGAGCTACAGTCCCAGCTAAAAATGACCTCAGGCCCCGTTTTGGAAAAACCAGGAGATCTTGCGGGACTACTGACTAATTTGGAAGAAGGGGATGTATTATTTATTGATGAAATCCATCGCTTGAATACAGTAGTGGAAGAATATCTTTACTCCGCTATGGAAGACTATCGGATTGATATCATGATCGATAGTGGACCTAATGCCAGAAGTATCCAGCTAAGTCTAAACCCCTTCACCCTAGTCGGTGCCACAACTAGGATGGGCTTACTAACTGCTCCCATGCGTGCCCGTTTTGGCATCAATTGTCATTTAGACTATTATGATACGGCGACCTTGATCAAAATTATCAAGCGTTCAGCGAAGATTTTGCAGGTGCCAATTACCCAAGAAGGAGCCGAAGAGATCGGCAGAAGAAGTCGCGGCACCCCCCGAATAGCTAACGCTTTGTTGCGCAGGACTCGTGATTTTGCTCAAATCAAAGGAGATGGAACCATCGACAAGGCAATTGCGCAATATGGACTTTCGGCCCTTAACGTGGACTCCCATGGACTTGATGAAATGGACAATAAAATATTGAGTACCATCATAGAAAAATTCAAAGGGGGCCCAGTAGGTTTGAACACCCTAGCCACAGCCGTAGCAGAAGAATCTGGTACCATCGAAGAAGTACATGAACCTTTCCTGATCATGCAAGGCTATTTGCAACGTACCCCTAGGGGCAGAGAAGCAACAGAAAAAGCCTATAAACACCTGGGAATTGTACCTCCTGGGGTTCATGGTACTCTTTTTGATGTCTAGAGCCAAGATATATATGTAAAAACAAAATAAGTGAAAGTTTTTTCTTAGCTTTGTATACGAGATAACTAGCCCAGACTACCAGTCAATTTTAATCTGCCGTTGAGCTCTACTGCCGCAGTCGATTAATTTGGCTCTCAAGACTTGAATTTGTCGCTAGTCTCCCCCGCCCATTCCCTCAATTTGTCCCCTTTCTAGGTAAAAGCCCTACTCAATCCGTCATGATTGAGTAAGTCTTATTCAACTTTGAGATCTGCATCCAAAAGTTTGGCCTCTTACGAAGATTGAGGTCGAACTAGAACTAGCTCAGGTTCTCCCCCTATAACAATAAAGACAGAACTGTTGATTGTCGGAGTTCTCTAGGATGAGAGACTCTCCTACTTCAATTCACAAACACGGTATTCAGCTTTAAGCTACAACACTATGACTTCAACCTATCTTAGACGCTTTAGATCTAAAACGATCAAGCTGTTGACGATCTTTTCATTTCTCTTATTTGCCGCAGCGATCTCTCCGTTTCTACCTGCTCCCGGCATTAATGCCCCTTCTTCAATTGGGGCTTACCTCGACGAGATTTTCCCAACTGAGGCGCCAGGAGGTGGTAGTGGGAATTGGGAGGTAGAAGTGGTATACCCAAATTTAACTTTTACCGATCCCCTGTCGATGTTGGAACTACCAGATCAGTCGGGTTATTATATCGCCGGGAAACCAGGATATATCTGGAAGATTTCCGATGATAACAATACGAACCAAAAGACTACGGTTTTGGACTTTTCTGATGTTGTGGATACCGATGGGGATTCCGGGCTAATGAATGCTATTCTACACCCAGAATTTGGACAAGCTGGATCACCTAACCGGGGGTACCTATACGTCCTGTACCGTTATCACCCAAATGGTAATCTACCAGGCTGTGGGGATGATGCGATGATTCGCCTTTCTCGTTTCAACAAACCAGACGGCCAGGAAAACTTTGACCGCAACTCCGAATATGTCCACATCCAGATATTTGATACGCACTGCTGGCACAACGGCGGTGGTATGTTTTTCGATAATGAAGATTACATGTTCATCACTATCGGGGATGCGGGAGGTGCAAACGATCAATTCAACACAGCTCAGCAGATTGATCAAACCCTACTAGGCGGATTACTAAGGATCGATCTTACCGGAAATACTAGTCGAAGCCATCCCATCCGTAGACAACCGATAGATCCCGACAACAAGCCCGCATCTTTACCAGATAGCTATACCCAAGGATACCTCATTCCAAATGACAATCCTTGGCTGGACAGCGATGGAGGTATCCTGGAAGAATTCTACAGTCTAGGACTAAGGAGCCCTCACCGTGCCACCTATGATGCACAAACGGGTGACATTTGGATTGGAGATGTAGGACAAGGTGCGCGCGAGGAAATTTCCGTAGCTGTAAAAGGAGGTAATTTCCAATGGCCGTACAAAGAAGGCTCCGTTAATGGCCCTAAGAATAAACCCTCTCCTTTGATCGGTACCGATCAACCACCCATTTTTGACTACGGACGCTCTGTCGGAAATTCCGTAATTGGTGGTTTTGTATACCGGGGCAGTAAGTTTGCGAATTCATTGGGTGGAAAATATCTCTTTGGAGATCATGGTGTGCGTAATATTTGGTCGCTCAATCCCAACAATGGGGAGGTGGTCTTTATTGCTAATATTCCCGCTTTTGGCGTGGGTAGTAAAAGTGGTATTTCTTCCTTCCACACGGATTCTAATGGGGAAGTATATATTTTGAAATTATTTGGTACAGATCAAGATGGCGGAAAGATATATCGCTTAAAGCAAGATGTTAGTGTACCGGATCCCCCGCAATTTTTGTCTCAAACTGGCGCTTTCAGTAATCTGGCCAACCTCACTCCAAGAGCTGGCTTGATACCCTATACCGTTAATACTCCATTGTGGTCTGATGGAGCTACCAAAAAACGTTGGATTGCTCTACCTAATGATGGCGCACACGATACTAGTGCCGAACAGATTACCTTCTCTGAAAATGGAGAATGGCAATTTCCCTCTGGCACCGTCTTTGTCAAGCATTTTGAATTACCTATAAACGAAGGTAATCCTTCCATCACTGCTAGGGTAGAAACTAGATTTATTGTGATAGATAAGGATGGAGGTGCTTACGGAGTTACTTACAAGTGGAATGATGCGGGGACAGATGCTGAATTATTAACCAGCGGTGATTCCAAAACCTTCACCATTACTCGAACCAATGGTACTCAATACAGTCAGGTGTGGGATTACCCTAGTCGGACCGACTGTAATACCTGCCATAACGCCAATGCCAACTTTGTACTTGGTGTCAAAACTCGCCAGCTAAATGGGGACTTAACCTATCCTTCGGGCACAACCGACAACCAGCTGAATACTTGGCAATCCCTTGGCATGTTCTCCAATGGATTTACCGCTGGACAAATTGAGGGATTTCCTAAAATGGTTGCCTTAAATGACAACTCCGCCAACTTGGAAACCCGAGTCCGCTCCTATCTAGATGCCAACTGCGCACACTGCCATCGCCCTAATGGAGTGGAAGGCATTTTTGATGCTCGTTTCTCCACGCCAATATCCAGTCAGAACCTAATCAATACCATCGGAATTAGTAGAAACACACCAGAAGGAAATGTCATCGTCAAACCAAAAGACCCAGCTAATTCTGAACTATGGGTCAGGGACAATAGCCTAGGCGAGAACGCGATGCCACCTTTAGCCAAAAATATTATTGATGATGAATACATTGATGTACTTACCGATTGGATCAACAGCTTAGATGAATCAGCCTGTAGCACTACCTTTTTATCCGATTTGAGTTGGGAAGGAACCCCAACTAACGGCTGGGGGCCGGTAGAGCTAGATCAAAGCAATGGTGGGACAGGTAGTAACGATGGATCTACTTTAACGATCAATGGTACATCCTTCGCGAAAGGACTTGGTGCACACGCTGAATCTGAGATCATCTACAATATTGGAGGTGGTTACGAAACATTTAAATCATTCATCGGAGTGGATGATGCCACCTGTAGTTCTGGATCGGTACAATTCGAAGTTTACACGGATGGAAGTCTAGTTTATCAAAGTCCTGTACTCACCCAGGCCGATGATGGAGTACCGATCTCCGTCGATGTGACTGGCGTGAATCAATTAAGGTTAGTGGTAAATGATGGAGGAAGTGGCGGAAATAACCCTATCGCCTGCGATCATGCCGATTGGGCAGATGCCAAACTGGAAAGCTGCATCAACACTGGTTGTGATGACCTAGGCATCTTCGCTACCACTGAAGATATCGGTGGGGTGCAAGCCGAAGGTCAAGCCTGTCATGAAAATGGCTTCTATACTGTGACGGGATCTGGGGCAGATATTTGGGGAACTAATGATGAATTTAGATATATCTACCAAGCTCATACCGGAGATGTTGAAATCATAGCCAAAGTTAACAGTGTAGACAACACCAATCAATGGGCGAAAGCTGGACCAATGATTCGAGCCAGCAACACCAGCAACGCTGCTATGGTCCTCCTCCTTCAACGTCCGGATAATCAAGTGGGTTTTCAATGGAGAGCTAGCACTGGAGCCAGTGCGACTTGGACAGGCTCTTTGGTCGGGGGAACGTCCACTACAAAATTTCTTCGCTTAACCCGGAATGGTGATGTTTTTAATGCCTACTACTCTACTTCCACTAGCAATGGTCCTTGGACTCAAATTGGAGGAGACGTAAATATAAACATGAACGCCCAAGCCTTAGTGGGTTTGGCGGTCACCTCGCATAGTGATGGTAACCTTTGTACGGCCACTTTCGAAGAGGTTCGCTTGGAAACTTGCACCCTTGAACCAGGCTCTAGCTGCAATGATAATGACCCCTGTACCATCAACGACGTATACGATCCAGATTGTAATTGTGCCGGGACTTTCCAAGATAGTGACCAAGACGGGGTCTGTGACCAGGACGATATCTGCCCTGGCCATGATGATACGGTCGATTCCGATTCCGATGGTATTCCTGATGGCTGTGACACCTGTGACAATACCCTCATTGGAACTAGTTGTGATGATGGCGATGCTTGTACCATTAACGACGTATACGATGGAGATTGCAACTGTGTAGGGACTTTCCAGGATTCGGATGCTGATGGTGTTTGTGATGCTGATGATGTGTGCCCCGGCTCCGATGATACTGCCGATGCAGATGGCGATGGAACACCAGA
>JABSSL010000061.1 GCA_013214355.1 Saprospiraceae bacterium | reverse complement strand
CTCAACTGCTCGATCTACTCTGGAAAGAAACCAGAAGAGTAAAATCAAACCCAAAAAGATCAGCACCCCGATTATCCATTGCTTACTTTTTGCTGGGGCTAGGTTCAAATCCTGCTGTTTTTTCCCCGCTGGTCTTTCTACAATTGTTGGTGAATCTTGTTGAACGCAGAAAGTCTCCCAATCTTCAAAGTCCAGGTATTTGGCCAAGGCGTCCAGCGTAGCCAACTGTGGTGACCGTTTAAAGTCCTGCTTTTGAAAAATACGAATCAAGGTCATATAGCTTACAGACACACCCGTCAAGTCTGTCAACTCCTCCGACAGTTGCCTAAACTCCGTATAACGCCAGGAAGCAATGGGGCCCCAAGACTTCCTTTCTTCCAATAACTCTCCGTAGGAGGTGAGAAAACGCCGGATGTTCATGTGTTTATCGAGTGCCATCCAAAGCAGATTTTATGCGCTCGCTACGCATTCTTCCTTTTAAGTAGTGTGATAACAGTTGGCTAATTCCAAAAATATACGGGCAAAAACCGACAAACCATAATGGCAAGCCAGTTCATCGAGAAAAAAAACACTATGATTTCCAAATAAGCCCACAACTGACTAACAAACAAAATATTAAACAAGTGCACTCACAAAAGCCCTCACAAAAAAAAATCGTTTTCGTGAGCCTTTTGAGGGCGAAAGAGCTAAAGTGAATCCGCAAATTTGTCCCCAGCAAAGATAATGTCTCCTCACATCCTTACAAGGATGAAATCATTCAATATCTACTAGTCCTGTTGGATTTCCATCTCGACCATTCTGCCTTACGCTTTGCTCTGGGCGTAATGTAAGACACCGACTCCCCTCAACGAGGCACAGGCTGGATTTGGATTGTAATTTTTCACCTCTAAATATCAACTAAGCATGCTTTCTAAACAAATTTCAAAAACTGTTTTGACTCTTGTGCTAGCCGCTTTTGTTTTTGCTTCTTGTGAGAAGGAGCAAATCACACCAAATGAGAACTACGCATTCAGTAGCAATGGCCCAGGCATCGCAGATGTAAATGTCAACGCTGACAAAACTTTCTACAAATTCTATCTAAAGAATGGCAAACCCAACTGGTCTGATCAAGGGCGCTATTGGTTAGGTATTGTAGCCGATGAGAAAGTTCGAGAAGTGTACATTTTCGCGCCAAGTAAGCACACCGGCTGGCAAAGAATTAACTCTAGCTCTCCGGACAAAGATCCTGACGGACTACTCCGAAACGGGTCTTGTGGATTGTTTAACCCTGATAAAGAAGGACTCAAAGCTTTTGCAGTAGGCCCCTTGGTGTATGTTGCTTATGGTAACAAATACGCCACCCTCCGAGTCGACTCAGGGGAAGTATTTCGTAGATCTGGCCTTTGTGGAGGATTCCCAGCAGGGATCTCTTGTGTGGATTACCTGCCTTTCAAAAACACCTATGACTTCAGAGGAAGTGGTTTCTTCATAGGTGTAACAGATCAAGGCTATGTAGCTGGCTCTAGATCTATCGGAGGTCCATTCGTGGTTCCCAAAGACAAGTCATCTTCCGATGTCAACAGTGTTAATTCGAAAGGAACTGCCGGTAATGTTACTTGCCTAGAGGTAATCAGCAACAAAGCGGTGAGGTTTACACTAGCTAATGGTAGATTGGTTATAGGGTCAGCTCAGCGTGCCCCATTCGAATTCGTTAAAGTAAACTAAAAAGACTAGGACTTATTGGAATATCGGGATGAGCCTCTAAAAGCGTTACAAGATTTGAATTAGGGGGCTCATCTTTTGTATGTTTAGCTTATTCATAAACATCAGCAATGCCCATCGTTCGAAATAGATCCTCCATCCGAAATCCATTCAACTACCTGCTGGCCATGCTACTCTTGCTAAGTGCCTGCAAAAAAGAGGCATTACTTCCTGACTGCGCTGCTTTGCCAAGCACCTTTAGTCCTACGGAGCTTCAATCTCTCTTCTTGGAGGTTGGCTTTGGTCAGGAGTTTGGGCAAGATAGCCCCAGACTTCGAAAATGGAATTCCGAGATTCGAATATTCGTAGAGGGGATTCTCTCAGACACCTTAGCAGTACAGATAGAAGAAGTTATGGCCGAGTTGAGTTCACTAAGCACCTTCATTGAAATAAGGCAGGTGGCTAGCCAAGAAGACTCAAACTGTCGACTTTTTTTGGGGAGTAAGTAAGACTATGTAGAATCCGTAGAGCCTAAAGCAGCAGGCATTGCAGAAGGGAATAGTGGCTTCGCTACCATAGCTTGGAATGATCAAAATGAGATCATCCGTGCCAGTGCCTGCCTTGATGTCATAAATTACGCTGATGAACAGCTATATCGGCATATATTGAGAGAAGAACTAGCACAGATTCTCGGCCTCATCAATGACACGGAAACTGATGATAACAGTATATTTTATCAATTCAATAGCAACCGCACCACCTACAGTGCCATCGATCAGCAACTCATTGCTTACATGCTAGGAAATGAACTGAAGCCAGGAATGTGCAAAAGTGAAATTATGGAGATCATCAAATAAGTTGAGTACAGGTTTAAAACAAAAACAGGAGTCATCTCAAGTGGATGACTCCTGTTTTTTTCTATCTAGAAAAGTCAAATAAGACTAGAAATTAGGACAGTAAACCCCTCTTCGAGCTGGTCCGCAGATTTTGTACACCATGGCAAATTCAAAACCACCATTGGCGTTACTAGCAGGACGTAATGGAGAAACATTTACATCATAACTGAATCCTATGCTGAATTGATCGTAGTCAAAGCGAGTAGACAAGATGGCAGCATCTGTCAATACGCCCGATTCGATCTTGTTGGAAATACGTCCCCAAAGTCCCAGNTGGAAAGCTTGGTTGGTTCTACGACCGCCACCTAGCTTAAAGCGGAAACTGGTACCTGCATTCACTTGGAAGGAAGGTCCTTGGTTCATCACGATCACACCTGGAAGTAATCCCAGTTTTTGTCCAACCTGGAATTCACCACCTGCGTGGAAAGTAAATCGACTGTATAGCAGATCTTCTTCGGTAGTTGAGAAAGATTGATTGGCACGGTTAAGATGATGGAAGGCACCCCCTAAGTACAAGTTGTTGTCTTCGTTGAAAACCATAAACCACAGCAAGCCCGCAGCCATATCTGCAAAGATGAAGTTGTCCCTGTCAAAGTTTTCGCCAGAACCGATATTAGGATCGAAACCACCATTACCATCGTGCTGAGATCCCCAGCGTAGGTTCAGAAAGTCAATACTACGTTGCGCAACTCCACCTTCGGCACCCACCACAAGGTACTGACCGTCGTTGCGTCCACCTCCCATTTTCTTACTGTAGGAAAGTGCAAATTTACCGGTCAAGGTAGCAAAGTTAGCTTCACCTGCTCTATCTCCCCAAAAGGTACCGCCCACACCAAAGTAATCATAACGACCTACTGGAATTCTTTGATCATAAGAAACAGAGTAAGTGCTATACGCATTGGATCTCAAAACACTAGCCCATTGGTTACGGTAGTTGGCTACCAAACGAACGTTACAGTTCATCACCCCTGTCATGGCAGGGTTGAGGTTCAATGGAGAAAGGTAAAATTGAGAAAAGTGGATGTCCTGAGCACTAATTGAAAGTGCGCCCAAGAAACAAAAGCAGACAACCAAAAGGGACTTCAATCTTTTCATAAATCGATTATTTGTAAAACTGCTGGCCAAGATATTCATTTTTCTTTCATTCAACTGCATACAATGATAGATATTATGCTGTAAACAGCTGACAAATTATAGGATAAATAAGGTTTAAACGCCTTGGAATTGACAACTACTTCTTAACAGGAAAAATCAGTTTAATCTCAGATAGTCGAATTCTACCTAAAGAGATTTGCATCATTTTCTCAATTCTTTTTTCTTAATCTTAAACTACAGGTGTTACTATTTGCGTCTGTGGGCAAGGTGTATCCAGGGATACAAAAAACGACTAGGGTGTAATGCTGAGATAGCTTGAACGGCACAAAGATAAATATGAATACTAAAATTTCGTAGTATAATTTAGATTTAATTTCCTCCTTGCGAACAATCGTAGATAGTGTAGCTCAGACAATTGGAATAACGTAGCTTTTCAGTGGATTATTATCAGACTTATGCTGAATTAATGCGGTAAAGGCAAGAAAGTTCTAGGACTTATCTAACTCTTCTTCATTTTCCTCTTCATATTTCCAAAGGGCACCATATTCTTCTACTAGAACATTATCGTAATAGTCCGCCTTTTCAAAGAGTCGTTTGAAGAGGTGCAAACCCGTTTCCACATTTAGGTACCGATCATAAATGAGTAGGGAAAGGATAATATCTTTATCCTTAATACTGAAGTTCAAGCCTTCAATCTGGTAGTTCTGCTGAAGGAGATACTGATAGAGCGGGCCAATATTTTGTTTAGGCAATAAACAAAGATAAGCATCGCCCGTAATGAGACCGGTTTTCTCATAGTAGGCAATGTTGATGCGGGCACTTCCCTCGTGGATTTCCCAATTATTGGGGCCTCTACGAGAAAGCTCTACATCATGCCCGGCCTCAATAATCATGGCTTCGATCGTCTTAGCCACGCCTACGGGTTCATATTCTTCGGCAGAACTAGGTAAATGGACTTTAGCCCCGCAATGTGGGCAATAGCCATTGTCGATGGTCTCCTCCGTCACCAAATTGGAACAAGCGTGGCAGCGAACTACAATCCCCCCTTTTTCCTTTTGAAATTCTTGAATGGACTCCAGCAAGTAGGTTACTGGCAGAGCAAAGCCAATGGTATTACCATCCTTTACGATAAAGGTATTGACTCCAATCACATGACCATCACTATTGACCAGCGGCCCACCACTATTCCCTGGATTCAGGGCCGCATCGTGTAACCAGTAGTTAAGATCGTTTTGCTCATGTAAGGTATTGGAGATAATTCCCTGGGTAGAAATGAATTTAAGGCCGAAGGGGTGCCCAATAGCCAAGACAGGGTCGCCGGCTTTCACCTCTATCTCTCTTCCAACCCCTAAATCCACCGCTGGCATCTGGTGGCCTTCAGGAGCTTCCAAGAAGGCGAGGTCGTGCTTAGGATCACTAAAAATTACTTTAACAAGCTGCTTTTCGAGCTTTTCTCCGTCCACGACTACTTTCCGATTGTCTCTCACCACATGATCATTCGTGACAATGACATTCGGTTCTTTCAAGTAGAAACCAGTCCCTGTGCTATACGGAGTAGCAATTTGGATAATGACACCACGATAAAGTTCAATAATATCCCTCATACGGGTCCAAATACTGATATGATTCTACTTGTACTTGACGCTATCTTATAGACTAAATACTTAGCTTCAAGTTCAAATTAAGTGTCTAAGGCGGGCAAAATAACACTTTTTTTCCTTCTCTAGTGGATTTTAAAGTAAAATGATGCGAGAGAAAAATATACAATGAAACAGCCTTCTCTTGGAAGGCTTCACCCGGTATCAATTCAGCAAATGGCTAGAAGTAGCTAGAAAATGAAAACGCATCAACAAGCCCCAGCCGATGCTATCGGCGGATCTGTCAATGCGTATCACAAAATTCCATTCCTTTGCTTGTCTTTTGCTAAAAGAACCCTAGGGACAAGCCGGATTTTACTACTGGGAGATCAATATAAATTCTACTCTTCGGTTTTGCTGTTTGGCTGCTGCACTGTCATCCGTTTCCAGGGGCTGTTCTTCCCCCCAGCCTTTAGCCTGCAAGCGATCTGCTGCAATCCCTAGTTCTACCAGTGCAGCCTTTACAGCTGCTGCTCTTCTCTCCGATAGATCTTGATTGGCCGCGTTGGTCCCATCACTATCCGTGTGTCCTTCTACACTTAATTTCACATTGGGTTGTTGGCTCATCATGGCAGCAATTCTATCTATGCTTTCCTTGGCAGAGGGACGAAGAGAGGCCTTGTTGTAATCAAATTGGATCGTGTTGAAGATGACCTTCCCATCGGTAACCAATCTTCGGTACAAGGGTACACCCCCCTCGGCTATTCTAATATTTCTGAGCATGGCTGGTTCTCCCCCATTGGCATTATGACTCAAAGCACTGATCGACAAAGAAGGCGGTCGCTGCTTAATACGGGGCATATTGACCAAGCGCTCGCCTTCTAGATAAACCTTTAAGGCCCCTTTGTGATACGACAAGGCGATTTTGCGCCAGCCAGACCTTGCCTTTTTGTCACTTAGGTAAGTAGTGGTGCCATTGGCTCTCACGCTGGTATTACTAAATCTTACCGAAATGGCCTGATCCAGATTTATGTAATACCCCTCGTTACCCTTATTGTGAAAGTATACTTCGGCTTCCACAGTAAATGGATCTGGCAAATAGGATTTGGATCGCATCAGAGGCTTAATCTTGGAATTGTTGCTGATAAAAGCGATCACATTGTCTTTATTGTAACGGCCGTTCTCTACGGTGCCGAAAACCAAATCCCAACGTGAAGGAAACTCTCCAGTCCATTCGTTTGCTAAGGTATCCCAGAAGATCACCCTTTCGCCAGAGACGAAATCTGACTTGTTGCCACGATATTGGGGTCGTGCTGGTGCAGTTTCCGTGTTTCCTGTATTGCCAGCAGCTGTAGTAGTTTCTGTGCTAGAGGTAGAGGCCCCTGCTGAGGCCGAGCTTTGCTGCTCCGCTGGCTCAGATTTTGTGTTTTTGTCCTTCTTTTTCTTCTTCTTCTTTTTACCATTGAAGAGTCCATCAATCCCCTTGTTTACTTTCTTGCTGACTTCATTGGCCGTTTTGTTGGTTGCACTGCGTTTCACTTTTGGTAAGATCTGTGCCTCCATCGTTCCCACTAGAAGCCATGCCATTCCCAGTAGTAGCATCCATTTTTTCATAATCTTATTTTTTGGGTTCGGTTAAATTGATTCCGAAGTCAAAATTAGGATAAGGAAGGTAGGCGGGCTATCGCCCAGATGGGGGATTTTGGAGGGGGGCGGCGTGAACATAGACGTGATGGGGGGGGGTGATGTGAATATGGAGGACGGCGGGCAGGCCCGCGGTGTGTGGTGTCAACAAGCAGAGCTTGTGACGTGAGGGTATGTAGATGTGGGTGTGGGTGTGTATTAGATGAGTTTGTCTTTCAGGGCTTTGCCTACAGCTTCTGCTCTGGAGTTGACATGAAGTTTTTTGTAAATGTTTTTGATGTGTGATTTCACGGTATGTGCGCTGAGAAAGAGCTGCTGAGCGATGGATCGATAATTAAGGCCATCGCATAGCAGTTTGAGGATTTCGGTTTCCCGACTAGAAAGTGGTGAGGGAGTGGTAGCATGAAAGGAACGTATCACTTTGCGAGCGATACTAGTACTCATGGGAGCTCCGCCATCTGCCACTTCTTGGATGGCCTGAAGTAAGGCCGTGGGAGGAGTATCTTTTACTAAATAGCCAGTGGCACCGGCGCAAATGGAATTGAAAATGGCTTCATCATCTTGACGGATGGTGAGCATGAGAAAATCCATATCTGGAGCTACTGGTTTCAATTGCTTCACCGCTTCTATCCCCGTCATTCCAGGCAACTCAATGTCCATTAATACGACATTGACATAGCTATTTCGCAAGGCTTCCACCGCAGCTTCCGCATTGGAGAAAACCATTTTGCAGGAGTATCCTGGAGTTCCATCGATGATAAGGGCCAGGGTCTGACGGATCTCATCATTATCTTCAACTATACCGACATGAATTAGGGAGCTAGACAAATTATTTGGTTTTTGTCTGCTAAAGATAAGCCTTATTTATGAAGGAAAACCTACCCCATTTGGGGGAACTTCTATTCAGCACCTCAAGTGCAGCTAAGCTTTAGCGCTTAATACCGGAAAGAACGATATCAGTGATCTCTTTTGCCAACTCATCCGGTGTGCATGGTCGCCCCGTACGGTACCAATCATAGACCCAACGAATAGAAGAAAGTACGGTGTGCAATAGGATGGTAGGATCAATATTTTTAAAGATACCTTCTGTAATGCCAGCCTTTAGTATGCCTTTAAAGCGCTGCTCGTAATCCTTTCGCAATTCCTTAAACCGGCTCAGGTCTGGCTCAGTTAGGTGACGCCATTCATCATTAAAAGAGGTAATGGAGGTTACTTCCTCCGTAGCCATGACAATGTGAAAACGCACCAGTTGCTCAATCTTCTCCGTAGGTGACAGGGTGGAGGCCTCTATGGCTTCCAACTCATCATGGAAGACTTTGGCATTCTGGAAACAGATCGTCTTAAGGATTTCCTCTTTGCCACTGATATGGTTGTATAGACTAGAAGCTTTTAGTTGGACCGATTCAGCTAAGTCCCTCATTGAAGTAGCACTATACCCTTTGTCCCGAAACAAGACCGCAGCTGCTTCAAGAATTATTTGCTTTTTAGTCTTTTCTACTGGCATACTTCAAGGATTGATCAAGGAAACTACATTAGTGAGATCTCTCTAGCTTGTACTTCTTTAGCTACAACAGGACTGGCCTGCGAATGTTCTAAACAGAAGATCGACTTATAAGTGGTATGAAGAGGAGTACGCTGAGAAAAGTAGAGAAGTGAATATATAATACAACGAATTGATAATGGAAACCTTGATCCATTATCAATTCGCAAGACTGTCAATACCGAAATTACCTACAGGTTATTAACGTGTACAGTCAATTTGCTCTTAAGATTAGAAGCTTTGTTCTTGTGCCAAGTATTGCGCTTTGCCAAACGATCAATCATACTCAATACTTTAGGCAAGAAGCTTTCAGCTTCAGACTTCTCAGTCATACCGCGCAATTTCTTGATGGCAGTACGAGTGGACTTCTTGTAATAACGGTTAGCCAAACGCTTTCTAGCGTCCTGACGAATTCTCTTTTTAGCTGATTTATGGTGTGCCATTAATCTTTAATTTTCTTCACTTCTCAAAATCGGAGTGCAAATTTATGCTTTTTCCGATAAAATAGAACCTTTTTCTTAAAAAAAATTTCTGGCCCTGTTTCGATGGCTTCGGATTGTAACTTCTAACACTTTGAGAAAGTACAAAAAGCTAGTAAACAGCCGTTTTTCTGAAATAAGATGCAAATTTAAGAACTTCGACAAAGGACTACTGTTTTTTTTTAATAAAAGCTTGTTTAAGATTTAAACAGGTCTTTACTTGCGGCTTATTTGCAAAAAGCTAGCTCAAATCGTTAATCCTTTAATAAAAAGGCAAGATAATCGATGAATGATTTCTCTGTAATCAGCAATGCTCACCCAACCTACATCAATTCGATGTACGAGCAATATCTGAAGGAACCCCAAAGCGTAGAAGCTACTTGGAGAGCCTTTTTCCAAGGTTTTGAATTCTCGCAAAATGGAAATGGGAGCGCCACAGCCTCGGATGCTGGGCCAATTAATGCCAAAGAATTTCAAGTACTATCTCTGATTAAGGCTTTCCGAAATAGAGGCCACCTTCTTTCAACCACCAATCCGATTCGGGAAAGAAGAGACCGTCGTCCCAATCTAAACATTGAGGATTTTGGCCTGGAAGCTGCCGATCTCGACTCCGTCTTCCAAGCGGGACAAGAATGTGGCTTGAAGAATGCCACCTTAAAGGAGATCATCCAGCATATGAAGACCGTGTACTGCGGATCTATCGGTTTTGAATATCATCATATTCAGGATCGCAATAAGCGTCGCTGGATTCGAGAAAAGATCGAGTCCCACCATCCAGATCGTGCTTTTGATCTAAGCTTGGAAAAGAAGCGACGCATTTTGGAGAAGTTGAATGGAGCGCAGGTGTTTGAGCAATTTCTTCACACCAAGTACATTGGACAAAAACGATTCTCCTTGGAGGGCGGTGAGACTACTATCGCTGCCTTGGACGGCATTATCAATAAGGCGGCGGAGGATAAAGTAGAGGAGATCATTATTGGAATGGCTCACCGTGGACGTCTTAATGTACTCGCTAACGTCATGGGTAAGACCTACGAGCAAATCTTCAATGAATTTGAAGGGACAGCGGTTCCGGATCTTAGCTTTGGAGATGGTGATGTGAAATACCATTTGGGTTTTTCTAGCCAGGTCCAAACACCAAGTAACAAAACCGTTCACCTTAAACTAACGCCTAATCCATCCCACTTGGAGGCGGTAAATACGGTGGTCCAGGGGTTTGCCAGAGCTAAGGCAGATATCCTTTACCAAAGTGATTATGATCGGATTCTCCCCATCTTGATTCATGGTGACGCAGCAATTGCCGGGCAGGGCATAGCCTACGAAACGGTGCAGATGAGTCAGTTGAAGGGCTATTACACGGGAGGAACCTTACATTTTATTATAAACAATCAAATCGGCTTTACTACCGATTTTGATGACGCACGATCCTCTACCTACTGTACGGGTGTGGCGAATGTGGTACAAGCTCCAGTTTTCCACGTCAATGGTGACGACCCTGAAGCTGTGCTATTTGCCTCAGAACTGGCAGTAGAATATCGCCAGGCCTTTAATAATGATGTGTTCATCGACATGGTTTGCTATCGCAAGCACGGACACAATGAAGGAGATGATCCTAAATTTACTCAGCCGGGTATGTACAAGATCATCAATGAGCATCCTACTCCGCGTGAGGTATACCAAAACAAGTTACTGGAACGTGATGATATCGATAAGGCGCTGGCAGACGAAATGCAAAAGGCATTTTGGAATCTCCTGCAGGAACGCTTGAATGAAGTTAAGCAGAGTAAATTAGAATACGAGTACCAAGAGCCAGAGCAGGCTTGGCGAAAACTGAAGAAAACCAAGGATCCTAAGGACTTCAAGACCTCCCCTAAGACGGGAATTGCCAAGGATAGAATTGACCATATCATCAACCATCTGATGACTATCCCTACTAATATCGAAGCCCTATCTAAAGTGAATCGTTTGCTTAAGGGAAAACGCAAGCTTCTCGATAACAACAAATTAGATTGGGCGCTCGGTGAGCTGTTGGCCTATGGTAGTATCCTAATGGAGGGGAAAGATGTACGAATGAGTGGCCAGGATGTTAAGAGAGGTACTTTTTCTCACCGCCATGCGGTCTTGCGAGATATCAATACAGATGCCGAATACAATCGACTATCTGGCTTGTCAGACGATCAGGGAGAATTCCGAATTTACAATTCTCTCTTGTCTGAGTTTGGGGTAATGGGATTTGAATATGGTTATGCCATGGCTAATCCAGAAACGCTAGTATTGTGGGAAGGCCAGTTTGGTGACTTCTACAATGGTGCCCAAACCATGGTAGATCAGTTTGTTTCTGCGGCGGAATCTAAGTGGCAACGTATGAATGGTCTGGTGCTATTGCTTCCTCACGGTTACGAAGGCCAAGGTCCGGAGCACTCAAGTGGTAGAGTGGAGCGCTTCCTGCAGTCTTGTGCAGAATTCAACATGACCGTTGCGAATGTGACTACTCCTGCTAATTTCTTCCACCTCTTACGCAGGCAGTTGGCGCGACCTTTCCGTAAGCCTTTGGTCGTGATGACTCCCAAGTCCTTATTGCGTCATCCTGAAGTTGTTTCGGATATTTCTGATTTCGAAACGGATAAGAGTTTTCAGGAGGTCTATGACGATCCGCACGTGGGAGCGCGTAGTGGCAAAAAGATTAAGAAGTTATTGCTTTGCACTGGCAAGATCTATTACGACCTAATGGCTCGCAAACTACAAGATAAGCGAGACGATGTAGCGATTGTAAGATTAGAGCAACTGTATCCATTACCAGATAGCCAATTGCAGAAAGTATTCAAGCGATATCCCGAAGCGGTGCCGTTTTGGGTGCAAGAAGAACCTTCCAATATGGGAGCATGGCAATATGTGTACTCCATTGTCGCTTCTTCTCAGATTGGTTTAAATGCGGATCTTAGCCTGATCTCTCGCAAATCAAGTGCATCTCCTGCGACCGGATACAAAAAGGTGCATGATCAGCAGCAACAAGAGATTATCAATCTAGCTTTCTCCTAAGGAAAGATTTTGTATACAAAAAATTAGGCCAAGCCTCGAATGAGACTTGGCCTTTTTCTTTAGTTATCGAAATGGGGCTTATTCGCTAGCCGTTACGCTCGCCAATAAGGAAGTAAATTGGTCGAAAGCAGACTTAGCGCCAGTCTGGGCAGCTTCTACTTGCGGTCCCCATTCACCCACTTTGCTAGTACCGGTAGCAATCATTTCCTTCAGCCCACTGATCGTTCCTTCAACGTCATCTGGCAACGTACCTCCTGACAAGCCATCTTTCAAGCCCTGCAAAGCTTGGCCTTTCTCTTCCCACTGCCCTGCGAAGGCATTCACCTGCTCCAAAATACCAGATAATGCAGTTCCTTGATTAGTCACTTGATCTTTTAGTCCAGTCAATTGGCCTAGCACATCTGCCGCCAAAGAACCTTGCAATTCTTCGCTGATGTTCATTCCTCCTAGCATTTCAGTAATCCCACCTTGGGCAGTAGTAATGTTTCCTAGTAGTGCAGTAACGGCTTCAGTAGCCCCGTCCCATTCTCCAGCTACACTAGTGATAGCTTCAGCATATTTACCTACGTTATCACAAGCAACAAGTAGAGTGAAGGGTAGCAAAAACAACAATTTTTTCATGGTGTGAGTCAGTTTTGATTAAAAAAATTAAGCGTTGTTTAACAACATTTTGCTGGTTGCCAGGAAGCCCTTTTGGACTCGCTCTTCGGTTTTCTTTCGACTGCGCATAGCGGATTATTACCACATAGCAGTGCCAGGTAGTTTACCTCATTTGCGCCTGTAGACAGCTTCGAAAGTAGCTTCGATTGAGCCAAAAATCTGGTCCATTTTTTGACGCAGCAAACCTGCTTAAACAGCTTCTGAAAGAAGTTTTTCAACCGGGGATAATGACTGAAAGGATGAATTGTTATAGGGAAGAAAATTTCGGGTTAAATAGGTGTGTTTGGTAGTTTAGTTCTACTTGTTGTTGGAGTGGTTCTTCGAAATGTTGGAGTACGTAATACGCATTTAAATGTCGTACTTGATAACGCAATGATAGAAAAAATTATTTCTTTCTGTCTATTTCTTTTTGCCGGCCAGGGCCAGCCATGTGGGCTCAACGATTTATTGGGAATACGCTCTCCATAAGTCAATCGACTTAATCACATCTATTTATGCAATGGAATTTTTCTTAGGTATGGCTGAGCTATCAACTGAAAAAAATTCAAATTAATTTTGAATTAAGCCAAAACTAGTCCCAAATCTATGGGACCGAAGAGGGGTACCACTCAAACCCACTGCTCAATTATTCGATCACATGCTTGATCTAGCATCGCAAAGACTTGTTCAAAGCCATCATCATCATAGTAGGGGTCTGGGACGCTGATATTGGCATTAGGATCAACCTGATTCATGATGAGATGCACCTTTTTCTCTTGTGCTGAAGTGTGGGCTTTGCGAAGGATATTGGCTAGATTGGATTGATCCATGGCAAAAATAAGATCATAGTTATCTAGATCTTGCACCTGAAATTGGCGAGCTCGCTGATAGGTAATGTCAATGCCATTTTCCCGCGCCACTTGGACGGAACGAGGATCCGGCAACTCTCCTACGTGCCAGGCGCCCGTGCCAGCAGAATCGACTTCCCAGTCTAGTCCTTGCGACTGGACTTTTGTTTGTAGAATACCTTCTGCCAGGGGAGAACGACAAATATTCCCTAAACACACCATTAGTACCTTCATATCACAATAATACTTCATTTGCTGCGCAAATCCAGCGAACCCCATAAAAGAGTAAAGGATTTGTCTTATTTAAAATGACCAAAAAAGGCTACTTTTGCGGGATTAAACCTTGACAAATGAAAATTGTGATTGCGGGAGCAGGTGATGTGGGTTCCCATTTGGCGGAGTTATTGAGTTTTGAGCATCAAGATATCGTTCTCATTGATACTAATCAGGAGATTCTTGATATTGCCGCTAGTCATCTAGATGTTTTGACCATTCGAGGAGATGCCTCCTCTATTGATATTCTACGACAAGCTGAAGTCAATAAGGCCAACTTGTTTCTAGCCTTGACCACTTCCGAGCAGACCAATCTTATCGCATCCGTTTTAGCTAAGAAAATCGGCGCCAAGAAGGTGGTGTCTCGTGTACAAAACCCGCGCTATCTTTGCAGGGAGCAACGAGAGCTTTTTCAAGATCTAGGTATTGACACCCTTATCTGTCCACCCCAGCTGGCTGCCCAAGAGATCTCCCGTCTGGTGAAGCAATGTTCTTTCACGGACCACTTTGAATTCGAAGAAGGCAAGATTAATTTGGTGGGCATTACGCTGGATGATTACTCCCCATTGGCCAATCGAAAATTGTCGGAGGTTCATGCGATGCAGACGGATTTCATGTTGCGTCCTATTGCTATCCTTAGAGGCCATCAAACTTTGATCCCCAGGTCGGGTACCGTTTTCCATCGCAATGATCATATCTACTTCATCACGCGGGAAGAGAATATTGAAGCAGTGATCAACCTCGTAGGTAAGAAGAAGGTGAAAGTAAAGAATGTGATGATTTTAGGCGGCAGTAGCTTGGCCAGACATACCGCCAGAATCCTAGAACAGGAATACAATGTGACACTCATCGAGCGAAATAAGGAAAAATGCAAGATCCTGGCTGAGGAACTGGATAGTACGCTGGTTATAAATGGTGATACCAGTAACTTCGATATGCTGGAAGAAGAAGGTTTAAACCGCATGGATGCCTTCGTTGCTTTATCTGGCAATTCTGAAACCAATATCATCGCTAGTCTGACCGCAAAGAATCATGGAGTGTATAAGACCATCGCACAGGTAGAGAACAAGGAATACATTCACATCTCACAAAATATAGGTGTTGATACACTGATTAACAAGAAGCTGATCACGGCCAATAATATCTTTCGATTTGTGCGGAAAGGCCAGGTTGAAGCTATCACTAGCCTGGCGGGAGTGGATGCAGAGATTATTGAGTATGTGATCCACAAAAAGAATCAATTGACCCGCAAGCCATTGCGGGACTTGCATTTCCCGAGCACAGCCATAGTGGGCGGCATCATCCGTGGGGATGAAACCTTAATTCCCAATGGCGATTTTCAGCTTCAAGTCAACGATAAAGTGATCATCTTTGCACTTCCAGAAGCCATTACCAAATTAGAAAAACTCTTCCGTTAGGCGAGTACGAGCTATGATCAATGTCCGCCCCATCATTAGAGTAATCGGCATCCTTTTGGGACTACTAGGACTGCTCATGCTATCGTGTATTCCCTTTTCTCTTTATTACAAAGCAGGAGACCATCTAGCACTGCTGTATTCAGGCCTAGCAGGTATTATCTTGGGAGGGCCCCTACTCTACTTCGTGAAGAATGAGGGGAATATCAAGAAGAGAGAAGGATACCTAATCGTAGCCCTGGGCTGGTTGACCATGGTTACCTACGGCGCTTTACCGTATCTCCTAAGTGGTGTCATTCCGAATCTAGCAGATGCCTTGTTTGAGACGGTATCCGGTATGACCACAACCGGCGCCAGTGTGCTCACTGATATTCAGAGCACCCCTAAAGGCATACTGTTTTGGCGAAGTCTTACGCAGTGGATCGGTGGGATGGGAATCATCGTTTTAACGGTTGCCATTTTTCCACTTTTGGGGATTGGTGGGGTGGAACTATTTGTGGCGGAGGCGCCTGGTCCTACTTCTGATAAACTGCATCCGAGAATTAGTGAAACGGCGAAACGACTTTGGTTCCTGTACGTCGGTCTGACGGCTATTCTAATGCTAGTCTTGTACGGCTTGGGGATGAGTTTCTACGATGCCATCAATCATGCCCTGACGACCATGGCCACCGGTGGTTTCTCTACCAAGAATGACAGTACCGCTTTTTTTGACAGTGCCTCCATTCAATACACGCTTGCCTTATTCATGTTCATTGCGGGGACCAACTATACCGTGATTTACTTTGCTTTCAAAGGTAAACTGAGTCGCGTCTGGAAAAGTGATGAGTTTCGAGCTTATGTCTTTCTGGTTCTGCTATTAACCTTTTTCGTGACTTTGGGGGTTTTTGGTGTGTCGGGACAAAGCGTAGAACGTTCATTCCGCCAAAGTCTCTTCATGATCATTTCTTTGATCACCACCACAGGTTTTGTTTCCGCTGATTATACCAGTTGGTCAAATGGCTTGACCATGACCTTCTTCATTCTGCTGTTTTTAGGGGCTTCGGCGGGTTCTACTAGTGGTGGGATAAAGATCATTCGGCATCTAGTATTCTTTCGGAATTCCTTCTTGGAGTTCAAACGGATTCTACATCCACGAGCCATCATTCCTTTGAAGTTAAATGGTAAACGGGTGGCCGGACGAATCCTTACGCACATCATCATCTTCCTGCTACTTTATCTCTTTCTCTTCGTCCTAGGCTCTATCATCTTAACGATTTTGGGACTGGATTTCATGACGGCGATCGGGGCAGCGGCGACTAATCTTGGCAACGTCGGCCCTGGAATAGGAGAAGTAGGACCAGTGGACAACTTTGCCGGTCTTAGTCAGCCCGTCAAGCTCTTCTTGGTATTTTACATGCTATTGGGGCGATTGGAGTTATTTACGATTCTGGTGCTCTTCACCCCGTATTTCTGGCGTGCTTCCTAACACAGTACCCATCCTTAACGACTCGAAGATTCAAATCTTTCTTGGTAGTAAGAAAGAACTTCCTTGATATTCGGCGCCTTGATGCTGGTAGGGCCTGATCTGATGTAGAAGTGTTGCTGATCCTTATCCTCTAGAATAATGGGATGGTTGGAAGGCGTACAATTGATTCTCAGCAATATTTTATTGTCCAGTTTCTCCGTATTGAAGTGGATATTAGTGGAGCCATTGATACCTACTTTGTGTTTCAGAATCTGTATGATGCTTTGTTTGTAGTTATCCAGGTCTTTTTCTGAATTGACCTCCAGGCCAATTACCTCTGCCTTATCATTAACGCCCAAGAGAATGGTCCCTCCCCTGGTATTGAGGAAGGCACAGATCGTTTTCACCACTTCCTGCTTTAGTTTTTTACTCAGTGACTCCTTAAACTCAATCGTTACCCCCTCCCCTTTCTCAATGATCCGTTCGGTGGCGTGCGCATACTCTTCGTTCAAGTAACTAATCACATACCCTACCAATCCCTTAAAGATGGAAAAGGAACTGCGAGCTGGAATCATCTTTTCTTCGAATAATAAATCTCCTTCAATCACGATCAGGCTACTATCCACTAAGGCCGTCATGGTTCCCATTCTTGGGCTACCGTTCAAGACGGAGATTTCCCCGAACAACTCCCCTTCCTCATAGATCTTTTCTTTCCCACTGTTCAAGTTGAGTCGAAGTCTACCTGCTTCTACAATATAAAAAGCAGAGCTGTCCGTCTCGGACGAATAGAAGACCACTTCTCCGGCGGGAATATCCTCGCGTTTAGCTAATTTAAATAGGTGGCTGCGTTCTTCAGGCGTGAGAGATTGGTACAATCGATTATCCTGACAAGCTTTTTCAAAATCCTCAAAACTTAATGCTTGACTCATGAGTATATAAAGGCGATTTAATTCCACCAATAATAAGAAAACTCAGCCAAACTTAACCCTCTTGCACCGTTTAATTTCTGGACTATGCTCCCTTCCTGGTTAAATTTGTAGCCAATCCACTGTACTAAAAAAACCGAAGCCTCTGATAAAGCTTCGGGTCTTGACGACTTAGCGTGTGCGCTCATCGCCTAGGCAGCAACTACTGGTTGTGTCGACTAGCAATTTCCGCCAAATAGGCATCGATCGAGGACTTAGTCAACCAGCGACCAGCCGTCATCACACCAATTTGACGTTGAGCATTGCTAATATCCTCAAGGGGGTTAGCTTCCAATAAAATCAAGTCAGCAGCAGCCCCTTTTTCTACGGTCCCGTATTTCCCTTCTTGCTTAAAAAACTTGGCCGGATTCGCCGTACCACTTTGCAATACCGCCAGAGCAGGAATCCCTGCCTCTACCATATCCTTCAGCTCATGATGAATAGAGAAGCCGGGAACATTGTATACCTGTGGGGCATCTGATCCGAGTAGAATTCCAGCGCCCGAACGATGAAGATTACGCATAATCTTTTGCCGTAGGGCCACAAAAGCTTTCCATCGCTCTACGTCGTAAGTCGGATCATCCAACATGCGGTTTTTATTGAGGCGCCATTGATAGAGGGTCGCAGAAGGCATGTATTGCATCTCATGCTCGTTGCTAATCACCTCTGGCTTAGTGGGAGAGAACCAACGGGTCATCAGGGTCTGAGTGGGTACGAACCATACGCTACGCGCCTTTGCCTGAGCCACAAGTTTGGACAATTTATTAACATCCGCGATTTCCGTAAAGTTGTAGCCAAAAAAGCCATTCTGATTCATTTCTACATCCGCAGATTCTGAAACCAGTCCCTCCAAAAAACCATCTAGGTGATCGATCGAAGCATAGCCGGCATCTATGGCTCGCTCAATTCCAACTTGTAAAGGGACGTGTCCAGAAAAAGGGATTCCGACCTTTTCAGCAGTAGCCACTACCGCATTAAACACCTCCAAACTCAGGCCAGGGTGAATCTTCAAGAAGTCATAACCATCCGCTTGATATTTCGCCACCTTGGTACGAGCCTCTTCTACTGTTTGTACGGTATTGCCATTGACGGAGGGACTAGAAGTGTAAATGCGAGGACTGAGAATCGTCCCCTCCTCCGCTTGTTTCCGCAAACCTAGATGATAGGGATCTCCTAGCATTCCTCGAATAGTGGTGATGCCCTGAGAAAGGTATAGAAAAAGGACTTCTTTCACCCGCGTATCGTCGCCATCTCTGGGAGTGGGAATATGGGCATGCATTTCCGCCAAGCCAGGCATTAGAAATTTTCCCTTACCATCTATCTGCATTGCCGATTTAGGGACGCGGATATTGTCCGCGGGGCCAATCTTCTGGATCTTAGCATTTTTCACCAAGACCGTTTGATTAGGCATTAGACCCTCGCCATTCATCGGCAACACATTGACGTTCACAAAAGCGATCACCTTAGCGGTTTCCATCTTTTGTGCGGATAGGTGGTTGTAGGATAGGAAAAGTAAAGTTAGTAAAGCATTAAGTTGTAATCGTTTCATCCTTAGTTGTTATGTTGAATCGTATAATATTTTAGAAGTTGTTTAAAAACGTCTCACTGGCCGCGATGAAGTTTTTTCGACTCAGCAGACAATCTTAAACAACTTCCTAATATAGGAAGATAGGCCCAGGGGATAGGTTGCTCAATCCAATAACTTCTGCCCTTCAACTAAAATTGCAGCGCTACTGCTATTTCCTACACTTCGGACTAAGCAGCGTTCAGCTAGTCAGAGATGAATTTCGTGTTAAGGCTATCCTAAATGAATGTTATTCCCTCCGCATTTCCCCTTAATAATCTGTCATCAGAAAGGCGAATATGCTTGATTTTATTAGCTTTGGCGCTTCGGATTATAGAAAATCGAATTGCCATGAAGATCCAAAACCAATCCTATCGTACCATTTGGTTGGACACCGAAGATGAAGGTGTAGTGAATATCATTGACCAACGTGGTCTTCCACATCAACTGACTATTGAGCAGCTCAAAAGCCTAAACGAAGGTGCGGCAGCAATTCGCGAAATGCATGTGCGTGGAGCGCCATTGATTGGCGTAACAGCGGCCTATAGCATGTATTTGGGATTGTATCACGCTCCAGAAGATACTGACTGGAGTACCTTCATCCCCGCAGCCGTTAAAGCGTTGCAGGAGACACGCCCCACCGCGGTGGATCTCTTCAATGTGTTACAAAGAGTTCAAACCGCTCTAGAAGGCAGAAGTAAACAGCAAGAACTGGTGAAGACAGCCAAGGATTTAGCGGCCGAAGTAGCCGAGGAAAGTGTGAGCTTTTGTCGGGATATCGGCTTACATGGATTGAAAATCATCGAAGATATTTACGAGAACAACGGCAATGAGCCAGTCAATATTTTGACACACTGCAACGCTGGTTGGATGGCTTGCATCGACTACGGAACAGCTACCTCCCCGATCTATGCTGCTCATGACAAAGGCATTCCTGTGCACGTCTGGGTGGACGAAACAAGACCTCGAAATCAAGGCGCCCGCATCACAGCCTTTGAACTAAAAGAACATGGTGTACCTCATACCGTGATTGTCGATAATCTAGGTGGCCACTTGATGCAACATAAAATGGTGGACATGGTCATTGTCGGAACAGATCGAACCACCCGCAATGGAGATGTCGCCAACAAAATTGGAACTTACCTGAAGGCTTTGGCCGCCCATGACAATGATGTGCCGTTTTACGTTGCCCTACCTTCTTCCACTATTGATTGGACCATAGAAAATGGACTGAAAGATATCCCCATTGAGAAACGCAGTGGCCATGAGGTCAAATATATCCAGGGATTAGAGCAAGACAAACTCAAGCAGGTACTACTAACACCAGCCGAAAGTCCAGCTTTAAACTATGGCTTTGATGTGACCCCTGCTCGACTCGTAACGGGTTTGATTACGGAAAGAGGTATCTGCGAAGCTTCAGAAGCGGGACTCTCAGCTTTGTTCCCTGAATTGAATGATTAGATAGCGTTAGGTCAAGCGGTGCTAAGATTGTATCTTCCCCACCTTTCAATCACCCAAAACAAAAGAGCTATGGCAGATCAACAAGCGGAAAATGGCCTTATCATTGGAGAAGATGGCAAAGCACGTTGTTGGTGGTATAACAATCACCCTGATTATCAACGCTATCATGACGAGGAATGGGGTCATCCCGTTACGGATGATATTCGCTTGTTTGAGAAAATATGCTTGGAAGGTTTTCAGTCTGGTCTCAGCTGGCTTACGATTCTTCGTAAACGGGAGAATTTCCGGAAGGCGTTTGCAGGCTTTGACTTTGAAAAAGTGGCTCAGTTTGATGAGAAAGATGTAGAACGTCTACTACAAGATGCCGGTATCGTTCGGCATCGAAAAAAAATCGAATCCACCATTAATAATGCTAAGCGAGCCATTGAACTAGCAGAAAAAGAAGGCTCCCTTGCCAAGTATTTTTGGAGCTTCGAACCTAGTGTGAGTGAAAGGCCCAAAAAATTTGACTACGCGACCTTACGCACGATTACCCAAACCACTACCTCTAAGGCGATTAGCAAAGATTTGAAAAAGCGTGGCTGGAGTTTTGTGGGTCCAACCACTGCCTATGCCTTCATGCAAGCCATGGGGCTAGTAAACGATCATCTGGAAGGGTGTTTTGTCCGGCCGATTGTGGAAGAAAAGCGGAATAAATTGGATCGGAATTTCTGAGAATGGTCGTTTAAGGTTGAAAGTTTAGGGTTTATCGTTTACTGTTTAAGGAACGGTACACCTACCCCCTAAACTTTCCACTTTAAACCCTAAACACTGGCGAACTGAAGCCTACAAAGCATAAATCTTATCCATATTCTCCGAAATCTCACGTAGTCGCTTTCGATCCCCTCCTGGAACTTCAGCGGAACCCCAACCTTGGTATCCCACCTCACGTAGTGCTTTATTGACATTGGCCCAATCGGAGTCTCCTTGTCCTAACTTTACCTGGAATCCAGCCCAGATTCCCTCTTCCTTTTGCTTCTTGCGACTGTATTCCTTTACATCAATCTTTATGATCCGTTTGCCCAAAATTCGCACCCATTGATCAGCCCAACCATAGCGAATGATGTTTCCTACGTCAAAGTACCAACCAATCATGTCACTATCGAACTCATCGATATACCGAGCTGCTTCCATCGGGCTGATGAGAAAGTTATTCCAAACATTTTCGATAGCAATCTTAATACCAGTCTTCTCCGCCATTGGCAATAGCTTCCGAATCTCCACTTGCGAGCGTTCGTAGGCCTCATCATAGCGCACCTTGTCATTGACCACACCCGGGACCAATAGTACCGTGGTGCCGCCATATTTCTTACAGGCTTTCAGGGCTGTTTTCATGGACTCTACACACTCGGCTCTCACCGCAGGATCGGGAGAGGACAGTGGCATTTTCCAGTGCCTAGAATTCACCACTCCTGGAATCTCTAGCCCGGTCTTTCGTTTGGCTTTCAGAATTTCCTTATCGTTCAAGTCGTTGGGACTGTCGAATTCAATTCCATGGAACCCCAGGTCTTTGACCAGCTTGAATTTATCTAGAATGGAAAGATCCTCCTTAATCATCCCAAATTTCAAACTCTTCTTGATCAAGGGTTGATTAGCAAGGGGTTGAACATTACCCAGGAGATTGGGCGCAACGGCCAAGGATAATGCTGCTGCGGAACTTGTTTTTAGGAAGGCTCTTCGGTCTTGTTTTTGCATGAATTGGTGGTTTTGAAAGTTTAGGAGGAATACTTGGATGGTTTGCAGTTAGGTTCAGGTATAGCGTTTAAAGATTAACGTTTATAGTTTAGGGCTTAAGCTTGACACAGCCTAAACCCTAAACATTCAACTTTAAACTATCATCCGGTGTATAATCTAGACAAACTTCGTCATACCCGGCTTAGCTACATCTTTCATTTTCCAGGCTAGATCCCAGTTGTAATCTTCCAATGCTGGTCCTAGTTTTTCCTCTGAATTCAGGGCTTTTTCCCAAGTCAACTCCTCACCGGTATAAGCTACCATTCTTCCCCAAATCGCTAGCATAGTACTATGTGCCATTCGAACCCCATCATTGATGGGTTTGCCAGCACGGATGGAAGCAAACAACTCATCATGCTCCGTCTGGTACATGTTGTTCTTTTCACCTTTGTATTTCCAGTTTACGGCACCGGTAATCTCATGCTTGCGGAACACATCTATATAGCATTGTCCACGATCTCCCTGGATGGTAATATCGTAGGCGCGTTTGCAGCCCTTCTGTTGTCGGCTAAAGTGGAAGCCTCTAATTCCGTCCGCGTATTCATATACGATGGCAAAGTGATCATATACATTACCATACTTGGCATCGGTACGACTTTGTCGTCCCCCAGTTCCTACCGCCTTAAGTGGCAATACATCGCCCATTGCCCAGCTCATTAGGTCCAGGCTATGTACAGCTTGCTCAGCAATATGGTCTCCCGATAGCCAGTTGTAGTATAACCAATTGCGCATAATGAACTCCATATCATTCCAGTCCGTTTTACGCTCTCTTTCCCAAAGGGCACCCGTGTTGTAGGTGTTGTAAATGCCCGTCACATTTCCAATGTCGCCATTCAAAATCCGCTCGTAGGTGGCACGCTTAGGGAAGTCATATCGCCAGCAGAAGCCCGACATCAAAGCCAAGTTCTTTTCCTTCGCTTTCTTAGCCACCTCAATTACGCGACGGATACCAGGAGCATCCACAGCCACTGGTTTTTCACAGAAAATATGTTTTCCCGCTTCAACGGCAGCTTCCAGATGTCCCGGACGGAAGGAAGGTGGCGTACAAAGAATCACTACATCAACATCCGAAGCTAGTACCTTTTTATACGCATCAAAACCAATAAACTTCTGATCATCGGCTACTTGCAGTTTCTCCTCATTTTCAGTTTTCAGAGCATTATAAGACTTCTCCAGACGATCGGGAAAAATGTCCGCCATAGCAGTCAAAATGACTTTAGGATCAGCATTCATAGCTTGATTAGCTGCTCCCGTTCCACGGCCACCACAGCCAATTAATCCGACCTTTAGCACTTCATTATCGTTGAAAAAGGGAGAAGTACTGTGAGCCAATACATTTGCCCCAAGGCTACTCGCCAAAAGTGTCGCTCCGGAGGCTTTTAGAAAGTTGCGGCGCTCACTGCCCTGTATTTTCTTTTTCATGCTTCTTTTTTGAAAAGTTGGTAAGTAATGATGTTATTATGTAATCCTCACAAGTGTTTAAAAAACAGTCCTTTGTTTCAATCGCTTTGTGATAAATCTAGCTATTAAGGTAGGGAAACTCTAGTAGCTGTGCAAATGCTAGCCTCACTTTAAGAAAAAAATGTGCACGTGCACAGTTTATTTAAGAGAATACGCCTGCTTTCCCATTGGATCAGGTGAAATTAACACGGGCTCCTCATCCAGTAACGGGCCACTAGTTTGAGTTTTGCAGTCATTCCTTGCTCACCCCCCTTCGTCTAATTGTGGTCTCCCGAGCGTCCTTTATAGAAAAAGGAGGCACATTTGGCGGATTTTATTGCTTCTAATACTAAATTTGAGTAATTAGAAACTTGAAAACAGACTGTTAGTAAAATAAACAGCAATGGACGTCGATCCCTTATCAGTAGCGATTCTCATTGGAATGGGTGGTAGTTTTATCACCGTATGGATGACCAACCAATTGGGTGGTCGTATGGAAGCCTATGTTCAACGTGTTTCTCACAGTTGGGTGCAGCTACCTCAACGCATCATGATGGTGGTGGGTATCGTGGGCTTTAACTTTCTGGCACTGAACTACTTCATGATCAAGGAGTACGACAAGGACCTGTTCAAAGTGCTAGAGAATTTACCCGCTATTCCCGAGCCTATTAAATGGTTTTTCCGGCAGCTGTCTACGGAGTTCCGTTCCATCATATCACTCCTATCAGATATACCTCAAATTGCACCTTTGTTTTTCTCGCTCGGAATCATATTCTTCGGTTACCTGCTATTGGGGCTGTTCGGCTTAGGAAGGATGCAAAAGTGGGTTGTTTCCATCATTGTCTTCTTTGGTCTCATGTTCCTCTTCAAGGATAACTTTGCCAATGTGGAGCGCAGAAGCCAAGATCGGGATTTGCCCTGGGAATCTTATGAGCCTTCCGTGGCACCAGCTGATGATCCAGCCCTACTAAAATTCTAAAGGAGCCAAACTATAGATGTTCTTTTGCGTAAATGCCGTAGTTTTGCGGCATGCAATATTCGACGCACGATCTCAATGATACCATTGTAGCACTTGCTACCCCTACTGGCATTGGTGCCATCGGAGTCATTCGCCTTTCGGGCAAAGATGCAATCACGATTTGTAATGGTGTTTTTAGAGGAAAAGATCTAGCACAACAAGATACACACACCATCCATTTTGGAACCATCAGAGATCGGGAAGATCGCATCGTTGACGAGGTACTGGTTTCCCTATTTGTTGGTCCAAAATCCTACACTGGCGAAAATGTAGTGGAAGTTTCCTGCCATGGATCCAACTACATCATACAGCAGCTTATACAGCTTTTTGTGCAAGAAGGCGCACGCATGGCCCAACCCGGTGAATTCACCCTCCGGGCCTTCCTCAATGGCCGCATGGACCTCAGTCAAGCCGAGGCCGTGGCAGATCTCATCGCTTCCAGCTCCGCCTCTTCTCATAATCTCGCCATGCAGCAAATGCGCGGCGGGTTCAGCGATGAAATCCAGCGGCTCCGCCAACAGTTGCTAGATTTCGCCAGCTTAATCGAGCTGGAGTTAGACTTCTCGGAGGAAGATGTAGAATTCGCCGATCGCACCGAATTGAAGACCCTAGTGAAAAAGATCCAAACCTATATTCACGCCCTCATTCAATCCTTCGACCTCGGCAACGCCATCAAACACGGCATCAACACCGTCATCGCCGGCCGGCCCAATGCCGGGAAATCCACCCTCCTCAACGCCCTGCTTAACGAGGATCGAGCCATCGTCTCCGATATCGCCGGCACCACCCGAGACACCATCGAGGAGGTACTCAATATCGAAGGGATTCAATTCCGCCTGATCGATACCGCCGGCATCCGCGAAGCAAGCGATCAGATCGAAGCCATCGGGGTGGAAAAGACGATGGAAAAAATCAGTCAATCTGCCCTCCTCATCTACGTCTTCGACGTCATCCAAACGCAACCCGAACAAGTCCGCCAAGATCTCGCCAAACTCGTCAAGCCTGACATGCACTTGCTCGTCATCGCCAATAAAATGGACCTAAATCCGCATACGAAGTTTGAACACTATTTTGAAGTGGGAAGTGGGAAAGGGGAAGTGGGAAGACGGAAGGCGGAAAGGGGAAATCACGAAGAAGTTGCCGGTTCCACAGATTCCGACTTCCCCTTTCCGACTTCCGATTTCCCCTTGGCCATCTCCGAGGCCCAGTGGATTCCAATTTCCGCCCTAGAAAAAATGAACATCGGCTTTCTCAAAGAGAAACTCTACCAATCCGTCCTCACCGAACAGGTACAGGTCGACAGCACCATCGTCAGCAATGCGCGCCACTTCGAAGCCCTCAAGAAGGCCAGCGAAAGCCTGGACGATGTCCTGCACGCCATGGACTCCGGCATCACCTCAGATTTCGTGGCGATGGATATTCGACGAGCCCTTGCCTTCCTGGGAGAGATCACGGGTGAGATCTCCACCGATGATTTGCTGGGGAATATTTTTGGGAAGTTTTGTATTGGGAAGTGATCTCTTAAGGCGTCAACTGAGTATCTCTTTGGTATACCTGATATGCGATCGAATGTAAGCGCCGACAGCCAGCCATTTACTTTTAAAGGATGGAAGGATG
>JABSSL010000060.1 GCA_013214355.1 Saprospiraceae bacterium | reverse complement strand
TGAATTTGCTTTTTCGCATCACATTCTTTTTTGAAAGTTAGTTAATTTTGATCTAACTCTCTACCTAAAATGTGGTTGCGCTATTTGGGAAGAGGACAACCCCTCGGGGGCCCTCGCTTACCATGACCAAAATAAGGCACTGTAATAACCGGTATGACTGATCCAGTCTTCTAACAGGATTGAAGTAAGAAACGTTAGATTTCATCATTCTGAAAGTTTCTGGTTAACTTTTGTAATCTCACCGATTCCATTTACCGCATATTTTACCTGTGCACTTCTTTTATCCTTTCCTACTTGATCTTCAAAGTAAGAAAAATAGAAAATAAGAGTATCGACATTCTGTTGAAGATTGTAGTAAAATCTAAATGTATCTTTGGACTGCGCTTGTACAGGAGTTAGTAGGTCATGAAATGAATTACCTATTCCAACTCCCCAAGCCCCTAGCCCATCTCGTGCATTGGGATTATGATCTCTTACCATTTCCGGAGAGATGGTGGTTAAATCCTCCGAAGCGTAAAAATAAATATCAGATTGTTTCTTATTTTGAATACACGCTTTAAAATAATCTACGGTAAAATCTGAGCCTGCAAAGTTATTTATTTGAAATGGTCCACTTATGTCAAAAATTACATCTGCTTTTTGTACGGCTCCTTGAGTACAAAAACAGGCTTTCAATAACACTACATAAAGTAACGTTAGATTCTTGTTATTCATATGACAATATAATTCAATCAAATTGCTCTGTACTAAGGTTAAATGAACTTGCAATTGAAAAACTTTCAACCTCTAAATATTTGGAGTTCCAAAATACAAGAGAGTTTAAGTGGAAATAACTAGTTATTAAGTGTCCAATAATTGAGCTCTTAAGAGACTGCTTGAAAAGCCAGAAGTGGCATCATAAGAAGCAATAAGACCATTTTTCATTAGTATTTCTTTACTTAGGGCGTCCCTGAAAATATTTACAAGGCTGACTACGAAGTAGTTGGCCTTTAGATTTGGGTATAAAATTCCCCGAAAATAGCCTAAAAAGGCTAAATTCGGGGAAGACAAAATTTTCGTTAACCCAAAGTACCCAAATTAGATTTGGAAAATCAACTTTTTGCCGACCGACTTGGTCGGGATCTGCGTTGGGGTAAATTTCTCAGTACCCCCTTAGGCCAACTCTATCAATCTTTTCCCTTTAAAGAATTAGCAGGCTTATTTCCTCAGAGCTCTGGCTTGGGTCGCCAAGCTCGATTGAGTATTGCAGGAGGTATGGCTTTGCAAGTACTGAAGGCCTACTTAAACCTGAGCGATGCCAAGTTGGTAGATCGCTTGAATTCAGATTGGGTATTGCAGTATTTCTGTGGTATTCGGTTGGGGCCAGGAGAGTGGATTAGGGATCAAGATTTGGTAGGTCGTTGGCGCCGATACTTAGCTGTCCATATAGATTATGCTCAATTTCAAGCCATACTAGCCAAGCATTGGCAACCCCATATGCAAAATACGCAGGCTATTTTGATGGATGCCACCTGCTACGAAAGTCATCTGCGTTATCCAACAGATGTAAAACTGTTGTGGGAGTGTTGTGATTGGATCTGGGACTTGATTGACCAACATTGTAAGCGCTTATCCATTCGTAGGCCTCGTCGCAAACAAAAGCAGCAATATCAGGCATACATTGGTTATCAAAAGCGAAGACGTAAAACCCATAAGCTGGAGAAAAAGCGACGGCGTAGCTTACTCTATTTGCTAGCTAAAGGTCTAACACAATGGGATGAGTTAGTCTTTAGATATGGCGCCTTACTCAAGCAACGTACTTATGAGCAGCTACAAACGGTGCGTTTGGTCTATCAACAGCAGCAGGCCCGCTTCGATGATCCTGACACAAAGATCAAAGGCCGTGTAGTAAGTCTATCTAAACCTTATATCCGTCCCATTATTAGAGGCAAGGAAACCCGACGAACCGAATTTGGTGCTAAAGTGCATTGTTTCCAAGTGGATGGTATCAGCTTTATTGAACATCTTTCTTTTGAAGCCTTCAATGAAGGTATCCGACTACAAAACACCGTGGAATTAGCTCAACAATACTTCCCAACTTGTCGTCAGTTGGGAGCTGATCAGATTTATGCCAACAATGCTAATCGCAAGTTCTGCACCCTCAATGGCATCGCGACCAGCTTCGTTCGTAAAGGCCGAAAGCCCAAGCAACCTACTGCGGCAGATCATATGAGAGGTATCCTATCCAAAGCTAGGGCTTGTCTGATGGAAGGAGCCTTTGGAAATGAAAAATTGCATTATGGCCTTCAAAGAGTACGAGCTCGCACCGCCGCAACCGAAACCCTTTGGATCAGCTTCGGTATCTGGACAGCCTCAGCCTCCAAAATCGCCAAGCGATTAGCTAATCAAAAGGCACCTCCTATAGCGGCATAACCTCCATTTTGACCTCAATTGCACGACAAAATCATGGCGGAGCTATACCCCAAATTATGCTTTTACACTCCAAGGGGACCGATATCACTGCAACACCAACTCTTTACCCTTCAATTACCCTAAAATCAAAATCAGCCTCCCAGAATATTATTCCGAAAGGCTGATTCTTATCGCATTTTCAGGGACGCCCTACTTACTGTATTTTCAATATACATATCCTTTCCCTCAAGGGATAAATCAATATGCAATAAAGGTTTCATAGACCTTCACAATTTCCCCATCCTCATCAAAAAAGAACATGAAAGAGTACTCGGCTTCATAACCAGTTGGTCTATATTCTTCTAATTCTTGTTGTGAAATTTCTTCATCAAAGTCCTTTACTATAGCAATTAAGGAGTTGTGTTGGAACGTGGAAAGTGTAACCACAGTACGGCTTCTTTCACAAGAGGAATGTTGGTCCAATGAGTATTCAGAAAAATGCTTCATGAAGGTATTTGTGCTTTTTAGATCATACAACCTTCCAAAATCTGAAGCCCTGTAGCGCTCAATCTTTTGCTGGTCTTCCATTGGAAATGGATTGAGTGCAAGGTGAAATTCTCTAAACTTGCGTCGTACTAAATAACACGAATCCCCTTCAGGATACGCATCGCCAATTAAACCCATAAAACCCTGGTTATTAACCAAATACGCTATACTACTTTTGATAGCCTTCTCTTGGGTTTCAAGTGGAAAGGAGGACTTTTTACATGCACTGAAGGGAAGCAAACAAAGTAGCGCAAAGCGAAAAATATTCTTCATTTTTCAAACAGGACTTAGTTCTAAATACTCAAAATCAATATTCTCCAGAAGCAGCTATTTTCTAGTCCTCGTATTTCCTAAATAAATAATGATAAGTTCTGTCATTTTTATGTAGGAACAAGGTATCAGAATAGGCTAGTTTCACAATTGAATCCCCTGGTGCTGCCCATTGATAGAATTTCCTTTCCCCTCTGATCATCGTCTCCAGTGGCCAAAATGTAAAACTTGAATCATTAACTGTTATATGTACTCCCGTTGAGCTCCCGGAGATGTCAGTTAAAACACCTTTTATCGAAGATTCATTAAAGAGATGGAAATCTTCAATAGCTTTTTTATCAAAGTAGCGAGTTGCCCATATCGACCACGATATAAACAATGAGAGGACACAAACAAATATCAACGGCTTCTTCATATACATGCTACTGTAAGAGGCTTTCTGTCCTAATAGGAATTTGTTAGCTAATGTTCAGAAAACTCATTCAGCTTCTCTAAGATTCATATATATCATTATGATTAAGCACACTAAAGAGAAAAGTAAAATAGATTCAAATAAAATTTGCCCTTCAAGACCAAATACTTCTTGAAGTATTGCTGTGAAAGTGATGGCACAAAGAGTTGTGCCAGAAATAGGATATAAAATATCTTCTACCTTAGGTTTTCTCATGGTATCAACAGTTTCTAGCATCGCGTATTAAATGACAAACCTAATAATTATTGATAACTACGGATAGGCCTCAAACCTGTTCCTTTTTTAGAATATCCAAAGTAAATTCTATTTTCTTGACCACGTGGGTTTTCACCAACTTCTATGGTAAACTGAATCATCCCGTGAAACGGCTCATACTTAATGACGGCCTCTTCTTTGTTCACAAACTTCATGTTGAACCTCTCCCCAAAACGTTCTAGTACATTACTATCCAAAATTTTATCCCCTCGACAGCTATACGATATTGAATCATATTTTTCAGTAAAGTCCTTGAAAACGGTCGAATGTCGATAAACAAAGCAGGCATCTGCGTTACCGATGGCGAGTTGGTCCCGTAACTTCTCTAGCTGCTTTAGATTGACCTTAAAGTCGAAGTTTATATAACCGTCATCTAGATAGGCTTTTAGTGTACTTGATAAGTTGCGATTTCCTGTGCAACCCAGGGAGAATATTAGAACAATTAAAAAGACAGATAGCAGCGTTAATTTCTGATACACCATTACCAGTTTATGTTTAAGGGCTTTGGTGTTAAGACTCTTACCTGCTTCTACTGGTTGTATTTGCTTTACCGGAATAGGCTTCAAAACTAAAACCAAAGGAAGTTCTTGTAGGCTATCAATATACAGGAGGCTTTATAAATTTAAGTGTGTACAGTACCTAAACCACTCTTTAAATTCATATATTTGAGATTGTAATACAACTACTTAAACGCGCACTCATGAAACTAATAGTTCAACTTTGCTATCTCATCCTATTATTGGCCATTCCTATCCTCTCTACTGCACAAAGCAATTTTAGGCCTGGTACTATACAGCTAGCCGATAGCACTGTCGTTAAAGGCTATGTCAGGGTAAACAATTGGAATACCACACCACTTAAGCTTGCCTTTAAACAAGAGCGAGGAACTAATCCTACCTCTTACTCCCCTAATGAATTATTAGGCTTTGAAGCGGAGGATTATATTTATCAAAGTGCCTTAGTAGATGTAGAGATCAGCCCTTCTAACTCAAGTTACCTTGACTATTCCTCCACTCTTAAGGTCGCAAGTAAACACATATTTCTACAACAAATACTGGGAGGGGATAAGCCTCTATATCTAAATCGGACTCAGCTTGGAAAAAAGAATTTCTATATAAAGGATGAAGGTCAATTCATCTTACTTAAGCATAAGCAATACAAACAGGAAAATAGCGCTGGGATTGATAAAGTAAGAACCAACAAATCCTACGTAACACAGCTTGTCGAGATACTGAATGACTGCCCCAGGCTCAATCAAAATATTTCGAAGACAGCCTACACTAAAAGAGACTTGGTTCAACTCCTAAATTCCTATTCTCACTGTTCTGGTTCAACGATTGATTATGTAATTAAGAAAAGTAAAACCCCAATCAAATTCGGTCTTCTCTTCGGGGCTGCCTATTCGCATTTGTCTATTACAGAACAAGGTGTTGATCCACTAAATGATTTCAATCTTGCCTTCCCAACTGATAATAGCATAGACCCAACAGGAGGTGTTTATATAGATATTATACTTCCTTTTGATCAACAAAAATGGTCTATCCGCAATGAAGTAGCAATCATATACCTTCAGCGACGAGGCTCTTACCGAAACATCATCGACGAAAGTAACTATCGACTAACAACAATTGATCTGCAGTTTACCCATTTCAAGATGAATCATCTTATACGGTATACCTATCGTTTGCCGAAGCTAGAACTACTCCTTAATGGAGGAGTATCTCATGCTTTTCTTATCAATGAATCCAATAGACGAATTGTAGAGATCAAACAGAGCAACTTTGACATAAGTACGATCAGGACCACAGCCGTGGATTCTGTACGGCCGCATGAACTGGGTACTGTGATTGGGTTTGGTGTTCAATATGGTAAATGGTCCCTTGAAACCCGTTATGAGTCCACTTCACAAATTGCCAAATTCAAGGAGTTTCAATCTAAGAAAACAAGAATCTATCTTTTGCTAGGATTTAGGTTGTGAGCACTAGGGCAGCTACATAGCTATTCGTAGTTTGAACCTATCATAGCTGAGCAATAATATTTTCAGATACAACTCCTAGGGCTGGGTGCACTACTGCCAATGCCCTCTTCAATCGGTAGCTCAGAGGGGTTTTATATAGATATTCCCCTTTCAGCTTTTCAGGGTAGCAGATGGTAGCTTTCTTGTAATGTTTCTCAATCTCAGTTACAGCAAACCGTTCAGCGAGTAGTACTAAGACAGGATTAGGTTTTTCTTTATAATTCATTCCGAAAGGCCATCGCATAGGAAACACCTTGAAGTCCTTATCTACAAAAATCAAAAACGTAGTATCATCATCACCAACCATTTTATCCCACATGGCAATGATGGCAATGTCATCAAAAGGAATTCTCCAAGGGAAGTCGGCTATAGTCGACTTTTTGGGTTCGACCTGATATTCTAGGGTATTATTTCTTACCTGGCAATCACTAGCCATTTTCTATCATTGAATTTAATTATCTGCTAGGCCAGTTGTCAATGTCCTCACGCCCAACTCCCCCGATCCGTCTCCACTCGCTTATTCAACTCCAATTGCTCCAAAAACTCTGCTCTACCAATGCTTCGCGCCCCCAAACTACCCAGATGCCGGGTTTCCTGTTGGCAGTCGATTAAGGTATAGCCCTCCTCCTTAAGGCGGCGGACGAGACTGATGAAGCCAAACTTGGAAGCGTTGCTTCGCTTGGCAAACATGGATTCCCCAAAGAAGACCTTACCTAGGGCTACGCCATATAAACCTCCAACCAATTCTTTGCCCTCCCACACCTCAACCGAGTGAGCATAGCCGAGCTCGTGTAGATGGATGTAGGCCTCCAACATACTTTCCGTAATCCAGGTACCTAACTGGCCCTGTGCTAGCCGATTAACAGTCTGGCAAGATTGCATGACCTCGGGGAAGGCTTGATCATAGCTGAGGCCAAACTTTTGTTGATTGAAATAGGGGCGCATGCTGCGCGAGACCTTGAGTTCATCCGGAAAGAGGACAAAGCGAGGATCTGGCGACCACCACATGATTTCCTCGCCAGGGTTAAACCAGGGAAAAATACCGTTCTGGTAGGCCAGTAGTAGACGTTCCGGACGTAGATCACCACCTATGGCTAACACTCCAGTCGGATCAGCCAGAGAAGGATGAGGGAAAACCAATTCGGCTTCGTGTAACCAAAAAACAGGCATCTAAGTCACGGTATTGGAGCAGCGGAGATGATTGCTAAGTCGTAACCTCAGCTGCTATTTCCTAAAAAAATTAAGGGCAAAAGACAGTTTGCCTTTTGCCCAATTCTATCTTTATTCGTGTAATATAGAGTTCTTTCTATACCCTAACGACTTTTCATTAACTACCGCCCTCGATTACCGCAGATAATCCACGATCAACCAAAGCATCTTTCTTGGGTTTCAAAACGGATTTTGGAGCAGTCTTTACCGTTGCTTTTCCTTTGAAATGAATGAGCAAAGCTAACTGTTCTGATTGCGCTGTCGTATGATTCAATACCTCCATGAAGCATTGAATTACCCAATCAAATGTATTGTGGTCGTCATTATAAACCACCAATTGCGCATGCTCACCGGTACCACTATCCGCCACCTCGTCTTCTACGACGACTTCTTCTAATTCCTCTACCGCATGAAAAGTCAACATACTAACGAAATTTTAAATTAAGCTGTGAAATCCATGCTGCTTAAGTTCATCTGGTCACTTGTATTAGCAGCCTTGATATCATTTGACGTACCTATAACTAATTCAAGCTGGATAAAGTTTCCTTAACTGCCTCAAAATTAGGCAATTCCCCTGCGTTATCCAAGACTTCCGCATAGCGTACCACCCCTTCTGCATCAATCACAAAAGCCGAACGTTTGGCTACGCCCTTCATTCCCAACACAAATTCTTCGTATAAAGCACCATAAGCTACTGCCGTTTCCTTATTGAAATCTGAGAGCAAAGGGAAGTTCAAGTTTTGTTCAGCCTTGAACTTATCCAAAGTGAATAAAGAATCTACAGAAACCGCCAGTATCTGGGCATCTAGACCTTCATAGTCCGCTATATTATCACGCATACTGCAAAGCTCCGCGGTACATACACCTGTAAAAGCTAAAGGAAAAAACAAAAGCACCACATTTTTACCTTCATAATCTGAAAGCGATACTTCCTGCTTGTCTGAAGAAAAAAGCTTGAAGGCGGGGGCTTTAGCACCAACTTGTATTGCCATTGGTTTGGAATTTTGATGATAGGAATTATAGTGAAATGGTGATGATCTCAGCTAAAAACTTTACCATCACCGTAAAACTGTGCAAAGTTACTGCTTTTCGAGCTAAGTATGAGGATATCAGTGGACTGATTTACCCTAAAGACTCTTCCAATTTGACAAGGCATAAAATCCTTACCAAACAGCTATCTTCCTTGTGTGATCTCTGATACCAAGCGTTGGTGAAAAATTGTTTATTTTCAGCCATCAGGAATTCAGGGCGTTCTAGCTCTTTATTGATACTGAGCCTCATCTTTTGCTTAGCAAAGAGGCTAATAACAAAACGACATGGCAGGATCCAGCTTTTTTAAACATGAAGACTATTGGGCCATCTGGCTCGGGCTTATACTTTTATTGTTTGGCTTAGGTGCCTTCTTTCTAAATGCTCCCGAGCAGCTGGAAGAGCGACATGCAGAATTAAGTGCCCAACTTAAAGTAGAAGAGGGAAAGGCTCCCTTTAGAACCTTAGAATGGTACAGTTTTTTTGATCAACAGCAGAAAATCAAAGGTAGTAGTGAGCCAATTGGAAAGGTCCTTAAAAAACTAACAGGTAAACCGGGAGGTTGGAAGAATAATCCGATCACTTCTTTCGTGACTACCCATGAACGGGCCGATGCTCAAAGGGCGGCCCAGGAACCTGCCTACCAGAAAGCACAAACAGAAGAGGAGGCCGCTAGAGCCGAAGCTGCGCAAGCACAGGCTACGGCTGCAGCTAGCCAATTCCAAGACGAAGCTGCTAACCAAGCTGCTGAAACCGCTATCCTCGCCTGGCGGGCCAGCTGGGAGAATCTAAAAGCCAAGCAAAAGAAATATGAAGCAAAACACACCAATGCTATTCCTTGGCTACTTCACTTACTCGTCCTATTCGGTATACTATTTGGCATTGCTAGTTGGGTGATGGGTACCCCCTTTCGGAAATTTGCCTTAGGTTTTGTATTTGTATTTTTCATTGGGGTGCTATCCTACTTCCTAGCCGGCCAATCCAATATGAAGGCGATTGGTTTTGGTTATGCTGCTTGGGCCATCATTATCGGCCTTTTGATCAGTAATACCGTCGGTACACCAGCGTGGGTAAAACCAGCCTTAAGCACGGAATTGTATATCAAAACAGGCTTGGTATTGCTTGGTGCTGAAATATTGCTCGGTAAAATTCTCGCCATCGGTTTACCTGGAATTTTCGTGGCGTGGATCGTGACTCCTATCGTTTTGATTAGTACGTATTGGTTTGGTCAAAAGGTGTTGAAGATATCTTCTAAATCACTGAATATTACCATTTCGGCTGACATGTCAGTTTGTGGAGTGTCGGCGGCCGTGGCCACGGCTGCGGCTAGTAAAGCCTCGAAGGAAGAATTGACCGTAGCTATTGGGTTATCTATGATATTTACCTCGATCATGATGATCGTGATGCCAGCTGTGATCAATGGTTTGGGAATGCCGGAGGTGCTGGGAGGAGCCTGGATCGGTGGTACTATCGATGCTACGGGAGCAGTCGTTGCTGCTGGGGCATTTTTAGGAGAGAAAGCCTTGAGTGTAGCCGCGACCATTAAGATGATCCAGAATATGCTCATTGGTCTGATCGCCTTTGGAGTTGCCGTCTATTTTGCCACTAAAGTGGAAAAAACCGGCCAGTCTAGTATTGGTTGGGGAGAAATATGGCGCCGGTTCCCTAAGTTCATCTTGGGCTTTGTGGGCGCATCGATATTGTTTTCTTTGATCTATTCAGGAATTGGACCGGATAAAGCGTACACACTGATTGATCAAGGTGTGATCGGAGGATTTACGAAGAATTTGCGGGGCTGGCTATTTTGTTTAGCCTTCGTAAGCATTGGATTATCCATCAACTTCAAGGAGTTAAAGGGACATTTCACGGGCGGGAAGCCATTAATACTATACATCTTAGGTCAAAGCCTCAATCTCGCCTTAACGCTATTGATGGCTTACATCATGTTTTATCTGGTATTCCCTGGCGTGACGGAACAAATCTAGAGTTCGGGTAGCCACATATTTTCTTCTGAATGCAATAAAAGTTCATGAAAGCCTTTGTAAAACTAGGATTGGGTATATTGGGAATTATCCTCTTTATTTGGGGATTAGTACCATTGTGTTTAAGAGGTGCACAAGCTAAGCAGGTCAAAACCTTCATCGAGGAACGAGACTTGGATGCTGGAGCACTCTTCTACACCGATAGTCCCGAAGCTGGAAGTTCGATTTATTTTATTCAGAAAAACGAGATAGCCACCTATGGATCTGAGTGATTTTTTCGCTAGAGAGATCTTTACACTCTGGGGGTTTAGCATTACAACTGGACGCATCATCGCGATAGGATTAGGTTTCATTCTGTTGATGCTAAGTTATCTTTGGGTCTATAGGAAGTGGTTGCCGAGGTATTTTGAAAGGGAAGAAGTTCCCGAGGAGAAGCGGGGTAGAATTCGTTGGAATATACAGCTGAGCTACCTTTTATTCACTTTGATGTCTCTACTACAGGTCAGTGGTATTGATTATCCAATATTCTCTTATGGTGAGGAAGATGCCGCCCGCTCTTTTTACACCTCCACTATTCTCCAAGCCCTACTTATTTTCCAAATGGCCCAGTTGTTTGACTGGATTTTCTCTGAGGTTCTGGTTCATCGGTATGTAGTCCATCAACGAGAGGACAAAAAAGACGGAGAGGATCTAGCGGCAAATCCTCCACGACAGTTGGTTCAGCCCATTATGTACATCCTGGCTATACTGCTAATCCTGGATCAGTTGGGCATTCATCATCACCTCTTCACCGCTTTTGGCAAAAGCATCACCGTCAATAACTTACTGGTAGCCTTTCTCATCCTTTTCACCACTAGATTGCTGGCTTGGGTAGTAACTCAATTGGTGCTGATTAGTTATTACCAAAAGCGGGAAATTAATGTAGGTACTCGCTACGCCATCAATCAATTGCTGAAGTACGTCTTCTACGTCTTTGCCATTCTATTGGCGCTAGAGTTTATGGACATTAAATTGTCTATCGTCTTAGGTGGTGCAGCAGCTTTATTGGTGGGTGTAGGCTTAGGTTTGCAGCAGACGTTCAATGATTTGGTTTGTGGTATTATCCTCCTGTTTGAGCGAAGTGTTGAGGTAGGAGACATTCTACAAATGGACGATATGGTGGGTAGGGTAAAGAAAATTGGCGTGAGAACGTCCTTAGTTGAGACCTTAAACAACATAACCGTCATCGTTCCCAATTCGCAATTGGTAGCAGATAAGGTCATTAATTGGAGTCATTTCAAAAACCGGGTTCGCTATAAGGTTGAAATTGGCGTAGCCTACGGTTCCGACACACAATTGGTAAAAGAATTGCTCCTCCAGGTAGCCGATGAACATGCTAAGGTGATGCGGCGCCCTGCCTCTTTTGTTCGATTCGCCGACTTTGGTGATTCCGCTCTAAACTTCGAATTGTTCTTTTGGTCCAGAGAAATGACGGGCATTGACGATGTGAAGAGTGATATGAGATTTGAGATTGACCGCCTTTTCCGAGAGCATAAAATCGAGATTCCTTTCCCACAAAGAGATGTTTGGATTCGGAAGCAATAATTGCATTACGGTATGACCGTCAGTTTCCGATCATAATTGATTGTAGTAAAGATGCCAAAAGCATCAATTTCACTCTCGATATTGCCAATGATCGGACTAGGTTGTGCAAATGGATTTCCATTGGCTTGAATAGCCCCCTGTGTACTTTCAAGAAAATTGTAATAATCCTCTGAGATGTGGTAAATGGTATTCACAACTGAAGCGCCTTCTTCAAAATCATAGCCAGTACCAAATACTACAACATCTTCCACTACTCGATCTGAAGTTGTAAAATCCTGAATGGGCAAACTATCCAAAGAACCTTCATGAATCATCCGCCGGTAGAAATTGGTCTGATTGGGGAGATCCGTGAAATAGGTCAAGACTCGGGCAAGCCCCTTTTCCTCCGGCTCGTATTCAACCACAATACTATCTATTGGGACTACGGGCAACAAATGGGCTTTGGACGTGATGAGTTCTCCTGCCTCGGTTATGATTTCTAGCTCGAATGGTTCCTCATAGTTTGCAGGAACGGGCGCTGTAAGGGAATAATTAAAGAACTTTCCCGTAAAGCGATCTAAGGTTAATTTATTTTCCAATACAAACACTTCACTACCCTGCCTGATCTTGACCGAAGCATGACTCTCCAATATTCCTGTCAAAAGGTCACTACCCGTCACCCCAAAAGGCTCAAAATAACAGTAGAGCGCGTTAGTAACAATCCAAAGGGTCGGCCCTTCTCCAAATAGCATTCTACCACCAATCGACTCTCATATTCCGGAAGCTGAAGATCAATAGGTTGATCCAGATTGCACCCGCCCAGAACCAACAAGAGCAAAGCACTCCATAACCAATTACTAATTTGAGTTTTCATAGGATAAGGGTTAAAATTTAAAGTTCCAGGTCACAGAAGGTAATATGGGGAATAAGGATACCTGTCGGGCTACTACCCGGTCCGGAACCCTAAAGACATTGTTTCCATCTCCCACCTCCACAAATTCAGGTTCGAAATAGATGAAAAAAGTATTTCTTCGATCGTAGGCATTTACGACACTAAAAGTCAGATCACTTTCCCCCCATTTCGGGAAGAACTTCCACACTAGCCCTAAATCCAATCGATGATAGGGGGGTAAACGAAAATTGTTTCGGTCCTGAAAATCAGGAACCACAGACTCAAAACTGGATCCATATACATCCTGAAAGGCCCAACGGCCGCTGGGTAACCATCTTAGATCGCCCGAGCCATATACAAATGTGGCAGATAAGGTAAAGCGTTTACTAAAGTCATACAACGCCACCACCGAAAGGTCGTGTCGACGATCATACACGGGCGAGAAGAATCCTTGCTGTGCAAAACTTTGATCTGGATCCAGGACTTCGAAATTACCTCTCTCTACAAATTGCAAGGTATATCCGATCCAACCTGTGAGTATGCCTTCCTTCTTTTCAATACTATATTCAAACCCATATCCTCTCCCCTCTCCTATGGCAAATTCATTTTCTAAATCATTATTAGCAAAGATCTCCGCAGCATCCACGAACTCTAGCTGATTTTCCATCCGTTTGTAAAACACTTCAGCTGTCACAAAGTACTTTTCCCCCAGCAGGTAAGACATTCCCGCCGCAACTTGATCACTAGATTGTGGCTTCACCCTCTCCGTTGATGGATACCAAATATCCGTTGGCAAGGTTACTCCGGCATTAGCTACTAGGTGTAGATACTGCTTCATGCGAGCATAGCTCGCTTTCAGCGACAGGCGAGGCTTTAATTGGTAGCGTAGAGAAAATCTCGGTTCAAAAGCACTGTAGAATTGTCCATTATTTTCAAACCCACTCAAGCGCAAACCTACGTTCGCTTTCAGCTTACTGCTAATTGTCCAGTCATCTGAAACATAAGCAGCCAGCTGTAGGGCATTGAAATTCTGGCCAGCCGAAAAATTAATCGCCCCATCATCACTCCCTGCCTTTAATCGCCCCACGTCAAAACTATGCCGCGTAGCATGTCCACCAAAACGAATCGTATGGCGATTAGAGGGTGTGTAGTAGAAATCTGTTTTTAGATTTATATCTCTGATATTGGATCCTACCTGAAAATTGAAGCCGGTTAATTTATTTTTGATATTGTACTGGTAATCCGAATAGGTGAAAGTTGTGTTCGCAAATAAGCGCGGATTGAATACATGATTCCATCGGACAGAACCGGTAGCGTTTCCCCAATCAAAATTGAAATCAAAGAAATCTCCTTCAAAACCGAACACATCACGTCCAAAATAACCACTTACAAAGAGTCGATCCTTCTTCCCTAAGCGGAAATTCACCTTTGTATTTAGGTCATAGAAGAAGTAATCTGGAATCGGATTATAATCTTCATTGCCTTCGTTGGCCTGATTGACCAGCCGGGTAAAAACATCCACATAAGTTCTGCGACCAGATACGATAAAGGAAGATTCTCCTTTTTGAATAGGACCTTCTAGGGTTAATCGGGAAGATATTAGCCCCAGTCCTCCGGTTCCTGAAAATTTCTTGTTATTTCCTTCCTTGAGTTTCACATCGATTACGGAGGAAAGTCGGCCACCATATTGTGATGGGAATCCCCCCTTATAAATCTTCAAGTCCTTAACTGCATCTGTGTTAAAGGTGCTAAAGAAACCAAAGAGATGATTAGCATTGTAAACCACTGCCTCATCCAATATGATGAGGTTTTGATCATTACTTCCCCCTCGAACAAACAAGCCCGTAGTGCCTTCAGAACCAGATGGGATTCCGGGTTTCAATTGTATCGTCTTCAGGATATCACTCTCTCCCAACAGTACCGGTAAAATCTTGGCCTCTTTTGTCGTAATGACTTCCACACTCATCTCGGTAGAGCGCATCTGTTCTTCGAAAGAATTGGCCTTTACGACTACCTCTTGAAGTTCAATTCCGGTAGACAATTCAAAATTCAATTGCTGATCGGCCGTCAAAAAAAGTGTGAATTGCTGCGCTTGAAAACCAACATAGCTAACTTCTATCTTCAGAGAATCTTTGGCGGGAAGGTTAAGAGAATAGAATCCATATTCATTGGTGGTGGTCCCAAGCGTTTGGCCAACTACCTGGATGCTCGCGCCGATCAAGGTTTCACCAGTTTCGCGATCCGAAATTGTCCCACTTAAAGTTAGATCAGCCTGTGTCCACGCCAAGGACCAGCAGAAGATGGAAAAGAATAAAATGTAAAGGGCTCTAGACATACGCAGTGGGTGGTATTAAGCACCGGGTGACGGGCACTGGGAAATATAAATGCTATGTTTTAATAACTCTTTTTGAAGACCTACATACGATCTTCAGATTCTTAGTAGTCGCTTCACAATTTCTTTTGCAGCTCTTTTAGGATGTTCCACAGGTTTTGTCTAAACAGGAATGATTAACACCAGAAACAAATTCACAAAAAGTCTCGAGAATATCCGGCTGAAGTACTCCTTTTGTCACCGCTGCACCAAAAACGTCTTGCCTAACTGGATAAACAATCAAATATAACAGCTTTAGTGAGGTCATTTTGAAGCAAATATGCATTCAAGTTTACCCAATTCTTAGCCTGATCCAGGATCCATCCATCTGATGAAACAACAACTTCATCTCCTTCCAATGCCACCAAATCTTTATCCGGATCAGCTACTAGATTTACTTCCCAGTTCAAGCCCTGCTCCTCGGCTTCCTGCCGAATAAATCCTCTTAGTCTTCCGCTATTGGAGACTGGAGCATCTAGATACCAATGGACAGCAGCCACCTCAAGTCTATTCAACACTTCCCCAATCAATTGTAGGGCATGTCCTGTTTCTACCACTCGCTTATAGGAACCGTGAACACTGGCGATATCTCGATACACACCATCCATACAGTTAAGGATAATACCTTTGGAAAGTGCACTCTCTACAAAAATGATCAGATTGAATCCATCGATCACCACTGTTCTTCCCTTAAGTAGATCCGGTGGGAGGTGCGTCTGCAGACGTTTCTGAATAGCACCGGGATGACAACACAAGCGAACCAAGGCCTTACGTTGTCTCACATTCAATCGATAGCGATCTCCCACAATCTTCACGGAGCTATTTTCTGCATACCCTCGCTCCCACAAGTACGCTAAGTCTACCGCCGCCTTTCCAAAAGGCACTTTCCAATTATCCGCAAAGAGGAGATGATCTTGGGGATGCTGTCCTCTATGTTTCTGCTGATTTGGCATACATTGAGTTTGGGCTGAGTCCGCTAGACTGCATTTAAAGCCTAGCAATCAAACACTTTTAAAGCAAATATGTTAGAAAATAAATCCATGATAATCCAAAACTGCCATTAGATCGTATATTCTAATAGATTCTAATCGAGTAGTAAAACCAATTCGACACCCGAATTTTCCTACTTGGTCGTAAAGAAGGCCGGATTGGGTTAAAGAATATTTAAATCTGTTGACTTTTTCTTAAATTGGGTGTTATATTGTCGAAGTCAGCCAAACTTGGAGGACTTTAACAGCATCAACTCCTTTAAACCATTTGAAGATACCCTAGTTATCGGCAGTGAAAGATAAGTCGCTTAGCTTAGCCGCTCGCTAGAAATTCCGCTTATATGAATAAAACTTTACTTTATCTTTTCTGCTTGTTTTTTCTGCCAGTTGGGTTAGCTGCCCAAGGGAAACTGGTGGTAAAACCCTCTTCGACAGACCAAATCGTCTTCGACTATCTCACCGATATATCCAAGGAATTCACCATAGGCCTTACCCTGGAAAACCAGGGAGAGGAAGCCATGAATCTAATTTGGCGAAAGTCTGTTTTATCACAGCCTTTAGATTGGTTGGCAGAAATTTCCGATAAGAATAACTACTATTTACCCGAAGCGAGTTCCAATATTGACCCTTCCACTGATTCAGAAGAGTCCATTTATTTGGCTCCGGGTGAAGTCACTGAGGTAATTTTCCACATTTTCCCCTTCGGTAATGCAGGAGATGCAACCTATAAGATGGAGTTTATTGATGAGATGACTCCCACCAAAGTTATCGCAGAAACTACCTTTGATTACTCTATACAGCGTCCTGTTCAAGTGGGTGCAGACCGAGCTAGTCTTAAGATCTTTCCTAATCCTTCTACCAATTATATTGAGCTTCCTTATAACAACCTGGTATCCCAGATGGAAATTTACAATACCATTGGAAGGAAAGTCCTTAGTTTTGAAGCAGAAAATGGTTTGCGCTATGATATTTCGTCATTACCCACCGGCTTATATCTAGTGAGTTTAGTGAATGAGCAGGGCACGGTCATTAAGACTTTGCGATTCTTTAAACGCACTATTCGACCTTAGGCTGGATATTCTACGTAGTTACGAGGTGTTTCATACAATCGAATCTGAAGATCAAACTTCTCATCTAGGCGAGCTCTAAGCAGTTGCCAGATCACATAACAGATATTCTCTGCTGTAGGATTTAACGCCTTAAATTCTTCCGTATCAAGATTGAGGTTCTTATGATCGAACCGCTGTTCGACTTCTTCATAAATCATATCCTTCAAGATCTTCAAGTCGATCAAGTAGCCTGTTTCAGGATCTACCTCTCCGATCACTTTTACCTCTAGTTCGTAGTTGTGCCCATGGTAATGGTAGTTATTACAAAGGCCAAACACCTCCTCATTCTTCTCGGCAGACCATTTGGGGTTATGTAGCCGATGCGCAGCATTAAAATGCGCCTTCCGATATACGGCAACTCTCATAATTGCTAATTTTTAGATCAAAATTCCAAGCTTAGAACAAGCAAGTAGAGGATTAGTTTTGTTTTTCCTGAAGAGGCTGGAAAGGCTGTAAATAATGTGAGCTATTAACCTTCTGGTGAGCTAAAATCTATTTCTGTATTGTCTCCAATATTCAGGCTTTGCCGGAGTCCTGTTATGGCGGTATCATTCCCCACCACAGATTTTTGCAGGATTACTTCCTTGATGAAGGCATAATTACCAATGATCGAATTCTTGATGATGGCATTGGTAATAACTGCATTTTGGCCTATAGTAGCATGGGGTCCAATAATCGAATTGGCTATTTGGCAACCTTGCCCAATGCTGACCGGGTGGATGATGATAGAATTGTCGTAATTTGGAAGATCATTGGAAGCGTACCCCTCTCGATCCAACAAAATAGCATTCGTTTCCAGTAAGACTTCCTTCTTCCCACAGTTGAACCAATTGTCTACAGTGATAGCACTGAAAGGCACTCCTTTCTCAATCATACGCATCAGTGCATCCGTTAATGGAAATTCACCATTAGAGCGAAGGTTATGTTCGATATTGAAATCCAAGGCATCTATGAGGCTTGAAACTTCTTTAATTTTATAGAATCCCACCATGGCCATATCAGACTTGGGAATCTTTGGCTTTTCCACCACCCTACTTACATTCCCATCCATATTGAATTCTACCACCCCAAATTCTCGTGGGTCTCTCACCTTCTTCACACCAAGGCAGGATTGCGGATGATTAACAATCTTCTGAAAATCCGCATCGATAATGATATCTCCGAAAAACACAAAAACCTCATCCGCATCTTTGAAATTTTCCTTAGCCATCCAAATGGCATGTGCGGAACCGAGACGTTCTTCTTGTGTAACAAATGTCTTGTTAAGATCTGGATAGGTCTGCTCTACAAAATGCTTGATTTTTTCCCCTAGATATCCAATGATAAAGATGAAATCCCGAATACCGACATCCACTAATTGTTCGATCAAAAAGGATATGATAGGCTTGCCCGCAACCGGAATCAAAGGCTTGGGTTGGGTGTAGGTAAGAGGGCGTAATCGGGTGCCAGCGCCAGCTACGGGAATGATCGCTTTCATAGGGGCTAAAGGTAAGGAAAATTATGATCTCCATCTCCTCCTGAAACTACAACCTACTTATCCTAAACTGTACAATGGAGTAAGGTGCCAGATCCACTGGAGTTAAGTACGATGAAATCCATAAAGATAGCAGATGCAATATTGAAATCTGCACCAAGGTAGTGGTGAATAAGAGACTACCATGAGATGGTTTCTAGGTCTGCTCTTTTACTCAATCACATTTTCAGCAATCGAATGGTCTCTCTTTTATCATCGTATTGTAGGGTCACCCAATAAACTCCCGTTGGCCAGTTCGCATTGGCTAGAATTTGTGGGATATTATTTTCTCCCTGATACCTATACCTTATTTGCCCTCCAGGACCAAACAATGTCAATTGTACATTACCCTCAATGGACTCAGGCAGTTTTATGTTAAATTGATCCGTAAAGGGATTAGGGAAAGCTTGAGCCTGCGTCAGCTGCTGGGAAGCAGCTAAATGTACAGGATCATCAACCAAAGCCATACTATCTGTTTCCACACTATCCACCAGTAGATTGCAAGACCATTTCTTCACTGCTCCGGTCAAAGTCGTGATATAGGTATTTCCATCATTGTCGCAGGTGATATCCTGTGCTTCTTCACTGGACATAGCCTCCCAATCTACTCCGTTGAATCGCAACACCTGATTTTGCATGTCAATCACCCAGGGCAGGCCATCAGCATCTACATCGATGCGTTTAGCCACACTGTTGGGAATTTCGTTCCAGGTACTACCATTCCACTTATTGACAGAATTATCATTTGAAACCATATATACACTACCATCCGCTCCACAACCGATATCTATTCCCCGACCTGCAATTCGATCCCAGGCGGCATCTGCTCGCCTATATATGTAGTTGGTAGCTGAAATAACAAAAGGAGTGCCGTCACTAGCAATATCAACTCGTTTACCTGCTCCCGCGAAGCCGGTCCAGGTAACACCCGTGAAACTTTCATAAATTACGCCGTCACTAATGGCAAAAAGTCCGCCGTTAGCACCTACCCCAACGTCCTGTACCCCACCTAAAATCTTCCGCCAATCACCATTGGCAAAGGTCAGAAGATCCCCCTGGCCATTTACTCCCCATAGCTGGCTCTCAGAGGAGCCACTGATTTGGGTCAACTCTCCTGGAAAATCGCTCCAGTCGCAGACGTATTCTGCTTCACTATCACTTGCCTCAAAGGCATCCGTTATAAATACGCCACGCCCATGCGTAGCCGCCATAACCCGATTGGTACGGGGATTAAATTGTAACATATCCGTCCGAACGTTAGCCATACCTTGAGTTACTGGCACCCAATTCGTTTGGGTAGACTCCAATGCATCCGTACCCCATACTCCAAGTTCCGTTGCTAGTAGTGCTGCCTGATTGTTGCCCGGTAGGAAGATGGCCCACCGCACTGGCATATCTGGGAGGTTACCCTCCACCGGCTTCCACAATTCTCCTCCATCCATCGTTTCCCAGACACTAATTACACCATAGTTGCTGTAGGTTACCAAAAGGTGTTCTTCATTACTTTCATCAACTGCAATACAGGATACATAGCCTTCTCCTGTTTTAATGATAGAACTCACTGGATTATCTGTATCCGCACTATCCACTTTGATCACATTCCCTTGACCTAAACCAAAGTAGACACGCCCTCTTACATTAGGCGAGCATGCCACAGCGGAAATTTGATCACCATCCAAAAGACTTATTGGAAATACCTGAGTCTTGTTGGATCGGCCAACATCGGATACTCGCCCGAATCGATCTGGATCGTGAGCAGTGTAAAGTATATTCAGCTCACTATCATAATCAGTAGGATTGATAAACCTACCATCCGATCTACCAATCGTTACCTTTCTACGACTTTGCCATCCATCGCCAGTAACCCAGTAGTAGTTATACAGGTAAGAACTCACTTGTATAAAACCAAAATCCTGATCAATATGAGCAAAACCTCCATCTCCAATATTAACAGCATCCGTGTACCAGTTCTCCGCATCAGTAAACTGTCGAGTCCCATTATCCTGAGTTCCACCTAACATGTAATCTTCAGCAAACGGATGAAGTGCACCAGAATAGAACTGGGTTACATTATAGCCCTTGTTACGGTCCACAACAGTGGGAACATCACTGCTACCATCTGTGGTTAACCAAACTCCTCCATCATTGGCAAAAAGGATAAAATCCGAAGACCCCTCAGCGAAGAGGATCGCATGTTGATCAGCATGAACATACTGATAGGCTGTACCATGATCATGGGTAAATTGCTTGAAGGTACGCCCGGCATTTTTTGACACGTAAAGGTTCACTCCGCCTATAAAGAGACGATCTGCATCATTAGGATCAACAGCAGCAATAAGATTATGCCAAGCCTGTCCTCGAGTAAAAACCTTCCTGTTGGTTGTCTTTGGAATTGGCATGGAAGCCCAGTCACGACCTCCATTTTCAGAGCGAAACATATATTTACAATCATTGGAACTAAGTCCTTGTGCTAAAAAGTAAATACGATTGGCATCAGAAGGAGCGATAGCTACCTCAATTCGACTGTACTCCCCCTGAGGAGGGGTTATTTCTTGCCAAGTACCATTCCTACCACGATCTACACCATGCTGATTGTAGTCAGCTTTCCATAAGCTTCCTTGTGAATGGATACCTAAGCTGGCATATAAACTTTGATCGGGACCTATTTCAAGATCTGCAGCCCGGTTCGTAGTCCCAGAACCTACGCCTTTCCCTAACACTTGAGTCCAACTTTGACCTTGATCATTGGATCGCATCACACCATTCATTCGGGTGCTGGCAAAAACTACTCCTTGATTATCTACAACAATATCTAAAACATGAGAAAAAATCTCAGATCGAGTAATGGGAAGTTGTTCGAAGGTCAATCCCCCATCGGTACTGGTCCAGATTCCAAAGCCTTTCATTCGCTCATCTTCTCTAAACCATCCTTCTCCTGTACCAACATAAATTCTGGAAGGGTTATTCGGCGCTTGGGCGATGCAGGTGACCATGAGATTCGCCCAGAAGTCATCGATAGGTGTCCAACTTACGTCGCTATCTTGTAGATTGGTCGTTCGCCAAAGACCACCACTCACACCTCCGGCAATCAGGGTATTTCTAGAATTATCATTTACATCCAATAAAATAGCTCTGGTACGGCCGGCTACATGATCGGGTCCACGCTCTTTCCATTCGATAGCAGCAACGCCATCTTGGAGACCATCTTTCGCCAGCGCTATTTGTTGTTTCATTTGTTTTACGCCACGGTATAGTCTGTCTTTCGGAACATTATTGCGTTGAGGATCCATCGTCATCAATCGCTCTTGTTCTCCGGATAGATCAACTCTTGCATTCTTGGGAATCTTCTCAAAACCATCACTATTTTGACAAGCACCTAAAACAATTACCAGACAAAATGCCCAAAATATATTATTCATAGTTTTTCATTACAAATCGATGGCAAGGGGTACCATCATCGTACTAAATCTTTTCTGTGGACCGATATACTAGATTGAGCCAATAAATAATTATTAGCACCTAATAAATAAGCAGTGGGGTTTCGATATGTAGTTGACCTGAAGCTCTGGATAGACGGGGGTATAATTATGGCAGTATGATGCCATAATAGCCTTTTGTATTAGGGAGATATTATGAAAACTGTTTGGGAAATTCTATGTGCGTATCTGGAGGGGACAAGATTCGACATACAACAAACACACATATCTATTTTTTACAAATGTGAATATATGCATTTTTTAATACTCTTCGAACCTTGTTGTAATATTTAGTACCAGGAAGTTCTAAAAGCTATTATTTAAGTAGTTCTTCAGTCTTTTCTGGGGCTTTGAAATCCTATTTTCTCGCTAATTTCAATGATCTTGGCATCTTTATCTACGCCTCGCGATCATCGATCTATGATTCGCACTATAAGAAGAAATACGTGGAAAAAAACGGGAAGTTGCCTTTTTGACTAAAATTTCATTTGCCGCCTTAGGCAAGCTCTTCATCATAATAATGAGTGGCGTCATGAAGCAGTATATCCAGTTCATCCTCTTCCTTTTGCCTCCGCTCAGGATCCCAGTCAAGGTAATCTTGTAAATCTTTCATGATGGAGGCTCTGACCTCAGCAATACTACCGATATCAAAGTACAATCGCCCCGTCCTACGTACAAAAAAATCACTTGCGCTATTCACCATCTCATGATGTGTGGTGAACCAAGCCTCTGCTCTTGCCAATGCAATATCGGGGCTATCTGATGAGAATTCGGGCATCTTGTCCAAAATAGCTTGGCTTTGCTCACCATAGACGGTAGTTAAATACCAACCGTAGTAGGGATCCAAACTTCGTTCAACTACTGCTTTTTCCAAACGTTGTACGTATTGCTGTACAGCTTTTGCCCCAGAAAATGGTGTATGAGTAAGGTATACCTCCTTGGTCTTACAGGGACCAAAATCTTGATCAGATTCTGCCGATAATTGCTTAGAAACTAAATCGACAATTCGCTGTGCCATTTTGCGATACCCTGTCAATTTACCGCCGGCAATCGAAATCAGCCCAGATGGTGAAAGGAATATCTCATCCTTACGAGATAACTCAGAAGGAGACTTGCCCTCTTCGTGAATGAGGGGCCGTAAACCTGCCCAGTTAGAAATTAAATCCTCAATACCCAATTCAATAGAGGGGAAAGCATTATTCACTGCTTCGAGAAGATAATTTGCATCCGCTTTTGTCACCACAATACGGTCCAAACGACCTGTATAAGTGGTATCCGTCGTCCCAATATAAGTCACCTTCCCCCTTGGGATAGCAAAGATCATCCGCCCATCTGGGACATCAAAGTATACCGAATGCTGGAGGGGTAGCTTTTCCTTTGGGACTACCACATGCACCCCTTTGGTCAAATGAAGTCGTTTACCTGAAAGGGAACCATTTAATTGACGTACTTTATCCACCCATGGGCCACCAGCAGATACAACCTTCTGAGCCTGTATTGAAAAAGATTTGCCTGAAATCGTATCCTTACATTTGACGCCACTAATCTGTTCCTCTTCATATAAGAAATCAATGGCCTCACAGTAATTGAGTGCCTTTGCACCAAATTGTGCCGCCCGCTTAATCATTTCGATGGTTAGGCGAGCGTCATCCGTCCGGTATTCAGCATAAAAGCCGCCCCCCTTTAACTTGTCCTCATCTAATAGTGGCTCCAGATTGAGGGCTTGTTTTTTGGAAAGCATTTTCCGCCTATCGTCACGTTCTACTCCTGCCAGCAGATCATATACTAACAGACCGAATGAGGTCGCCCATTTACCATAAGTTCCTCCTTTAATTAATGGCAATAGCATTTTCTCTGGCAGTACTAAGTGGGGCGCCAACTTATGTACAACTGCGCGTTCAGTCCCGGTCTCTCGCACCAAGGGTATATCAAATTGCTTAAGATAACGCAATCCGCCATGGATAAGCTTGGTAGATTTGCTACTCGTTCCTGAAGCAAAATCACGCTTCTCAATTAAAGCGACTTTCATCCCTCTGGACGCAGCATCTAAGGCAATACCGCAACCCGTTGCCCCTCCTCCAATCACTACAAGATCAAAAAAAGTAGTTGAGAGGGTCTCAACTTCTTCTTTTCGATTAATCGCTGAAAAAGACACCACTTCTTGGAGATTCATACTGACGTTTTTCATCATTAATGGCTTCTATCTACGGCAATGAGTAAGTATTATCTTGTTTACCGTATTACCGCAAATTTAGTTACATCAATCCAAATGTAGAACACGTTCTAAATAAAATTGTTCCTTTACTGTCATTTAGAAAGCAGGCTTTACACGGGTTTAACATTAATGCGATGCTCAATTCGTAATTAGCGTTCCAACATCCATCACATGCATAGGATTATGTTGAACTACTAGCCATAAAATCGCTTATTGTTAGTCTGGAAGGATTACTGATTCTCAGCGCTTAGATTAGCCAGGCAAGCAAGCCTGCCAAATTAAGGTGAGTGCCATCTGGTTGGAGGGGTAGAGGTAGGTAACCTTCTTTGAAATCCATTCGTGATTGTTTTCCGCCATTCCTAGGGTGCCTCCTAAGGACGCAGGGTACTAATCAAATCAGCTTCAACCATTCGTTTTTCCCACCACTTTCGGTTAGGACTTACGATTTCTCCATCCTCACGGAGATATTTTTCGATCATTAAACTCGCAATCGGAGCGGCATAAGTCCCTCCCCAAGTACCATTTTCCACATAAACTGCTATAGCAATTTTAGGTTTGTCTTTGGGAGCAAAGGCGAAAAAGATGGAGTGATCTTTACCATCTCGCTGGTTATTCTCGGCAGTTCCCGTCTTGCCACAGACAACGATATCAGGGATGTAAGCACTGGTAGCTGTACCACTGGTGACTACCCTTTCCATTCCTTCAATTACCGTTTCAAAATGAGCTTTATTGATATCGAGTTCTACCCTTTCAGCAGAATTATCAAATACAATAGCAGGTTTATCCTCAGGTACAATGCGTTTTACTAGGTGTGGCTTGACATAATATCCACGATTTCCTAACAAGGCCGCCATGTTAGCCATCTGTAAATTGGTCATCAATAGTTCTCCTTGACCTATTCCCAAAGAACGGATCCAAATAGATTTCCAATTGGATTCATTCGCATATACTTTTTCTGAAAAATATTGAGAGGACGGATAGTTTCCAACCTGCTCACCAGGAAAATCAATCCCAAGTTTATGCCCTAATCCAAAATCTTCTAGATAACCATTGAAATGATCCAAACCCAAGGAGGGTTGTTGAGCACCTGCTTGATCCACGATCCGACGGAACACATTGACAAAATAGGCATTGCAGGAATGCTGGATCGCAGAGGCCACCGAAGTACAAGTTGCGTGATGGTGACAGCCCGTCAACTTCTGTCCATTCACGTAATAACCTGCCTGACAAGAAATAGTCGTTTTGGGGGTAATGAGTGTATCTTCTAGGGCAACTAGCGCCACCAAGGGTTTAAAGAGTGACCCTGGAGGGTACTGCGCCATAAGACTGCGATTAAACAGTGGATTCAAAGAATCTTTTTGCAATTTGGCATAGATCCGACCTCGATCCTTATTGATCGTTAGCTCGTTGGGGTCGTAGGTTGGTGTGCTTACCATAGCCAGTATCTCACCCGTTTCTGGTTCGATCGCAACGATACTACCAATTTTATTAGACATTAATCGCTCTCCATATTTCTGAAGACGTAGATCGATAGTGGTGTGCAAATTACTTCCAGAGATGGCAGGAATATTGCTCTTGCGATCGTTATAGTCCCCTACTTCTCTACCCATATTGTCTTTTAATACCAAACGCAGGCCTTTTTTACCTCTTAAGTGCTCTTCATACTGTTTCTCAAGACCACTTGCACCAATATAATCTCCCAGGGCATAGACCGGCAGAGAATCATTACCCTTTGATTCATCAAAAACTTTTGTCTGAAGTTCCTTTCTGTTGACTTCCCGGATATAACCCAGCAGGTGGGGCGAAGTAGCATGAGGATACCCCCTAACATTTCTCACCTGAGGAAAAAAACCAGGAAATTCATATAAAGTCTCTTGAAAACGTGCATAGGTTTCAACCGAGATCTTATCTAGAAACACATAAGGAACCGATTTAGAATAGCGGACGTCTCCCCAGTTTTTATTTAGTCGCTTGGTAAATTCAGACTTGGTAATTCCTAGGAGTTGACAAAATTTGAGCGTATCCATGTCACGATCCACCTGATTATAGGTGACCATAAGATCATAGATATAATCATTATTCACAAGCAGGCTATCGTTCCGATCATAGATCAAGCCCCGCGAAGGATACATCACGTATTCCCCGATCGTAGCTGCGTCAGCTTTAGAACGGAAAGAGCTATCCCATAGCTGTAATTGTCCAGCTTTAAAGATTAGCATCAAGGCCCCAATCATGAAGACCCAGCGAATGTAGGTTGCTCTATGGTTATTCGAACTTGTCACAGCTTATTATTGAGAGGGTCTAAAGATCAACATGTAGATCAATATAAAGACCATAGATAATATATAGGTAAAAAAGCTCTTCTGCAAGATTTCCAGAATTTGAGCCGGAACAAAAACCTCCATGGTAAAATAAAATACAATATGGCAAGCCAATAATATGCTCAAATATCTCAGAAACCAGGGTAGCCCTAAGTCTTTAATTGTAGGGGTTGAGGTTATCTTGTATCCATCTCTGGGCACCATCCAGTCTAACTTTATGATCACATCACGCATATAAGCCGTGAAAACCAAGGCACTGGCGTGGACGCCTGGAGAATCGTATGCTACATCTATTAGCAGTCCAAAAGCAAAAGCAATCAACAACAATAAGGATCGTGGCGTACGGAATGGAAGTAATAGGATGAATAATGGATAAAATAGTACGTTCCAGTATAAGTAGCCCTCAAAACCTGTCGAAAGCCGCTTCAGGAACAAAACTTGCAGCAAATAGAAGAATACACACCGAAGTACATTAGCGACAATTCCCTCCATAATATTACTCTTCCTCTAGTTCGGATAAATCGTTCTTCATTAAATTTTTGATCGCATAGGCATATCGAATGGCCCTAAGATCATTAGCGAGTTTCACTTTTATAAAATGACTGGACGCCCCAGACTCTTTTTTGACGTCATCGATCTTTCCAATCATTACATCAGGGGGAAATAGAATGGAATATCCACTGGTCAGTACTGTATCTCCTTTGGATGGCGTATGGTGTGTCGGAATATCCTGTAGGATCATATGAAAATAATCCTGTTCATCAGGATCCCATGTCAAAGAGCCAAACAATCCCGTCCCCTTAAGTTTTGCACTAATTCTAGCGTCCGGGTGAAAGATAGTCATGACCCGTGAATGGTAATTGGAAGCACTTCGAACTACCCCAACAATGCCTTGATCATCCACTACGCCCATATGAGGTTCCACTCCATGCTTCTTGCCGCGATTTAAGGTGATATAGTTCCGCCTTCCTAAAAAGGTTTTACTAACCACATCGGCGTCTATGTAGATAAAATGCTGAGCAATGGTATCAAAAGAAGCATAAGCCGTATCCAAGTCCCTGTACATCGCATTCCCCTCCTGTGTACGTAGGCGAGCAACTTCTGCGCGCAAACGCTCCACTTCTTCATTCAAGTGTAGGTAATCCTCAAACTCATCTGCGGTCTCAGATAAGTTCCCCATATACTTATTGGCCGAACTTAAGGCTACTTGTTGATGATAACTATTGAAGCGAATGATCAAAGCAAAGCAAATGACCTCCAGGAGAAGGAAGAGTGCAAATCCACTAAGTTTGGAAAAGGCTTGTAGCAGATTACTCATATACTTTTGCCGTTAGTATCATCTAAATGATAGACCGGGAATAGTTGGGATTATCAGTCTTATCGAAGTAAAGACTATGCTAGACACTCTTGCGATCGATCAAAAATGAAAAACGATCCGTGTTTTTCAGTGCAATACCTGTTCCACGTACAACGGCACGCAAGGGATCCTCCGCAATATGAACATCCAATTTAGTCTTTTGAGAGATTCGCTTGTCCAAACCTCTAAGTAAGGCTCCCCCTCCGGTCAAATACAAGCCAGTACGATAGATATCTGAAGCCAATTCTGGAGGTGTAGTCTCCAGGGCTCTTAGTACTGCATCTTCGATCTTAGATATCGACTTGTCTAAAGAATGAGCAATCTCACTGTAGGACACTTTGATCTGCTTGGGAATACCGGTCATTAGATCTCGGCCATTCACCGCGTAATCCTCGGGTGGAGTTTCCAGCTCATGTAAAGCTGAACCTACGTGAATTTTGATCTGCTCTGCAGTTCTCTCCCCGATAAGTACATTGTGCTGGCGCTTCATGTAACTCATGATATCAGCCGTAAACTCATCTCCAGCCGTTCGGATGGATTGGTCACAAACAATACCCGATAGGGCGATAACCGCAATTTCGGTGGTTCCCCCTCCAATATCAATGATCATATTTCCGATTGGCTCTTCCACATCTAGGCCTATACCTAATGCTGCAGCCATCGGTTCGTGTATAAGGTAAGTTTCTTTAGAATCTACATGATCTGCAGAGTCAAAAACAGCACGTTTTTCCACTTCTGTAATCCCAGAAGGAATACAAATCACCATTTTCAAATGAGAGAAGAATCGGCGCTTAGCCCCGATCATTTTGATCATTCCCTCAATCATACTTTCAGCCGCTTGAAAGTCGGCGATCACACCATCCTTCAGGGGTCGAATCGTCTTTATCGATTCGTGTGTTTTTTCGTGCATCTGCATCGCCTTATTACCCACAGCAATCGTCTCCATTGTTCGCCGGTTAATAGCGACAATAGAAGGTTCATCCACGACCACATTGCCATCCTGGATAATTAGCGTATTGGCAGTACCCAAATCAATTGCTAACTCCTGCTTGAAAAAACTGAATAATTTCATTAAATCTGTTTCTCCTTATGTACCTGTCTGGAGGTCTTTATCGGCGATCAAAGAATTTATTTTTCAATAAATAAGGCATTCTTCATGCCTAAAGCGCGACCGCCAAACATGCACTTTTGGTTTAGTGTTTCTGTTAAAGCGTGTCTGAGGTGAAGTTTTCTTTGGCGCAAAGCAACACAAATTTTACGTAAAAAGAAAGGATATTCTCAAGAAAAACAGGGCGTTATAGGAATTCCTTAGTTTTTCATTGGCGCACCTACACTGACCTGCCAAATATCGCCTTCTTGTAAATATTTGTTAGCTAAATCCTGTAGTTGTTTAGCTGTTATATTTCGTGTTGTTTGGACCAGTTTTGAGAAAAAATCTTCCGACAAATCCTCTAACACAATAGTCTTGATCAATTCACTTGCTTGAAACGGGCCATCTATCATGGTTAAGTAGGTCCCAATCAGGTAGTTCTTAACCATTTCTAGTTCTTGTTCGGAAACAGCTTTGTCTCTTAATAAAGCAAGCTCTTTATAGATTTCATCTCGCGTTGCTGCCACAAATTCATTACCTACCTCTGTTCCAATATATAAATATCCATCAAATTTCATCACATCCAATTGCGAAAAAATATGATAGGTATACCCCTTGTCTTCCCGAATGTTAGCCATTAACCTAGAACCAAAGTACCCTCCCAACAGCGCGTTTAACACATACATTCCACAGTAATCTTCATGCTGTCGATTGAATAATTTTCGGCCCATCCGGAGTGCAGTTTGAATGGTCTCAGGACGTTCAAGAAAATGTGCTTCAGTAACCGTAGGAAGCGTGGGAAAGCTTGTGCTAACCTTACCACCAGTTCTACTTAATCTACCAATATACTTGTTGAGGGACTGAATATGGGCGGGAGACGTCTTACCACTCAAGAAAATTATACAATTATCTATCGTGTAAGTTCGATCAAAATGCTTTTGTAGATCTTCCCGTTGTAATGCCGCATAGGTTTCTTCTACGCTGTTGTAGCCATAAGGATGCTTCGATCCAAAAATAAGATCTGTAATCGTTCGATAAGCTACCACCTCATTCTTAGTGAGATCTTCCTTCAAGAGCTGCTGTTTACGATGTACGAAGGACTTTAACTCAGCAGTCGAAAAGGAAGGATTCTCCAAAATATCTTGCAAGATGGGTAAGACCTGATCCAGGTATCGACTTAAGCTGTAAACGACAACATTAGCTGTATCTAAATTGAAGGGAAGACTCAGGCTACATCCATAGAAATCGAACAGTTCTGCAATCTCAGATCCTGAATGGGTAGCAGTTCCCTCTCTCAACAAACTAGTAGTAGCTCTGGCTACTAATTGCTTGTGCTCGAAAGGCCTTCCAGCATTAAAAACCAATTCCAACTTCACTACTTCCTGCGTCCCCAAATGAACCTCGTATACCGGGATACCATTATCTAATAGATGTTTTTGATATTTTGGGAGTTGCACATCTTCGGGCATCCGGATTACCGGCGCCTTCGTCCTATCTAGCATCATAATTCAATTTTCTCCGTCTTCGGCAAATTTCTTAAGCGTGCAAAGATATGACATTACCTGCATCTTTGCTATAGTCAACCTATCCCTATCTAAGGAGGTTCACCCCTCCTGACACCTCCCTTAATTCTCCTCCTGTTTGGCGCCACTGAATTCGATAGATATATAAGCCAGAAGCTAATGGTTCTCCGTTACTCTGCCCATTCCAACCAACCTCAATATCCCTACTGAGAAATACATGGCCACCCCAGCGATCAAATATATCCATTTGATATTCCTCCAACATCCCAAAGGCTAAGGCTGGTCGAAACACCTGATTTACCCCCTCCGGAGCAAAGACATTGGGAATATAGAAGGGAGCCACTGGCATAACACAAACAGTATTGGATCGCGAAACGACACTTCTCAATTCTCCTCCCGGCAGTTCAATTCGAGCTTTTGCCAAAATGTAATAACAAACCTCCGTACTAGAAGCTCCATCCACACTGACCTGATCACTTAGAGACTGAACACCATTAGTCTCCACACTAACCAAGGTTTCTACTCCATCAACAATCCGGTAAATTTCATACTCCAAAGACTGTAATAAACCATTTAGATACGGAGTCCATTGTAATTGATTGGTTGCACCATCTGCAGCTTCAGCAGTCAGAAAAATAGTCTGAACACTGTTGGAGTTTTTAAGCTCTCCACATAAATCCTCCGTCGTAATGGAGAAAACAGCAAACGCTTGTGAGGGATCAGTCTGTGTATCTAAGAATGTATTCTCAGCCATTAAAGCCCCGCCAGTCAACAAAGATTGACTAGCCGCAACTCCTGCGGTCTCAGATAACAATTCAGCCGACTGTAGCTCTGCATTTGAATTGATTTGCCAATCAACTATAAACTCATTGCTAGGACTGATACTAGCATTCAACAAATTCAGCCGATCCACTGGATCCACCACAGAAATGCTTGTACAAGTTTCGTTTGAACTAGAAACCACACTGGTACCTACTTGCGTTGCTACGACCTTAAAGCAATACAACACCTCTCCTCTAGCCTGATCAAATACATACGAATTAACCGTACCCGCAACCGAGGCGATAGGATCAAAAGGACCACCATTCTCGCTCAGTAGAATAGTATGCTCGGCTATCCCCCCATCCCAATTCTGATAAAGATTCCATGACAATTCAATGGCCTGTTCACAACTATCTAAAGCATTAGTCTCCAAGAAAATAGTTTCATGCAGGGGCGCCGTAAGACTCGCATTACCACAGGCATCGATAGCCACCACAAAATAAGTTTCCTTACCCACATCAGGGCTAGCATTAAGGTCCGTATACATGAGGCCATTAGAAACCGTATCAATGATACTGGTCCCCATATTCGTATTTCTTGAAATCACATAAGCAATTACTTCAGGAGAAGGGCTTGGATCCCATTCCATTAAGACTTGACCATTTTCCACTGTTACGTAGCGGAATAGAGGAACTTCAGGGTTCCGATTATCCAATGTGTCAGATTGCATCGGATTAACCCCCGGACAATTGGCAATGGTTTCCATATAGTAAAACCAGGTTGCAATACCCGCATCAGCATGAAAAAAAGAGGTCTGCGCAATATCTGTAATAGTGGTAAGCTCACTGTAAGGTCCGGCTTCCGATTCACTAGCCATAATACGATAGCCATCTGGGCTAGCACAACTCACGGTCGGGAGATCCCATACCAAGGTATCATTGCTAACGCACAGTAAAGCTGGAGCCTCTAGCTGTGCGCGAAGCACCGGCGGCCCAATCAATACGAATAGGATACCAATAATGAGTGAACGATTCATTGGGTTTAATTTTGTTCATAGGTATTTTCCGCTGACATCATTTGCTTGAACTTTTCTTCTAGCACGGTCATCGGATATCGGTCAAATAGGGCGTAGGTGAGTGGGGTTTCTCCTAATTGTTTTTCGTAGAAAACAAGACCTATATTCTTGGCATATATTTCTCTGCCTTCCCATTGTGGCTCCATCCCGCCTTGCTCTTTATCATCTAACTCCACCAACTCCTTTACTTCAAAGGCTACACTAGGAAGCTTTTTCTTGTTGAAAACGAAAGTAGTGTCACCTACATAACGACGATTTTTGATCAGTGTTGTAACCAGATGCGGTTCATCTGGTGAACTGATCTGAATCTTATATAAAAATACGCCCCCTTCTTTACTAACCTTGAAAGGAAATATGTTTCCTGCAAGCACATCCGTGTTTAACGGTTGCTGCTTACCCAATGAATCAGTCACAAATAAAGCCAGGTCATTCTGAATCACTCCATTGCTTACCATCTCCTCTTTGGCCAACTGCCGCGGAATAAGGTCATGCTCATAATAGGTAGCAGTCAAAAAAACGCCATCCTCTTCAATAAAAGAGCGATAATACCAATACACGGGAGGGAGAGAATCCTTTCCAACAGACCTGTATTCATACACCATTCCATCTTCCAGTTGTCGGATAGGGTAATAATAATCCCGGATATCTTTCTTGCCATCTTGGTTTCCGCAAGCGGTACAACAAATCAATAAGAGTCCAGCCATTCCAAACTTCACACTCGCCGGCAAGCTCAATTTCCAATCGTATGATTCCATGCTTCTTGTAGGTATTATCTTTGTAATGATTTTCCAAGTGATCGTCCCTTCATAGGGATTCTCTCTCTTTTCCTAAACCTGTAATCTTAGCAGTTTGTTATGTTTTTGAATGCCAAAATGTCATCTTTCTGGCTATTGGTATGAATTGTGCCCATCATTTTGCCGCAAGCCTAGGGCAAAAGTTAGACATGCCTCCATACTTATGCTTATCTTTGCGGCACCGATCCAAAAGAAATAGAAGAAATTAAAGATATATATGTTTAAATCGATCACTAATTCTCTGAAAAAGGTCTTTGGTACCAAATACGAAAGGGACGTAAAGACTTACATGCCTATCGTGCATGAGATCAATGAGATCTTTGAAGAGCTTCAGAGTTTGAGCAATGATGAATTGCGGAATAAGACGTATGAGTTCCGAGAAAGCATTGCCGAGCACTTAAGCGGCATCAATGAAGATATTGCTAATATCCGTCAGCAAGCTACCGATGAGGAGGATCTGCTTGAAAAGGAAAATCTATATGCTCAGATCGATGAGTTACTCGAAGAAAGAGATAAGCATTTAGAAGTTATTCTGAAAGAAATATTACCGGAAGCTTTTGCAGTGGTAAAAGAAACAGCCCGACGTTTCAGTAAAAATGAAACCTTGGAAGTTACCGTTACCGACCATGATCGTGCCTTAGCTTCTAATACCAATAAGAGCTACATCAGCATCTCAGGAGATAAGGCCTTCTGGAAAAACTCCTGGACAGCAGCAGGTGGAGAGATCACCTGGAATATGTTGCACTATGATGTGCAGTTGATTGGAGGGATGGTGCTTCACGATGGTAAGATTGCAGAGATGGCCACTGGTGAGGGTAAGACCTTGGTGGCAACGCTTCCTGCCTACCTAAATGGACTCTCCGGAGAAGGGGTGCACGTGATCACGGTGAACGATTACCTAGCTCGACGAGACTGTGAATGGGTAGGCCCCATCTTTGAGTTTTTGTTCCTCACTGTAGACTGTATAGATAAATATCGCCCTCATTCGGAAGAAAGAAGAAAGGCGTATTTGTCCGATATCACCTATGGGACCAACAATGAGTATGGTTTCGATTATCTCCGTGACAATATGGTGAGATCAGTAGATGAAATGGTACAACGAAAACACCATTTCACTATGATTGATGAGGTTGACTCGGTACTGATTGATGATGCACGTACACCATTGATTATTTCTGGTCCCGTTCCCAAGGGTACTGAAGATCAAGAATACTTAGCCCTCAAACCAAAGGTCGAAAGCCTTATTGCTGGTCAACGAAAACTAGCTACGCAGTATCTAACCGAAGCCAAACAACTCTTCAAAGAAGACAAGTTAGGTTATCAGGAAGGAGAGGCAGGGATGGCCCTTCTTCGTGCGTATCGAGCACTACCAAAGTACCGTCCGTTGATCAAATTCCTAAGTGGAGAAGGGATCAAGGTAAATCTACAAAAGGCGGAAAACTTCTATATGCAGGAGCAATCCAAGAATATGCACTTGGTAGATGAGCCGCTCTTGTTCACCATTGATGAGAAAAATAGAAACGTAGAGTTAACGGAGCTAGGTTCGGAGTTTCTGGCTCGTGGTAGTGAAGATGCCAATTTCTTTATCCTTCCAGATATTGCGACTGGAATGATGGAGATCGAAAGCAACGAAGAACTGACTAGTGATGAGTTAGCTGAAGCCAAAAATAAATTAGCTCAAGATTTTGCGGTTAAGTCTAAGCGTTTGCACTCGATCAGCCAATTACTGAAGGCTTACACTTTGTTTGAGCGGGATGACGAGTATGTGGTCATTGATGGTCAAGTAAAGATCGTCGATGAGCAAACAGGACGTATGATGGAAGGCCGACGCTACTCTGATGGTCTTCACCAAGCCTTAGAGGCAAAAGAAAATGTAAAGGTTGGAGATATTACGCAAACCTATGCGACCGTAACCTTGCAGAACTACTTCCGGATGTATCACAAGCTCGCGGGGATGACTGGTACTGCTGAGACGGAAGCTAGTGAGCTTTGGGAAATCTATAAATTGGATGTTGTAGTAATTCCTACAAATCGACCCATTCAAAGAGATGACCAGGAAGACCTGGTATACAAAACAGAGCGTGAGAAGTTCAACGCGGTTATCGAAGACATCGTGAAACTAAGTAAGGCTGGTCGTCCTATCTTGGTAGGTACTACCTCAGTGGATGTTTCGGAGAGACTCAGTCGAACTTTGCGGCTACGCGCCATCGATCACAACGTCCTGAACGCCAAACAACACCAGCGAGAGGCAGAGATTGTGGCTGAAGCAGGTAAGCCTGGTAAGGTCACCATCGCGACCAACATGGCGGGTCGGGGTACGGATATCAAGATATCCGATCAGGTTAAAAATGCAGGTGGATTAGCCATTATTGGTACGGAAAGGCACGATTCTCGCCGAGTTGACAGGCAGCTTCGTGGTCGTTCTGGTCGTCAGGGTGATCCGGGTAGTTCTCAGTTCTATGTATCCTTGGAAGATCGTCTAATGCGCCTCTTCCAGTCTGAGCGTATCGCAGGCTTGATGGATAGAATGGGACACCAAGAGGGGGAAGTGATCCAGCACTCAATGGTAACTAAATCGATCGAAAGAGCGCAGAAGAAGGTTGAGGAGAATAACTTCGGAATTCGTAAGCGATTGCTGGAATATGATGATGTAATGAATATCCAGCGGGAAGCCATTTACAAGAAGAGGAAGAATGCTTTGTCTGGGGATCGATTGACAGTGGACCTTGCCAATATGTTCCACTCTCTATTGGAAAGTCTAGTCTATTCTCACAAGCAAAATGGAGATGTTGAATCTTTCCGTCGAGAAATGTTGAGTATGATTGGTTTTGATCCTAAAATGGAGGCAAGTGATTTCAAAGAAGGCCGCGTGGAGGATCTAACCAATGATTTCTACATACAGTTTAATGAATTCTACGATCGGAAATTCAGCCAGATCACAGATGCCTTGATGCCAGCCATTAAGGATGTATACGAAAAACAGTTCCATAGATACAAACGAATTCTACTGCCATTCACCGACGGTAGTTCCCATCCATTAGCGGTTACTGCTGATATCGAAGCGGCCGTGAAAAGTGGTGGAAAGTCAGTAGTTCGTGATATCGAAAAAGCGGTTACACTTTCCATCATTGATGAAAAATGGAAAGAGCACTTGCGTTCGATGGATGAATTGAAAGAATCGGTACAGGCTGCTTCTTTCGAACAGAAAGATCCACTGGTCGTATACAAGATGGAAGCCTTCAACTTGTTCGAGGAGCTCATCTTTGTCATTAACCAAAGCGTTACGGCGTACTTGGCTAAGGGATCTCTGCAAGATAACCGCGGCTTGGAACAAGCTCGAGAGCAGAAGACGGATACCAGTAAGATGAGAACCCATCGCACGGGTGAAGAGGAAGCTGCTAGAGCTGCTGCAGAAGGGGTAAGTAAAAACAGATCAAAACCAACCACTTTCAAGAGAGTAGACAAGAAAGTGGGGCGTAATGATCCTTGCCCTTGCGGAAGTGGTAAGAAGTATAAACAGTGCCACGGAAGAGGATAATCTTTCTTCTTTGGTAAAACTCATAAAACGAAAGCCTTGACTAATCAGTCAGGGCTTTTGTGTTGTTTATCCTATATGAAGGCCTCAATTGCTCAGAGCGTGATTGACCAAGTTTTTAGAAAACCCAATTCCATAACAACCACACCTTGAGGTGGTCCGCTTTAGCCGGACAGTTTAAATTGAGAGTTTTCTCTCTCTTTCATCGGCCCTTTGGCCGTAGTGGAGCGTAGCGAAACGGAGGCCAAAGGGCCCATGCCGATTATATC
>JABSSL010000006.1 GCA_013214355.1 Saprospiraceae bacterium | reverse complement strand
CACGAGTTTGGTCAATCCATTGTAGCACAGAGACAAAAGTTACTACGCAACGAGATAAAACGAATATCCAAAAACGGGGAAGTCATATTGGCAAAATCTGCCTAATTTCGACCAACCCACTTCGGATGTGTAGCGTATGATGGCGAAAATTTAGAATCGATCCACCTTTTTCACCACTCTTTTTCCTGATCGCCCCTCTATCTCCAACAAATACAAGCCTGGATCAAATCGCTCCAAAGACAATTCCCATGTCTGCGGAAAATCTTCTCGCTCTTCCTGCCAAATCAAGCGGCCCGTGGCACCAAAGAGTTTTACCCCCTTTATCCCCTCTTCCAAAGCATTAAGTTGTAACTGGCCTCGAGTGGGATTAGGGAAAATAGTAACTTTCAATGGAGCCCGAGCCGGATCCTCAGCTGAGGTGGGCGTAGCCGTAGCCGTAAAGGCGGCTAGAACCTTGATGTAAGAAGACTGGTAATAAATGGCTGGCTCTGACAATTGCCAGGAGTTCTGTGGCCAGGAGGTATTAAAGTCCTTGTAAGCCTTTTGGGCAGGCTGGCCAAAAGGAGGCGTGAGGGAACCGGTATCGCAAAGGTTGTTGAGGTTGGCGCAGCTATTGGTGTTGCAGCAGCCATCCATGCTATAGCTTGGATTGGGTCCACCTACTACGTAAGCGGGAGGTGGGTTATTATCCCAAGCGGTACCATCACCAAACCAGCTATGATACATTTCCTGGCAACTATTATCTCCTCCATACGCTTCCATCTTAGTGAGGTAGACTAAATTGATAGGGTTCAGTCCATGGAAATAATGGACAAATCCAGCCGCGGCAGCCTTATAAGTTTCATCATTGTCTGTATCTAAACCAAAATGAATCATATTGAGGTAAATGTTCGCTTGACTTCCTTTGGTGTTATTACTACCCCAGGTATAGTTTTGGGTACCGAGATAGGCGAGATAGGGATCTTCACCGTTTTGATAGCTTGGTAAATGATCTCCAGCATTTTTGACACTATTAACATACACACCAATGATATCATCGGCTACGGACGAGCTAACCCCAAATTGCTGGGTATAAAATAACATGGCTTTATGGTAAGGCTCCTCATACATACTGGCCCACCCCCATTCCTTCAAATGGCTATCGGCATAATTGTTGTTAACGAACGTCTGGTAGCCCCCCTCCCCTGTTTTGGCATACAGGAAGATGGCTGATGTCAATTGCCGCATTTTCGTGTTGTAGTCATCCAATTGCTGTTCACCTGCGGCCAACTGACCAGAATTATAGAAGGCCTTATTGGGATTATTCACTGCCCAGTCATAAGCTTCAATGGCCGAATTCAACAGCGTGCTTGCATAGGAAGTATTTCCCACTTCCTCAAAAACAATCGAGCCCAAAGCCATCATAGTAGCGGCACTGAAGGAAGCCGCTGTAGTAGCTGGTCCGTAGAACCTAGGAGCCGTTTCAGCGGAGGGAGGAGACACATAGCCGCCACCTACTACGCTCAATATACCACCATCGTCTTCTTGCATACGCAACAACCAATCCAATTCCCACTTTAACTCATCCAATAAGTCCGGGACTCCATTCCCACTTTCAGGAATATTATAATCGTCTGTCCAGATATCGGGATAATATAAGTAAGCAAAGAGTAAATCCACCATCGGCTGGTAGGCAAAGTTGACATACTTATTGTAATCACCAGCATCAAACCATCCACCTTGCAAGTCGCGACTGGTTGAGGGGTCTGTATTGCTGTATAGGCGGCAATCCGTGTCTTGTTGAGTCCCCATAAAATTCACTCCATCAGCAAATTCTGCTCCAGCATAAGCAGCGGGCTTATCGGTGCCACAACGTTGGTAATAAAAGGTACGTACAGCTAACTTTAGGGCTTCGTTATAGATATCATCGGCAATTTTGAACGCATATGATCCCACCTGATTGACTGGATCGTAGACATAGTATTCCCCCGGCGTTTGCAGATCTGAGAAATCAAAATGCCAGGCTTTATCTCCTGACTGTTCATGGACCTGGCCACTCTTCCAGGCAGCTATATCGCCCGAAAAAACGACGGCATCATCCGCTAAAGAACGAATTTGTAAGGTGGAAGAGGGTTCGTAAGTCTCAGGAGCATTGTAGCCCGATTGAGCTTGTGAAATGACTGCTATCTTATTTGCTGTAGGCCAGTATCCAATCTGATCGATCTTGAGTTGGTCAGACTGTTGGTAGTTTTGAGCAAAAAGGAATACAGGTAATAAGACAAAGCTTACAAGGATTTTTGGCTTCATAAGAAAGAGTTTAGACTTATTGATATGTAAGACTTGAACGAGGCTTAGCAAAAACGAAGGGAAAATAACGGCAAAAGAGCCGTTTCACTGATCGTTGATAAAATGTTATAACTAGGATAACAGACAAGGATGACCTACTAGGTGTAGGATAAAAGTAGGAACGAAATGTTTTAGCAGAAAATTATTACAGCATTAAGCCATTTTTTTGCAGATCAGTAATATAACTCATTGAATCAGCGGCTGAAATACTTCCTTGATCCGACTCATTTCTTGCACTATATCTAAGTCTTTCATCGGTGGCGCCTGCTCAATGACTAGGTAACCTTTGTATCCCCGTTTGATCAGGTCCTTGACTATTCCTACACAATCCGTAGCGCCAGAACCCAGTGGAACCGTCTTGTAGGTACCGAAAGCAGTGGTATCCTTAATATCTACATGCAAGACCTTGCTATGATACTTCTTGATCACATCGAAGTTATTCACGCCAGCCCCATCAAAATGGCCCATGTCTAAGCACATACCGACGTGACTCGAATCCACTGCTTGGAAAATAGCGTCATAGTCTTCAATCGTTTCAATGTTATTGTTGGCATGATTTTCCACCACCACTAGAACATCCATATCCTCAGCAGCTGGTGCTAGCTCCTTTAATACCTTAATCACATTCTCTAAGCCTCCATTGGTCCCTCGCTTAGAACCCGTAAACTTGACAACTCCTGCCCCTATGGCCTGCGCCTGCGCCATCAACCATAGTTTATGCGAGACGTCCTTCACAACATTATTACCCCCACTTCCAAAAGAACTTCCCTGTAAACTAATTGGCCGCAGACCTTTTTGATAGCACCGATTGCGAATGCTCTTAATCCCAGCCGGTGTAATATTGCGTGGGTACCAAACATTGAACTCGACATTCCGGATGCCAATTTGCGGCAGGAGTTCAAAAGTAGGTTCAAAATTATGATCACCAAATCCATCTAGGCAGATGGTAGCAATGGCCAATTCTATCTCCTGGTTTGCGGCCAAAATAGGACGTGATTCAGCTAAACCGGCAGAGGACAATCCGAGTCCAGCAGTAGCTATCACGGTTTCTTTTAAAAAATTTCTTCTTTTCATGAGGGTCATTTTAAGCTTACGAGATAGTGGATCAAATCATTGAATTCAGCCGCACTTAGATTATTCTGCAGGCTTGGTGTCATTAGAGAGTTGGGAGAAATCCCATAGTCCTTAGGTTCCTTGAAAGTGACAAATTCTCCATCCAACAACATCAATTCTACGCTATGTAATCCTACATCAATTTGCCGTCCGTAATGCGTTTTTCCTTCTTGACTAGTCACAAACCAGCCTTGCCATTCCGGGGCAATTTCCGCGCTAGGATCTACAATGGCTCTAACCAACTGCTCTACAGATTTACTACTCCCAATATGCGATAGATCAGGCCCAATTACGCCTCCCCAACCCTCTACCTGGTGACAGGTTTGACAAATAGCCCACGAAGATTGAAATATCATTTCACCTATCTGGGGATCTCCATCTCCCTTGACCAATTGTACCCAATCTTCAGTTTTATCGGACTGTAATGTTACCGTAGCGGGATTACTTGCCTTTTGCCAAATCTGTTCCATTCTTGAGGAGAAATCATCCCGAGCGATAGCATTCAATGTTTTGGTTCCACAACGTTCCAAATAGCGGAGCACAACAGCTTGTAGCAATTCCGAGGGCTCCTCCATCAGCGATGACAAGGTTTCACAGTACCTGCTAGACTGATCGTTAAGTGCTACTAGTGCTTGAGCTCTACGTTCCCAATCATTCGATTTTGACAAGGCTTCGGTTAAAAGCACTTCTGCTACAGTCTCTTGATCGATGTTTCTAAGTAGCTGAAAAATAGATGATTTCACTTTCGGACTAGCACCTTTAAGCGTAGCTAGGAGTAAGGATAAATGTTGTTCTGGCTCGTCTAAGTAAATCAAGGCAGCGGCACGAACTTCCTCCGGGATACTCGCATCTTTGATCAAATCAGCAATAAAACCCTCCGGAAGCTTACGCGGTAAATCTCTAGACTTAGGAAAGGATTTGTTTTGATAGGCCGAAACGAAAGCTGGCTGCAAATGGCGGATAGTCGCTAGATAGGTAGCCAATAGATCAGGTGTGATGGAGCCTTCCTGCATCGCCTTTCTAAGATCAGGTAATAGATCTGTGCGGGATGATTTTGCTATGTAAATGAGTCCTTGTCGACGGACTTCCATGGATTCATCTCGCAGTAAGTTTAGCAAAGTCGCGCCATCAATCGCGTGCTTTGCAGCAGTTGAAATCAAGAGGCCTTCCAAGCGCAAAGCGGAAGACTCCTCCTGCAAAAGTGACAATACATCCGCCTTATTTTCCCAGGACTGCAAATCATACCTAGCAATGGCTCGCAGGAAGCGATCCTCTGAAGCTAATTGTTCCTTATACTTGTCAAATTGCTCCCCGTAATATCCTCGTCCCAGCTTATCGTCAGTGTTTCCTCGATTAGCGGGTTTGCGCTCCCTTTGCTTGGCTTTGATCCGCCAGATTTTTCCGGAACCATGGTTGGGATATTGCCGAACCACCCAATCTGTCAAATAAATATCACCCTTCGAATTACTCGCCAATGCTACCGGATGAAATGTACTATCCCCTTGCACCAAAACCTCTGGCATACCCTGAATTGAACTTTGCGCTCCCTGCAAAGGAATATGCACAATGTTGTTTTCCTCCCAAATCGTACTAAGCATACTCTTTGCGTAAGGTCTAGGCAAATGAGAATAGGATGCATCAAAAACGCCAGAAGGAGCCTCGCCGATCCCCGCTGCATAGGGTAAAGTACCCGGCAGTTCACCATTCCATGCCAAAAAAGGATGGATACCACTTCCTCCGTATAAAGACTGGTACCCATAATCTCCTCCTGGGACGACTTCTATTAAACGATTGGGCCCACGACTATCCGGATCATTATCCACGAGCAACAATCGTCCATCCGAAGTGGCCGTTAAGTCAAAAGGATTCCAAAAACCTGTCGCTATTATTTCTACTTCCGAACCATCCCAACGGCATCGCAAAACGTTTCCTCCATCTCCGTAGCCTTCCACTTCACTCCCATCACTCCCCCGTATTTTCCAAAAATTACTCCCCGTATTTCCTCTGGAAATATACAAGTACTGGTCATCGAAGGCTACGCCCAATAGTCCTGCGTGATCATATATATTGTCTGGCGGGTCCATTACCAATAGAGAAGTATGCTGATCTCCTACTCCATCTCCATTGGTATCCCTGAAGGCCAGCACCTGATCCTTTTGCACACAAATTAACTGCCCATCAGGTAATATAGCTAGGTTCATACCATCTTGAACACTATCTGCATAGATCGACCACTCTTCCGGTACACCATCTTCATTTTGATCTACCCCTCTCTTGATCAAATCATACTTAGGACCAGAATAGTCGCTCGGAGGGGTATGCGTATGGGATTCAAGTACATAGATCACATCGTTTTGATCAATGGCTAATCCGATGGGAGTAACTATATCAGGCTGTTCAGCTATAAGTTCAATGGCTAAACGATCATCAAAAATCTTAGGAAAAGTTGGATGGGGAGAATCCGTTTTAGAACAAGCTGCTAGAGCTCCTACCATTAGCACCGCCAATGGAGGAAAGTGGTTTTTCGCCTTTACATTCATTTAGGGAAGATACAAAAATAGAGGGCAGGTCACAACAGGAAACAATGCTAGAGCGCACCGAGGATCTCACGTCCGTAAGGACAGTTTTCACGCATCAAACGCCGAACAATCTTATTCCCTTTATCTCCATTAGTGAAGACAACCACACCCGATTTTGACTTCGGCAGCAAAACAACCATGGTTCGAACACCTTGATCCGCACCAGAATGTACCAAGGCATATTCTGCATTTGGCAAATCTTTGACCACAAGCCAGCCCAGACCGTAATCTACTTTCCGGTTCACTTTTACTTGGGGACTAATCATATCTTCGTACAAGGCAGGAGAAAGTCCAGCGCCATTGATCACATCCAAACTGAACGTACAATAATCACCAATTGTGGTCAACAAATCATCTGCTGCCAAACCTTCCTTTCGCTTGTAGGTATCATATACTCCTCCGCTCTTATCATGCCATTTAGCAAAGGGCCGTTGCTCCATATCCGCTCCCCAGACCAAGCTGGTATGAGACAATCCAAGTGGCGAGAAGAGAAGTGAATCCGCTAAAGATTGTAATGGCTTACCCATCTTATGTTGAATGGCATTTTTCAAATATTCAAAACCTTCTCCAGAGTATTGATAACGCGTACCTGGATCAAACTCAAAAGCGAGCTTCCCACTTGGATGATTCCATCGCCAATTTGGGAAACCAGATTGATGACTCAGCAGAATTCGGGTGGTCAATAGTTCATGGCGAACATCCTCCTTTATTTCATGATCAATCCAGTGTGGATGGATAGGAGCATCTAAATCCCATTCCCAAAGCTCGACCAGTTTTAAGACTAGCATGGCAAATACAGGCTTAGTCAAAGAGGCCACATTGAAGATTGCATTGGGAGCAGCGACTACACCTGCTTCCAACTCACCTATTACCTCACTCCGGATTACCTTTCCCTCCTCTATCACACCAATTCCAACCGCTGGGACATGACGGTTTTGCATCTGCTCCTCTAAGCTAGGTTCTGGCCAAAATAGGTAAGTCAGAAGCGCACCCAGGGAAAGAATCAGGATAGGGAGACTATTTTTTCGCATTAGTTTGATTTTTCATGCGCTTTATTTCCTCTTCATAATCGAGATTGAAGTACTTCACATAGGTTTCGATTGGCCCCAAGCCCACTTCGGCTCTGCGCACATTTACATTATCAGGATCTTGTAGCTCGTATAGTTGATCATTCATAATCTGTGTGCCATAAACTTGCTTATACCCGAAGTCCATCAAGAGCCTATCCTGCATCAAAGCGAAGGTAGAACGGTTTATTTTGCCATTAGCCACCGCCTGCTCTACATCTCGATAATAGTACCCCATGATCGATCCAGGCGAATGTTGCAATACCATGAAAATGGCATTGTAGGACTGACGTTCCACTTCATCTGCCTTAGGGAAACCACATTTTTCCAGAATAGAGATCACCGTTTTTCTATTCTCCTGATCCACCGTCATCATATCTCCAGCACCTCGCCTTACCTCTTGATCTTTGCGATACACTTCTGCTAAGATGGGATCAATACTATCACAGACGGCCTCTTCCATCTGGAAGTTTTGCAGTGCATTCTTTACTCCATCAGAAGCGATGATTTGATCAATGGCCGCAGAAATATTGATACTCCCGTCTGCCATGGTCTCCATCTCTGTCGTATTATTGGAACCACAGGCGTGACAAAGGACAGCGATAAGGAGGCCGAAATAAACTTGCTTAATTTTTAGATTCTTCATGTGTCGAAGATAAGAGAAAAGCACATTAGCTGTACTTTTCCATCCATGAGCTATCTATTTTTTGATCAGTATCTGCTGATGCCTTTCGCCATTGGAATGTTGGACAAAAACCGTGTAGGAAGCGACTGGTAAATGACTTAAATCAATCACATTCCCATCTCCTGTTTCTTCTAGTTGTCCTTGCCAAACACATTGTCCTGAGATATGGAAAACCTTTACCGTGATAGTCCCCTTAGTTGAACTTTGTATGCTCAAATCCGATCCATAATACGGATTCGGGAAAACCTTCCATTGTCCTTCAATCCTAAGACGAGCAGCTACACTAATGAGGTTACAGGCTTGTTCCTGGCTACCATCAAAGTCAAATTGTTGTAATCGATAATAATGAACTGGACTCGCAGTTAATTCATCATCAACAAATTCATAGCTGCTCACCTGATCACTATCACCAACTCCCTCTAGCCAACCAATAGATTCAAATAGCTGTCCATCGGCACTTCGTTCTATCCGGAACCCTTCATTATTCTCCTCAATGGCCGTTGACCACTGTAATACATTGGCCTGGCGTTCTTCATCATAATAGCCCTGGAAACTTGTACATTCGACCGGTAAAGGTGCGGTCACAATGCTTAATGTGGTTGGATTAGTCAGCTGATAACGTGTATTCATGCCCGTAAAATTGTATTCGTAGATCTTGAAAAAATAAGCGGCTCCAGCTTGTAGTCCAGTCAGTACCATCGAGCCCCCCGTGCCTGCATATATCACATAGTTTCCAAGCCCTAGTTCGTCACCTGCACCATAATTACTATTTGCATTATAGCCTGTACCATCCATTGGTGTTGAATTCACATCTCCTCCGCGACGAACAACAATCAGTCTTCTTTGCCCGCTACCCTGCGTCCAATCTAGCCGAACGGAATTAGGCAGGATATCGCTGGCCATAAAGCCAGAAGATTGTACCTGAGGTGGCCCTGGTGTAGTGAAACTCTCCACTGCCGGAATGGCTCCAAACGCCGGCGACGAGCTAGTACCTCCATATTCATAAAGTGTGAACTGATAAGTACTTCCTTCTGCCAGTCCACTGACGTTTGCAATCGTGCCCGACCCTACGTAGCAGACAAAACCATTACCTACCGCCGTAAACCCTTGTCCATAAGTAATCGAGTTTGCATAGGCAACTCCATCCGTCAAACTGCCTGAAAAGCTGGAATTGGGTGTCACGACCAATAAACGGCCATTTCCATTGCCATTCGTCCAACTGACTTGCACCGAGGTGGCTGAGGTCTCACTAATTAATAAATTGGAAGGACTAAGGGAAGGCTTTGCAGCAGTAGTAACACTGCCCGAAAGGCTCGGTCGAAGATAGCGGGTATTTGATCCTGAACCATGATATTCATATATCTCCACCCGATACAAAGTCCCAGGTGAGAGGCCGCTGATATTTGCTTGGCTAGCAGTACCATCATACACTACAAAATTATCGACGCCGGTAGAGCTACCATCACCGAAAACAGCATCTGCAGTATAGCTTGTTGCATCCAAAGGATCAACGCGAGTGACCCCATCAGTCCTCATTACAATCACTCTCCTCGTTCCTGAACCCCGATTCCATAAAATGCGGACAGCAGTTCCCCCTATATTATCAAAACGCAAATTACTGGCCTGAGTAGTTGGCGCAATCACGGGTGTGGCTTGATTGGCGCGTAGGGGCGTATCGCTATATACAGGTCGGCTATTGCCCTCATACTCGAATAGGGCAAAATGATAGTCAAGCCCGGGAGTGAGATTGGTGATGGTAACAGAATTCGATGCCCCTCTGTGAACCGTATAGTTGCCACCTCCACGATGGAAAGAAACGCTACCGAACCCACTTAAGGAACTACTGTATGCCGTACAATCTGTCGGCGTAAAATCAACTGCACTGCCCGCTTTTACGACCAATAAACGCCCCGTTCCTGAGCCATTTGTCCAGCTGATTGTCATCTGAGTAGCTTGTACGTTGCTGAAGCTAAGATTTGAAGGATCAGTGGCGGGTACGCTGGCTGTTTGCTGATCCACAGCCCCAAAACTAGTGGTTAGGTAGATCGTATTTGCGCCAGTACCAAAGTACTCATAAACCCGGAAGAAATAATTGGTTCCTGCAGTCAAATTAGAGATGTTCTGAAGAGAAGCCGTTCCGTCATATACTACAAACTCGCCTGTTCCTAGATCGTCTCCACTCCCAAAGCTATTGCTGGCCGTATAATCTTGTCCATCAACGGGCAAGCTAGTAGGTGCACTTCCTGCCTTTGCCACAATGATTCTGCGGTCACCATTTCCTCGGGTATACAGGATTCTCATCCCGTCACACTCTACCATATCTACTCTTACATTAGAGGCAGGCGTGCTGGGGGGAACGGCTAGCGTGGCCTGATTGGCTATAGTACCCGGTCGTAGATATACCGGGTAGCTAGAACCATTGTACTCGAAAATGGAAATATGATACGTTATACCTGGGGTAAGGTTGGTAACATTGACCGTATTGCTCGTACCTCGATATACGGCGTAATTGCCTCCCCCGAGGTGTGCCGTAGATAAGCCAAATATGTTTCCAAAACCGTAGTTGGTCAAATCAGAAGGACTAAAATCTACCGCACTCCCTGCTTTCATGACCACTAATCGCCTTGCCCCATCTCCTCGGGTCCAATTAATGCGCATGGAGTTACCCGTCACATCGGTAAAATTCAGCATACTCGCTCCCGTGCTCGGTGTCACTGATGTAGACGCAGAGCCCGTCAAAGCCGGGGACCTCAGGTAGAAGATATTGGTTGAAGATCTATTGAACTCAAAAACGGCAATGTGGTAAGTGGTATTGGGTTGTAGATTTCGTATTTGAACATTCGTACTGTTTCCACTGAAGATGACGTACTCTCCAGCATTCAACTGGTCCCCTACACCAAAGTCAGAATTTCCAGTATAGCTCACGCCATCTACTGGACTCCCTGTAACGGCAGATCCTTGTTTGACCACCAAGAGTCTTCCATTACCATTCCCGCTGGTCCACCGAAAACGTAAGCGATCACCATCCTGAGTAGACAAAATCAGATTGGTCGGCGCGATAGTAGGAGTAGTGGCTGTAGCCTGGCTCGCCGTTGCTCCAGGGATAAGGTATATTGGGCCGTTGCTTCCATTGTATTCATAAATGGCAAAATGGTAGGTAATATTGGGGCTGAGGTCGCGTAAGTTTACCGTATTCGCGGTGCCCCGATAGACTACATAATTACCCGTACCTATTTGCGAGCCCCGCCCAAAGAATTGATTCCAGCTGTAGAGCACTTGGTCAACTGGGTTAGCATCTACTGGACTCCCTGCTCTAGCCACGATGATCCGATTTGCACCATTGCCACGCGTACAGGTGAGTGTCATAGAATTACCAGTAATATTCGAAAAAGTAATATTACTAGCTTGTACAGTAGGTGCAGTTACCGTAGACTGGCTTCCTACTAGAAAACTACTTGTTAGATAGGCTGTACCTGCACCTGAACCATTGTATTCGAATACCCTAAAGTGATAAGTCGTATTGGCTTGCAGACGGCGTACTGTCACCCCGAAAGCTGTCCCATCATAGACAAGAAATTCCCCTGGGGCTATTTCATCCCCGCTTCCAAAATTGGTACTAGGATTATAATCTACTCCATCTATTGGAGAGGCGGTGACTGCTGCCCCGGCGCGGGCAATTACAATTCGACGGCTTCCATTACCCTTGGTCCACCGAAGTTGAATACGATCCCCATCCACGGCGGGGAAAGTTAGGTTAGTAGTCGGAACGGTCGGAGCTTGCCCTTGTAAAAGGAGCGTGATACAGAGAAAGCAGCTTGCTAGAAGCAAGCGGCTGAGTACGTGTTGCATAGTGTGTCGTTTGTCTAGTTCTACATTTAGTTTGATCAGGAGAATTGATCGAATACAGCATAGCCAGACCAGTGAGGTCATATACGGGCAAGTTCCAGGCTAGCAAATTAGCCTGAAATTCAAATCAATTTCCTTGTGTTGTAGGTAGGGATAGACTAGAACGACAATGCGAGGGAATGGGAGGGGAAAGTAAAAGCGAAGATCCACCTTTCGGTAAATCTCCGCTACTTGGTTTTTAGTAGTTAAGCTGGAGCTTCTAGAAGCCCATGCTCATTATTTTTACACCTTTGGTATCCAAAGGAGAGCGATCAATTTGATCACCGGTTTTGAATTTCTTGATGTACATGTCCACCGTTTCTTTTCCTTTTGAATCCGTAAAGTGGGTCTCGATCGGGAAACCTTTCACCCCATAAGTATTCATGGAAGGATGGGCTTGTTTCTTGTTACCGGCCTGCTGAGTTCTAGCGAAAGAACTTTGCATCACGTTCAGAAAGTTGATGGGGAGGTCCTCAGTGGTCCACATGGTACCATTTCCATCGTTCGAAGTGACTTCGTATTCATGCGCGAAATAACCTTCTTCTGTAGTCTTGGTGCGACCCGTTTTCTTAATGGATACACCTTGATCTTCCCATGTCTTATCCGTTTCTTCCTCCGCCTCTGGGATATTATATTTGCGCTGCTTCATTTTGAAACCTTGCTTTTCTCCATCCTGATCCATAACGGTGGTCATAGATCCTTCCTGGTTGTCCAAAATCATTTGCATCGTTTCGCCATCTTCCAGCGTGTAGATCATGCCCAGCTTCCACGTATCGAATACGTACTGGATATTCGTTTTTTCTACTCTACCTTTTTTATCCGTGGTAGCCATATCCATCACAAAGCTCATAGGATATTCATTCTGATAAGGCTCCCAAGGTTCATCATTACCGCCCATCCCTTTTAGGATGTTATTGACCATATTTTGGGCCTGCTCTTCCTGGTATTCTTCCTCAGATTGGTCTGTATTTCCGCTCTTTTCTTGCGTGGTGGTCTCTTGCGTAGTCTCCGTCTCTCCTTTTTTCTTTTTCTTCTTCTTATTCTTACGCTTGAACAAACCCTCAATCTTATTAAAGGCTTTATCTACAGACTGATCAATTTTGCGATCAACGTTCTGATTGGCTCGGTTTTTTGCACGGGTTTCCGCTCGGCTTTGCGCCAAGCTCATCGTGGAAGTAAGGGTACATAAGGCAAGAATTAAAAACAGAAGTGTTCTTGGTTTCATGTTTTAAATGGAATTTGGTGATTAATTTCTCTTATTCTTACCGCGAAGAATAAAAAGGTAAACATCAAGAGTAATTTTTTTTGAAAATTCTTCCCTCGATGAAGAAAATCAGGTGGCAAATTATGTGATAGATGGTGCAGCTATAGGTCAATAAAAGACAGAAAACAATCTTCTAAGTACCCGCATGAACTTTGAACTGATACGCAAAGTAACAAGGATAGCTGAAGTGGGTATTGGGTCTAGTGGGTTTTAAACCCCAGAGATGTGGTGTAGTAGGTCGGCAAAAATAGCAATTTTAATGTTTACCTTTACTAATTAGGCGGTAAAAAGAGAATGAAGGTGCCTGCATCAATTCCATTGAGGATGTATTGTAGCACCCGACCCCAAAGAGAAAATTTGCTGTTATGGCTGACGATAAGAAAAAAACTTTCAACACGGAAGACCTGAAGGCTACTCTGCGACAGCAGGAGAGAGAACGCTTGAAGGCCGAATTAGAAGAAATTGAAGCTAAAAGCACCACCAAACCAGCTAAAATACGCCGATTGTATTGGATAGGTGGTATTTCGGCAGCCGCAGCGATTGCCCTTCTGCTAATTTATATAGGTTTATTGCCACGTTTTGCGCCCTCCCCTGGAGATCTTTTTAGCCAGTATTTTGAACCGATGCCCAACATCTTAGCTTCTGTTGAACGTGGACAAGAAAGTTCTCCTCCGGATAATTCTGTCCAAGACACAGCAATTGCTTTTGGTACAGGCAGTCCAAGCAGTCCTGGCGATGAGGAATTGAGCCTGATCAAAGACTTTTATCAAGCCAATGAATTACTAAGTGAAGATAAAGCCGCTGAAGCTATCCCTTTATTGACACCACTGGCGGGGCAAGAGTCGGACTTTGGGCAGGCCGCTAGTTGGTACCTAGCCCTCGCCTACCTCAAAACACTCGAACTGGACCAGGCAAAGGAATTGTTCAGAGCAATAGTCAAAGATACTGGACACCCTTATCAGGAGGAATCCGAAGCGATATTAAAGGTCTTGATGGGAGGATAGTTCTTCTTCCGGCACTTCTGATTCATATACTAATATATCTCCAGGCTGGCAATTCAGTACTTCGCATATTGCGGTTAAGGTCGTAAAGCGGATGGCTTTGGCTTTCCCCGTTTTCAGAATAGACAAATTAGCCTCGGTAATACCAATCTGTTCAGCCAGTTCTTTAGAGCGGATCTTGCGCCGCGCCATCATTACATCTAAATTTACAATAATCGGCATTTCCTAAATAGTTAGATCTTGCTCCTGTTTAAGTTCTCTTCCCATCTCCAACATCTTACCTATCGTCACCAGCAAGATAACAGGAATCAACCATGGAATTAAATCTGAAGATTCATTTACAAACGAAATCCCCTCCATTTCAAAATGGGTCTGTATCCAATGTTTCTGCCAAACGCGAAAGAATCGCTCTAACATTGGGAAACACGCCAGCAAAGCGGCCAAAAAATAAATCCCTTTCACATTTTGATGGTTAAAAGGGTTCCCTTTTTGTACCGATTGGATCATTCGATCTACTTGGAACAAAATAAAATACATAGTTACACATAAGCCCGCCAGGAATGCCCACATCCCAATTCGCATATTAGGGAGAATTCCGTCCATTCGAACCTCGGTCCGCTCGATCACCAGATAGGTTTCAATGCTAGGATCAGGTTTAAACTGCAGATCAATTCCCTCATGCTCCTTCAAAAGGTTTTCATTCTCCGGCACCATCGAAAAGCCTGTCCACTTATAGCTATGAATAGCCTCTGGATAAAATAGAATGGTAACAGAACTAATCAATAGCCCTGCAATCGTGAAGAATTTTAAAGCCAATATGATATTTCGAGAGATCCGAAGGAATTTCATTTTTCTTTTTTTCGGTAAAAATTATTGATAAACAATAATAATTAACTTTTAAACAATAATCAAGCTCCAGCGATGGTTTTGTAACCAACTACCCCGATTTCGCCTTTAATTTCCCCAATCACCGACTTATTTTTGGAGAAAATGATCTTAGAGCCAGGGGTATTGTGGGTCAAAAGACTCACAATGGCGGGGGAGACGGGCCAAGGTGCCCCAATGGCAGCTGTTACATGCCTCCTAAACCACATCGCCATTGTTCGTGGAAAACAGGGCGTAGGGCCAGGGGTATTGTGGGTCAAAAAGACCAACAATGGCGGGGGAGACAGGCCAAGGTGCCCCCATTACAGTTGTTGGTGTTTTTCCACCAACAACATCCCTCAGCCCCCTAGCCCTCACCAGCAATATCCCCTTAAATTTCCCTCACGCAATCGTATATTAGAGACCAAGCAACTTAAACTGACCAATATGTATAAACCTAAACTTCTACTTTCCCTGTCCTTCCTACTCTGTTCTATACTACTCCTAGCTCAAGCCCCTCCTTACGACATTGTACTTACCGGAGGGCGAGTCATCGATCCCGAAACGGGTTTGGATGATATTCGAAATGTAGGCATACGAGGAGATCGAATTGTGGAAATTTCCAGTTCTCCACTCAGAGCGAAGCAAAGCCTTGATGTTTCTGGGCTAGTGGTAGCACCTGGCTTCATCGATTTGCATGTTCATGGTATGACCCCTAAAGCTCACGAGTATCAGGCCCGAGATGGTGTTACCACGGCCCTGGAACTGGAAAGTGGAATGTTATTCCTAAAGGACTGGATTCCTTCAAAGGCGGGTAAGTCCCTAGTAAATTACGGGGCTTCGATCCCTCACGCCCAGCTGCGGGCCCTTGCCATGGAAGGCTACCAACACTACTTCAGAGAAGCGGAAAAAATTGTAGCCCAAGACGGCTATGGGAGTCCAAGATTAGCTAAGCTCATGGTCAATATGGGGCGCGCCGCCTATCAAGCCTTGTCCGAAGATGATATCGAACGCATGAAAGAACTCTTAAAGAAAGAGCTAGAAGCGGGGGCCCTGGGAGTAGGTGTTCCGGTTGGCTACTATCCGGGATCTACACATGGCGAGATTTTCCGTGTATATGAGTTTGCCGCCGCTTTTCAAGCTCCTGTATTTTCACATACGAGAGGATTCGGCTTACCCGGCATTCAGGAGGCCATTGCCAATGCCAGTGCTAGCGGTGCTCCGCTGCATATCGTCCATGCCAATAGTCTTTCTTTAGCGGAAATACAAGTCACTTTAGACATGGTAGCCGCAGCACAAGAGCGAGGCCTAGACATTACCACGGAAGTCTATCCTTACACAGCGGCCTCCACCTACCTACAATCCTCCATCTTTGATGAAGGCTGGCAAAAGAAGCTGGGTATTACTTACGAAGACCTCCAATGGGAATCCACTGGAGAAAGATTGACAGCGACCACTTTTAAGGAATACCGGAAAAAGGGCGGTGTGGTGATTATCCACATGATGAAGCCAGAATGGATCAAGAAAGGGATTGCCTCCCCCGTCACCTCGATTGGCTCTGACGGCATGCCCTATGCCCCTAAGGCACACCCTCGCACTGCCGGCACCTTCTCCCGTGTCCTTGGCAAATACGTGCGAGAGGAAAAAGTGATTACACTCGCCGAAGCCATTCGCAAGATGACCCTGATGCCCGCTCAACGTTTGGAAAACATCGCTCCCGCCATGCGTTTAAAGGGGCGCTTGCAAGTCGGAGCCGATGCGGATATCACTATCTTCGACCCCGCCACCATCATCGACAAAGCTGATTTTAAGGGGCTACAATTTTCTGAAGGTATCTCCCATGTACTGGTCAATGGACGTTTTGTGGTTAAGAATGGCGAAACCGTACAAGGTGTTTTTCCTGGGCGCCCCGTTGTTGGGCGGTATAAAAATTAGATCCAGGGGCATATTGTTGGTCGAAAAGACCAACAATGGCGGCGGGATGGCGTCCCAGCACCCCACAGCCGTTGGGTCCCCAGCCCACAGAGCCGTTGTTGGTCTTTTCGACCAACAACAATCCCAAGCCCCCTAGCCCCCCACGCAATCCCCGATCGCCTGATCCAAAATACTGATCCCCAAATCAATTTCCTCGATAGTAATCGTCAAAGGCGGGGCGATGCGAAAAACACCGGCATACCCTTTAATCCGAACGATATTCATACTCAAACCCAATTCCAGGCAACGATCCGAGATGCTATTCCCCAAATCGGGATCAGGGGTTTTGCTTTCTCTATCTTTTACAATCTCAACCCCTAGTAACAAGCCTCTTCCTCTCACATCGCCAATACACTCGTGCCGTTCTTGGAGCGCTATCAATTGCTGCTTCAGGTAGGCCCCCTTCGAAGCAGCCTGTTCCGCCATCTTTTCCTCTAACAATATCGACAAGGTAGATACACCAACCGCCGCACAAATGGGGTCCGAGACATGAGAAGTAATGTAGACGAATCCTCTTTCATGGCATAGCTCCTCGAGCTCTTTGCTGCACAAGGTAGCTGCTAGGGGAAGTCCTCCCCCCAGCGTCTTAGAAAGGGTCAAGAGATCTGGCTGTATATCTTGGTCCTCAAAGGCAAAATTTGCCCCTACCCTCCCGAAGGCCGTCTGTGCCTCGTCAAAGATGAGAAGCAGGCCCCTTTCCTCGCAAAGCGCTTTCAGCCGTTTGGTGTATGCGGGAGATAGCTCTATGATCCCGGCGGCGCTTAAGATGGGTTCGGCGATCATGGCGGCATAGGCTCCTACAGATTGTTGATCCACCATCTGCATACCGACCTCTAGGCAGGTATTGTCGCAGGTTCCTTTACAATGTTGGATGGGGCACCGATAAGCATAGGGGGCAGGCAGCATTAGATTGCCCGGGAGATTTGGGCCATAGCCGGTACGGGTCTTTGAATAGGTATAGGATTGGGCACCGGCTGTCATTCCATGCCAGGAACCTCCAAAGGCGACTATTTCAAAGCCTTGGGTCGCCAGCTTTGCCATCCGGATGGCTACTTCATTGGATTCGGAGCCGGTGTTCACGAAGATGACTCGATCCAAGCCGTCGGGCAGAAGATCTACCAGGCCTTTTCCCAATTCCAAGAGCGCTGGAGATAGCATGGTACTCAATAGGTGTATAGACTGACCCGTAGCTTGATGGATAGCCTCCACGATACGCGGGTGGCTGTGGCCAAAAACGGCACACATTTGTCCTGATGTGAAATCTAGAATAGCTCTCCCATCGGTGGTATACAGATAGGCCCCTTCCGATCTTTCAACTACCGAAGGGGAGAATTCACCGCAGTAACGAATCAACACCTCTCGGGCGGCTTCCATCCATTCCTTATTATTATCCATCTTTTTAATGGACAAATTCTAAGGTTTTAATCAATAATGATTGTAAAATCTAATCATTTTGGATAATGGCTTGATAGCGGCCTGGTGACATACCGGTCAGGAGTTTGAAATATTTATTGAAATGACTTTGATCGTAAAACCCCGTTTGCAGGGCCACACTCGTCATCGGAAGCGCCTGCTTAATCAACCCTTTAGCTCGATCAACCCGGAGACTCTGCAAATAACGGATCGGTGAAATACCGAAAGCTTGGCGAAATCGACGTTGAAAATGGCTCGGACTCATGTGAGAGATTTGACTTAGCGTTTGTAGCTGGATAGGCTCTCCATAATGTTCGTGCAGGAAGACTCGGACTTTGTCCAACTCTCCGATCATTTGATCTTCCATTCTCTCCTCCTTCTGCTTTAGATTTGACATGTCTTGGAGAAAGGTGTGTATCAATTGGCGCTGAACTTCCATAGAATTCTCCTGCCGAAGCTTTCGATACCAGTCTGAAAAGAGATCGCTGGCATAGGCTTGACGGATAAGGGTGCTAGTGTTGGAGTACGGAAAAACTTCATCCGTGAAGGTGGTGCTAACCCGCACAATGATATTGGTGAAAAAATCTTCGACAACTGTTTGGTGTGGAGCGCAAGCTGGTATAAATACAACATCGCCCGCCTTAACAGTCATCACTCCATCCTGAAAGATAAGTTCTGCCCATCCATCTACGACCAGAGAAAAAGAATAATAGCCCGGATGTAGATGCCAAGGGAAGCGATGAGGTTTGTAATGAATGGTATCACATTCCAATAAAGAGGAAATAATCTCTCGGCTATGTCTTTCCCTGTACCCCATATCGGTTAAGGCTTTACCCGATAAGGCTTCAATTCCTCAAAAAAGATATCGTCATTGGGCACGTCGAAGGCCATCCCTTTTACTTTAAGGTTATTGTCCAAATTAAACTGCAAGGTCCCGAAGCTGAACCAGGCGTGACGTTGGTCCCAGACAATTTCCCAAACATCGTAGTGCCAATGCCTTAGCGTGGCATTTAAGGCCGGAGCGTGTTTGAAGGATAGCTTGAGTTGTTCACCTTCTTGCTTGATATAAATGGGTCCGTGAATATTAGATTTATAAGTTCCGGTATAGGCTGCCAGGTCCCTGGAAGGCTGGGTCCCTACTACTCGTTTTTCCTTTCGAGAAGAAATGCGCTTGTCTTCAGACTGGCTTCTATTTCGTCCGGCTAACATCGTACTTGACCAGTCCTTTTCTTCCTTACCCATAAACCGATCCAGCGCATAATAAGTGGCTGCGGCGATGGGGCTTTTCATGCCATTAGTCAGCACCACTACTCCCAGGTTCTCGTCTGGAATTAAGGTGACTGCCGTAATCATGCCGTCATATCCCCCCGTGTGCCGCACCATCATTTTACCATGATAATCCCGGAGGCCCCAACCTAAGCCATAGCCATTGAAGTGGGTATTAAAGCTATTTCGATTAACCTGATTGACGGTAAAGCTATTGTGAGGCGTCCATACTAAATTCCGTGTCGAGGCGCTTAAAAGGGTATCCTTACCATGAATACCATGATTGAGATTGAAGATCATCCATTTGGCCATGTCGGCCACGCTTGAGATAATCCCACCTGTGGCACCTACGGTTTCCCAGTCCTCCCATGTGATAGGTAAGTTTTTGTCATCTTGTCTAGCGTGAGGGGTCGCGTAATTGCCTTTGCCTTCCAGGTCCTTGATCGTTGTAATCGTACGATCCATCCCCAATGGATCGAGGATACGTTCTTTTACATTATCTCCCCAGCTCTTGCCGGTCACCTGCTTGATTAACTCTCCGGCGGTTATATACATTAGGTTAGAATAACCATAACCCGCTCTGAAGTCATAGGCCTTAGGTAGGTACTGAATTCGCTTAATGATATCCTCCGCCGTGAAGTCAGATTTATACCAGATCACATCCCCACTGAAGGTACCCAAGCCTACTCTATGGCACAGGAGATCTCGCACCGTTACCTCCTCACTCACCCAGCGATCATAGACCTCAAAATAGGGCAGATAATCTTTGACTTTATCATTCCAGCCCAGCTTTCCCTCTTGCACTAACATCCCAATCAAGGCAGAAGTAAAGGCTTTGGAATTCGAAGCCGTCGCATACAGGGTATGCTCATTTGGCTTGGCCTTTTTTCCCTCCTCCATCACTCCATAACTTCCAGTAAAGACCAGTTTACCATCTTTCACAATACCGATGGTAGCACTGGGAACGTCCCACTCCTGGGTCATTTTTTCGAAGTAAGTATCCAGGGCTTTCAGGTCTACTTCTTGTGCCGATATCTGAAATAGAAAAGTGAAGGTTAGCAAAAGCAAGCTAGCTAGCTTTTTCATATTTTCGGATTTAGTGATGTGGTTGGGAAAGGGAGTAGTAGATTCTAGTGACAAGGTAAGGTTTATGTAGAATATATAGCATCCTAAGGAATAATTGCGGAGTCGATAAACGCTAGTTTCTACCGAAAGCACTCTCAGAATTAGATCTTTACAAGCCTTTTACTTGCGACCTTTCCATTCTTCGGGATTTCGTTTCCCATGCAGGATTGCTAATATGTAAACAAATGGGCTTATAATGATGTAGATCAGGTTGTATCCAAAACGTTTAGTGACCGCACGGCGTTTTTCGCCATATACCTTTTGAAATATTTGAGGATTTTCTTCTAGCACCTCTACAACTTTGGTAACTTCCTCTAAAAGCTCAAATCCTAGACCTACTTTCTGGTCTTCCAAGTATTTGTAAGCTTCGTCAAGATCTTGTTCAGCTTCGGGTTGGATTATTACTGTAAACTTAGAACCCGCCATTATTCAGACTTATACTTAGTTAACACATCTTTGGCCGGGCGACCAATTGATGTCCCATCATTTAGCGCCTGCTCTCTCCTGTCTATCTCCCCTTTCCACTCTTCAGAAAGCACAAACTCCTCCGCAGTTAATAACTCAACTAGGTAGTGCATCAACTCCGCCTGCTGTAATTTACTAAGTTTACTAACTTCTTCTTTCAACAATTGAACTGTCATAAGATAGTATTCTGAAATAATTCTTCTTCAATATACCAAGAATAAACTACTATAAAAACAAATAAAATACCTATCTGAGTTCACACAGGCCCCTAATAATACTTGCCTACTAATATATCTTCTTGCAATACCCCCTTCTCCAGGAATGATCACTCAAAGTGAAATTAATCTTGTTTTCAGGAAAAATACTAAGCTTTGTATCGTTCCATCAATAGGTCACATGACTCACCGCCTCATAATGTTCCGCCCTGTCATCCCACCGTTTCAACACCCGTTGAGCAGCATCCGGCACATAACATCTCGTATAGTCTTCCCCCTGAAAATCGATCACATTTTGTAGCGCATCAAAAGTTATGATCGTCACAAACTCCGTTTCACGGTCCAGCTCTCGCCGTAACACTTCAATGCCCTGGTAGCCTGGAATTCCTTTCGCAGCGATACCAGGAATAACTTCTGTGAGTAATAGGTTTTGATAGATATCTGCATTCTCTTTCACGGTCCAACCGTGCCAGATTCTTTTCACTGCCATGTTTATTGATTTTAGGGTAAAAATACGACTATATACCGATCGGTATATACTAAAGCAAAAAAATATTATTTCGGTTGCATTTGCTCGGGATCATAAAAGAACTGCTCGACCTTGATTTTCTCTCCTTCCCAAACTTGATGCGCTACCTCTTCTATTTCACTAATGGTTTGGTTCTTCCAGTAAAACTTGAATTGCCAACGGATGACAACTTGATTCTCCTCCACAAAGAACGGGCGAATACACTTGGACTCTACTTTATCCGCTCTTTGCAGAGCAGCCTTTTCATATTCAAGTAGCAATTGCTTTCCTACTCTTGGAGCTTTTTGATTCTCCTGAATGGAAGCATCCTCAGTATAGAAATCTTGAATAACTTGATCATGAGGCCGCTCTTCAACGGCTTGAATAAAGGATTCGATGGTCGATAATGTAGGCATGTGTTTTGATTTTGATTTAAGTAGTGTGACAATAAATATTATAATTTGAATAACATCATTTCTTCGGTTTGGTCTGGCAATTCGACAAAGCCAGCGAAGGACATCCTTAGCTTTTCGAGCAGTTTTTGTGACCCTAAATTGCTTTTCCTCGTAATGCCACTTAGCGCAGAAACCTTAAATTCTTCCAAAGCTGCCTGCTTAATTCGGTTCGCTGCCTCGAAAGCATACCCCAGACCTTCATACGCTGGCAAAAGTGCAAAGCCAATATCTACGCCTTCAAATTCCTCCCGATCGTACAGGCCACAAGCACCTACTGCCTTTCCATCCGATTTGCGGATGAGGGTAAAATGGGCAAAACCAAGGCGCTCCAGCTGAGGTAATATTCGGGCTTGGATATAGGCTACCGCGTCCTCCTCCGTTTGAATATTTCTATCGCCAATGTACTCTAGCCATTTGGGGGTGTTTACTAAGGCTCTGATGAAGGCAGCATCCCCTTCTCCCGTTGGTCTTAGCAGCAATCTCTGTGTCTCGAATGTTTTATAATTGCTCATTTCTAATCATCATCGTATACCGATCGGTATATTGGTGGTTAAAAAAAGTCAAATTTTCAATCTCATAACTAAGTCTGATTCCAACTGGTCCAAGGCCTCTGCCAAATAACTAGCATCCTCTTGAATGAAGGTCATGAAGTAAGCCCCTACAATCAAGGAATACATGTTTTTAGCAAAGGAATCTGGATCAACATCCGCATTAATCTCCTCCCGCTTAATGCCTTCTTCAATGATCCGGCTTAAGGCTTCTTGCTTTCTCTTTTCCAAGGATTTTGCCCTGTGAAAGAGTGCAGGGTGATTGTTTTTGGCATCAATGCTGACGTTGAGAAATGGGCAACCTCCAATTTCCTTGGTCCGTTGATCGTAAGTCCGATAAAATTGGATTACCGCAAGTACTTTGTCCAAGTGATTACTCTTCCTATCTACCATCTCATTCAGCGGCTTTAGCACCCGTTTGATATTCAATTCAAAGGCTTTTAGTGCTAGCTCATCCTTGTTTTTGAAATTGCCATACAGTGCGCCTTTGGTGAGTTGAGTGGCCTTGGTCAGATCGGATAAACTCGTGCCGACGTAGCCCTGCCGATTGAAAATCGGTGCTACCGTTTCTAGAATGTAATTGGCTGTTTTTTCGAGCATATCCTTGAGTTTCCAGCTAAAGATAAGCAAAAAAATACATAATATACCGATCGGTATATCAATCTAATAAAAACTGCATGAGGAAATATACCAGAAGTTAAGTCATGATTTACGTCCTATGATTGCTCTTTCAAGGCCTGGATCTTCTTTTCCACCCATAGATGGAAAACAATAAACCCATTGCGTGCAGCCTGCTTCCGCTCTAGTGTTTTACGTATAGATTTGTAAGTATCGAGGAGAGTAGAATTGTCTTTTTCTAGTAGCAAGAGTGGTAATCGGGAAATGAAATTTCTGGATATACCTTTCAATTCCTCACGGCTTTCCTTACCCACTGCCCCTAATAGATCTCCGATTTTTTGCTCTAAACGGGCTCGATCGGTCTCAGTCCTGCTTATCTCTAGATCTGCTAGTACATCTAAGATTCTAAGTTGAATGGGCACTTTATCAAGTCCTCCATTCGGTCGCTGTTGGTAGGCCTGTAGTCCTTGATCTATAAAAAACCTGAGCGCTGCATTCTTGTTAGCCAAAAGACAATAGGCCCCGACATTAAAATATAATGTATCCAAAAGCTTAGCCGGTACATTGGGCTTCCGCTGCAAGGTTTTGATGATGGGATCCATCGTAGTTTCCGCCTCAGGATCGGCCCATTGGTAGTTATAGTATTGAGCCATCAGGGCTAGTAAGCGATATTGAATGACAGAACCCGTAGACAGTTCAATTTGATTGGAAGATGGCTTGGCCTCCGGAAACAGCTCGGTATTATTGGCCAGGATATCCTTAATCTTTTGGATGATCGGAGCAAAGACTTTGATCCGATCTGCCATTAGCGCCCGATTGAAAAAGAGCAATAGCACCTGTACATAATTCTCAGGATATCGGTTTTTACGGTAACGATGCCCTTCAAATAACCGTAAGAGATCTTGGATGTAGGCAATCGCCTGATCAGGATCCTTTTCTACATAAGTGTAATAGTGTGAGAGGGTAGCCAAAGCAACAAGATTAGCCTCAAAAGGTCGCTGTTCAGCCGCCGCTTTGTTGATCTTTAGTTCTTCATTGGAAGGAGATAAAGGGAAATCTTCCAAAAATTCATGACCACGGACACGATAGAGCATCTTCTCATAGTCATCAGTAGCTTCTAAAATTGTGCGGACTCTTTCCCAGCTTGCCTTGGCTTCAGACTGCATGTCGGCTAGCGGCTCAAAATCCTTTTGCCGCATCCCAAGGTATAGCCTCCGCTCCAAGTTTAACAACTCAAAGGCTTTGAACTCGTTTTCGTAGCGCTGAGACAATTCCTTCTTCGCCTTCTTAATCACTCCAGCAGCTTGCTGTGAAAGTCCTTTTTGACGCAACAAACGAACATCCTGAATCATCCGCTCTAGCCGAAACTCCGGGCGATCCGAGTTGAATTGTCGCAACATTTCTAGAAGATAATCATGCAGACGGACCACGTTGACGGTAGTAAAAAGATGAGCGTAGTTCTTTTGCTCCTTTAAGTTGTCTGCTTCTTGATAAATGAGATCTCTATCCTTGTCTCCGTCCTTCAATAAGGGGGCGAGTAATACATAAAGGCTAATGTGTGATTTTCTTTTTGCCGGTGCCTTGTCCTCCTTCAGTTCCAACGTCAAATAGCGCTTCTCACTTTTGGTGAGGGCACTCATAAGATCGAGGACATCGGTAAGCTTTGACATTTAGTTTCAGTTTTTGTTCCTTCTCGTGATTGGGATTATGGCTATCACATGTCCGAGACTCCAAAGCGGTGGCCTCTTTGTCATGATCCAGCTTCTTGGTCCACCCACTGATCACAGAATCAGATAGTTTCCCAAAATTAGATTCCAAAGAGCTTGCTACTTCTTCCGATGAACAATACACCCAAACTTATTTTTTGGCTAAAACGCTTTCGATTTCACCTTTGAACGAATTTAATTGAAATACTCAATTTATAAATCCGATGCCTATTAATACAAAAGAAAATCAGGATAGTTTTAGAAACTCAAATTTTATGATTTTATTTGACAAATAAAAGAATTAGAAGAAAAAATATTTAGAAAAATAATTTAGAAGAAAAAAATCAAGAGAAAAGCTTATTGCAGCATTTATCACTGATAATCAGATTAATATAAAAATAAACCAAACAAACAAAGTACCAAATAAACGCCAAAATTAAGTTTTAGAAAAAAAATTATTGGCAAATAAACTTTCATCTTTCGAAAATAAGGAATACATTTGTGTTGTAATTACATCTAGACATACTACTACAGAAGAAAACTACTCAATTTAGATTTCAGATAATATTCTAGACTAACCCCTACCGATACTCATCAAGTTATAATCCACTACATAACATCAATAAAACTAAATCTTGATTGGTCGATAAGATCAATTGGCTACTGACGCTCTTTGGAGCATACCAGTAGCTACACAATAGCAACCGGACCATAATAGCCATTCCATCTACTTATACCTCAATTCTTTTTAATAGCTAAAAAGGAAACCATGAAAACTAAACAAAACTGGCTATCCATAGTCAGTGGGGCTGGACTGGTACTCATTGTGTTTATCTTAGGTTGGAGTAGTTCTTATTCTAACCAACAAGCCAATAAACCTTCCGACCGGGTAACGCTTAAAGTCAACAGCCTTGTTGCCGTTGAGCCATCTTTAAATGGCCATTATATGCTGAGTAGTGATTCCGTCATGACGAAGGACACTATCCGCTTTGTAAACAACCCGGAAACTCCCCTACCAAAATCTATCCGTTTAGCTGAAAAAAGAAAATACCTCATTGTCGATGACGATATCGTCTTCATGGCACGCGGTATTGTAGAAGATAAAATCCCCTTTGGGAATTTAGGTATTGTCGATGATGATATCGTCTTCCTGAATGTAGCACCCGAAAAGGATACGCTACAACGCCCCTTGCCGCAAGGAGCGGGGCTACTATGGGATGCATTAAACCTGCAGGATAGTACCCTGCAACTAACAGATGTAGCATTGCCCAATGAACAACCAGCATACGTATTCGCTAGAGACCTCAGCTTTGCCTTTCTTGATGCGCAATATTTAACAGTGATGGGCTTCAAATACGATGCGAATGGGAAAGCAGAGAAAGGGATCTGGAAATTCAAACTCAACGAACTAAAAGGGCTTTATAAAGCTAAAGCCTCAGAACATATATACAGTCAATGGAAAGAACTATGGGTCTACAAGAAATAAGCCAAGACAAGCACTAACAAACAACCATAACACCCAATGATGAAGAGCCGGTTTTGTGATAAAGGAAATAGTCATCCCTATTCTCAATGTCATTAACGGTAAACAAAATTTTGTATGATAGGTCTCTTCATCAAACTCTTTTCACCCAAATACCGATGTTCGTTAGGGTCTCCCACTGGCTTTAGGAGGCCCTAATCTTCGGCAACAATAGGAAAACAAAAACCTAAAACCCTAAAAAACCATGTCTACAAGCCTAAAAGAGAACAGTTTGACCCTTTTAATTACACCAACAATCGTTGAGGTACCGGCGCTGCTGTCATTAATCCCCAGATGGTCTTATTGGCAGCTAACTGAACCTGGGCTGATCCACCATCAGTACGCCTTTGGTGTCCTGTAAATTGGGAGGCCTCAGATCAGCTAAGATGCGTCATTATCTTTTACCTCCAAATGCCCAATTATGACCCAGTCAGCCCTAAGGGCTGGAACGTATCCAAGTGCCTACTCTTCGGAGTAGGCACCCCACAAATCAAATTTGGTATAGTAGTCTCATAGTCATTAGCCTCTTGTTAACGGCTCCCTCTAGATGATCCAACTTCAAAGGAGCCCCCAAAAACCGGGGACAGGTCCCGACCACTCGTTGGTCGGGATTTTCTCTTTTTAGATCTATTCCTACACTATAACCCATCCAGAAATTCCTGATAGGAACCATTCTGAAATATCTTTGACAATTGGCGCGCTTCGGTAAAATTCCCTCCCTGAAATCGATAGGTCTTAATTTCCACTTCCACCTGTTCCATTTCCGCAATTACGGCGGTTAGTATCTCGCCATCTTCCTTGATCCAATTCTGGGTTGAAGCAAAGCCCGTGCCGCCTACATCCAGCGGTAAATGGGCTGAGATGTTCCCTGCTTCGTCAAAAGCGAGCAGTACCATTTGATCATAATCATCTACTTCAGAATCGGTGGGATAAGCGTAATACAGCAAACCCACTTTTCCTCCAAGACCTTGGATTTGAGCAATTGCTATCACCTCTTTAATCGCCATGGGGCTGGACAATTTAGGTACCAAGTCACTGTCGATCTTCTGCCCAGGGTAATCCGATAATAGGGTCTGATTGAGGATAGTAGGAGAAGCTATAGAAGGCAAGTTATCGAACAACAGCCCAAGGTTTGTACTATTTTGCTGACCTCCGTCGGAGGAATCGGAGCGCTGGGAAGATTGACAGGCAGTCAGCAAAAGCAGAGCGAGTAGTAGGATACGAATTTTCATAAGGTATGGTTATACTAAGCATTGTTCAATAATCACGCTAAGATGTATCGGGCTTAAATTTAGCCCGAAAGTCAGGTTTGAACAAATACCAATGACCAGTAAACGCTTTGCGCTGCTTTATCTTAGTCAAGAGTAATACCCAGAAGACTCGTGGGGATAGTGTAGATCAACATCTTGCTAACTGAAGGTCTACACTCAGAATGGTAAGACTATCTTCGAACCGGAATATTCTGATGATAAGCCCGATCATAAAAGGCGAACCATTCTGGATGCTTCTTCACATAGGCAGCCACGAAGGGACAAAGCACGGCGATTTGATGCCCATTTTCTTTTGCGTAAGCTAAAGCGGTAGCGGCCAAGTTCGAAGCGATACCTTGCCCCCCAATTTCTTCTGGAACAAAAGTGTGCATAAAAAACATGGTTTGCTTTCGAAAGCGATAGACGAGTTCAGCTTTATGCTCGCCTACAAAAACTTCAAATTGTTTCTGTTTTGTATTGTTAATGATTTCCATGATTGCATGTGTTGTTGAAAAAGTTGGTGAGTATCAAAAAATCCAAAGCTTGCCAACTCAGGTCTAAGACAAACTTCGGATGTTTACCGTCCTAAATCATCCACTTCTTGGAGATACTATGATCTAAAGAATACTTGCCTGCTCCAAAGAAGAAAATCAGTAAATAAGCCAAAGAATACATCAAGGGTACATCCTTTACTGCCCATGGATCTTCGGCATGTACTACGAAGAAACCAATCACAGTCACACTAAGAATCTGCAGTGCCGCCAAGCGCGTCGCCAGCCCAACTATTACTAGAATCGGACTAATAATATTCGCCATTATGGCAATGTAAGCACTGATTTCTCCACCTAATCCAAAGGGGTCGGGTATGTTCTCCACCGTATCTGAAAAATAAATAAGCTTTTTAATCCCATGCGTATTGATCATCGCTAGTGAGACCAATACCCGGAATACGAGTAAAATACTATCCTGCGAAATAATGGTGGGGTGAGGATCTAAGACCCTCCTTATAACATTAGATTTCATTAGTTCAATAGTTTTTTGATGTCAGAAATTAGACGCTGAGTGTCGGACAATTCCAGCCCATTGTAATAGCCTCTAATATGCCGTTCGCCATCTAGTAGCACAAAAGTGCCATCATGAATGAGATTAGCGCCTGTTTGTTCGTTTTCATAACTATCATCAAAGGCTCGCACCTTGTAATCTTTAGCTAGCTCAAAGATGTCCTCCCCCCCTCCAGTCAGCAGCGACCACCGATCATGATCCACTTCATAGCGCTCCGCGTATCTCAACAATCTATCTGGGGTGTCATTTCTGGTATCTATACTGAAGGAAAGGATATTCAAACCCTCCTCCTCGGCAAAAGCCTCCTGCACAACTTTTAAGTGATTCGTCATCTTCGGGCAAATCGTTGGACAGCTAGTAAAGAAGAAGTCAACTACCTGTACCTTACCTTCAAACTGTTCACTACTAGTAGCTTGATTCAATTGGTTAACCATTTCGAAAGTAGGAGCACGATAATAATCCCATTTTCCTGTAGCAGGATCCTGTATTTTCTCTCCTAAGATCGGAAGAGGACTTTCCGCTTCCGTTAAGCAACTCGCCAAGATCAATAAGCCTAATAGGGCTGTAAGCCTATTCATACTCATAGTTGGTTTCTAAGGATATATTTTCCAACTTCAATATCTCGTCCGGTATGCTGCGGTTGGGAAGTGGGACCGGCTGAAAAATAACTTGAATACCCTTTTTCTGTTCGATGGCATCCGCTATCTCTTTTTCAATTTCAATCTGCAGATGTACGCCATTCTGCAATAAGACAGAATCTAGATCCAGGATGGGTAAGATGGTAAAAGTACCGGTGTAGGTACTCTGCTTCGCTCCGTTTTTGTCATATTCAAAAAAGACGCGTGCGCAGTAGGGTTGATACGGTAATTGTGCTCTTTCAAAGTGTAGAATAACGTGCGTACGTTCTTTTCCAACAAACTCTTTGTAAATAGCATCTGTACTTGAGGTAGCCAGATTTAAGGGTGCGATACAATCTTGCTTCGACGCCTTTCTCACTGGCTTATCTGCTTCTACATAAGGATTGCAAAAAGTAGGGTTAAGATCTAAGTCCGCAAAGCGATACCCAAGTGCTTCCGAATCGAGTAGTTCCTTAATTTTGAAATCTACGGGCCGGCCATTTCCATCTGTAGCAAAGAGTCTTTTTTCTAGCCATTCCTCATTATCGGGTAGAATGTTATCCGGACTGTAGGCACGCCAAGCATCCCAGATTCGATCGCAATTGCCATGATGGGCATAGAAGATGGGATCAAAACCGGATTCAGCGAAAGTCGCCATTTGACCGCCAATCCAATTGTGGATATTGTTGTGAAAAGACTGCTCAGCAATCCCGTCTAGCTGCGACTCTCCTCTCTTCTTGATAGCAGGATAACCGCCAAAGGTCTTATAGTGAGCAGCTCGAAATGCTGCTCCGACATTGATGAAGTCTTTTGGAATTTCATCGGTTTGAGATACCAATCTCGTCACATTATAAAGCGGATTGCTTTCGTCTCCCCAATAATGCCCTGGGATGAAATTGGACTTGGTCCAATCCCAATAATGCAGGGCAAGTTTAGGCTCGTTCACCGCCTTTTGCAGCTTCTGTTCCATCGCCCATAGATAGAGACGGTGCCAAGGCCAGACGTACCAGTTATAGTGAACCTGGTTGGAATAAATACTGGTGGCACAAAAGGTAGCGTGCAACATCCCGTGTGCCGTCCATCCCATGGGGTCCAATGGTGATTTCTCGGAACGATCTTTAAGAATTTTGATCGCGTCTTTCAATACTTGAATTTCCGGATCATCAACGGGTATATCCGCAATGTTTCTTCTAACTACGGTGGTAGCAAAATGCTTGGTTTCAGTCGTGGTGGTAGATTCGGCGACTGGGGTTTCGCAGCCGGCTATGCCTGCTCCAAGGACAGGAATTGTAGTAGCGCCTAGCGAGGCCAAACTGGCTCTTCTCAGAAATGACCTTCTGGTATTATTGGTATTCTCCATGGATGGATTGGTTTTAGATCGGTTCAATGATAATATCAGCTATAGCATAGCACGCCCCCTATGGCCATTAGCCAAGTTCAATGATATTAGCTTATCCTTGACAGGCAGCAATAAGGAAGTGACTAGTTTCAATAGTGTTTTCGGAATCAAGATCAACAGGCTTACTCAGCGTATCCTGGCAAGTATCTGTACTTCTTCATCAGGCATTTAAGTTATCAGAGCTATTTCCATCAAAACTTAATGTTGATTGAGGTACCAAACTGAGAGAAATTTTTCCCGTCAGAAACTTCTTCAATAAAATCTCCAGCCACAAATAGGAAATAGGAGGCCTCTACCTCCATAAACCGACTCACGGCATACCCCAACTGCACCCCTGGCTGATGGCCAATAAATCGCTGCGTGGCGCTCTGCCCCGACACATTAAGCCTTCCAGAAGGAAAGTAAATCCCATCATTTAGGCGATGCCGCCAAAAGACATCCCAATCCAAATTCAACTGCCAATTTCCACCAAAGGAAAGCTTGAAAGAGGGGTGAACATCAAAAATATTGGCTGGTCCTATCAATGCCAATAGACCGAAATATCCACCTCTGGGATATAAGGGATTAAAGGTTTGAAGCGTGCCATCTTCCGGGTTTTCATCTCCGCTAATTACCTGCGCCTTCAAGCCCAAAGTGGGCTTGTTCTTGCCTGGAAATTGGTAGTAAGTATCGGTGGAAATCGTCCAGGCTCTGATATTCCCATCTCCAAAGCGTCCAGTTTGAAAAATGGCTTCGTTATTAAAACTCCATCGGCCATTTGTTCCCCAATGTCGTATGCCGTAAGAATGCCGGGTCTCTTTCAAATTACCAGCTTCGAAGGAAGGAGCATTGTTGCGTACCCCTAGATAATAGAAGTCAAAATTCAGTTGCTCTTCGGATGCAGCGTTCCACACCCAGTACCCTCCCCAAAGCAATTGGTCCGTATTAAAGGAATTATCAAAAACCCCTACCCTCTGCGGATTATAGGCATAGAACAGTACATCAAATTGATGCTTATCCTTTTTCCATATCCACCGAAGCCCGTCAAAGGACTGCCTGACGTTCGTACCTTCCCGAACGCTAATCAAGCGCCGTGCACCATACCGAATTTCACGCCGCCCAATTTCAAAAGTGGAATTTCCAAATTCTAGCCCAACAAACAATTGGTGGACATCCAGGGCATCCTCATTTAGGAAAAATGGTGGCCCGTTTCTACCGATAGTAAAGCCATTTTTTAGCTGGCCAAATACCCGTACGTGCTTTCCCAATCTCCAGTCCGTATGTAGCATAAATCGCTGAAATAAAGCCACATCATGATTTCCCGCTTGCCAAGCTTCATTCCGCAATACTTGTGTCTCGGTGCGAATATCTCCTCCTAGGCTGACAAAACTACCTTCTCCCAGGGATAGGTATTTGATCCGATTCCAAAAGATCGATTTCCTCGGATCCTCTTTTAGGAAGGTATAATCTTCATCTGATCTCAGAAATTTAAAGCCCGGCATTGTCTTGTTGGGAGCGCTTTGACCATGTATCAGCCCAGCACTCAAAAACAAGAACAGTATAGATAGCGCAAATGAAATTCGCCTTATTAAGCTCCAAGTTATGAAAGAAAAGCAGCCTTGCATTTTTCTCCTTTCTTAACGAATACCTGACTAGCACATACCCCAGAAGTATTCTCATGCTGACTTGCAGATAAGAAGTACATACGCACACTAGAAGTCCCTCGGTTTATCAGGTAAAAGTTCTTTGATCTATTTTTTGACTAATTGGATATTGATGGCCAAGCGAACCATTTCGCTAACCATTAAGCCTCCCGATTCGATGATGGTATTCCATTTCAGACCAAAATCTTTACGGTTGATTTTCCCAGACAACTCAAATCCGGCTTTCACTTGACCGTAAAAGTCAACAGCTGTTCCGTTGTATTTTACATCCAATTCTATCTCTTTCGTTTGATCACGAATCGTAAGGTCACCTATCAGTCTATAGTCGCCAGTGGATTTCTTCGTAAAAGACTTGGACTGAAAACTTAGTTTCTGGTATTGAGCTGCACCGAAGAAGTCATCTGATTTAAGATGCTCGTCTCGTTGTTCGTTATTGGTGTCGATGCTATTAACCTCAGCGGAAAATACGATACTAGCCCTCTGAAAGTCTTCTTCTTCTGAAACCATACCCCCTTCAAATTCATTAAAGGCACCGGTGATCGTTGAGATCATCATGTACTTTACCTTGAAGTGAATTTCCGAGTGTGCGGGGTCTACTCCCCAAGCCGTTTTTACTACAGGAATGGTATTCATCCTATTATCCTCTTAAGATTAGTAAATCGTATGCATGGAATCCTTGGCAGTTTACCAAAACCGGAAAGCTACCTCCAATCGAGTGTCCGAAAGGCAAACTGCCTGGAGACTCATGGAAGCACCTTTCCCCGTTTCAATATATTGCTTTATGCCAGTATTATTAGGATTCAGCATACTACCTCTCAATCAAACGCAGTAGACCTCGGCTGTAATATCATCTGTGATATTTACCCGGAGACTATGCTAGAATCACCTCAGAAGACTCAGGATCAATCAACCATACCTCTCCTTATCCACAAACTAAACCGACTTCTCTTCGGGCTAATCAACTATTTGTCAAAACATTAGAAAACCTCTTATGGCCTTCTAAAAGATTAAAGTTTTTTAACCCAGGTAAAGCTTCCTAAAATCACCAGCGCGATACAATGGCGACCAATCTGGTCCAACATCTGGTAACGCCTGTGGAGCAAACTTTTCAAATGCACCATAAGCGTGGACCACATCTCCACCAACCGCTGTTAGCTTAGCATGTGTTCTTGGGATCAATGCATCTGGCACTTCCATTACATCTTGGTTTAAGATAGTAAAATCACCCAACTGTCCCGCCTGAATTGCTCCTTTACTACCAGAATCTCCTGTAAACCACGCAGATCCCTTAGTCCATAAGCCTAAAGCCTCTTCTCGAGTAAGGATATTATCATCTCCATACATCTGACGCCCCCCTCTCGATTTTCCGGTAGCTAACCAATGGATAGAGTACCATGGATTATAAGAACTCACTCGGGTTGCATCTGTTCCTCCGCCAACGGGAATCCCCATTTTCAACATCTTTCTGACTGGAGGTGTTTGCGCCAGCTTCGCAGCGCCATAACGCTGAACGAAATCTTCCGCTTGGTAACAGATTCTATTCTGGATGGCAATCCCTAAGTTGAGTTTTGCGATCCGCTCCAAGGTCTTTTCAGAAAAAGTTTCGCCATGATCAATATAGGTCCCTGCGGGCAACTTTCCGTCTCCTGCTGCTGCAACTTCCTCATAGATATCTAACAGAATTTCTGCCGATTCATCGTAGGTGATATGCTGTCTCCAAGGCCAGTTGTTTTCAGCTAGCAACTTGTAGATGGGAAGCGCTACTTCTCGTACATTTTTTTCTAAGTTCGGACGCTGCTGTGCGAAGATCTCATAATCATAGGCCGCCCAACAGATATTCTCGCCGCCACCGATGAAACGTAACATGTCATCACCATCACCTGGCTTGATCATGCCGATCCATTTCTTATAGTCCTCATATTCACGCCCACCTACTTGTGGGAAGGTATGTATACCTACTCTCACTGTTGAATGGCCCTGTTTATGGACATCATGGATGACGCCATAAGCATCTGGATATTGCATTCCGCCGCCACCAGCATCTGAGATAGAGGTAAGCCCCAAAGCATTCATTTCGTTCATGAAATGACGGGTTCCCAGTATCTGCTGTTCTCTGCTTTTGGTCGGAAGCTTGGTCAGAGTTTTGTACATGATCAAACCAGAAGGTGCAGCGGTAATGATTCCCGTTGCTCTTCCGTACCGATCTTTTTCAATTCTGCCTTTGTGATATAGATCAATAGGGGCCTTGTCATAACTCAGCGTTTCTATGGCTTTCTTGTTGAGCATGCCATACGCGTATAGGTAGAAGATGTAGACAGGGTGGTCAGGGGCAATTTTATTGATCTCCTCTAAGGTAGGCATTCTTTTCTCTCGAAACTGTTCCCAAGAAAAACCTCCCACCACTCTAATCCATTGACCTTTGGGCGTGTGTTTTACCTCTTCTGCTAGCATCGCCAGCGCTTCTTCCACTGAATTCACCCAATCCCATCTTAGTTCTAGACCAAAATGGAGACCTTCTCGAATACCATGTGTATGTGAATCGTTCAGACCTGGGATAACTCGATGGCCCTGAGCATCGATAACCTTAGTGTTTGCACCAATTAAATCTGCCATGGCACTATTAGAACCGACCCGAGAAAACACCCCATCTTTAATGGCAAAAGCCTGAGCGCTCGGAATTTTCGGATCGATGGTCGTTACCTTAGCGTTGCGAACTACTAAGTCTGCTACCCCAGCCTGCTGTTGTGCCAATAGTCTATTAAAAGGCGTTGCCATGGCTATTCCGCTAAGCCCAGCCCCGAGTGAACCCTTTATAAAGTCCCTGCGGCGCATACTATTTTTGAATGATTTTTCCATAGTTGATTGGTATATGGCTGGAACTGATTTAAACCTATTTCCTGGAGATTGGCCTAGGCCTAGTCTGCCATCTCAAGGCTTAAATCAGTTCTCCTATTAACGTATAATGAATTATCTGGGCTGCTTACTAGTTATCACCTTCAGCTTCGCTAGCTTCTTTTCCAGTCATCCACTTACTCATCGTTTTGATATAATCGATACCTAAGCCATAAGCTCCGCCATACTTTTTGGAGATGCGTACGATCTCGTTGTAGGTTTCGCTTCTTGCCCAGTCTCTATGGATTTCCAGCATGTATTGGAGAGAAGTAATGGGCTTGGCTCCAGCTTGAATGGCACGTTGAACCGCCATATCATGTGCCTCTTGGGAAAGTCCACCAGATGCATCTGTGACGATATAGACATCATACCCATCTTCAATAGCTGAAAGTGTTGGGAACAATACACATACTTCTGTCCAAAGACCCGCAATGACGATCTTCTTATTCCCCATCTTTTCAATCTCTTTTACCACTCGAGTATCTTCCCAAGTATTCATGGTACTTCGATCGATATATTTGCTACGATCTGTGAAAATCTCGCGAATTTCTGGGAAAACAGGTCCGCTAAAGGATTTCTCAGCGATAGTTGTAACGATAGTAGGTACATCATAAAGTACTGCTGCTTCACTAAGCAAACCTAGATTGTTACGCAACTCCTCAATGGGTTGAGATTCTACCGCAAATGCCATTTGGCTCTGGTGATCAATCAACAAGAGTGAGTGATTGGTTGGATTTAGTAGATCCTTAGAAGCATTTGCTGGATCATTATCAGGATTAGGATTGTATTGTTTCCACTGTGCGTTTACTGTAGTAGCAAATAACAAAGCGACGATGGTGATTGAGAATAACTTTTTCATTTTTTGGTTCTATTTTTTAATTCAATGTAAATTTTCAAAATCTGCCTCCTCTATTCCAATCGACGTGCCAACTCGATAAAAAACTGATTATCAAAACCTTGTGGAAACCGACTAAAAACCAACATTTCTGCCATCGTGGATTTTTCTATTATTTGAGAAAAACCTTCTTGTTTTTTCCTTGTTCAATGACTTTCTATCCATCTATCAAATTGCGGAATCATGCTCGATGTTTCCTTTCTCCATACGGTCAGCAAATGGTTTGTAGAAGCCTCTCCTTATGATATTGTCTGGGCGGATGAAAATGCCAACATCATATATTCAAATACTTCCTTCTGTAATACACTGATGTATAGCAAGGAAGAAATGAGAAAACTATCCATGTATGATGTAAATCCAAGCTTAACCGAAGAAAAATGGAGGCGACACTGGCAGATCGTAAAGCAGGAAAGAACCAACCAATTCAAAACAACCCATCGAAAAAAGAATGGTGAGGATCAGCTGGTAGAAGTTTTTTCTCTCTTTTTCTCAAATAATGGAAAAGAGTTACTGTTTGGGATTATCAGAGATATTTCCGAGTCAATCTACTACCGAAGGATCTTAGAAAAGACGGAAAAGGCCATTTCCGTAGGCGGTTGGAAATGGAATCTGATGGATGAAACGATTATTGCCTCCCAAACCACCCTCTGCATTTTTGACATCGATAGTCCTAAGGAGCTACTGCCAGCCCAAATTGTATCCCGGTTCAAAGAAGCGGACACGATGAAGAGGGCCTTCAGTAATGCGATCCGACATGGGGCGTCCTACGACTCCACCTTACAACTTAGTTCCGAAGATGAAGAAACACCGAAATGGGTTCGCGTGATTGTAACGCCAGAGGTGAGTGATGGGAAGACAAAGAAGATCTACGGAACCTACCAGGATGTCACGGACCTAAAGGAGAAGGAGCAATCTCTATTATTGGTTAGCGAAACCTTAGACTATGCTAAGGACGTGATTTTTTGGTTAGACGAAGAGGCGAAGCTGGTGAAAGCCAATAAGGCGTTTGAGTCTGAATCAGGGTATACCACAGAAGAGATCAAGTCGCTGAATCTATTCAAAATTGCTCCGGGCTTTCCCAAAGCCCAGTTCAACAAAAACTTCAAATTCCTCAAGGAAAACAAAAAAGAAACGATCACCTTCGAGGCCTTGCAAAGACACAAAAATGGCACCTATGTAACCACCGAGGTGAAAGTCAATTATGTAGAGTTTATGGGAATTCCTTACGCGGTTTGTATTGTCCGGGATATCACCGAAAGGAAGCGGCGGGAAGTGGAGTTAAGAGAGGCCTTAAATGAGATCAAGAACTTAAAAGCGCAGCTAGAAATTGAAAATGAATACTTACAGGAAGAGATCAAGCTAGATCATAACTTCGAACAGATCATTTGTCAAAATGAAACCTACAAAACAGTTTTACAGCAAATCGAAAAGGTAGCCCCTACTGAATCCACCATCTTAATCACAGGAGAATCTGGCACTGGGAAAGAATTGCTCGCCAGATCAGCCCACCAGCTCAGTGCCCGTAAGGATAAGCCTTTGATCAAAGTAAATTGTGCCACGCTCCCGAAAGACTTATTCGAAAGTGAGTTGTTTGGGCATAAAAAGGGGTCCTTCACGGGAGCCATTGCTGATAAAATTGGAAAATTTGAGCTAGCCGATAAGGGAACCATTTTCTTGGATGAGATTGGCGAACTCCCCCTAGAGTTACAACCCAAGCTATTACGGGTCCTACAGGAGGGAGAATTTGATCGACTAGGAGACAATGAGACGACCAAGGTCAATATCCGGGTAATTGCCGCTACCAATCGCGATTTGGAAGCCATGGTCAAGGAAGGAAAGTTTCGAGAAGACTTGTACTATCGATTAAATGTTTTTCCCGTACATAATATCCCTTTACGAGAGCGAAAAAGTGACATTCCTGTACTTGCCCAGCACTTTCTAGAAAAATACAGTGCGAAATCTGGTAAATCCTTCAAGCGCCTGTCTAAGAAAACCCTAGAAGGGCTTTCCAAATATGATTTCCCCGGCAATATCCGCGAGCTCGAAAACATCATTGAGCGAGCAGTGATCATAGAATCGGGCAACACCCTCTTTCCCGGCCCCTGGATGCCACTCAAAGAAACCCAAACCATAAGTAAGGATAGATTTTTGACTTTTGAGGAGCAACAAAAGCAACATATCCTGGAAGTGCTCTTTCACACCAAGTGGCGGGTAAGTGGTGATAGAGGGGCAGCCCGGATTTTAGGTATGAAAGATAAGACCTTATTTGCCAAGATGGGGAAGTTAGGGATTAAGAAGGAGGACTTTTTGAGTAGAGAGAAGGTCTCATGACTATTCTCGAAAAAATCCAACAAATCCCGCTCGGTTACTCCGAGGCGGCATATGAGGGCAAGAAATATGGCCTCAGTCGAACCGATTTCAATGGGGGCAAAAGCATTAAAGTCTTTGCCGAAGAATTGGGCGGCAAAGACTTTATTAGTTTCAATTACTATCTCACCTCGGGAGAACATCAGCTGAAGCCCTGTGAAATGCCGACCGAAAAGGTCCAACACTTTCTATTTAATTTTCAATTGCTTACTGTTTCCTAATCGTTCAGCTTACTCCTCTCCTGTCCAGTAATCCAGTACTAAGACATCTTCCAGGTGTGGCTTAAGTACATCCCCAAATGCCTTATGATCAGGGTGTGGTAAGTAAACGGCTCGATCTTCTTCGCTATCAAAAGTCAGAAAAAAGCAATGGGTAAAACCTTTGTCCAAGCCCTCGGGGCTATTGTTAGTTCCCCATTCGTAGTCGCGGATTTCAGGGATTTTCCCCGGCAGGGCCGAAAAGGCAGCTTCTACGCTTTGAACATCGGCTTCCGTAGAACTCTCCTTAAATTTGAACAAGACCACGTGTCGCAATTGCTTTTTGGGCGCCTCCTCAACCTCCTCTTTCTCCACTACCTTTTCTTCCTCTACGGTTTCCGTACAACTGCTCAACAATCCAAAAGCGAGAAATACCAAAAGTAAGTTTTTCATCTATTCAATCTATTTTATAAAGTTGTTTAAGCGTAATTCACCAGCTCATCCTGGAACCTAATTCCAAGCGTCGCCGTTATTGGCGATAGAAAAATAGCATAAACTCTTGATATAGCATGCATAGCCTGACACTATCCTCTCCCAGACTGCATTTGATTCCCTTCCCCACAAATGAACTAGCGCTTTTTCACCAGCTGAACACCTCCCCTTTTGTTCGCCAATACCTTTGGGACGACGAACTTATTTCCATGGAATTGGCACAACAGATTCTCGATCAGAATGCACAGCATTTTCAAACTGATCGATTTGGACTCTGGAAGATCACCGATAAGGCAAGGGGCACTTTCCTTGGTTATGCCGGCCTATGGTTTTTCTTCGAGGAACCTCAACCTCAATTGATCTATGCTCTGCATCCAGATGCAGCAGGGAATGGTTACGCGACCGAAGCCGCCCGGCTTGTCATCCATTACGCCTTCCAAGAACTAGGCTTCGACTACCTCATAGCCGCTACAGACGAGCCTCATAAAGCTTCCCAAGCCGTCGCCCAACGGCTAGGCATGCAGCAAGACCGTACTGAATCTATTGAGGGGAAAGTGACAGTTTTCTTTAGATTGGAAAAAAAACGATAAGCTAGCGCAAGTTCCACATAAGAAAAGCATCTATACCTTCAAGAATGGGCCAGTAGCGAAAGCCACTGGTACGTTTTTTGCACGCTGACTCAATATTATACGCAGACAAAACAAAAAGAACAACCCTACCCGAAACCATCTCCTACCTACTCTCCCCGGAGTTGCCGAACTCGCTACGCATCATTTAATTTAAAAACTCGGAAAATGAGCTGTAACATGCTGCTTAGACTTTGCTACTTATTCTTTTTTTTAATTCTTGCTGCTTGTACCAATGATCCCATTGAAGTAGATGAAAACAATGGTAATGAAGACAACAATCCTCCTGTGCCAGATCCCGTATCTGCCATCGAGAGTACCTTTCAAGGAGCCATCGATCTCGACAACTTGTACAATTACGCTCAGCAAGGGGTCCCGAATTACATTACAAAAGACAATACCCGAAACAATCCAGTTACCGACCTAGGTGCAACGCTGGGAAGAGTCCTATTTTATGATGTGAGTTTATCCGTTGACAATACTATTGCCTGCGCTTCTTGTCATCAGCAGGAAACGGCATTTGGGGATGTAGATGCCTTAAGTACTGGCGTAAATGGCATAACGGGTCGGCACTCAATGCGATTAGTCAACTCCCGATTTGCGGAGGAGGCCCGCTTCTTTTGGGACGAACGAGCCAATAGCCTAGAAAATCAAACGACTCAACCCATACAAGATCATATCGAGATGGGATTCAGTGGTCAAAATGGGGATCCTAGCCTAGCAGATTTGATCCTGAAACTCAGTGAAAAAGACTACTATCAGGAATTATTTACTGCCGTCTATGGGGATGCTGAGATCACCGAGGAACGCATGCAGGAATCTATGGCACAATTCATTCGAAGCATTCAATCTTTCGATACCAAGTGCGACCAAGGGCGAGCCAATGCTCCAAATAATAATGCCAATTTCAATAATTTCACAGCAGCTGAAAATCGTGGCAAGCGGCTCTTCATGGCACCTCCACAGCTGCAGGGCGTCACTGGGCGTACCGGCGGCGGCCTTGGCTGTAATATCTGCCACCGCGCCCCAGAGTTTGACATCGACCCCAGATCGCGTAACAATGGCGTCATCACCAACCGACTCGATCCCAATCAGTCAGATTTTGACGTGACTCGCTCTCCTAGCCTACGTGATATTTTCAATCCACAAGGCGAATTGAATGGCCCCTTGATGCACGACGGCCTTTTCGTCACCATCGAGCAAGTAATCGATCATTATAATGAAATTGAAGGAGCAGGAAATCCCAACTTGGACCCGAGACTAGGTCGTGGAATGATGGGCCCGGGACAAGGCGGAGGAGCCGGACAACGACTCAATATCACTATGCAAGAACGCGCCGATCTCATTGCCTTTTTAAAAACCCTGAGTGGCCAGAATATCTATTTTGATGAGAAATGGAGTAATCCATTTCAGTAAGGTGGCGGGATACAGAAATCGGAAGTCTTGAAGACTTCTGATTTCTGTATTATGGCTACTTAGGCTCTTTTCCACTTTATATTACAACCCGCACTCGGATACTGCTTCTCCGTTACATCACCACCACCAAGCACTGCATCCAAAGCAGTACGTAAATCCACTCCAGTTAGTGGGTTGCCAGAATTGGGGCGAGAACTATCCAAGCGACCACGGTAGACCAACTTCTTCTCTCCATCAAAGATGTAGAAATCAGGTGTACAAGCCGCATCATAGGCTTTGGCTACGTTCTGGCTTTCGTCGTACAGGTACGGGAAGTTATAGCCTACCTCTGCAGCATGCGTCTTCATCAATTCTGGACCATCCTGTGGATAATTATCTACGTCATTCGAGCTAATGCCCACAAATCCTACTCCTTTGGATTGATAATCTTCTACGACCCTAACAATCTCCTCATTAACATGGATTACATAAGGGCAGTGATTACAAAGGAACATCACTACCGAGGCATTTTCACCCACCACATCATCTAGGCTGAGGTCTTGATCGCTGACTGTATCTGGTAAAGTAAAAGCGGGGGCTACCGTTCCAAGTGGCAGCATATTAGATTCCGTTAAAGCCATGGCTTATTTGTATTTTTAAAAGTAATGGTCAAAATGGCTCGCAAAGGTAAATAAGATGCCATCATTATGAAAGATAATAGAAAAGCTTCATCAGCGATTTACAACTAGTTTTCGCACAGATCGTCCTTCAGTACTCTCCCAAGAGAGCAGATAAATCCCAGTAGAAAGATCTCCTGTTTCGATTGGTAATTGGTGCTGTCCTTTGCCGAGCTGTCCCTCAAAAATGGTGCGGATCTTTTTACCATTTACGTCCAATAAGGTAACCCGACTAAAAGTAGATTGTTCGATCACGGCATTGATTAAGCCGACATCTCGCATAGGATTAGGAATAACTTTCCAGTCCAATATTTCTTTGTCGACCTCCTCTGCGTTCAATACTACCATTTCCGGAAGTCTACCATCTCGGGTATTACTACCTTTGTAAGTTCCCCACAAAACATCTTCAGCAGCTATTGGTACATTAAGGTCATAGACATTCAAGAAGACAGAATCAACGCCAGCGCCAAAAGTTTGAGTGTAGGTCAAGGCTATGAGATCCATTTTACCATCGCCATTGACGTCTCCAAAATTTGCGCCATTCATGAAAGTCCAACCTTTCGGACGAATCGGGAAATTTGCTACTTCTGTTTGCCCATCCATTTCGTAGGCATGAATAAAACCAGTCCCTTCCGCATCAATTGTATTAGAACCAAAAACCAATTCGAATTCATCATCATTGTCAACATCTGCGACGGTGATAATTCCTTCAAGCCCACCATTCTTACGGATAGGGAAACCAGACAAGGCAGTTCCTCCACCATCCCATCCAAAAAGGACATCCTTATTCTCTTCATTACCGATTGGCCGGCTCATGAAAATCTGGTGGCCGCCATCTAATGGCAGAACAGTTGGGGTATTGAAAGTCCAGGAATCCTCGGCTATGGGCTTTGGCCAGCCAGGATAATTGCTTCCGTCCCCTTCCATCACATAAAACTCTGGTTTCGGGTTCACATTATCTCCATGCGTTGCACCAATGATTTCCAATGCTTGATCATCATTTAAGTCAACGAGGATAGGGGATTGGAAGCTATATCTTCGTTCGGGATGCGTCTTAATGGGGAAGCCAGATTCGAGTTGACCATTGGCTTGAATTACATAGCGACTTTCCGTCGAATTAACTACGACTTCTACCGCATTATCGCCATCCACATCGCCTACGGAAGGAGTGACCGCCGGGGTGGCGTCTAGCGTCACTGGCCAGCTCCCCCCAAAGGAGGAGCCATCATACTGAACCGCATGAATTCTACCATTCGGACTTCGGCGTTCTACAAAAATGATCTCCAGTTGATTGTCATCATTTAAATCTGCCAGAGCAGCAGCCGTTAGTATCCAGTTGCCATCAAAGTTGAGCGGCCAGCCGGATTGAGTATTGCCCTCCTTGTCTAGCAGGTAAATTCTACCGGTACCATTGATGCTACCCGTTGTTTGTACGATATCCAACTCTCCATCATCATTAATATCTGCTACAGAGGGTGGATAGATAATGAATCCGCTTAAGGTCACCTCCCATAAAAGACCTTCCTCCGTATAGGCGCGCAGGCGATTATCAAACCCCAATAGGATATCATCTTTTTGGTCGCCGTTGAGGTCTACTACGGTTACATTTCGGAAGTTTTTAAAATTCGGATTGGCTCTCCCTCCTAAAGGAAAACCGGATAACTGATTAAAGCCTGCCCCATCGCGCTCCTCGAGCATCGAGCTAGGCGTAAATTTTTCGGTAGTTATCGTATAATCCTCGTTTACGCTAGCTTTTTGCCAGTCCTGGCCAAGGAGGGAAACACTAGAAAAAGTCAGAAAGAGCAGAATTACGTGTAGGTTTTTCATGTACAAGGTTTAAGTTTTTGGATCCGAGAAAAGGGCTTGAGGCGCCAGAAAATTTCTCTCGAATTTATTGGTAAGCGATTGGCTTTTTATGCCTACTTATTAAAGATAAACAAATTAATTTTTAATCTTTGCGACCCAAAATAATCGCTCTCTCTTAGGCGTTTATTTTAAGCACTATTCTACAATAACACTCCAAGACTTCCCTATAATCCCGAAGACTGCTGCTTTTCGGCTCGTCTTTTCTTTTCAACATACACCCTTCGGAAATGTGAGAAAACGAATTATTAATTCCTAATTCGAGCTAATGAAATTATTGTTACGTATTGTCTTTTTCTCGCTTTTTTTACCCCTTAGCCTTTTTAGTCAGTTTAGTGGTAACGCGCCTTTTCAACCCGAACAAGGAGGACTTATTATCAACGAATTCTCCAATGGAGAAGGCGGAAACAATGTAAAAGAATACATTGAATTGCTAGTTGTGGGATCTGTAGACAACCCACAAGCTCCAGTTGACCTAGAGGGTTGGATCTTGGATGATAATAATATCGCCGTATCTGGTCAAGGTAGCGCTACGGGCCACCTGATTTTCGGCGATTGCTTTTCAGCAGTGAATCCGGGTTCCATCATTGTCATCTACAATGGCTTGGACCGCAACCCCTCAATTCCCGCTGATGATCCAACCGATGCGGATCGCGATGGTGTATACATCCTGTCGCACACCGATGATTGTTTGCGGGGCTGCAATATCACACCTTCCTCCACCTCATCGGTCTATTGTCCTTGTCCAGATACCGGGGAAGATCTTCCCGCCTGGCCCTTAGGGCTGCGGAATGGTGGAGATGTGGTACAGGTGCGGGATCGCTGCGAAACAGTAGTACACGCTATTTACTGGGGTGGCGTAGAAATTACGCCAGAGGTAATGAATAGCCCCACTTCGATAGATATGGGCACCCAGAATCAATCGGGTAGACTGGTCGAATTTTCCAATACGGATAGTGACGACTGGAATGACCGAGACAACTATGACATTAGGAACTTTAATAATTCAGAAACGCCAGGAGCCGAAAACTCTGCAGCCAATGGCGCCTTTATTGCCAGTTTAGCGGCTGGCACTTTCAGCGGCAATGGTACCGTTTCGCTCTGCTTTGATACGGATGCAGGCGACCTAGTGCTTCCCACGGATGCAGGCTTCTTCACTTCCCCGATTGAGCTCTGCTCGGGGCAGGATATAGGCCCCTTCCAAGTCACCTATGAAGAAGCCAATGAAAATGAACCAGATGCTCCTGGTTTCAACTACGAATATGCCTTCATTCTCACTCAGGACATCAACCGGATTTTCACCATTATTGACTTCAATACAGATGGCGATTTTGATTTTACCAACTTACCTCCAGGCACCTACCAAGTTTGGGGCTTTTCCTATATACAAACCAATGGCCTAATTAGCGTTACCGATTTCCTGAGTAGTGGATTTACCACCTTAACGGAAATTGAAGCCTACAGTGAGTGTGGATATGATGGAGATATTGACAACTTGGATGCCATGGGAAATGCCGTGAGTATCATCATCTTTGATGGAGTCGGAGAGACGGTAGACTTACCCCCATTGGTACAATGTGAAGAAAGTAATGGAGAGGCTACCTTCGACTTGACGGCTTTGAATGACAGCTTATCGGTAAATTTCACCGTGACTTGGTACAAAGATGTGGAAACAGTAGCTGAAGTGGACCCGGCTGACAATTTCCTTTCTGGTCCCACTACTGTTTTTGCCACCATTGAAAATGACTTCTGCGAATCTGAACCGATTCCTTTAGAGCTTCAAGTTGTTTCATCCGCTAGCCTACAGTCTCCTGCCAAACCACTAGTTCGCTGCGAGGAAGCCAATGGGGAGGCTACTTTTGACCTGACTAGCTTAAGCGACTCTATCTTGGGCGATAATAGCTTCACCTTGCTTTGGTTTGAAGACATGGAGGGAAACATCTCGATCGATGATCCAGCAGCTTTCTCCAGCGCGAGCAATACCATATTTGCCGGGGTAGAAAGTGAAATCTGTGATGTCCCCCTAGTTCCTGTGGTCTTAGAAGTCAGCAGCATTGCCCAAATTACCATCAATATTGAGCAGACGATCGGTTGTGCAGGACAACAAACGGGAGCCTTATCTATCAATAGTACTGATGATCTGAGTCCGTTAACGATTGATTGGAATGTGGATGTACTGGATGGTATAGCTAATCCTACTGATCTACCCAGTGGAGACTACGCCGTAACCGTGACGAATGCTAATGGCTGTGAACAAGTTGCTCAAATCAGTTTGACAGAGCCCAATGCTTTACAATTGAATTGTGGGGAGATTTCGCCCGCTACAGCCAGTGACTTGGCAGATGGGCAGGCTAGAATCGAGATCATCGGCGGAACAGCACCTTATACTTTAACTTGGGACGGCCCCGTTGCTGGCTCTGAAACCATAATGTCAGCCGAAGCAGTAACACTTGAAGATCTACTGGCAGGTTCCTATACCGTTTTAATAACGGATGCCAATAATTGCGAGACGCCCTGTAGCTTTGACCTTACCTTCACCCCTCCGGTATGTGATATGGTGGTAGAAACAGAGGTGCAATTGATTAGCTGTCCAGGAGAGGTGGATGGAACCATTACTTTGAACATCAGTGGCGGGAGAGCACCTTATAATATTGCCTGGGCAAATGGCGATGTGGTTACCTCTAGATTTGGTTTAGGACCTGGTTTATACGAGGCTGTCATCACAGATGCCAATGGATGTACAGAGGATGTAAGTATTACATTAGAAGATCCAAGCCCCCTCTCGGCAGAAATCAGCACGCTCTCTGGAGGATGTGATGCACCAACACGCGTAGCTATCAATTCCATCATTGGCGGAAATCCTCCCTATGAATTCTCTCCCGATGGAGCCTTCTTCAATCCCATACCGAATCTACCGTTTAGTTTTGATGGTCTAGCACCAGGTACGTACATGATCCACGTGCGGGATGCGGGCGGATGTGAAGTACAGCGTGAAGTGGTAATTGAAACGAGTGTTGCCTTGCAATTGGAACTAGGCCCAGATCAAGAGCTTCAGTTAGGGGATAGTTTAATTTTGAAGCCTATACTCAATTTTGATCCTATGCTAATCAGCTGGGCACCGACTGATGGCATCTCCAATGCAGACCAACTCGATGCTGTGCTAAAACCAAGCTTTACTACCACTTATACACTAACTTTAACTGATGCAGGTGGCTGTACAATTAGCGATCAGATTACTATTCTGGTGGATCGGAGTCGCCCAGTTTTTGTACCCAATGCTTTCAGCCCAAATGGGGATGGGGTCAATGACAATTTCACTTTATACTCCGGCATGAGTGTGGATCAGATTCTACAAATGAAAATCTTTGACCGATGGGGAAATCTACTGATCGAACGGCAGGATATGCAACCCAACAACCCTAATCTTGGCTGGGACGGCCAGTTCCGAAACAAGCCTTTAAACCCAGGCGTTTTCACCTATTTCTTCGAAGTCTTATATATGGATGGACAAACGGATATTATTACGGGGGAAGTGGTTTTGTTGAGATAAGGTACGGACTGGTGAGAGAAAACTTATATTTGGAAAAACTACCGCCATGGCAAGAAACACAATACCTACTTTGCTAGTGAGTTTACTCGTCTTTGTAGTAATAAGCTGCGGCGTGAAGAAGGCCAAGACAGCCGAGGATCTCCGTTCGCAATGTTGTAAAGAGTGCGTGGAAGCTTTTTCCCAAAGTCCCGTTGGAGTTGGAGCGGAAGGAGCGCGTTGCGGTTCCTTCAATTCCGCTGTTGAACTAAGTAGTCCTTGCCAGAAGTACTTTAGTGAAAATCCAGTAATGGTAAGTGAGTGCCAGTAAACGCTCCATACTTATCATATCAGTTTAGGGAAAATTGGGTCAGGGATAGTTCTATTTATTGATCCCTGACGCAACGCACAGCATTCTTAGCGTCCTTACTGCCGTGCCAACGTTGCAACTCTGTACCGCTGGTTAATTTCCAATCCCATGCGCTGGTTTCATCCCGCTCATTAGAGGACCAGAAAAGGGCAGTAATCCCCTTTCTATGGTACGTACCTGCCCTAGAACCAAAGCCAGCTGGTATGGCATTAAAGAGGCTTTCATTATTTCCAGGACCATTGACTCTCTTCCATAGTGTTGAGTCGCCCTTTAGGAACCCTCCACATCGACAATTCCCACCATAATGGAAGGCCAGATGATACCACTCCTCGTCAGAAGGTAGATGCCAACCTTCGGGGCAAGCCCGGTTGGCAGCATCCCAAGTGTATAATCGCCCATAGGTATGACAGTGTTCATCGACATTATCATAACAAGCTGAGCCCTCTATTTCATAATTCAAATTCTTGGTTGTCCAAATAAAGAATTGACTCGTCTTGTCGGGATATGTTACGGTATACTTTACCGTTTCATAGGTTTTTCCATCTCGACGATCAGTCAATAGTTCTGCCGCTTCAGCAGTACGAGTGATTAGTCCCTGTTGGCCACTCAGAGTGGATCCCATCATTAAGATAATGGCAGCCATTTGGATAGGTCTTTTCATGACATTACAATGGATGAATCTTTCACAAGGAAAGGCATACCGGAAAGCGGTAAGATTCGTGGATGATTGTGGTAATTGACACCCTTAGCCTCGACTGGCCTAGGCTGTTGAAACGAGCGCAAAATCAGCTATATAATCAGCATTTGTCCAAATAGTATTCGACAGGATCAACGAGCCTTCCGATCGTCAAACGCTCAGAAGGCTCGTATCATATCAAATACTCATTAAAAGTTTTCTATTCTTCTCTATATTGCCTTTGTCGGTGAAGTTGTCGTCGAACCTGTTCCAACTCTAAGGAAAGTTTTTCCATTTTCAGTTGATATTCCAGCTGTAACTTTGTCTGCAATTCCGCTAACCTTAATTCTGCTTTCTGACCCAACTCATTATTCAATTTTTGAAATTCAATTTGCTGGGCTTCTTGGATCTTTTGCATTTCCTGCATTACCCCCTCTTCTTGAAATTGCTGATGTATTTTCTGAATCTCTACCATTTGAGATTGCACTTTGAGCTGGAGTTCCTGTTCTTGCTCCTGATAAGCATTATGCAAATCGACCATCTGCTGTTGATACTCTTTCTGCAGTTTTTCATCTTCTTCGAGATTACCTTTCTCCTTCATCTCCTGCTCCATGGCGTGGGCTTTCTTCTCGAATTCTCGATGCAGTTGTTCCAACTGTTTCATTTCCGCCGATTCGTGTAATACCCTTTCCTTTGCCTGCAACTCCACCATATACTTACGCTCTAATTCATGATATTGCTTTTCAATCTGAGCATGTTTCTCGCGCCATTGCTCCTCGACCTTCCGATGTAGCATATCATATTCTCGGGCAAGTGCCTCCATTTCTTTACGCTCTGGACTATTTTCCATTTTCAAAGCTAATCTTTCCAATTCCTCTTGCAGCTTTCTTTCTTTTACTTCCAATTCCTTCCTAGTTTTAGGAGGAATTGTATCTGTGGCAGCGAGCGCCTCCAACAATGCCTGCCTCTCTTTTTGTAACGCCAGTTCCAGCATAGTGTTCTCAGCCTTTCTAAACTCTTCTGCAAGCAAGGCTGCCTCTGCCTTTTTCTTCGAAAGCTCGAAATCACGCATGGCTTGTTCCTCTAACTCTAGAACTAATTCTGAATCAATATACTCTACCCCTTCCGTCAATTCAGAAGACGGTGATTCTTCGGTAGGACGGAAAGCGACGAGCGTGATCATCGCCATTAATAGCACCATACTTGTCCAGCCCTTAGTCACGACCTTTGTATGTCCACCTTGGCCAATTAGGCGGCGGATACGATCGATGGCCTTATTGGGTTGTGAATTAAAGCCTAAAGCCAAGGAGGGAACTTCCATCCTCCATTCTTCCAGTTTAGCTAAGGTGTAGGCTAATTGTCTTTTATCTCCTGTTACTCCAGCTGCAATATCGTCGCAACACAATTCCCGCTCTTCCCTGATCAAGCGAGATAGCCACCAGACCATTGGGTTAAAAAACAGGATAGTCTCTACTATTGACTGTAAAATATTCACTAGGAAATCATGACGTCTTATATGAGCCAGTTCATGCGCCAGGATGCAGGCTACTTGATCCGTCTGCAAGCCATTGATCAAACCAATAGGCATGAGGACGATTGGGCGAAACATCCCGATGGTCACTGGACTATTTACCCATTTACTTTGTAAGAGTTGTATTCCTCTGGGTAAGCCTAGTTGTTCAGCGAGTTGATCCAGTTTTAATTGCCATTTGCTATCTAAAGGAGTAGAATGAATCTTCAGTCGTTCTAGATAAACCCACTCCAAGATCAACTTTATGCTCATGATACTCATCCCGGCAATCCAAATCATAACCAGAATGGGGAAGAATATGCCAGAACCAGCAGCTTGACTTCCGGTAGTCGCAACCTGTCCTTCCGTTGCAGACCAGAACTCGGGTTCAGCAAGGATGCTCAGTGTCCCAGTACCCGTGGATACTCCATACAGGTAGGCAAAGGTGCTTGTCACCAAACCAAATAGGACGAGTAGTGCTAGCGAAAAAGTAGCATAGCGATTGGCAGCAGTACTTTCTCTTAGAAATGGCCAACAAGCGACCAGAATCCCTGCTACCAAGATCCCTTGCCAAAGTGAATGCAACATGGTTTGTCCAATGACCTGGATAAGATTATCAGACAATAAATATTCAAGAATTATCATGATTGTCTTTTTCTAATTGTTGAATTAAATCTTTGATTTGCGCCAAATCCTGCTTGCTGGTCTTCTGATGTCCAAGCGCATGCAAGGCCAATTTGAGAGGAGAGCCATCAAAAACAGTATTCAGCAGCTTATCTACCAAATTTTCTCTGATTTGATCCTCCTGAAGAATAGCCTTATATAGGTGAGTCTTTTGAGAAGTATCTCTTTCTAAAAAGCCTTTTGTGGCCATGACTTGCATCATCTTGAGGGTCGTAGTATAGACAACTTCCCTATTCTTATTCAATTCTGTATTCACGAATCGAACACTCGATGGGCCATGATCCCAAAGTACACGAAGCACTTCCAGCTCAGCGTCGGTTGGTTTCTTACTCATAAATAATAGGTTTAGATCAATCTACGATAATTATCGTACGACAAATATATACGATAACTATCGTAGATGCAATAGTCTCTACTCAATAATTCCTAAAAAACCGGGATACCCCCTGTGATTACTTGCCTTTAGCAGTAAAAAAAACGGCAGAAAATTAGTAACCAGATTTACTTTAAAGGAGGCTATGCTACACTTGGAGGCCCATTTCCCTTGAATTTCAACTCCTCCAACTTAAGGTATAGGTTGATCCATAATAGTATTGCCTGTTACATTTTCATCCGCACTCGAATTGTCGGGTGAGCGGAGAGCTGGCGTGTCATTCCATCCACGGAGAAAGTGAACAACAAGTTCACTTAAACAAGATCTTCAAGATTGATGAATTTAGAGAAGGGAATAAATATTTGAATGGTAGCCCCAACAAAGCAATGGGGTCACCCTTACGGACTCCCCCATCATCAGAAAAGCACAAGTCGTTAATTTTCCAATTTTAGAAATGGTGATAATACGAGACATTATCAGTTTATATGTTTCACGGGATGTTAACTGAACAAGACTTAGAAGCGATTGGAGTGTTAAGAAAGGAAAGTTGATTATCTGTACATCAATGTGCTTGTTCAGTAAATCAGTTTGTTACATCTGACATATCACAATAATAGTAGTTGATTAATAAAACTAGCAGAAGATATTAGATTCATTTTTCATATTTTTATGTCGAAAAATCCATAGCTTTATTCATACATTAGACTATAAATAAACACATAAAACACTGATAAACAATTAGATAAAAAATTAGGCGTTTTCTAAAAAATCCATTGAATATGAGCAACAGTAAATTGCTTGCCCTAGTCAAAGAACTTACCTTGTCAGAAAAAAGGGACTTAAAGGTCTTTGCACAAATGCCTTCAAACAAACTAATGTCGAGGGATAAAATAGCACTAGAACAGCTACTAAGTCTAAATGCTCAAGCCTTAAAAAAACCGGAAAAGATCATTTGGGCAAAATTGTTCGCAGAGGAAACCGCTGCTGAACAAAATCGGGTAAAGACACGCCTCTTCCAGATGATGGAAAAGTACATCTCGCTTCAACAACTAGATCAAAATCAAGGCGTTAAGTTGCTATTACAGACGGGCTTTCATGAAGGACGCAAAATCAACAAACTCGCCAGTCTCAGTTTTAATCGTTCCAAAAAGTTATTAAATGACAAGCATGACTTTGACCAAAAAGTCTTCTTGTTCTGGTTGTATCAACAAGCTATTCTTAGGGAAAAAGACGTACGGCGCATGGATGAGAATATAGAGACAATGGAACATTGCCTAGATGAATTCTATGCTTGCAACAAACTGAGAATCCTTTGTGAACGTGCTAACCGTCAAAAAATCTTAAAAAAAGCCGAATCTACACGAGCATTGGCAGTAGAAGCAGATTTTTTACAAACACACATCCACTCCGACTTAGTAAGGGCCTATTGCAATTTATTCCAGCTAATTGCATCAGGAAATGAAGCTGATTTCATATCAGTGAAAGATTTTGTTGATCAGCAGCAGTCCAAGTTAAAAAGGGAACACTTGCAAGAATTCATTGCCTATATGATGAATTACTGCATCCGAAAATTTAACACCGGCGACCTTACTTACGCTAGCCATTATCTGGAATTTATTGAGAAACTGGAAAATGAAGATCTACTACTAGTAGGTGGATCGCTAGGGATCGGTAGGTTAAAGAATACCATACATTCTCTTCTGCTAGTGCAAGGAGCCGAGGCAGCTCAAGCTTTTAAGGACAAATACGGTTCTTATCTGGAGGAAGCCCACCAACCCTATTTGCTATTGGCGCAAGCAACCATTGATGTGGATAAGAATCTACCTCAAAAAGCCCTTGCAGCCATCAAGGAATTCCAGGATTCTCCTGTTTATCTACATGATGTCTATTACAAGATCACCTGCGATAAATTAATGCTAAAATGTTACTATGAATTACAGGAGTTTGTAGCATTGTTAAGCAAAATAGACGGGATAAAAGCTTTCCTAAATTCTGGCAGAAGACTACCCAAAAAGCGAGCAGAAAAAGGTCTACATTTCTTAAATACCATTGAGCGACTAACGAAGAAAGGCCACGTACAAATTCGAGAGAATGACTTTACGATACATGATTATCGATGGCTTATAAAAGTGCTAGGTGATCATAGATGATCCCACAATCACCTAAGCATATTAAGTGTTTTATTTATAGCTGAATTGAACCCGCGATTATACCGCCAGTATCCGTAATTACATAGACGTCGTAAGTAGCAGTGCTCAAACTACTCAGATCTGAAAGACATTCGTAAGACGAACAGCCCGTAGAAGAAAATACAGTTTGATTTAGCGAATTTCGAACATCTATTTGCACAATTGTATCACCCGTATTATTGGATCCTGTTAGCATCATCATATCGTCTTCCATGACAATATATCCACCCAAAAACGCTTCTGCAACGCAATTCTTGGAGGCGTTGGAAGCTACTTCTGTAGTGCTTTGACTTCCTACGGATAGTAATACAACAACTTTAATAGCAATCAATAGAGATTTCATAAATGACCGTTTTGCAATGAATAAAATCTCCTTCCCAACCGTAGCAGTTGATTGGGTTTGTTGCGCAACTCATCCGAAGAACCAAGGGATTGGAAGGAATGACAACAACAAAGCTATAGCAAGCTAAATCTGGATACTACCAGACTTTACCATAGTAATTCTGTAAACCTCACGCTCATATATATGCTACATGGAAATAGCCCTGGACATTGCTAACACCTTGTTAGGTCTAGCAGCAAAAAAAGGAAATAAGAATTTGGACAGGTTTGGAATAATGGAACTCTCTGCCTTAGTAAATGAAACTTTACCAACGGCCTATCGACCGCTTGGCCAACGGTATCTTTACGATACGCTCTACTTGAATATTCAACAGGCTAAAAGGGCAAAACAAGCTACCATTTCTGTAGATCGAGCTTGTATGGATTCCCTAGCTTTTTTTGTAGGCTTCCAATCCCTAGATGATTTCATTAAACATGAAAGCCCCCAGCTTCCACAGAGTGCCGTTTCCATCATTGGAAATTGGTACAGCATCGTTCGATGCAATTCTGGGCGCCCTGACCTTCTTCTCTCTCCAGTACAAATAAGTCTAAGCGAAAATCAAGAAGCCGATTTCCGATTAAGGGGGCCGCATCGACTCTATCAAGGAAAGATAAAGTGGATTGGAAGCAGCATCAGTTGCTTCCTAGAATCTAATGATAAAGCCAAGACCCTCCACCTAGCCTTCATGCTCGGAGTAGCCAAGGAGCCCAAGGTACTAATTGGTGTCTTTTCAGGTGTGTCCACCAGTGGCTTTCCTATTGCCGGGAAAGAATTGCTCCTCCGGGCCGAAGAAGACTTCCAAAACTTGCAGAATCAACGAATTCCTATACAGAAAGGATCTCTCCCAAACAGTATTCTAACTTATTTCGAAAACTACGATAGCTGCTATTTTAAAGTGCAAGAAGCCAGTACATTCGACTTCCTTGACCTTCAATAGTAGCTAATAAGTAAAACTAGACCACCAGCCATAAACATGAAAAAGGGTATGTGTAAGCATACTCACAAAAACGCAATCACAAGATGTGCGAATACCAACTCGAATACCTTACTGAAGGCAAGGCAGCTGCCTATTGTAGTATAAGCTCCTATTTTAGTTATTGGAAGTATATGAAGGGCTCCTTTTCTGAAGCTCCTGCAGAGTGGTCTAGTGAAATTCCAGTTGACATCCATGGCCACTGCCTTTTTCACAGTAGGGATATACAATGGAAACTCAACCATCATTTCTATTCGCGGTTTTTGCAATTATTGAACATCTTGTCAGAATTGGCCATACACGCAACGGTCGCGGACCAGGAATTGGTAGTTAATATGAGAGAATGTTGCTTTGTGGGAAATGCAGAGACCGGCGATTGCCAAGGCAGCCCGATCGTATTAAAAGATTTGGATTTCTTCCAAGCGATCCACTTAGATTTCCAGCACTCCGTTTTTGAAGATTCGTTTTGTATTCGAAATGCCCAGATCAAGCAAGTGAGTTTGGATTTCAGCTATTGCCAATTTAAAGATCGACTCCAACTATACGAGACCCAAATACGGGGACTTCGTCTTTCTTCAGCTCACTTGAATGGAGGCCTGTTAATTAATCACTGCAGTATATATAAAGACTTTTCTGCTAATCATTTACAAGCCAAAGGCATCTTCGATCTCTCAAGCAGTACCTTTTTTAAGCGCATTTCTCTACAAGAGATCTGCTTGAGCGCTCGCTTTCTGCATGTGAAGGCTAACCATTTCCATGCTACCGTAAGTTTCAATGGCAGCAAAATCGCTTCGGACACCTATTTTTCAAATAATCACTTTGACAAGGATGTGCTCTTTAAGCAGGTTGACTTCCAGCATTGCTTCTCTTTTTCAGGTAATACCGTCAAGGGCAATATTCGACTTAGTTCACTCATTGAATCCCACCCGGAGGCTTCTACCCAAGGGATACACCAGCAGTACCATCATACCAGCTTATCTACATACGATCGGCATAGCAACGCTTCCCAGCTCAGCGTTATTACCCAAAAGATAAATGCCATAAGCAAACGCATCCGGAGAACAAAGGACCAAGCCTCCCAATCACAACTTGTAGAGCTTGCGTTACCAGATGCCATATACTCGAGAGAGGGTACTATTATAGCAACAGCAAACGAAGCAGCAGAGGTAGATTTTGATCGGTCCAATTTCATGGAAAACGAAAGGGAAAACTTTCATGCCTTCTTATCCTTCGCCGAAGAAGACGCAGAAACAGCAGCAGCGCTCTATCAGGCACTGGTCCAGTATGGCTTGAATGTATGGTTTTCCAAAATACATTTAGGACCAGGAGAAAGTATCATCAACACCATCAACCAAGCCATCAATAATAGTAGATCTGGAATCGTATTGATCAGTCCCAACACCTTTAACGATCACAAACACTTTCCTAGATTAGAATTGAACAGCCTGCTGACAAGAGATCTCTACCAAAACAAGCCTTTTTTCCCAGTATACCATGAAATCACTCCCGAGCAAGTAGCAGAGCATTTAATCCTAATCGGCGACCGCCTGGCTACTGACACCACCGATGGAATGGATAAAGCAGCTAGGCGGTTGTTTGAGGCTTTGAAAAAGCAAGAAGTTTTATAACAGCTTACCCTCCACAACTCTGAATGGCAGCTTTCAAGCTTTTCTTCATCTGCCGTGCTTTTTCGATGTCGTTCATCAACAGCAAAAAGCTATTCACCTCGGCACTGCCTTTGCCATCATCTTGTGTGTGCTGGATAGCCTTTTTACGTTTACTAGTCCCTACCTTGATTGCTAGTTCCTTGCTACTAATGTCAAAGTCTATCTTCTCAGGATCTAGGTCTTTCAAAGCGAAGGTGTATTCGTGCACCACTGTCTTCTTGGCCTTGCCAACGGTCTGCTGTAAGGTCCATTCACAACTATTTTCGCTACTCTGGCTCAGCTGCTGTTCGTAGGAGGCTGCTGGCGTTTGTAGGTCCGCAGTGTTCTCTTGAATCCAATCAAAATAAGCCGATTCGTCCAGCGCTCCCTTCAGTGCTATATCAGATTTACAAGTNCCAATAACTTTTGGAATGAGCTGCTGTAAATAACGGGCATTCTCCACATCCGAAGCGTAGATGGAGTGCTTATTGCTGTACTTATCAAATTGTTCATTGGCAAAAGACTGGATAAGGTTAAGCTTACTCTTAGTTTGAAGATCTACAGTAATCGTCTTCCCTGAGATAGAAACGTCGAGATTCTGATTGTCAAGATCATCCAAATTGAACTTGGTCTCGTGGGTCACACTTTCCTTTTTACCTGACTTCACTTGAGTAAGTAGAGTGATGCAAGAGGCCTCAATAGTTTGTCCCACCTTGTTGCTCCCCCCCTCCAAGGCAGTCCCCACATATTCCTTCAGTAGGGCTAAGCCTTCAGCACGATCATTCACTACCGGAACATATTGTCGAAATTCTTCCCGAGCCCAAGGTATCATCTTTTGAAGTACATCCACCGTTAGCTTGCCTTCCTCTACAGTCTCTACCATCAGCGCAAATTTATTGCTATATCCTTTTAATGCCCCTTTCTTCTCGTGCGTAATAAAGTCCACTTTATCATCCGTTTGACCGACAACCATCAACTTTTTTCCCTGGACATCTATCGCTACGCTATTGGGATTGAGATCTATTAAATTGACAATTGTTATTTCATCATCAAGCAAAAAGCGAACTTGTGTGCTAATAGCTTCGCTCCGTTCAAAGGACTGGCTGAAAAAGTTTTTACCCACCTTAATATCGTCTAACTGCGCAGCCAACCAATCCATACCATTTTCCATGCTAGCTAGATTAACGGTTTCCTGCACTAAAGATCTTGCCTTCGGAATCGCCGTTCGGAAGGTGGACTGTAGCGCTCTAGCTTCATCCGCCGAACGAGCGTAAAGCGTCATTGTGTGCGTGTAATTGGCTTGCTTTCCATCCTTGAAAGGTTGAATAAACTTCTGCTTATCAACACAGGTCAGTTTTAATTCGAAATGAGTCTTTTTCTCCGAATACTCAATTCGATCTTGATCAATATTGGCGAGGTTAAACCGATAGGAATCATTACTTGCTTTTTTCCCTTTCCGAGTTCTTATTTCCAAAGTCACTAGGTACGGATCTTCGCCGTCAAAGCGTAGATCTTGCTCATATTCAACTTTCTCCAAAGAAACAGTATACAATTGACCTTCAATGTTTTTCAAACTAGTCTCCAATTCATTGGGAGGAACTAAAGGTGTAATAGTCTCTTGGCTTAGCAGCTGAATGCTGGATAAAACGAAACAAAGACAAATCGCAAAGAAGCGCATAGCATGAAATTTGGTTCTACAATAAAAGTTTACAGTGAGACGCCGTAAAGCGGAAATCGTCACGCAAACTCATCATTTTTGCAAACAAGAAAGTACACAAAAAGGATGAGGGAGACAAGGTATCTCCCTCACTCCCCTCTCCTATTTAACATTCTGTCATCATACACTATACTTCTACCGATCGGACTGTCACAACTTAGCATTACCAATAAATACAGGATACCACAGAAGTCCTTATCTTTGCACCACTTTTGCAGAAGCCTGAGGTTTTTACTGGAGATTTAGAGGACGGAAGACAGAGGACAGATTGCTAGCTTAGTCATAAAGTATAGATATCAATCTTCAGTCAGCGAAGCGGTCTGACCTGTTACTTCTGATATCTAGTAATCGATAAAGCGAACTTTTTAGCACCTTTTGTCATTGATATACAGGATACTAAATACCCCAAGTTGCGATGAATGAGCACAAATGCGGAAGGAATCGCAACTTGCATTAAATAGAGTAAGAGATGTTTCCAACATATGATGTGATTGTAGTAGGGGGTGGCCATGCGGGTTGTGAAGCGGCAGTGGCTGCGGCCAACATGGGATCCAAGGTTTTGCTGGCAACGATGAATATGAATACGATTGCCCAGATGTCTTGTAACCCAGCCATGGGCGGGGTTGCTAAAGGGCAGATTGTGCGTGAGATTGATGCTTTGGGCGGATATTCAGGGATTGTCACAGATCATACCATGGTACAATTCCGTATGCTCAACAAATCCAAGGGACCAGCCATGTGGAGTCCAAGAGCGCAGAGCGATCGAATGCTCTTTGCCGGCAAATGGCGTGAAATGCTGGAAGCCCACCCAAATGTTGATTTCTGGCAGGAAATGGTCAACGGAATTGTAGTCAAGGATGGGCGGGTTTGTGGCGTTAGAACAGGCATTGGCTTGGAGATAGAAAGTAAGTCTGTTGTATTGACCAATGGAACTTTTTTGAATGGCCTGATCCACATCGGAGATAAGAACTTTGGCGGTGGGCGTGCTGGTGAAAGAGCTGCTACAGGTATCACCGAGCAACTCCTAGAATTAGGATTTGAGTCTGGTCGAATGAAGACGGGTACGCCTCCTAGAGTAGATGGACGGACCCTGGACTGGGACCGCATGGAGACGCAACCTGGAGACGAGAACCCGAGCAAGTTCTCCTACACAGATACTCCAAAACTCAACAAACAGATTCCTTGCCATATCACCTACACAAGCAAGGAGGTTCACGAAACCTTGAAAACGGGTTTTGAACGCTCTCCTCTATTCAATGGCCGGATTAGAGGCTTAGGTCCACGCTATTGTCCCTCGATTGAAGATAAGATCGATCGCTTCTCCGATCGAGATCGCCATCAGCTCTTTGTAGAGCCAGAAGGCTGGAATACTTGCGAAATTTATGTAAATGGCTTCTCTTCTTCACTGCCTGAAGAAGTCCAGTACAAAGCCTTAAGACAAGTAGTTGGGTTTGAAAACATGAAGATGTTCCGCCCTGGCTACGCCATTGAGTATGATTTTTTCCCACCCACCCAGTTGAAGGTCAATTTGGAGACTCGCCTAGTCAAGAATCTATTCTTTGCAGGGCAGATCAACGGTACGACAGGCTACGAGGAAGCAGCCTGCCAAGGTTTAATGGCAGGAATTAATGCCCACTTAAGCGTTAATGAGGAAGAGCCCTTTGTACTCAAACGCTCCGAAGCTTACATTGGTGTTTTGATCGACGACTTGGTCAATAAAGGCACCAAAGAGCCATATCGCATGTTCACTTCGCGAGCAGAATACCGTATTCTGTTGCGTCAAGATAATGCTGACTTGAGACTTACTCCGCTGGCACACAAACTGGGCATGCAAGGCCTGGATGAAAGATTGCAACGCGTAGAAGAGAAACAAGCAGCTGCCAAAGCCATCAAAAAATTCTTCGAAGAGACCAGCATCTCTCCTGATGATGTCAATGGTTTCCTTGAGGAAAAAGGTACCGCTCCTCTAAAGCAGAAGGTCAAAATGCATGGTGTTTTACTACGTCCACAGATCAATTTGGCCGAGTTGCGTCAAGCCGTACCTACCATTGAGCAATATCTAAGCCCGGTAGAGCAGGAATATGTGGATCTAGCTGAAATCAACATGAAGTACGAAGGCTACATCCGTAAGGAGGAGGAAATGGTGGCCAAAATGAATCGCCTAGAGTCCGTTCGACTCACCGAGAATTTTGACTACCAGCAGTTGGTTTCCTTATCTTCCGAGGCGAGAGAAAAGCTATCTCAGCTCAAGCCTAGAACAATTGGCCAGGCCAGTCGAATTAGTGGAGTTTCCCCTGCGGATATTTCGGTATTATTGGTGCACATGGGGAGATAATTGATCAATTCAGGTTACCTTTTGATTGTCGATACGATTAAGTAATAAATTGCTAGCCTATGGAGACTATTGACGAGAAAAAGTATACGATTGAAGAATACCTCAGCCTAGTTGAAGAAGCGGAGTATAAGTTGGAGTACTACCGGGGGCAGGTTTATGCCATGGCTGGGGCTAAAGCCAATCATAACATAATTTCCAGTAATGTAAATGCCGTTCTGAACGAAAAGCTTCTTGACAAAAATTGCACCGTCTTCACAAGTGACCAGGCTGTCGCAGTTGATCAACAATCTTATTTTTATCCAGATGCAATGGTCGGATGTGAAAACCTCCAATTAGATGATAGTCAAACTAGACTTCTAAACCCAATCTTAATTGTTGAGATTTTATCTAAATCTACACGAGGCTTCGATAAAGACCGCAAATTTGACCTCTATCGTGAAATTCCTTCTCTCAAAGAATATCTACTACTAGATTCTGAGTCTATCGGCTTCCAGTCATTCTTTAAAGAAGAAGGTGATTTATGGCGAATCTCCTCAGGATACTCCTTGGATCAGATTATCCCCTTGTACTCACTGGACCTAGAAATTCCTTTAGAGCGGATTTATAAGAAGATACTCCCATTCGAAAGTTAGTCAAAGCCCAACAATATGGCACCTAAAATCCTTTTAACCAAGGATTAAAATATCTTCCCGAAGCTATTCGTTATTAGAATTTGGGATAATTTATGGTACACTCACTAAGCGAACAAAGTAGGTAAACCCTATCTTTGCGCCATAGAATAAAGTGCAGATATGCAAGCGCCCGAAGCTAAACCTTTGCTACAGCAAGCCTCTGAATATGTAAAAAAAAGGATTCAACCACTAGTCATCAGGTGGCGTTCCTTTCGTATACAGTACCCTAAGTGGGCACTTACCTTCAAGATAGGCTTAGGCCTTAGTCTTACCGGGTTTCTTTTTGTTTTAGGCTTGGTCTTATCCGTCTACTGGGGCTACTTAGGTCCACTTCCCGATTACGCAGAACTTCGAAATATCCAAAACAATACGGCATCCGAAATCTATGGAGAGAATGATGTTCTATTAGGGAAATTCTTCAAGGAAAACCGTATCAATGCAGATTTTGAGGAGATTTCTCCGAATGTAATTAATGCCTTAGTTGCTACCGAAGATGCACGCTTTTTCGAACATGCCGGCATCGACATCCGGGCCTGGATGCGAGTACTTTTCAAGTCCATCTTGTTATTCAATGAATCCTCGGGAGGAGGAAGTACCTTGAGTCAGCAGCTCGCCAAGAATATATACCCAAGAAGATCTTATGCAGTTTTATCCACTCCAGTTAATAAGATTAGGGAAATGTTTATCGCCCGAAGATTGGAGAATATTTATACCAAGGAGGATCTCCTACGATTGTATCTAAACACCGTTCCGTTCAGCGAAAACATATTTGGGATCAAAGTTGCAGCGCAACGCTTTTTCAAGAAATCACCAGATCAGTTGGGTGTGGAAGAGGCCGCGGTGTTAGTGGGGATGTTAAAGGGTACCACCCTGTATAATCCGATCCGTAATCCAGAGCTAGCCACACAGCGAAGGAATGTGGTAATGGGACAAATGGTTAAGTACGAATACTTAGACCCGATACTTTACGATTCTTTGAAGGTGCTGCCTTTAGGTCTACAGTATTTTCAAGAAGGTAGTAATGCGGGGCTAGCTACTTACTTCCGAGATCAAGTTCGGATAGAAGTAAATCGAATTCTTGAGGACTATCCAAAGCCAGATGGCTCACCATATGATGTCTTTACGGACGGGCTAAAGATCTATACCAGTATAGACGCAAAATTACAGCAATACGCCGAAGAAGCTGTCAATACCCATATGCCCGTACTCCAAAAGGCTTTTTATAAAAATTGGGAAAAAAGAGGTACGCCTTGGGGAGGCAAAAAAGTACTGGAACAAGCGAAGAAGAACTCCAGACGATACAAACAGCTAGCCGCACAAGGGAAAACGGAAGAAGAAATTGATGCCATCTTTGATCAGCCCTTAAGTATGCAGATCTTTAGTTGGGAAGAAGGTGATGTGATGAAAGAAATGAGCCCACTAGACTCTCTGAAGTACTATCTCACGATCCTCAATACAGGTTTTCTAGCCATGGAACCCAATACGGGCCTGATTCGAGCCTGGGTAGGCGGGATCAACCATAAATACTTTCAATACGATCATGTACGATCGCGCCGACAAGTAGGTTCTATCTTCAAACCCATTGTCTATGCGCAGGCTTTGCGCAATGGCATGCTACCCTGTGAATACACCTACAATCGTCAAGTCGTTTACACTGATTATAATGACTGGCAGCCTCGTAATGCCGACGGCAACTATGAAGGTGTCTACTCCATGGAGGGCGCCCTCAGTCATTCCGTCAATACCGTGACCGTAGAAATCATGCGGCGGGGAGGTCTGGACTCTACTCGCCTCCTAGCTCGCGACATGGGCATTAAGGCCAATATCCCGGAAGGCCCTGCCATCTCCCTAGGAGCGGTTGATGCCTCCTTGGAAGAGATGGTCACCGTGTATAGCACTTTTGCCAACCGCGGGGTACGTCCTACCCTGCATTATTTAGATCGAATCGAAACCAGTGATGGTTACGTCATCGCAGAATTCGAGCGACCAAATCCTAAAAATTTCCGTCGTGTACTCGCCGAAGGGGATGCTGATGTAATGATCAAAATGATGGAATCTGTGATCGATAGTGGTACCGCCAAGAGAGTTCATTATCGTTACGGTGTTTATGGTGCCGTTGCCGGCAAGACTGGTACCACTCAAAACCACTCCGATGGCTGGTTCATGGGCTTTACCCCCAAACTCGTTGCTGGCGCCTGGGTAGGTGCAGAAAGTCCTCGCGTCCACTTCCGTACCATGGGCGTTGGTCAAGGCTCCAATACAGCTCTGCCCATCTGGGGAGAATTCATGAAGCGCGTCTACAAGGATAAAAGCTATAAACATTATCGTCGCACCAAGTTCACCCCCATGGCCGATAGCCTTAGCGCCATGATGCAATGCCCTCCCTACTTGGACGAAATGCCGTCCATCCTTAGCGATGAATCCTGGGAAACCAATTACTACGAACAACTCTATCTTTTCCGCGTGCTCAGCGATATCCCCATGGAGAATATCCAATATCTCCTCAATCGCCGCCCGCGCCGCAACTTCGAAACCATCTCCGATTACGCCGATCGCCTCCGCAAGCTTAATGAGCGCCTAGAAAAACGCTTGGAGCGTCAGGATAATCGCAGGGAGTTTTGGGATCAGCTGTTGTTTCGGAAGAAGAAAAGAGGGCGAGAAGAGTAAAAAGCCTAGCGCTCAACCACCGATTTTTGCGCAACACGCATCTCTACAAGAAAAGACTAACTCCTCTGATGCATCATCTTTTCGCAGAAGATACTGGCTCATTGAAAGGTTAACTACCAAGGAATTGCTCTCTTTGATTGACTTCCCTAACCCAGTGGTAAAGGCTGTAGCCTTTGAAGGTCTATATCGTCATAAATACCCGGATTTATTTCAAATTCTTCTACATTTTCTAAGCTTAGAGCAAGATTACCTTTACTATCGCAGCGGCTGTATCGGATGGCAACTTCATCTCGGCCAATATTGCTTCTCCTACATTTTGAGATATCATCCTAAGAATGCTCCTGTGGCACCACCGAGCCAGTATGATCATGAGGCCCTCACAAAAAGCGAACAGCAAATTATAGTCGATAGACTAGAGCAATACGGCCCTTACTGGTAATACCGCACCTCACCCAAACAATTTCCCTTACCTCCGTCACAAAATCCCTCTAATTCATACACTTTTCTTGCCAGCTCCTGCTATTTTATGCTCAAATTACCCGAAGCCCCTCCCCAGCTTTTCACTAAACAAAAAATACATGCTAAGCAGTAGCTCTTCGATATCTTTAGCTGACTTATCCCTGCTTTTAATTTCCATTTTTCTGAGCACTTTTGCCTTAGCCCAAGCCCCCATTCTATATCAGCTCGAACTGGATGATATTAACCAACACGAACTAAACATCACCGTTGATTTTACTGGTGTACCATCAGGGCCCTTGCAGGTGAGAATGCCCAGAGCCTCACCGGGCCGTTACGCTGTGCACAATTTCGCCAAGAATGTCTATGATGTGAAAGCCTTAAACGCCGCCGGGAACGAATTGCCTATCAATAAAACTAGCCCACAAGAATGGGAGATAAGCGGACATGGAGGTTATGTACAATTCAAGTATACCCTCTTCGGCAACCATGGTGACGGCACTTACACGGGAATTGATAATCGAAAATTGCACATCAATATGCCAGCCACCTTCGTATATGGTGTAGATATGGACAAGAGGCCTGTTGAACTGCACATTGATTTGAGTGAACAAACGACTTGGCAAGTAGCTACGCAACTGGAAAAGCTTGAGAAAAGTTGCTATCGTGCTCCTAATTATTACTACTTTTTCGATAGTCCTACTATGGTAGGAGAAATCGATTTCCGTCGGTTTGTTAGTAGCTCGAATGGTAAAGAGTACACCATTGAGGTGGCGATGATGCATGAAGGCACAGATAAGGAACTCGACAACTATGTGAAGTGGATACAGCAGATCGTAGAAGCCCAGAAGCAGGTATATGGTGAATTACCTGACTTTGATTATGGCCGCTATACTTTTCTAACCAGCTATAACCCCTGGATCAATCGAGGTGGCATGGAGCATCGCAATTCCACCGTGTGCAGCAGTAGAGGCAATTTGGCAAAAAATGCTAGCCAATTAATCGGCACCATCTCACATGAATTCTTCCACGCCTGGAATATCGAACGACTTCGCCCTAAATCTTTAGAACCTTTCAATTTTGATGATGCTAATCTATGCGGAGAGCTTTGGTTTGCAGAAGGCTTTACCACTTATTATGATGACCTTATCTTATGTCGAACAGGTATTCTAACACCCCATCAATATGTGCATGGCTTGACTAGAACGCTCAATTACGTCTATAATGCTCCGGGGCGCCAGTATCGTAACCCGATTGAAATGAGCTACAACGCCCCCTTTGTAGACGCCGCCACGGCTAATGACGAAACAAATTTTGCCAATAACTTCATCAGCTACTATTCCTATGGCGCAGTGCTTGCGCTTTGCTTGGACCTGACAATCCGCAAGACCTATGAAGGAAAATCTCTGGATGACGTGATGAAGTACTTATGGCAGACCTTTGGGAAGACTGAAATCCCTTACGAAATCCCAGATTTACAAGCCGCGATAGCTGCCGTCACTGGCGATAAGGCCTTTGCCAAGGCATTTTTCCAACAATACATCCATGATAGCCAATTACCCGATCTCGCTCCATTACTCAGTCACTATGGGCTTGTGGTAGCACCACGTTCTAAGGATCAAGCTACCTTCAGAGCACGTATAGAATTTGAAGCAGGAAGAGCCCTCATCAAAGGAAATGTGCCACATGGTGGCGCTTTACACCAAGCCGGATGTGTAAAAGGGGATGTCATCCAATCTATAAATGGTCACCCCATTACCAATCCAGATCAATTGGAAGCCGTTACGAAAGGCCTTAAAGTCGGAAATTCGTACCCCATTCAATTCGTACAAAATGGGATGGGTACTGAAGGTACATTTACCGCGCAGGCGGATCCTCGTTTTGAGATTATGCTGGGAGAACAAGCTGATACTCGCATTAGCAAGGAGTCGGAACTACGCCGGCAGGCTTGGTTGAAAAAGTAACTGTATTCCAATTAACCTTTTAAGCTACTCATTGCGTAACCATTTCATCTTCTGAGTAGCTTTCAGCCTGCAAGGCCTCGAAATCTCGGTCCAGACTCTTGTAGGCATATTGTGATAACTTATCGATATAAGAAGTTAGTGCAGGAGCAGATATTGGCGTGTTATCCCCAGTCAACACTTGATCGCTTACTTTTTCGTAGGCATGCTGACGAAGTTCAGGATCGGAATGCCCTTTTCCTAGGACAGCCCGTTTAAGGCTTTGTCCAGGTTCACCGGGTGAATACTCACCGGGTGAACCTGGACTGCAATTCAACATAAAAACCGATTATCAAACCATTAGGAAGAATCAGAAGATTTTAAAGCCATTTTCCCAGCATTTTGCTCACCGGGTGTTTATAGGCGCTCCTTCAAGAAATTCAGCGCCATAGTATTGGCCTCTTTAGCAGCCGCTTCGTCATACTTGGGGTTGCTGGGATTGGCAAAGGCGTGAGCGGCATCGAATTGATGCGTTTCGACCTGCTTTCCAGTGGCTTTGGCCAAGTCAGCAAATTTATTGACGACTTCTGGTGTAATCCAGCCATCCTGCTCAGCAAAAATGCCCAATACGTCTGCTTTCAAAGGAGCTAATGCTTCCGCTTCTTGAACGGGCATTCCGTAATAAATCACACAACCCGCTCCTTGATCTCCGGCCATGATGGAGCTTTTCAGCGACCATCCTCCACCAAAGCACCAGCCGATGGTACCGATCTTAGCGTTAGCTCCCGCCTTGGCAATGGCTCCTTTCACGATTGCCTCTGCTCTTTCGGGCTTCACGGCCTGCATGAACTTGCCAGCATCGTCTCGACTTGTCGCCACTTTACCATCATACATATCTAGCGCCATGACATTTACATCTCCCAACTCTCCAAACAAACGATCGGCCTCTTCTTTAATGTGATCATTTAGCCCCCACCATTCGTGGATAACAAAAAGATACTTATCAGAAGGGTCTTTGGTCATTAGCGCGTAGGCACTGGCGTCTGTTCCATCCGTGCCTGAGAAAGTGATCATTTCGCCATTTGCTTGATGGTTATTTTCTTCCGGCGTTTCGTGCGCATCTTTGAATTCTTGATCATCGGCGAATTCAGCCATGCCTTCTTTTTCTCCCTCGGCAGTGCTTTGATTACCTCCACAAGCAGCTAACAAAAACAGACTAAGACTTAGAAATATGAGTTTTTTCAACATAGTGAGTAGGTTTAGGTGATTGAGATGATAGCTAATCGAAGTTAACCATCTTCTACAAACAATGAATGTCTGGTATACTACAATCCAGATGAGTCATTGTTTAAAATCCCGCACTGATCATCTTTTTGCGTAAAAGTCAGTGCTTCGAAATCCCCGAAAACCAAGGGGATATGCAACTATTCCGCTTTTTATACCGTCTAAATCCCTCAATTCACCGTATCTGTCGAATTATTTCTGCTAAATTAAAGGTGGTTGAAGATCTTCGGAGAAATACAAAAACAACTATTACCAATGGAATTAAAGATTACTAATCTAAATAAAACCTATGCTAATGGCGTTCAGGCTCTAAAGAACGTTAATCTTACCATTCCGCAGGGGATGTTTGGTTTGCTTGGGCCAAATGGTGCCGGTAAGTCTTCTCTCATGCGTACCATCTCTACTTTACAAGCAGCAGATACCGGCAGTATCCAATTGGGGGATATCGATGTACTGAAGCAAAAAGATGCAGTAAGGAGGGTATTGGGCTATTTACCACAAGAATTTGGCGTATATCCGAAAGTCACTGCAGAAACGATGCTCGATCACATCGCTGCCTTAAAGGGGATTGCTAATCGAAAAGAAAGAAATGAGGTAGTAAGTTCCCTACTCAATAGAGTAAACCTATACGAAGTAAGAAAGAAGAACCTAGGCACCTATTCTGGTGGTATGAAACAACGTTTTGGTATTGCCCAAGCCTTATTGGGTGACCCCAAACTAATCATCGTAGACGAACCTACCGCCGGTCTTGATCCTACCGAAAGAAACCGTTTCCACAACCTCCTCAGCGAAATCGGAGAGAATACCATCGTCATCCTATCTACCCATATCGTAGAGGATGTAACTAACCTCTGCCAAAACATGGCCATCATTTGCCTAGGCGAGGTAGTGGTAACAGGTAATCCATCAGCTTTAGTAGCAGATATGCAGGGTAAAGTCTGGGAAAAATTGATCGATAAGCAAGAGCTGGATCAATACAAACAAAACTTCAATGTGATCTCCACTCAGCTGAAAGCTGGGCAAACCCAAATTCACGTCTTTAGCGAGACCGAACCTGATGCTTCATTTGAAGCCTCCAACACCACCTTGGAAGATGTGTACTTCACTCGTATTACCGAGCGAATGGAATCTCTATCTGTTTAACAAGAATGCTTCAGAAGCATAAGCATATTAAAATCGCTAAAAGATGTTTTGGGAAATATTTCGATTTGAACTAAAATATAGAATCAAACGCCCGGCCACCTGGGCCTACTTTGGTATACTGTTCGCCTTTGGCTGCCTGATTGCGATGGATGGAGGAAATGGCAATGGCTCGGAAAAAGCCTTTGCTAACTCGTCTTTTCAAATCGCCGTCTTCATGGGGATCATGAGTATTTTCATGACGATGATTAGCTCAGCCGTTATGGGTGTGCCGGTGTATCGAGACATAGAACACGGGGTAAAGGATTATTACTTTTCCTATCCCGTGAATGAGAAAGGCTACTTGTTAGGTCGTTTCTGTGGATCATTCCTCATCCTCATGCTGATTAGCCTTGGGTTGCACTTAGGCATGATTGTAGGCTATTCCTTGGGACCTTTTGTAGGATGGGAAGAAGCAGAACGCTTTGGCCCGTTAAACCTCTGGCATTATATACAGCCGACGTTTACCTTGCTTTGGCCAAACCTACTATTTACAGGGACCATATTCTTCTGTTTGGTAGCACTAACACGTAAGGTTTTTATCTCTTACGTAGGTAGTGTATTATTCTTCATTGGATACCTCTTGGCTATTAACCTTACTCAAGATGTGGCCAATCAAGACCTTGCTGATATCTTGGATCCATTTGCCTTTAATACCTACAGCAATGCAACTAAGTATTGGACGCCCGTAGAGCAGAATGTACTGACCCAGCCCTTGACAGGAAACTTCCTGATCAATCGACTCCTCTGGATCGGCGCCTCTTTATTGTTGCTCGTGTTTACGCTGTTCCGTTTTGACTTTGTCCGCTTCCTGGATAAGCGCTTAGGTAAGAAGAAAAAAGGAGAAGTAGCAGAGGTTGAGGATAAGAGTGGCGTAAGTTGGTCTTTGCCTCGCGTTATACCCACCTTTTCCAATGGCCTATACTTCCGTCAAATGCTACAGCAAGCCTGGCTGGAGTTTCGAAGCATCCTCAAGGATGTCTACTTCATTGGGATGATCCTGGGCGGCGTTTTATTCCTCTTTTTAGATGGCTGGCTGGGCAATACGACCTACGGCACGCCTGACTTACCGGTCACCTACTTCATGATCGAATCCAAAAATGCGACCTACATCATTTTTGTATTCATCATTATCATATTCTATACTGGCGAGGTAGTTCATAGAGATAAGAGCGTCGGATTTAACCAAATCGCCGATGCCTTACCTACCCCCAATTGGATGAGCTACGGTTCTAAGTTCATGGCTATGGCTCTAGTGGCCTTCTTCCTAGCATCAATGGTGTGGGTAGTAGGCGTCTTCAGTCAAACGGTTCAAGGCTACTTCAACTATGAGTTTGGCAAGTACTTTACGGATCTGTATCTACTCGAATTCCCGCGGTATCTACAACTGGTTATACTAGCCTTCTTCGTCCATATTCTGGTGAACAAGAAATTCTTGGGCCATGTTATGGCCATCACCGTGTGGTTAGTCCTATTTGGCATCAATACCGTGGCTGAGGTAAACTTTAATATGTGGCTCTACAGCTATCGGCCTGGCTATCTCATTTCGGACATGAATGGATTTGGGCATTTCATAAAACCAGTGAGTTGGTTCAACCTATATTGGTTAGCCTTCGGAGGGGTGCTGTTGATCATCGGAAACTTATTGTGGAATAGAGGAACAGAAGCTACTTGGCGTACTCGCTTGAAGCTCATGGGAACCCGATGGAATGCTCGTGCTGCCATAGGGATATTCGCCCTATTAGCCATCTGGGTAGGTTCTGGTGCATTTATTTACCACAATGTGAAAACGCTAAATAACTACCAAAAAAGCGATTATCAAGAAGATCTTTCCGTCAAATATGAGAACCAATACAGTCAATATGCTAAGGTGTTGCAGCCTAAGATCATTGATGTGAATGTTAAAGCGGATATCTACGCTAGCGAACGACGAGTGGAGTTGGATGGAGATTTTGTCTTGATCAATAAAACAGGTGCTGACATTGATTCTTTGTTTCTAACCTTCAATTCCTCAAAGTCCTTATCTGACTTGGTGGGCTTTACCATCGATGGGCAGGAGCCTGAACAAATTTTTGGGGATGATGATCAACGGTTTTATATCTACAAGATGCCACGTCCGATGAAGCCTACTGATACCCTGGCGATGAATATGAAGCTTAAAGGCGGGTATAAAGGTTTTCCCAACAGTGGATTTGGCCAGAGTATCGTCTATAATGGTACTTTCTTCAATTCCAATGCTTTCCCTTCTTTTGGGTACAACAGCAGTCGAGAACTTACGGGTGATTTGGATAGAAAAAAGAATGACTTAGAACCAAAAGATTACTTCAGTCCCGAACAAACGGACACTTTTGGTCTATCCAATTTCCTTTTTGAGGATGATGCTGATTACGTCATGTTTGAGGCTACGATTAGTACTGATCCGGGGCAAATTGCTATTGCTCCAGGGTACTTACAACGAGACTGGGAAGAAAACGGCAGGAAGTACTATCACTACAAGATGGATAAGGAAATGCTCAATTTCTATAACTTCTGCTCGGCTGAATATCAGGTAGCTAGGGATGTATGGAAGGGGCCAGACGGGAACGAGGTGAACATTGAGATTTTCCATCACGAAAATCATGATATAACGTGGATCGCTTCATTAAGGCTGTCCAAGCTTCTTTCGATTATTTCAACACCAATTTCTCGCCCTACCAGTTTAGGCAGATGCGCATCTTAGAATTCCCGCGTTATGCTACTTTCGCTCAATCTTTCCCCAACACGGTACCTTATGCAGAAAGCTTCGGCTGGGTAGGGGATTTCAGCAATCCTGATGATTTCGACTACTCCTTTTTTGTTACTGCTCATGAAGTAGCTCACCAGTGGTGGGCTCACCAGGTTACGCCTAGTAACACGCGAGGAGCCAACCAACTCAGTGAAACCATGGCGCAATACGGTTCCTTTATGGTAATGAAAAAAGAATATGGCCCAGAAGCCATGCAGAAATTCTTGAAGTACGAATTGGACAGCTACCTGAGAGGGCGTGCTGGGGAGTCTAAATTTGAAAAAACCTTGCTCGATAATGACAACCAAGCTTACGTTTGGTATCGAAAAGGAGGACATGTGATGTATGCCCTACAAGATTATGTAGGAGAAGATTCGCTCAATCGAGCTTTCAGCGACTTCTTGGCAGATGCTGGTTTCCGTTCCGAACCACCATTTCCCAACTCCTTGGAATGGTATGAATATATCGATTCTGCCACGCCAGATTCTTTGAAATATTTCATTGAAGAATCCTTCAAAAACATCACACTATACGAAAACCGTATGCGTGAAGTTAAGTATGAGGCGCTGGATAACGGAAAATACAAGGTCAAGTTGACCTTCGACTCGAAAAAGATTCAATACGATGGCAATGGCAACGAGACGGGCCGCCCAGATCGTGCCAACCTGATCGAAATCGGCATCTTCGATAAAGATGGGAAGAATGATAAAGGAATGACCAAGATGGACCCCATCTACCTACAGAAACACTGGATCAAGCCAGGTCAGCAGGAGATGGAAATTATCGTTGATAAATTACCTGTGAAAGCTGGAATCGATCCTTACAATAAATTGATTGATCGGATTTCAGACGACAACCTGATACCGGCAGAGGAAGAGTAATTTTCCTAGCGGAAAAACCTGTGAAACAGGAGTCCTCCCAAATTTTGGATTAATCCAGGAATCGGGAAGACTCCTTTCCCAGTTAGATCAAAAGCTAGAAGCTCGCAAGCCCCTTGTAGATATTAGAGTCTTCCAGGAATTCAAAGTTCCCGCGCATGCTGAAGCGGGCCCCAAAAGCACCGGAAAACCGCATCACTGCGAGGCCATCCTCATTTACATCGACATACACCCGGGAAGAACCAAAGGCAGGTCCCTGCACATCCATTTCAAAACTCACTCCATACTTCGGCATTTTCTTGGGAAAGGTAATATTCCGGACTCTACCTTGGTCCGTAACCCCACCCAAGCCATTCCATCCACCAATCCGGCCAGGTAGTGCAAATTGTATCGTAGCTTCCGTACTATCTACTAGGACAAAATTAGTCACCGGAGATACCTGGAAGAAGCGGTTATATCTATCTTCGAGGATATAGGCTTCGATTACGAATTGCTGGTCTTTGATAGCAGCAATAATCTTCTCTTTTCTTTCCGCTCTTTCTTGGGCTTTAATTTCTTTTCGTTCTGCTCGCGTAAGTTTCTTGTTGTTGTTTGAAGTTTGAGCAGAAAGTCCCAATACGAGCAACAGGCCAAAAAGGCTGGAGATTAGCTTTTTCATTTCTTCTGTTTTTTGGTTAGTAATTTGATTCGCCTGAAACCGTCGGAAAGTAAATAGGGAAGGAAAGGTGCCTTGAGCACCAGATCCTACTTATCTGTATCTAATTGTATTCTGGTGCTGATACTGAAGTAGTTACTGACAATAAAACACTTGAGGAAGTATAAAAAGTCTACGGAGGATAATGGATTAACTAAACTTTAAGGAAACCATTGGTAATAAGTCACTTAGAAGAGCTTCATGCCTGCTTCGTCCTTCAAAATGTTAAGAAAAATAACGGGCTAGTCGCTGCTGCATACTAGCCCATTAACACTCAATGATCAATCTGTTAATTTTTAGAAACTGTTTTGAAATATGTGGTGAGAATTATTATGATGTATTTTTTCATTAGTCGAAGCTCTTTTTGAGGTGAATAGCCTTAGCTATTGACCGATAAAAAGCTGAAGAATAATGGGAAAAGACGCATAAGAAAATTACTAACATGTTTCAAAACAGTTTCTTAGGATCTCTATTTTAGGTATATAGGCTCAACAATGCGCTGACCTGGGGCTTGTTCAATATTGAGTCGGTACGTCCCTTGGGCGATTGTACTCATATCAAAGGTCTTACCATAGGTGTTACGATTGCGCACCTTAGCTTTGAACAAGAGCTTCCCTTGCTCATCTTCCAGCCATATTTTAGTCGGGCGCTTCCGAAGATTAGAAGCCATGAAGCTGATTTTTTGGGGTGCCGTTTGCGCCTTCACAATAAAGGCAGGAGTATCTACGGAATGAGGGTCGTAGAGTCCTCCATGTCCGCTTACAGCACGGCTACTCAGCAGGCTAAGGGCCACCATGGTGGCCGTCAAGATCAATTTGTACGTTTTCATTTTTGGTTTTTTGGTTTGGAGAAAAATGGGGTCTCCTGTTTTTGGTTACTTCAAAGGTATGGTCATACAGGAGGGAAGGCAATCTCAAATGATTGCAGGTAAGGGTTTATTGAGTAAATGGCCGATCTGAGGCAGTATTGTCTATTCAAGGGGTAGGCGAGCTTAACCCATGAAAGCGCTTCAACATAAAGGCGTATTGCTTCTCCAACTCACCTTTCTCCATGTGCTCCAGGCGTTCCTCTAGGTAGGATATTATTTCTTTTAAGAACAGAGGATAGTGCACTTCGAACGATAGAAAGGGAATTGTAATGGGCTGACCCGAAAGAATCTACTGCTCAAAACCTTCTGCATCAATCTTGACGAGGTTCAAAGTGATTTCATTTGGTCAGGTGTCCCTTCTACCTTCCTCCAGTTACTAAAGCCAAAATAAGTCATTTTCAAGAATGGTAATACTAAAACATAATGGCCAAGCTGATCAAGTAGAAAAAGCAAGGAAAGCTTCCATTGTAAAAACATAGCACTTACTTATGGATAATATATGCGTCAGAATCGTTTTGGAATTCTTTAAAAGCACTGCAAAGGGGAAAACTGGTCACAATGTTCTCTGTATTGGCAGCGTAATCGTTGGTATTTTGGTGGGTGATTGACTCAAGGAATAGTAATCTAAGCTTTTGCCGGAGTTTCTTATGAATAAGGACCTGATGAAGAAGGAGGTAAACAGAAAAGTTCCAGAATTTGCCCAAATAAGGTTGGATTCCTCTCATTATTTTTGGATACCAGTATTTAAATAGAGTGTAATTAAATGCTGCCATATTATGGTTTCTGTCGCTGTTGCATTCCTCCAATAATTGTAGGAACTGCCTTAGGAAATACACTACTGCAATAAGACTTCCTCCTAAAATGCCGGCACTGTACATCGGGAGGTTGAAAAAATTAGCTTCCACTCTATGTTTTCTGTCTTGTTGGAAAACACGGATCAAGTTTTTTTTGAATTTGCATTGCCTAATTAAATTACCATCATCTCTACCTACAAAAATCGTATTTGGGCTGTACTGTTTGAATAAATCAAATGGATTCCTTTTTATTAGTACATCGCTGCCATCAGTGAACAGTACATATTCCAGCTTGGGGCAATGTTCCAAAATATACTGATAGTAGATAAAGAATCTTTCATCATTTAGCGAATACGCTCCCAAATGGCAACGTAGGAACTTGACATATTGCGTAGAATATTCTTCTATGAAGTCCGCACTTAGGCCATCATGAAACACGATCCCTGGTACTCGAATGGCATTAATGCTTTCATACCAAGGAGCAATGAATTTTATGTCATTCTTGGGTGCCCTTTGGGCTCTTTGAGGGTCCTTTTTAGTGGTGAAGTAGGTCGTGAAAATCAAATGCTGGCTAAGGTTCTTCTCTGTATTAAATATTCTCCTCTCTGAGTTTTCTAATAACAATTGGGATCTATCTTCTTGTAAATTATTAGAGATCCACCTCAAGTTTGCTTGTAGCTGAGAATTGGAATGGACGGGTAAAACAGGATCTTGCATTTAGTGGGCTAAGTTTTGGAGTATATGGCCGATCTCCTCTAGGACGCGTCCAGGATAGTGAAACAATAACTTCTTGAGCTGCTGCGTTTTTGTGGGGGCTAACTTGGGAAGCCTTTTGGTGTATAAATTAACATGGGCACTAGTGTTTTCAAATTCATGAATAAACTGAGATGGAAAACTAGATGATGGTGCCTCTAATAATTCTCTTTTCTCTACGATATTTTCTTTCCTCATGTAGGCTTTGCTCAGAGCATGAAAAAATGAAATATCAACTTGAAACTCTTCCTCATATAGGATTCCTGCCATCAAACCTTGTATAGCTACTCTGTAATCCATATCCTCTAAGCGTTGACTCCAATCTTCGACAAACTGCGCAGTTCTACTATTGTGTTTTCTAGCATGGAAGAAGGCTTTTCGAAAGATGTCACGGTAATACTGTTCATAATCGTGCAAACCATATATTATATCATCGACATGGAAGGTGAATCCTTCCTTTGCCATAGCCTCATAGGTGTCTGACTCTGGCCGCCAAACAGCATCATTTTCTGTGACGTGTTCCAATGCCCGTTTGAGGTGTTTTGTTTGGTAAAGATGTGGGCCACCTTCTCTAGTATTGCGAAATAGCTTATCCAAGACAAAACCTTGGTAAATGAAGAGTTCATCACCCAAAGATTCGGCTTTGTCAATCATTTCAGTGACTGCATTCTCCCGAAGTAAAACGTCAGCGTCAAGCGCTAAGGTCCACTTTCTTCCCTCTGATAAACCGATCTTAAAATTTTCTGAAACAGCTTTTCTGAATGGGCGCTCTCGAATGATAAAGACTGAGTCTGCTGGCACTTGCAGTTCTGCAAAATACTTACATACTGCCTCTGTACGTTCGTTTGAGGATCGTATAACTACTGTTACAATATTTTTCGGCACTATCCTATTGTTTAATTTCTAATTGTATGAAACGACCATGTATTGAAATAAAAACAAGAAGAAAGCCCAAGTCTATTTGTAACCGTCTTAGAAGGCGGCAGAAAAAACTTATTTTGTGATAATCAGCTACTTAACCCATGTTTATCATCACCATATGAAGGAGTATCTAGATGTTTTGGAGTATACTATCCACGATAACCAACGACAGGGCAAATAGAGCATCAGTCATGATAAGTATTATGGGACATACTAGCTCCTATCAACTAATCATAATGCTAAGAAACTAATACATCACCTCGTTAAGATACATATTATCCATGTTTTTAAAGCATTTCTTAAGAACATAGCGCTAGTCGAAGGAAATCCTTTAAGGCTGCCTATCAGTTAATCCTGTAAATTAATTTAGCACAATCTTTATGGTATCAGAATGAATTAGTTGTAGGCTTAGGTCCCTCCTAGCTATTTTATCTTCCATTATTATTAGCAGAGATGTAGCTCCTTTGAGTTCAAAATCTTGCTGATTACTCCCTTGATAGATATCCAGTGGAGGATCTAGAAAGTTGATGAATTGACGATCATTTGCAAGTTTGTTTATTGTAAAATCTCTAATGAACGCTTCTAAATCTTTTGCTTTGTCATGATTGTAGTGATCACTCCCTTTTTCTAGCATTTCCTGTAATTTCTCATGATCCTTGAAACTTCCACCTGTCCAGTCTCTGACCAATTGAGCTACTTTGGGATCATATGTCGCACTATAAGTAGAAGATATTCTTTTCCTTTTAGATAAATAGTGAAACCTGTTCTGAGCAAAGGTCATGTTATATGGGGCGAAGAAGGAAGAATCTAGTCTCTTTGCATACCCTTTACTGTCCACGATATGAAAACTATAGCTATGTATATAGCCTGAGTCCAACCAGGATAAGTTGAAGATTCTGAAGAAGAAGCCTACCAAGACTAAAAGAATTGCACCTGATATGAAGTTGTTGCGCTTTAAAATTCTTTGAAAAAACTGAGCATGTCTAAATAATACGAATATGAAAACCAACTCTAATGTCATCCAAGTCCAGAAAAATATACCTGAGACTACAAAGACGCCAAGGTGAAAAACAACAAAGGAGAAAAGGACGAATATGGCCGAATTTCGGCTAAGCAGGATTAGGAATGGCAAGCAGATTTCAATAATCAAAGTACTAATCTGAAGAAAATCGTTGTAGGTATACAGGAATTCTCCTAGATTATGAAAAACAATGGATGGATAGCTTTGTAGCCAGCCATAGTCAGAAGCTGCTATTAGAATATTGTATAGATCATTTGCTTCTAACCAATTCAATTTGACCTTTCCAATGCCAGCCTGAAGATACCAATTACCAATCATGGTCAGCATGAGGAATATCAAGTATTTCCAGTCAAGTTTTTTGAAGAAAAAGTGAGTCAGGATGAATATCCAGGCTAAAATCAATACATCAACTAGAATTTTCTTGTGCGTGAATGAATAAATTAGGCAATCTGGAAATGATAATTGCTTTGAGAGTACTATTGATTGCATTACAAAGAGTAAGATGCAATACGGGTTTTTGTAAGCTAGAAAAACAAGTAAGACTCTATCAACAAGGAACCAACGATCGAAAAAGTAATTATAGTCAGAAAAGGCAAATATCCAGGTAAGCAAACCTAAGCAAGCGCCAATAATGGCCTTTATTGGCTTGGGGATTTTCAAAGAAATATGCGCCTTCTTGGCAAAAAGCCAGATTATGGCAATCACGGTACAAACTACACCAAGGAAGATTCCTTTGCTCAGAAAAGGGTATCTATAGAACAAAATAGAATGGTCATAGAACTGCTGATCAAATGCCACAAAGAGTGTCCTTGAGACTAATAAGTGGGAAATCAGGATACTTGCGATCAATAGTGGCACCAAGATTTCCTTCTTATCTAAAAGCTTACTCTTATAGGTTTCTACTGCGGATAGTACTTTTTGCATGTCAATAATCACTTAGAATTTTTCGTACATATTCCGACGCAGCTGACCCCATATGGGTAGTTTTTCCCATTTAGTAAGGTTTGAACTTGTGGGCAATGGGTTACAAGTCAAAGTCGTCCAGGAGAATAAGTTTGGCTTCTTTGAGTCTATTAAACCACTTGGTGATAGCTCTCTCGAGCCTATTGGATCAAGTAAGCTGCATCATAGTCTTGTCCTTTGCACCATTCTCGATGGTTGCGAGGCATGTGTTGTTCTAAGGTCTGTTAGTGGTAAGTCTCAAATAGGAGAAACCTAAACGGAAAGACGTGAAATACTATTACCAATTCAGCCTAATGGTACACTAAGAAACTATTGCTAAATATTAGTCTGACGACTATGATCTTTTCTCTATCTGGCGATAGATCCTCACTGACCAAAAGGCTCTTCTGATAGTAACTAGGAAGTGGGGCGGATATGTCCATCCCCCTTCACCAACCATTTATAGCTGGTCAATTCACGCAAAGCCATAGGCCCACGGGCGTGTAATTTCTGGGTACTAATCCCAATTTCAGCCCCCATGCCAAATTGTGCACCATCGGTAAAGGCAGTCGAGGTATTGGCATAGACTACGGCAGCATCCACTTCTGTAAGGAAGCGAGCAATGGTATCTCCGTCTTCTGCTACAATAGCCTCGCTGTGTTTGGAGCTATATTGTGCAATGTGGTCCAAAGCCTGATCCAGGCTATGAATCGTCTTCACGGACATCTTCATAGACAAAAATTCTGTACCAAAATCCTCTTCTTGAGCCGCTTCCAAAAGTTGGTCAGGATAATTTCCTTGCAGAACAGCCAAGGCATCTGCATCCGCCAAAACTTTGCAATCGTGTTTCTCACCCAGACCCTGTAGGATGATAGGCAAATCCGACAATCGATCTTTATGAATCAACAAGGTATCCAAGGCATTGCAGACACTTACCCTACGCGATTTGGCATTTTCGACAATAGACTTGCCTTTTTCCAAATCGGCACTTTTATCAAAATAGGTATGCACAATACCTGCTCCTGTTTCGATTACTGGCACTTTAGAATGCTCTCGCACAAAATTGATCAAGCCTTGGCTTCCCCGAGGAATGATGGTGTTTACATATTTGTCAGCCTGTAAGATGTGGGGTAAGGCCTCCCTTTCACTTGGAGCCAGATAGCATACCCCGGCTAAGCCCCTCTTTGCCAATACCTGATGAATAAGCTTAACAATGGCAATATTAGAATAATGAGCATCGCGACTTCCTTTCAATACCGATGCGTTTCCAGATTTCAAACAGAGCGCAAAGACGTCAAAGGTGACATTTGGTCTGGATTCAAATACGATACCAATCACCCCCAAAGGCACACTCACTCGAGTCAACTCAAGGCCGTTGGGCAAACTGCGTTCTTCCAAGGTGATATTTAAAGGAGAGGGTAATTCTGCCACTTTTCGGAGATCAGCAGCAATGCCCTGCAAGCGCTCGGGGTTTAACAGTAGTCGGTCATACTTGGGATTGCTCGGGTCCATCCGCTCCAAATCCTTTTCATTTTCTGCCAGGATATAGGGGGTTTCCGCAATCGCTAAATCTGCCAATTCATTCAAGATTTTGGCAATTTCTTCATCGTTGAGTGTTACTAAAAGACGACTGGCTTGATTCACCGCCGTCAATTGCTCAAGAATACTTGTTTCCAAAGTATCTACCTCTTGTACCATACTGTACAAATTCAAGTGAAAAAATAAGGGTTTAAAGTAATGGTTTATCTGGTGGGAAAAGGGGTAAGACGCAAGCTATGTATTCCTGTAATGAAAAGCAAGTAAAATAAGTTCCCCAGAAGTAGAGTTATAAACGAGTAAAGCTAAACATTAAGCCCCATGCCAAAGTACATATCCTCTCACTTACTATTTCTGCTCCTGTTTTCCCTATACGCTTGCAGTTCCAATTCCCAAGAAATGATGGAGGTTGGCTCTTCAGAAGTACTGCCACCCCAAACACATTCGTGGAACCCGATAGATACCAGCGGTAAAATGATAAAAGACCGTTTTATTCCGCCGCAGGGCTTCGAAAGGAAAACCTATCCTGCCGGAAGCTTCGAAAAGTATCTCCAGCACCTACCCTTGAAACCCGATGGAAGCTGGGTACACTATTTCAATGGCGGTGAAAAACCACCTGGAAGGGTCTATCTAGCGGTCGTGGACATGGATATTGGAAAAAGAGATCTCCAGCAATGCGCGGATGCCGTGATGCGGCTAAGAGGAGAATATTTGTATGCTGAAAAACGAATGGATGAGATACGCTTCCATCTCACCAATGGCTTTGACATGACCTTCGCCAAGTGGCGGCAAGGCTATCGCATCAAGGTGAGCGGAAATTCGGTAAATTGGGTAAAATCCAAGGCCCCTTCCAGTTCCTACACCCAGTTTCGCTCCTATATGAACATGGTTTTCGCCTATGCTGGCACCTTATCACTCGCCAAAGAGCTAAAACCTGTAACCATCGAAGATCTTCAGATAGGAGATGTATTTATCCAAGGCGGAAGTCCGGGTCATGCGGTTATCGTGGTAGATATAGCTGTGAATCAGGAGGGCGAAAAGCGTTTTCTACTGGCCCAAAGTTATATGCCGGCTCAGGATATTCAAATTCTGCAAAACCCGGAAGCAGAAGCCGGAAACCCTTGGTTTAGCCTTCCGAAACAGAAACTTTTTGAAACGCCAGAATGGGACTTCAGTACTGACCATCTAAAGCGATTCTAGTCCATGCCTTACCTCTCCTCAAAGCCAAACGAAGCAGCTCTATCTTTAAAAACCGATGGAATCTGAACGCGAATTTCATGATCTGCAGGACACTTGCAGCAGGTACCACAAATCACCGTGTATCCTACTTCAAGCACTTCCACTTCTTGCGCAATCATCCCTTCTCGCCGAAAGAAGGACTTGACTTTGGCCGGAATATCGTCGATTGATTCGGCTTCTCCCCAAACATTGCAACACAAGAAAAGATCTGTCTCCACCCAAATTAGATTCAGGTCGCCTGCCTCGTTTTTTGAGCAGCTCAGACCAAGAAGAGCCCATCCGATTAAACCACACAAAATAAGAGATCTCATAACGTTTTTTGTGAATCAAAGTGTCAGCAAGGAAGACACTTGTAAGTGTCAAAAGGGTTGGGCTAAAAGACTTGAAAGGTGCATACGCTTAATATTTCAAAAAAATAATATACCTTTATAAGAAGCACATAGTTTGTCGTAGATATGAAGCTAACCGCAATTCTACTGGCTTTTTACATTTTCTTGGGCAGCCTCTTCCCTGGGACTGACTATGGCCAGTTTTTGCGTATTAGCGATCTAGTACAACATATACAAGTACACCGGCTTGAGGCCGCAGAAGTAGGACAAGCTTTCTCCTGGAAGCAATTTGTCTATGATCATTTCATCAATCCAGATCAACACGAACACTCCAATCAAACAGACAATCACGAGCTTCCTTTTCATGTAGTCAATGGTACCGTTTTGGTATGGGTAGGTGAAGTCATCGACTTGACGGTCAATACTCAATCTCCCCAGATTCATCATGACAAGGCTTACTTCAACCCTTTCCATCTAAATGGCTTCCAGCGCTCGCTGAAACAACCGCCGGCCATCGCTTAATTGGGACCTTTTTATACTTACAAGAATTGGATCTGTCATTTTGACCTATTCCAGAAGTATACCTATAGATGACTTGAGTCACCATCATACATCAGGCTAGTGGTCCCACCTTCTCCAGCACTTTTTCTTTAGAATATTTAATTCCATCTAATGATAGATCGTATCATTCGATTTTCGATAGAGTATAAACTCATCGTGGGACTACTGGTATCCGGCATGATCGGATGGGGAGTTTATTCCCTCCAACATCTTCCCATTGACGCCGTTCCCGATATCACTGACAACCAAGTACAAGTGATCACCAATGCACCCACCTTAGCTACGCAAGAGGTGGAGCAATACATTACTTTTCCCTTAGAAATGGCCTTGGGGAATATCCCCAACGTAATTGAGATCCGTTCCGTTTCTCGCTTTGGCTTGTCCGTCATTACTGTAGTTTTCAAAGAAAACATGGACGTCTACCTCGCTCGCCAGCTCATTGACGAACGCATCAAAACAGTACAAGACGAATTGCCTGCAGGTCTAGGTAAACCCGAGATGAGTCCGATCACTACGGGTTTAGGCGAAATCTACCAGTACGTAATCCACCCCGCTGAAGGCTATGAAGACCAATATTCCGCTATGGAGCTGCGCAGCATCCAGGATTGGCTGGTTAAACGACAGCTGGTTGGCTTGGAAGGTGTGATTGAGGTGAATTCCTCCGGTGGGTACATGAAACAGTACGAGATTGCCGCAGATCCGGATAAGCTTAAGAGTATGAACCTCAGCCTGACTCAACTCTACGAAGCAGTGGCGCGCAATAATGCCAATACCGGTGGTTCTTACATTGAAAAAAAACATTACACCTACTTTATTAGGAGTGAAGGTTTATTGACCAACAAGGAGGATATAGAACAAACAGTGGTGGAAACGCGTGACGGCCAGCCAATTCTCGTTAAGGATGTAGCAAAAGTTCAATATGGTAGTGCCCCTAGATTTGGAGCGGTGACGATGAATGGTAAGGGTGAAGTCGTAGCTGGACAAATCATGATGCTCAAAGGAGCCAACGCAGCCCAAGTCACTAAAAGGATCAAAGAGCGAATGGTTCAAATAGAAGCCTCCCTCCCCGAAGGAGTGATCATAGAGCCCTACCTCGATCGCAGCAAACTAGTACAAAGAACTACCAAAACAGTCATTACCAATCTGGTTGAAGGCGGACTAATTGTCGTCTTTGTTCTGGTACTTCTGTTGGGTAACCTGCGGGCCGGCTTGATTGTAGCTTCTGTGATCCCACTGGCCATGCTTTTTGCCATCTCCATGATGCGTGTCTTCGGAGTATCCGCAAACCTGATGAGCTTAGGGGCTATTGATTTTGGGCTAATCGTGGATGGTGCAGTCATTATTGTGGAAGCCATCCTTCATCATCTCTCGCTGCGGCAAAAAAACAAGGCCCTGTCTGTCGAAGAAATGGATCAGGAAGTGGCCATGGCCGCTACGCGGATCAGAAAATCGGCGGCATTTGGCGAAATCATCATCCTGATTGTCTATGTACCTATCCTGTTCCTTACCGGTATTGAAGGTAAGATGTTCAAACCGATGGCTCAAACGGTAAGTTTCGCAATCCTAGGTGCCTTACTCCTTTCCCTCACCTATGTCCCAATGATGTCCGCTCTGTTCCTACAACGGCAAAACTTACATAAGAGGACCATAGCCGATCGAATTATGGACGTATTGCAGCATTGGTATCAGCCGGTACTTCAATTTTCCCTGCGCTTTAAGCGGAGCATGCTTGCATTTGCCCTACTCCTTTTGGCAGGAAGTCTCTGGCTCTTCAGCAGAATGGGCGGGGAATTTATACCGACCCTGGAGGAAGGCGATTTCGCCTTACATCAGATCTTGCCGCCAGGAAGTTCTTTAAAGCAAGGTGTAGAAGTTTCTGCCTCCTTACAGAATATTCTCTTAGATAATTTTCCTGAAGTAGAGAAGGTAGTTACGAAGATCGGTACAGCTGAGATCCCCACCGATATTATGCCACTCGAAGCCGGGGATATCTACGTTATTCTTAAGCCTAAGTCAGAATGGACTTCTGCTAAAACCAAGGAAGGCTTGTTCGCCAAAATGGAAACGGAAATGAATAAGTTTCCCGGGGTGATCTACGAGTTCACCCAGCCCATCCAAATGCGATTTAATGAATTGATGACAGGAGTTCGACAAGATATAGCGATCAAGATCTACGGGGAGGATATCGGTTTGCTCGCTGTGAAAGCCAAGGAAGCGGAAACTTTGATAGAAGGTATTTCGGGCGTTGGAGATCTCCAGGTAGAAGCAACGGCGGGATTACAGCAAATGATTATCAGCTATGATCGATCTAAGTTAGCGAAATATGGACTAGACGTAGCCACTATTAACACCCTCATTCGCACCGCTTTCGCCGGGGCCAAGACGGGGGTGATTTTTGAGGGTGAAAAACGTTTTGACCTCGTTGTGAGGCTAGATGAAAGTTTTCGCCAGAATATTGACAATATCAAGAATCTGTATGTGACACTAGAAACCGGGGAACAAATCCCATTGTACGAAGTTGCTGAGGTCAATTTTCAAGAAGGTCCTACCCAAATCTCTAGGGATAATACACAACGACGGATCACGATTGGCGTAAACGCTCGGGAACGAAACATCGAGCAACTGGTGGAAGAAATAAAGGAGACGCTAGCCCAGAAACTAAATCTCCCGGTTGGCTACTACATCACCTATGGTGGTCAATTTGAAAACTTCGAGCGCGCCCGAGCCAGACTGTTGGTCGCTGTACCCATAGCACTTGGCTTGATCTTCATCTTGCTATTTCTAACCTTCGGCTCCATCAAACAGGCCCTCTTGATTTATACAGCCATTCCACTTTCCGCCATTGGAGGGATCTGGTCCTTATACCTCCGTGGAATGCCATTCAGCATTTCTGCAGGCGTCGGCTTTATCGCACTTTTCGGGGTAGCAGTCTTGAATGGAATCGTCCTCATTGCTTATTTCAACCGACTTAAAAAAGAAGAAAACCTTACCGTCATGGAACGTATTCATAAAGGGACGCGTATTCGGTTGCGCCCCGTGGTGATGACTGGAGCAGTGGCGTCCTTGGGCTTTCTCCCAATGGCTATTTCCACCTCTGCTGGGGCAGAAGTACAACAACCGTTAGCCACCGTTGTAATCGGAGGGCTGATCACAGCCACACTATTGACCCTAATCATCCTCCCTATTCTATATTACTATGCAGAAAAAGACTGGCGACTACCGACGAAAGCTACTTTAGTCGTACTCGGCCTGGGTGTATTTAGTTTCCAAGGAGGGGCACAAAGTGGTCCAATTAGCCTGGCTGAGGCTCAGCAAATCGCGGTAGAGAAATACCCCAGTTTAGTGGCTGATCGACTACAAATCCAAAAGGGCGAACAACTCAGTCAGCTACCCACCTTCCATCCTCGTGCAAATATATTTCTAGGAGGAGAAGAATTTAACTTTGGGAAAGAACGGGGAATTCAATCCTTTAATGTCCAGCAAAATTTCAATTTACCAAAACAGGCGAAGAGTTTACGCGCCTGGTACACCGCCCAAGCCAAGGCATCAAGCGCTGCCTTAGTAAAGTCAGAAACAGCCCTGAAAGCTGCAGTGGCCTTGGCTTATTACGATGTTTTATACTATCGCCAGAAGCAAGGGCTAGTACAGGAGCAGGTGGATCTATATGAGGCCTTCGAAACACTCACTCAAGACCTGCAAGCTGCGGGAGAAACTGGTAAGATTCCCGTACTCAAAGCACAAGGCAAGAAATGGGAAGTCAATTTGGTCTTAGATCAAACGGAGGCAGATTACCAGATCATGCTACAGCAATTGAATAATTGGCTAATGGGTACCGGGTATGAGCCGAGCACAGCGCAACTCCCCTCTCCCACCACTGCTGCCCCTACTCAAAACCTGAATGCGCATCCACAACTTGTGCTACTTCAACAACGGCAGCAAGTCGCAGAAAGACAAGTTACCGTTCTACAGACGCAATACCACCCGCAACTCAATACGGCTATCAGTCTACAAAGAGTCAATGGAGGCTTCCTTTTCTATGGCTTCCAGTTGGGTATGAACGTTCCCTTATTCCAGCAGGCTACTAAAACGAGAATGGAAGCGGCAAAAATTGATATTGCCATCCAAGGGGCCAAAGCAGAAAGTACTCGATTGCAATTGGCTAATAATTTGGAAAAGCTGAGTCAACAGAGAGAACAGCAATTGAAACGCATTAATTACATCGAACAGCGACTCATTCCTCAAGCTGAAGAACAGCAGGCTCTACTTTTGGAGGCATTCCGGCAAGGAGAGGCGGCCTACTTTGAATATGTACAGGGGATAGAGACTTTGATTCGCTACAAAATGCAACACCTAGATACGCTCTACCGGTACCATTTAATCGAAAACCAGATGCAATACCTATTGATTGAGTAAATCATCCAAGTCATTAAGGAATCGAATCAACACTCATTATAAGCACCAGAGCATAATTATGTATAGGAAAAAGAGGAGTGAATTTTTAGTAGAATCGAGGCGCGAAAACCGAGCCTAGCCATAGCTAAGCGAGGCTTTGAGCAACGAAGAGTCTACTAAAAAGTCGCCTTCATTAACTATAGATAATTTTGATTTGCTGCTTAAATATAAATCACCATAGAAAAATCACATCATGAAAATAAATCACATCATTATATATCTATTCCTCCTCCTCAGTGCAGCCTGTACCTCTACCAAGACTGACCATGATCATGCAGAAGGAGAACATAGTCATGAAGACCAGCACGCACATGAAACAGATGATCATCATGAAGAAGAAGGTTTGGTAGAATTGGAATCTACTCAGCTTCAAAAAATCCAGGTACGGTATGGGAAAATTGAGCAAAAGAATCTTAAGTCCATGCTGAAAGTAAATGGCCAGGTTGAACTTCCGCCGCAAAACCAGGCAGATGTCAGTGCCCTTGCTCCCGGAAGGATTGCAAAGGTTCACATCAAACCTGGACAATCGGTAAAACGAGGTACAGTCCTAGCTAGTTTACAAAATCCTGACTTCATCGGATGGCAACAAGCCTATCTAGAAACTAAGGGCGAATTAATGTTTTTGGAAAAAGAACTAGTTCGTCAGAAAGATCTAGTAAAAAAAGAGATTGCCGCCCAGAAACAGTTAGATCAAGTGGAATCCTCTCATGCCGTAGCCTCAGCTCAACTTAAAGGCTTAGCGTCTAAGCTAAAAACGCTAGGCTTGCCCATACCAGCAGATGCATCCGCTGAGTTCACTTCCTTTATCAACATAACCAGTCCGATCACTGGCCATATAGAGGAGATCAAGATCAATACGGGTACTTATGTCTCCGCAGAGCAACAGTTGTTTGAAATTGTGGACAATCATCATTTACATCTAGACTTGACTGTATTTGAAAAGGACATTCCTTACCTTTTTAGAGGGCAAAAATTACTTTTTAGTCTTCAAAGCAACCCCAAAGAGGTGATGGAGGCCGAAGTACTGGCCGTCGGCAAAGCGCTAGATGAGGAAATACGTGCGGTGAGTGTTCATGCTCATATGATGAACCAGAAGCCTACAATACTCCCAGGCATGTACATAGAAGCAAGAATCATTCTGGAAGATCAATCCGTACCGGCTCTTCCCGAAGAGGCAATCACCCTTGATAAGGGACTTCGATACATTTTCGTGAAAGACCATGTAGATGGAGATCATGTCGCTTTCCGAAAGGTTCAAGTTATTCCAGGTGCGGAAGACTTTGGATATGTGGAAGTCAATCCACTGGAGGATTTAACCGATGATACACAAATCGTAGTGGCTGGAGCCTACTTTTTAATGGCTGAAAGCAAGAAAGGCGAAGAAGGTGGTGGACATTCTCATGCGCACTAGAGCAAAGCTATAATGAAGGCTGCGTATTTGCCAATGGCTATACGCAGCCTACCTAATTATCGGTTTATAATGTATGAAACCCTAACATTATGGAATGGGGAAAGACAAACCATCAATAGCATCCAATCTCGCCATCATTCCCCAACCAAAGAAGAAGTTCCCCAATCCAATCAGCAACTCGTTTTCCCCTTTTTTAAGTGGTAATTCAAAGCGGGTATTCTCTAAGGAACATCGACCGTCTGGCGTTTTCATAATGGGACTGTTGTAATAGTTCTTATCTACATAGAGCAGCCCATTATTGATAATCACCCATACCTCATCACTAAATCCAAGATTCATCGGCACTCGCATATCTTGCTCGGCAGTAATCTTGACTTTGGCCCAAACTAATTTTCGCTCATTGTCAACTGGTCCTCCGAATTTTCGCGTCAAATTAATCAAGCCGAAGCGCTCCGCCTGAATCGTCTCCCATTTGGTATTTTCATTTGGTAAATCCTCATTCTTGATATCTCTACCAAAAGGAAAAGCAACCGGTTGACTCACTTGCCATTCTCGCAAATAACGAACATCACTCGCCGTTGGATCTGGTGCTGGAGTAGCGGGTAAGTTTCCGAGCTCGGAGGATATCTGTAGATTGGCTAGCACAATGTTCCCATCAAATCTAATTCCGCCAGCTTCCGTGTCTCCCATCATTTCCGGAACATCCAAACTTACACGATCCTCGCTGTTGATAAAGACTTGCATCCGCTTTCCAGAAATGACCAGTTTCACATGATTCCAACCTGGTTTATGAATTACGGCAGGAGCTTGATAATCGTACAACATATCCCATAGATTTGCTCCCTTCACGACTGGTGCATACTGAATAGCATCTTCCCCCATTGGATTCCCTGCTCGATAAGGGCGAAGGTAGAAGCGCTCTGCATTTTGGGCATCCTTAATCCTGAAGTTGATGCCCACAAAGGGCCCATCTAAGATTTCCATATCAAACTCAATGGTTCCATTTGCAAAAGTGAAGTCTTTCAATTGAACGGGAGGTTGATCCTTATTGATCCGCATCGCCTCCACTCCTTTGTGCTGTATAAAGTCAACTTGCCCTGCTTTCACTTCCCAGGAGCTGGCTTTCATCGGAATTTTTTGATCATCTGTATTATTTCTGCTTTGATTCTGCCCAAATAGGCTTATACTTACTAGGCAAAAGAGGAAAAACAGTCGTGATTTCTTCATAATGAATAGATTATTTTTTCCTCAATCTCCATCAATAGCTTAGCAGAATCAATTTTTCCATTGTTCAATCCTGTTTAATCCTATTCACAAGACATAGAGGATTAACAATCAATGCAATATGAACTCTACTTTATTAGCTAAGCTCTCCGACCTAACTAGACTGATTGAAGCGAATCTGGAATGGGGAGATCGACAATCTTGGACCAACAAGGACTTCACTACCCTCTCAGAAAGCATTTTTCAGCAGACAGGTAAGCAAATCAGTGTCACCACCCTCAAACGAATTTGGGGTCGGGCTCAATTGGTAGCCACGCCTAGTCAAGCTACGCTAGATATCATGGCTGAATTTGCGGGTTTCGAAGATTGGCGCTCCTTTGAGAAAGGATTTTCTCCATCTGAACCTAAGCCCAAGCGCCCTCATCGATTTGCACTGGTTGGTGGGGTGACTTTCTTGGCTCTATTTGTTCTGGTAATGCTTGGCATTTCTTCCTTCCAATCCCAAGAAGAAAAGCCCGTCCATTTATCAGGGAGTATGGTGGAGGCCGAAGTCCTCCAATTTGAACACGAAAAAATTGCTGTAGGCTATCCCAACACCGTCTACTTCAGATACAACGTGGGAGATACGCCATACGATAGCATTCAAATCCAACAATCATGGGATCAAAGCCGAAGAATCACCTTGGATAAACCAAAGGGGCTGGTTTCCAGCACCTACTATGAAGCCGGATACTATTCCACTAAATTGCTTGCAAACAATCAGATTCTCGTTCAAAAAGACCTATACATTCCTACGCAGGGTTGGCAAGCGATGATTGGCGGAAATGTTCCACAGCTCATTTACCCCAAACCAGCGCAATATCAACGTGCAGAAAGCATAAGTTTAACGCCCTCAGTTCTATCCGAAATGAATCAGCATTCTGGTTCCAGTCTTTGGCTCTCTAATCTGCTACCCAATCCCAGCATAAAGAGTTCACAATTGGACTTGGAGACAGAATTCAGAATGACCCCAACCGAAAAGAGTATCTGTCAGAAAATATGGATCGTAGTAACCGGTTCAAAAGATGTATTTCGTTTTCAATTTAGCATTCCCGGCTGCGTGGGAGATTTGATGTTCTTCCTAAATATGGATATGGTTTCTGGAAGGAATAAAGATCTTTCAGCATTTGGTATTGCTCCAGATACATGGACCAACTTCAAGCTGAAGGTTAGAGACTTGCAATTGATCGTCTCCATCAATGGAGAACCCGTATTTGCCCATGAATTGAGCGATGATATTGGCTTGATTGGAGGCGTGCAATACATTTTTGAAGGGCTAGGTGAAATCCGAATGCTTGACCTGAAGGACAAAGCACAAAGTATTAATCTTCTTGAATCCCCCCTTTAGCTTTTACATTTTTTTGAGCGAACTAAAGGTCTTATCTTCTTTGCTCAACACAAAGCAACAAAGCTTTGAAGCATTAACTTTTCGACGAATGAAACGGAAACGTCTATTGAGGATATTTGGGCTACTGGTAGGCCTGCTGGTAGTCATCGCACTAATTGGCTTCTTCCATCTTAGAAGCGTCGCTATCGGTAATTTAGAAGCAAGTGTGCCAGCCGATTGCCAGCTTATAGAAGCCAATGCTTATAATTTTTCTACCCGGGTCAGTGGCCATCCTGATAGTACTGCGGTAGTTCTCTTGCATGGCTTCCCGGAATCTTCCGTTATGTGGAAGCGCACCATGGCCGATCTAAATCGAGCAGGCTATTATACCATTGCCCCTGACCAAAGGGGATATAGCGCAGGCGCGCGCGCCAGAGCCATTGAACAATACAAGATTCAGCATCTTGGTCAGGATATCATTGAAATCGCAAAGCAACTTGGGGTAGAACAGTTTCACCTCGTTGGGCACGACTGGGGCAGTGGAGTGGGTTGGTTTTTGGCTGCTCAATACCCAGATCAGATCTTAAGCTACACCTCTTTATCCGTACCTCATTTGGAAGCCTTCGGGCGCGCCTATCGAGAGGATAGCATGCAGCATAATGCCAGCGGATACATTCGTAGATTTCAGACTAAACTGCTGCCGGAATATTACATGGCTAGAGGAGACTACAAATTAATGAAGGGCTTCTACAATCGCCAAGGCCCCGAAGAGATAGAAGCCTATTTCAATCTGTTTCCCCAGAAGCATGCACTTACCGGGGCTATCAATTGGTATCGCGCCAATTTTGATGCCTTTGATCAAGGAATCAACCTACCTGCCGTCAAAGTGCCAACCCTTTATATTTGGGGAAATAAAGATCAGGCTCTACAACGGTCCGGGGTAGATATGACGAAAGAATATGTAGCGGGTTATTATCGATTCATAGAATTGGAAGCCGGTCATTGGTTGGTACAGGAATCCTATGACAGCGTATATAGTGAGCTACTGGCTCATCTACAGCGTCCCAACAACTAAGGCTATTTCTATCATCGATCAAATTTCGATTTCCTTCTTCGACGTTGCATGCGGTCGTAATGACTGCCAAAACTACCTCGATTGGAATTGAACAGGCCTCTAAAAATGGCCTTCAGGATTTTGATAAAGGTGGATTCACGTGGTGTTTTTCCGAATTCTCTCATTCGAACGGGCTTTTACTACCATAAGGGAAATATGCTGCAAATAGTTCCCTTCTTGCCGGTCAAGTCTTAGCAAGATGCGGAATAGAACCCCCTAGATAAAATCGTCCAGAAAATCTATGAGTTTGATATCTGAAGGATCAGGTGGAGTAGTACCTAAAGCATAGACAAAAAAGTCCCGAAAGATATCTTTTGAAAAGTATTTCTGAAGTCCAGAGAAATTTTGCTCCGCCACATGAAAGCGAGAAATACTGCCATCAAATTCCTCGACTTCTAACAAGCCTCGGTGTACAATTTCTTGCCGGTAAAACCAACGTCGGTATTCTACGGCTTTTCTGTAGCCTGTCAAACGAATTTCTTTGATACCGGTCCACAATGTACCTACACAACGCATTCGCTGCGTACGGTTGAGACGCAGGATAAGTCCCTTCTTCATCATTTCGAAACTAACGAAGCTGACCTCGTTTTCCACATATTCGTTCATCTCATCAAATTCCGGGATTCCGTCATTGTAGTACACTTTAGGAGATCCTGTACCTCCTAACTGAATGTTTTCTCGAAAAGAAAAAGTGCCACCGTAGTACTCCAACTCTTCCTCTTCCAACACCCCACTCAATTCTATTTCTACTGCTCTCAAAGCATCAATTTTAAGCTATGCAATGTCGATCTAACAAGCCTGCCTGAAAATTGATTAGGAAAAAGCTTAAAAAGTAGCCTTTTAGCAAAGTGAAGGTAAAACCTAATTTAAGCTCCGGTATTCTAAAGGTGTGACCCCTGTTCTGGACTTGAACATACGGGTAAAATAGTGGGGATAATTAAAGCCGAGATCATAGGCAATTTCGGTGATGGTTTCATTTGTACCAAGCAATAAATTCTTGGCCTTTTCCACTACGAAATCGTTGATGTGATCCTTTGCTGCTCTGCCCGTTTCTTTCTTTAGTAGGTCACTTAAGTAGTGGGTAGACAGGTGGATCTTTTCGGAAAAATACTTAAGAGAAGGTAAGCCCTTCTCCTCCTGCAAGTTAGCGGCGAAGTATTGGTTCAGTTCTTTTTGGAATTGCGCCACCACTCCAGAACTCTGCTTCTTTCGGGTATTAAACTGCCTTTCGTAAAAGCGTAAGGAGTAATTCAAGAGCAACTCTAAATTTGATACAATAACCCTTTGACTATGGTTATCGATCCGTTGTTCAGACTCCTCTTTAATACCCAGCATGCAGTCGATTACCCGCTTTTCTTCATCTTCTGAAAGATGCAGCGCTTCGAATACATCGTAACCAAAAAAGGTATAGTCTTGGATATGCTGTCCGAGATGAGTTCCATAAATCAGATCTGGATGAAAATATAGCATCCAACCATGAATATCTCCCGGTTCAATGGCCTTGGTTATGGAGGCCATTTGCTTAGGTCCGGTAAAAATCAGCACCCCTTCCTCGAAATCAAAAGTATTTCGGCCATACTCCACACCGCAGTCCTTGTCTTTTAAGGAGATGGAATACAAATCGGATAGGAACTTCACCCCTAATTCTGCTTCAGTAACACTTAACCGCTCTGCTTCAACTATACTGATCAAAGGGTGCTTGGGTTTTCCCCAGCCCATTATCTCATGCAGCTGACTAATTGACTTGATCTTTATGATTTCTTCTGACATCTTGATTCTTCCGTTAATCTATGACAAAGATATCGGAGTTCCGTTCGTTCCGCTTACACAAATTCCTTTTTCGCTAACACAAATTGGGGAAACTAATCGGTCTTTCTTCCTTCTCTCAATTCCTCTACCCACGCGCGGGCCTGTACGGTATCATAGATAATCTTGAGACTTGTGATCTTATTTTCCGCATCAAAGGTCAGAATATCGACCACATCGAATGTGACCTGACGACCATGCTCAAGCGTCCAATCATACTGGAAGTACAAGGCGATGTTTCCTGATGTTGGCTCTTCAAAAATCCCTTTTATCATCAATTTGGATGCCGTAGTATCCTTGGCTAGCGTTTCATAAAATGTAGCCGCCTTCAAGGTCCCATATATGGGCGAGACAACAATTCCGTCAGCAGAAAACAGCTTAGTTAAAGCCTTTAAGTTCCCAGCTTCCAAGTAGCTTATATAATGTTCGGCTACGGTTGTTTTTTCTTTCATTTTCTGTAAGGTGTATTAACAAGCGCTACGTTTCAACAACTGGTACTCACCCTGCTTCTTAAACTCCCGAATGGACATACCCGTATAGCGCTTGAAGGTCTTAGAAAGATGACTAACATCTGTAAAACTAAGTTCATCGGCAATCTCCGTCAAGCTGTAATTGGAATTAAGCAAACGAATTTCAACTAGTTTTAGCTTGGCTTTGATGATATACTCCCGGAGTGATACGTTCACTTTCTTTCGGAAATACTCGCTCAAATAAGTCGGTGACAACAAAAAGGTTTTGGCTAGCTGTTCTACCTTTAAGAGCTTCGGTTCAGCGAGGTGTTCATTGATATAACTTAGCAGTTTGGTGATCCGTTCATCTTGATCCGTACCCTTCTGTACTTCATAAAAAGAACTCTGTTTAATGTTCCGCATCAACACCTCCAAAATACTGGTCATAAAGCTCTTAATCAAGGCCGCTGACCCCACTCCATAATTTCTATTTTCTTTCAGGATCAAATCCACCAGGGTGTAGATATGTTGACGATCTAATGCACTATGGATCACATCCCCTGGCAACTGGTTGTAATTGGAAAGAATGTAAGCCGCTTCCCGGAACCACTCTGCTTGATTTACGTTATCAGAAACTTGGGTCTGAAAAAAATCGGAGGTGAATTTGATGAAGACAAATCGCGAGGGTTGTTCAATTTGAAAAGAATGACACTTTAAGGGAGGGAGCAAAAACAAACTTCCCGCTTCATATCCATATTCATTGTAATTGATACACTGCATTCCACTCCCCTCCTTGATCAGCACCAACTCAAAAAAATTGTTTTTGACAGGCCTTCTCTCCCAACGGGCTAATTCAATTTCTTGTATTTCGAAAGGTTTATAAGCTTCTAAAACCTGCATTTTCCTCTTTTTTTCTTCAAAAATAAGTAAAAAGCATACTAAAGACACAAGATAGCCTTACACAAACCTTGAAAAATACCAAACCCACCCTTAAATCTACCTTAATCCCACCAATAAAAACTCCGAATTTTGTGGTGTTATTAATTAATTATTCCTAAAAGAAATAAGATGCCAAATCAACAATTGACCATTGTTGCTAAAATATTAGCCAAAGAAGAGCAGAGAGAACTCGTTCAATCCGAACTATTGAAACTGATTCCCATTACGCGAGCGGAAGAAGGTTGCATCAACTATGATTTACATCAGGATAACGAAAACCCTAACCTGTTCCTATTCTTCGAAAACTGGGAAAGCCGCGATCTATGGCAAAAGCATATGCAAAATGAGCATCTGGCCCAGTATATGGAGGCTACCGATGGAGCCGTGGAGGAATTCGTCTTACATGAAATGACCCTTATCGGATAATTAGCACTAAAACACACGACATGAACGCCATAGGATATCAAGAAAACCTACCGATCAGCGACAAACTTTCACTACAAGATATCGATCTCCCCATTCCAGAAGTAAGTGGAAAAGATATCTTGGTACAAGTCAAAGCCATAGCCGTGAACCCGGTAGATTACAAGGTAAGACAAGGGGTTAAACCAGCAGGTGATCAGTGGAAGATCCTCGGATGGGATGCGACCGGAGTGGTCAAAGCTGTCGGAGAAGAGGCCTCGCTATTTGAAGTCGGGGACGAAGTTTGGTATGCTGGAGATTTAGGCCGTACGGGTAGCTACGCCGAATTTCAGTTGGTAGATGAAAGGATCGTAGGACATAAGCCCAAGAGCTTATCATTTGGAGAAGCTGCTGCTTTGCCACTGACCACCCTTACCGCCTGGGAACTCCTCTTTGATCGGATGGAAGTAGATAAGGAAAACCCCAATAAGAGCATATTGGTAATTGGAGCCGCAGGCGGGGTCGGTTCCATTATGGTTCAACTTCTAAAACAACTTACCCAACTTAACATCATTGGTACCGCCTCAAGGGAAATCACGACGGCTTGGTTGAAGGAATTAGGCGCCAATCATGTGATCAATCATCGCAACAAACTGAGTGCCGAATTCACGCAGTACGGACTTCCTGAGCCAGACTATGTGGTCAGCCTAAATGCTACGGAGCAACACATTGACGAGATTGTCAAGATCATCAAACCACAAGGTAAGTTTGGCTTTATTGACGATCCCAAAATCTTGAATGTAATGCCATTTAAACGCAAAGCCGTTTCGACACACATTGAATTGATGTTCACCCGTTCTCTTTACCAAACAGAGGATATGATCGAGCAACATCGAATTTTGAATGAAACTGCTCGCCTGATCGATGCGGGGGTATTAAAAACGACAATGGGTGAAAATCTAGGTGCAATTAATGCCACTAACCTTAGGAAAGCTCATGCTTTATTGGAGACCCACGCAGTTAAAGGTAAAATCGTGTTGGAAGGATTTTAGTCCCACACACATTAACAGCCATCAAATAGTATTGAATTATGTCTTATTACTCCGTGTTAGAAGTAACGCCCACTTCTCAAGAGTGGATTCCTGACTACCTACCCACTGCCAATGCCTTGGTAACAAAGCATGGCGGGAAGTATGTGGCTCGCACTGCCAGTCATGAGCAAGTGGAAGGAGAAAGTAGTGCCGCTGCCCTACGTATTATTATCACCTGGCCGTCCAAGGAAGCGGCCATGGCTTTCATGAACGATCCAGCCTATGCGCCACACTTGCAGGCTAGAACCGAAGGATCTATCAGTAATCACTTTTTAATCGAAGCTAAGGATGACTTAGCATAGGCAATATGATAAAAGCATTTGAATCCATCAACAAAGGCTACGATAGCACTTTCCAAGCCAATAAATTGAGTTTGGGAGTGGTGGTGCCAATTGAAAATTATGCTCAAAGTCCAATACCACAGATGAAGGATCATCTGGAAAGGGTACAGCTCATTGAACGGCTAGGCTTTAAAGCTTTGTGGATCAGAGATGTCCCTTTTCATGTTCCCTCCTTCGGAGATGCAGGACAAACCTTTGACCCATTTACCTATCTCGGGTATTTGGCAGGCCAAACTAGAGAAATTGCTTTGGGGGTGGCGAGTATTGCATTGCCACTTCATCACCCTTTGCACGTGGCAAAGTCAGCTGCGACCATTGATCAATTGTCCAACGGACGATTGATTTTAGGGGTAGCTTCGGGCGATCGATACGAAGAGTATCCGGCCATGGGAATTGAACATGCCGAACGTGGAGCGCTATTTCGCCATGCCTTTACCTATCTGAGGAAGGCTGCAGAACCTTTTCCCGCTCTCCAGGAATCCTACTTTGGCCACTTGCCTGGACATATTGATATTCTACCCAAGCCAGTAGGCAGCAAAATTCCGATGCTAATTACCGGTTATAGCAGGCAGTCTCTTGAATGGAATGCGGAGCATGGGGATGGCTGGATCTCATACCCTAAGCACTTGATGCAACAACAATTTACGATTACGCAATGGTGTGCCTTGGTAGCCGGACATGATCAAAGTAAGCCCTTTATGCAGCCATTGTATGTGGATTTACAAAAAGATGAGGATAGCAAACCTCAACCTATCCACTTGGGATTCCGCATTGGGGTAAAATATCTCATTGACTATCTTCACTATTTACAGGAGATGGGGGTCAACCATGTAGCTATAAACCTACGATTCAATCAAGGAGATATACCGGATACATTAGAAAAACTGGCCGAAGCTGTCCTCCCCCACTTTCACACCCATCAAAAAGAAACGAGTTTGACATGAAGAAGATATTGATCACCGGCAGTACAGATGGAATCGGGAAACTCGCCGCCATCAAACTTGCCCAAGCCGGACATGAAATCTACCTACATGGTCGCAATCCCAATAAGGTAGAAGCAGTAGTAACGGAAATCAAATCCGTATCCGCTAATGAGAAGATAAAGGGCCTGATCGCTGATTTCTCAGATTTACTGGCTGTTCGCAGTATGGCTACTGAGGTCCGTAGTCAGCTATTAGAACTCGATGTATTGATCAATAATGCGGGGGTATTCAACAGTACTACTGCGACTAATGAACAAGGCTTTGACCTCCGTTATGTTGTCAACTACTTTGCTCCCGTCGTCTTAACGCAGGAACTATTACCCTTACTGAAACAGGCCAACGCACCCCGGATAATCAATCTCAGTTCCGCAGCGCAATCTCCGATTGCTTATTCCACGCTACAGGGCGAGCAAATGCAATCCTCAAGAGCGACCTACGCACAGAGCAAATTGGCCATTACCATGTGGAGCTTCCACCTAGCCAGAACCGAACCAGACATCTCCGTCATTGCCGTCAATCCAGGCTCCCTGCTCAATACCAAAATGGTACAAGAAGCCTTTGGGCAGTTCTGGTCGTCGGCTGATAAGGGTGGAGATATTATATACGATCTAGCAATTGGTGAACAATACAAAGATATCTCAGGTCAATACTTTGACAATGATGCCGGAGGCTTCGGGAGAGCGCATGCGTCAGCCTACAGTAAGGAGGAGATTAAGAAACTGATGGACGTTACCCGCAAAGTCCTAGATCAATAAAGCCATTGGCTAATTCACCGGATAGCATTCGAAATTACACCCCAGTAATGGTCATATAGAAAAATTTGCTAAAGTTTAAATTACCGACCGGAGCGTTTTCTTCTCGCACTAGAAAACCTTACCTTAAAAGTTTCGTAGTCACTACTAAGAACATGTGTCGAAACTAATGAAAGTGGATTTACTGCAGCGTGAAAAACTCCTCCAACTGGTATTAGATAATATCCCTTCCTATGTATTCTGGAAAGATAGGGAGTCTGTTTATATGGGATGCAATCAGAACTTTGCTACTTCTGCTGGTTTCAATCATCCACAAGAATTAGTTGGTAAAACAGACTTTGATATGGCCTGGAGCAGGGAGGAGTCGCTGTTTTTCAGGAAGATCGACAAGGCGGTGATGGATTCAGGAAAGGCACAGATCAATTATGAAGAGCCACAAACTATCAATGATGGATCCACGCGTTGGCTTAGAACAAGCAAGATCCCCTTATTTAATGCCCAGGGAAAAGTCATCGGCATTCTTGGGGCTTACGAAGACATTACGGAGAGGAAATTAATGGAACTCCAACTGATCGAACGCAACAAAATGCTGGAAGAAGTAAACCGAAAGTTGGAAATAGCTAACGTAGATTTAGAACAATTTGCCTACGCTACCTCTCACGATTTACAGGAGCCCCTGCGTATGATTGGAGGTTTTATGGGCCTGTTTGAAATGAAATACGCCAACTTACTCGATGAAGAAGGCAAAGAGTATCTAAACTTTGTCAAGGACGGGGCCTCCCGAATGTCAAAGTTAATTCGTCAAATTCTCATTTACTCCAAACTAGAAAAAGCAGAATTTCACTATCAGACTATCCCGATCTATGAGATTCTAGATGAGGTTGTGCAAGACTTATCCGCTTTAACCAACGAGAAACAAGCCAAACTAGAGCTTAAGGTCAAGGATGTAAATATTTCTTGCCAACCTGAAAGAATTAAGATGCTGTTCACTAACCTAATTACCAATGGCATCAAATTTAATGAATCCGCCACCCCTCAAATAGTCATCAAACTCCAAGAGAAAGACCAAGAATGGCTATTCACGGTAATGGATAATGGAATTGGGATTGATAGGGAGTTTCAAGAATATATATTCAAGCCATTTAAGCGGCTAAATACACGCCATAAATTTCCGGGGAGTGGCGCGTAGGCTTATCCATTTGCAAACGCATCGTTAACCTACACGAAGGAAATATTTGGATATCGGAGAATAAGCCTAGCGGTACCCGCTTCCATTTCACCATATCGAAAACATTAAACATCGACAGTTATCCGCATGAGGTAGCTGCTGAAAAATGAAGCTTAGAGTATGAACTGATTTAAACTTCCATCAATCGGCTAGGGTCGGCACATTTTCTCCTGTGCTTCTTTAAAAATCCTCGCCGTACCTTCCAGGTGCCGTTCCGGGATTACGGAATATGCCTACACCTGCCTGCCGGCAAAGGCAGGTTTTTTGCCTCACTCAGAACAAAATTTGCTCGCCCTCGCCCGTCTGGCCGCCGGACAGGGACAATTCTGGATTTTTAAATATACTCTTAGTCTAATCCAAGTTTCACCAGATCCACCCGGTCAGAATTTGGTAAGTAAACCTCTTCCTGAACCACCAGCAGTTGATCCAGTGCCTTCGCCTGTACAAGTTTCCCCTGCTCCAAAACGAAGTCAGTGATATCCTCGATTGACCGAATCCACTCTTTGCCAAATAGCGTTTGCATCTCCCCTCGCATGCCTAGTTGTATAGCTCGTCGCTCCAATTTGCATCCGTATGGATCGTGATCTGGATCCCATTGCAGACGAACATTGGAATTCTTCACCGCAGCCTGCCAGGTCTCCACATTTTCATACTTATCTGCCTTAAAAGCAGAATGCACCGCTCCAGCTAGAATTTCATCAAAGTGCTCTTTAGCTATTTCAATGGCGAGTACTCGCTTCTGATTTTCTTTCATCGCCCAACCACAACGATACATCATCCATAGGAAATTCGGTTTGATCCAGGTCATGCGGTTGTAACTGTAATGATCGCCTCCAAAGATTTGATGTGCTGCGGCATAGGAGGCAATACGGGGATTGAAGGCCTGGTAAACAATGACAGCGTCAGCATTTTGCTGGGCTAAGATGTGCTGTCCTGACTGCGGTAGATCCTTCTCATAATCCTGGTAAGGAATAGTTCTTAGTTTCATGGTTTTGGTTTTATGAGTTCCAACTCACCTTGACTTAGTTTAGTTCCAAAACTATTTAAAATAAAACATAGTGTAGAGCGTCCATGCCGTTATATCGAAGAATAGAGCTTCGAAAAATATAGCCCGATCTTGGAAAATAACACTCAGCTGCCATCACAGGTCATCAACTTTGAAAAATCTCTAGTATAGTCAAAAGTTGATTGAATAATGATTAACTTAGGTACCCAACCGGAATCGGATACCTATTGCAACTATCTAGCTTAGATCCAATCAACCGAGGGGTTGATATTTTGAGGATAAGCAGCTCCCGTTCCCAATGTACACAAAGTGGCAAGGGCAACCGTCTGCTATCGATGTAGATACTTGCACCTTATCGCTGTGCTGAGGAAGGGTACCATTAAATTAGCAAAACAGGCCATAGGCCCTATCACATCCGGCACTATTAACTGAAGTAAGAAGGATAGAATGGCTTGCCCAGTCAGTGATGGCTGTGTGAGTCAAGGCGCACCTAGACAGCATCATAGTCAAACTCCGTCTGTGCTCGATATAAAGGGGTTTTTCAAGGGCTTATTTGTCCTGTCTTTTGAATCGAGGCAGCGTCAGGATAGTCCACAGCAGGAAAAGTACAACAGCTATTAGGACGATCCGTAGGGTGAGATAAGCACTTAGGGAATGCTTAGATAAATTAGGCTGTTAGTTTTTCACAAAAAACCGCTATACACCGAACTGATTTAAAACATTTAACGCAAAAACGTCAAAAAATGAAAAAGAGCTCTTATTTACTCCCAGTGGCATGTATTGCCCTGATAGCTTGCTTATTTCTTACTTCTTCAACGGTCACAGAGCGATCCAATCAAGACATCATTGTCGAGTTGGAACAGATGAAAGAAGAATTGGCCAGTTTGAAAAATATTGAAAAAGGGGAGGACGTATCAAACGATCCTTTTTTGGGGGAAGTAATACTATTTGCAGGCAATTTTGCCCCACGGGGATGGGCTTTGTGTTAGGGACAACTATTACCCATTTCTCAGTATTCAGCTTTGTTTTCAATACTAGGCACCATGTATGGTGGTGACGGCCGCACCACTTTTGCCTTACCAGATCTAAGAGGAAGGGTACCGGTTGGTGTTGGATCCGGACCTGGATTGTCAATAGTTAATCAGGGCGAGAAATCAGGGCGAGAATCCGTAACCTTAACGCAAAACAACCTACCGCCTCACAACCACAATTATGGCGGATCTACAATTCCGGGCTTTGAACTGGACCCTACTAAAACATCGGAGCTCTATATAAAAGGAGCTAAATCATTTGTTACGGTGGGTAATGAAGCCAATAGCCAGCTTAGCGGTAGTGGAGGCAACAATGTAGGAGGTGGCCAATACTTTTCTGTTAGGAATCCATATTTAGGTATGAGATACATCATTGCACTTCAAGGAACATACCCATCAAGAAGTTAAAATTACACCATGATGAATAGCAGAAATTTATTACTAGGAATAGGGTTCAGTTTATTGTTTCTGAACCTATCCGCTCAAGGTGGGTTTACGCTGGATGATTTGAATGCCTGGAGTAGGGGGGACACCATTAATAATGATATGCCCGAAAATAGGGCATTGAATTTTTCTGGGGATGATGACTATGTGTTGATTGGGCAGGTACCTTCCTACGCTGGAAGTTTCACCATAGAAGGGAGGTTTAAAGGAGAACGTGGTGCAATCTTTAATGTTCGGACAGGGTCATCCACCGCCATTTATGCAGAGATTTCCGGCGAGAAATTACGATGTATTATCCGAAATCCCCCGCGTAATGCTGGAGGCCTGGATATCAGAAGCAACACGGCAGTCAATGATGGAGAATGGCATCACTTTATGATGGTCAAAGACGATGATAAGAAATTACATCTTTACCTCGACGGAGCCTTAGAAGCCTCTTCTTCTGGGACTATTCCTGATTTTGATGGAACACCTTACGAAGTCGTTTTGGGCACCAATGTTACCAACAATACCAGATACTTCAAAGGTACCATGGATTACGTCCGTCTTTGGAGCACAGTCCGAATGCCAGGCCAGTCAGGTACAGAAGGCTTAGTCGCTGAATATAATTTTAATCAAGGCCAAGCGGGAGGAGACAATACCAGCATTAGTCAAGTAGAAGATAGTAAGGGTAGTTACAGTGGTACCTTAAGGGGATTCCTATTGAATGGAGAGACTTCCAATTTTATAGAAGTACCATCTCAAGCGAAAATCGAGCTACTCCCAGCGGAAAATTTTACGCTTCGATGGAATGATAGAAAGAGTGAAGGGCAGTATGATGGTTCATTTTATAGACCCGAGGTGCCAGATGGTTATTATTCTTTAGGAGATTTTGCCCAAAGGGGTTATGGAGCTCCGCCCGCGGGTAGTGTTCAACTCGTTAAACCATTAGAAGAAGGGGTTTTAGCTCCGCCCGTAGATTTTGAACTCATCTGGAAAGATTCGGGCTCAGGGGCTGCTAGGGATGGTTCCTTCTGGCGTCCAATTGCTCCCGAAGGTTATCGAGCCTTAGGGGTCGTTTGTCAGTCGGGGTACAACAAGCCAGCGCTAGATGCCATCAGATGTGTTAGAGCCGATCTGTTGGTTCCAGGAAAAGTTGGTTCCATGATTTGGGATGATAGCAATACTGGAGCTAGAACCCCATTCAGTGCCTGGACCATTGTTGGGGCGGCGGCCAATGCCATTACTTGCGGTACGTTTATAGCCCTGACTTCTCGTGACCAACCTGGAAGCGATAGTCCGTTATTATTTTGCATTGATCCTCAAGCCATAAATGGAGGCGAAGCACCTCTAGAGCAAAAATAAGTACTCAGTAGTCTCACGCTACTTAGACACAATCAATGTAAGCACTCCTTCAGTCTCCAGACCAGACCTAAAATGGAAGACTGAAGGAGTGAAATTAAGCCCACTTATGAATTGATTTTCCATACTGAATGTTAGAACTTGTTCCTAGTTCTTCCAAATTACGCCCGCCCACGCAGATGCCGTTGTTTAAACGCCATTGGATTCTCGCCACTAATCCGTTTGAAAGTGCGATTAAAATAAGAAAGGCTCTCAAAACCGCATTCGTAGCAAGTCTCGCTGACATTTTTTCCCACCAATAATAATCGTTTGGCCTTACTAATACGATACTGGTTCAGGAAATTGATAAAGGTATTGCCAGCCGCTTTCTTAAAATATCGACAAAAGGCGGCTTTGCTGAGATTACATAGTGCCGCTACTTCATCAACTTCTATTTTTCGTTGGTAGTTTTGATCAATAAAGGCATAAACGGCTCTAAGACGTTGCTGCTCCTTAAAGCTATATTGGTTAACATAAGGCGCATCGTGCAATAACTCCTTTTCCTCGCTTAAGGACAACTCCCGAAAGATATCGATGGCTTCTAAAAACTGGCGAAAGGGAGATAGTCGATGAAAACCTTTAAGTCGCTGTCCAATTTCAGCTTTGGTTTGCCCGGTAAAAGCGATCCCGTGTTGAGATTCTGTAAACAGTTTATTGATGGTTTCTAATTCGGGCACAGCAGCCAATACCTCCTCCTTAAAACTCAGTTGAATTTGTAGGACTACTTTTTCATAATCCGTTTTCACACCATGATCAAAGTTTAAGTGTGGAATATTAGACCCAATCAAAACCAAGTCACTGCCCTGGTAACGAGAGGCATGATCACCCACATGTCGAGTCCCATTGGCCCCATCAATGTATACCAATTCGTATTCTGGATGAAAATGCCAGTAGAAGAGGTCACTCAACCTCGGATTATGCAAAAGGCGAAAAGAGCTATTTGCATCGGGCTGTATATTTTCAAATTGTGTGCGCAACTAGACAATATTTGACCAAAATAGATGATTATAACAACTTACTGAGGCAAAATAGTCAATATTATTCAAAAAATGAGCAAAATGAGGCTGGCAGTGAGGCCATCCAGTCCGCTATATTTGTACTATCAACAACGAACAATAAAAATCTAACAAGATGAAAGATACAAATCCAACGATGGCACCTACTATGGTTCCTAACAATGCACATAAAGACATTCCTGGCAATCCATCGACTGCCAAGACCAGTAAGATTAAATTAAATGACCGTCCAAACGGTGAGCCTCTACGTATATTGACTGAAGAACAATGGGCCTTCTGGAAGCACAATGGCTACATTGTGATTAAGCAGGCGGTACCGAGAGAACAGGCATTGGCTACAGCAGAATTCCTATGGGAATTTGAAGAAAAGAAGGCAGATGATCCTTCGACTTGGTACACGTCGCCAAGAGCTGAAATAAAAATGAAGGAATTGGCGGGTACTGGAATGGTGGAAGTTTACAATAACCAACACCTCTGGAACAATCGCCAGATGCAGAAAGTATATGACGTATTTGTTGACATTTGGGGAACCGAAAAATTGTGGGTAACCATCGACCGTGCCAACCTCAATTTCCCCATGCGCCCCGGCCACGAATATAAAGCCTTTATCCACTGGGATTACGATCCTGAGACCAAGCCTCAGAATGTACAAGGCGTGCTCGCTTTATCGGATCAAACAGACGAGAACATGGGCGGCTTCCAGTGCATCCCGGAACTTTTCCGCACCTATGATACCTGGAAACTCACTCAGCCAGAAGACAGAAATCGATTCCAGCCAGATACCAGTGGCTTTGAAGACCACATTCAAAAAGTCAGTATGGAAGCCGGTGACCTACTCGTTTTCAATAGCTGTCAGCCCCACGGTATCCGTGCCAACCGCTCCAAAGATAAAGTGCGGATCGCGCAGTATATTTCAATGATGCCTGCTGAAGAAAACAATGATGCATTACGCGAATGGCGTGTCAATTCTTGGAAAAACCGCGTAGCTCCTGAAGGATATGCCTTCCCTGGCGATCCACGTAATTGGGAGCAAACCAAATATGATACCGCAAAATTATCGGAACTAGGAGAAAAACTACTAGGATTAAAGAACTGGTAATTTTTTCCCATAGCTTACTTTCCAGGTGGATGTCGAAGTTTTCGGCACCCACCTGTGCCATATGTAACCCACAACTACCCAAATGAAACGAATACAAACTGCCAACCATTCACACACATCACAACATCATGCTAGAGCACTTAGGGTTACTGGATATAGGAATTATACTTGTATACTTCGGAATTATACTATGGATCGCCAAATGGGCGGCCGGAAGTAAATCAGAATCGGGCGCCTCAGTAGATTACTTTCTAGCGGGAAAAAGCCAAGGCTGGCTAGTGGTAGGTGCCTCCTTATTCGCCTCCAATATCGGCTCAGAAATCATTCTAGGCGTATCCGGAGCAGGGGCCAGAGGGAATATGCCCATGGCTAATTTTGAGATTCTAGCCGCACTGGTTTTGATTCTCCTGGGCTGGGTCTTCGTCCCATTCTATCTGCGTACAGGCGTATATACTATGCCAGAATTCTTGGAGAAACGCTACTCCAAGGCCTGCCGAAACTACTTATCCATCGTCTCCATTCTCGCATACGTAATCACCAAGATCTCCTTGATCATCTTTGCGGGAGCACTTGTCTTCGAAACGATAGGCATCCCCTTCTGGACCGGAGCTATCATCACGGTTATTGCTACCGGGTTCTACACGGTTTTAGGAGGACTGAAAGCCGTGATCTATACAGACATGGTACAGGCATTTATCCTACTTCTCGGGACCCTAGCCGTCACCTTTTTTGGCTTGTATCAGTTGGGTGGATGGAATGAAATGGTAGATACGCTAACAGTAGCGGCACAGGAAAGTGGAAATCCATCTGTAGATAGTTTCTTCAACCTGTGGCGACCAATGTCCGACACGGAATACCCTTGGACCGGTATGCTGTTCGGGGCACCCATTCTAGGGGTGTGGTATTGGTGTACGGATCAATATATTGTTCAGCGTACCTTGTCGGCTAAAGACGTGTCCAATGCCAGAAAAGGAGCACTTTTTGCTGGCTACCTGAAGTTATTACCTGTTTTTATCTTCTTTATTCCCGGCGTGATTGCTTATGCCTTGATGCAGAAAGGCGTGATCAGCTTTTCCATGGATAATGCGGATCAGGCACTGCCTACCATGATTACCACTTTTCTTCCTGTTGGTATAAAGGGCCTAGCCATAGCCGGATTATTGGCGGCACTGATGAGTTCACTTTCATCAGCTTTTAATTCTAGCTCTACCCTACTAACGATAGACTTCTACCAGCAAATGCGGCCGAATGCTACGGAGAAGGATCTGGTGCGCTTTGGGCAGTTGGCTACGGTAGTATTGGTGATTGTAAGTTTAGGGTGGATCCCATTTATGAAAGCGCTAATGGGTGGGGGCATTTTCCATTATCTACAAAGTGTACAGGCTTATATCTCTCCTCCGATCGCGGCCGTTTTCTTGTTCGGCCTTTTCTACAAATGGATCAATGCCCGAGGGGCGATCGTGGCCCTGTGGTCAGGATTTATAATCGGTTTGATCCGATTAGTGACCGAATTTATGAGTAATGAAGGAAGTTTGGCCGTTGCAGATGGCTCCTTCCTAAGTCTTTTCTTAGGCATTAATTTCTTACACTTTGCCTTATTCCTATTTATTCTTTGTGCAGCTATTTTAATGTTGGTGAGTAAATTCACTACCGCTCCAGTAGACAAAGATCTTTCCTTGGTTACCTTCCAGGAAAGAGACGGTACTGCTAGTCGGCAATGGAGTACTGATGCTATACTCACTGTCGTTTTGATTGGTTTAGTCCTAATGCTATGGTTGATTTTTAGTCCTTGGGGAATCGCTTAAATCAGAATCATGGATCTTAAAATAAAAGAAAAAACAGCCTTCATCTCAGGCTCCACGGCTGGCATTGGATTTGCAACGGCTCGTAGTCTACTAAAAGAAGGAGTTAAAGTGATCATCAATGGTCGCTCGGCAAAAGGGGTAGAGACAGCCCTAGCCAAATTGCAACAAGAATTCGAGGCAGAACAAGTCAGCGGCATAGCTGCTGATTTGGGCAAGCCTGAAGAAGTGGAAAGATTGTTTACTGAACTGCCCGCGATCGATGTCCTCATCAATAATGTAGGCATCTACACCTCCACTTCCTTCTTTGATATGAAGGATGAGGATTGGTACCGCCAATTTGATGTAAATGTAATGAGTGCCGTGCGTCTTTCTCGGCATTATCTACCGGGGATGTTGGAACGAAACTGGGGCCGAATCCTATTTATTTCCAGTGAATGCGCCACCTTGGTGCCAGCTGATCTAATTGCCTACAGCATGACCAAAACGGCTTTACTCGCCATTTCTCGTGGCCTGGCTCAGCTCACTAAGGGCACCGCTGTGACTGTCAATACGGTTGCCCCTGGCTCTACCCTATCCGAGGGCGCGGAGCAATTCCTTGCTGATGCGGCGGCAAAGGAGGGGAAATCCGTAGAAGCCGTTGAGGCTGCCTTCTTTGCAGAGGTCCGAACGAGCTCTTTGTTGCAGCGATTTGCTACGGTGGATGAGGTAGCGAGTACGATTACTTACTTAAGCAGTCCATTGGCTGCCGCTACGAACGGAGCTACGATCAAAGTGGATGGTGGAAGTATGGGTGGAATAATCTAACCATTATCCGCTTGAAAGATATCCCATTCATCGACGATTTTGCGGTCTCTGATCGCTAGGATTTTACCGAATTGAAGGAAGACAAACTCACTTTGTTTTGGGCGCAGGAAAACAAAGTCATCTACACCTAGACCGCTCCCCTCTGGAGCATTAACCATGGATTGATTTGTAGAAGTTCCAAATAGTTTGTTTTCCTTTAAGCCGAAAGGATAATGGTAATCAGCTTTCCAATATCCTCCGTAGATGAAGTAGGAATTCTTGTTACTTCCATCCAAAGCATTCAAAACGCCCTTGAACCGTTCAATAGCGGGAATAGTCGTTCCCTCTAGTTTCTTCAGCACCGGTGTAGTAATATAACTGGCAGGACGGTAGGCTTCCAAGCTTGGAATATCAAAGGAACTGGGTTTCACCAAACAGGAGCCCGCCGACCAATCATTTAAGGGGGAGAGGGGTGAATGATGGAGGGTAATCGTAGGGCTTCCCGCGCCGTTTAGGATCAACTCATCGGTCCACAATTTCGGATATTTATCTTTCAAAAGATCGACATAAGACTGATAAGACAAACACATCAACTCGAAAGCCTTTTCCTTAGATCGCAATACCTTGGGCAACTTTACCACATGGGGATCATATCCCATCAATCCGCTTAGGGTCAGTGTGTCTGGGTTTTGTGCCAGAAGAGCGAGGGCCGATTCAAAGGAAGCCAAATCAGCAAAGCCGCCCCGGTGCAGCCCTACGTCAATCTCTAGATTCACCTTTAACTTCCAGCCCTTGTTCTTTGCTAAAGCTAAGTATTGCGCTAGGCGATCTTGGGTATCTACCAACCATTGGATTTGAGCAAAGGGATCGAAAGCTGCTGCTTTGGTGGGTATCGTTTCGTAGAAGTACTGGAGCGTTTGTGCGGGCATGGGTTTACCCAATAGTACATCTGCATTTCCCCCTAGCAATGGCAACAGTTGGGTCAAAAAGGGCTGGTGAAATACCATCAACCTTTCCGTTGGCAGCTTTTGTTGCAAGTATTGAATCAATTGAGGGCTAGGCAATGACTTAACCACTAAGCGGAAGTCGACGCCAGCTTTCAAGGATTTTTGTAGCCCTTCAATATTTTCATCCAGCGCATCCAGATCAATGACTAAACGAGGAACCGCATTCTTATACCGCTTGAGTTCTTCATTCAATGCTTGGAAATAATCTTTTCCATGTTCCATCTCCACTTTGAGTTAAGGGTTCTTTGATAGTTTAAAAGGCAGGGGCTAAACATTCGAAGTTTCCTTGGACTGGGCTCGGTTAAACTTCGGATGTTTGCAGTGCTGCTTCGTCATTTAATTCCCAAATAGTTTTTCCAGGTAAGGATTAGTAAAAATACGATCTGGATCTTGTGCATTGCGATGCTCCAAAAAGGTATCAAACTTGGGATAGAGCGCTGCAATGTCCTGAGGCGTGAGGGTGTTCATTTTTCCCCAGTGTGGTCGACCCTCGTGCGCTCTGAATATTTCCTCGAGAGCCTTGAAGTAAGGTTTTGGATCTTTCTTGTTGTAGGCGTGACAGGCGATGTAGATGGATTCGCGGCCATGAGCCGGACTCATATAGATATCGTCTTGCTTTACGATCCGGTTTTCAATCGGGAAATGAATATTGAATTTTCGGCTATTTACTACCCGGCGCACCTCTTTGAAGACTTCTGGATAGGCTTCAGCCGGTACATTGTACTCCATCTCGTTGAACTTCACTAGGCGCTGGGTAGCGTATACTTTGTGGCTTTGATAGACTTTCTTCACATTCGTGATTGAGGCGGCTGATATTTTAGATACCCTTTCATTCATGGAAGGAAAAGCATAGGCCAACTCACATAATACTTTATAGGCGTAGTTCTCTAAGACGTACTCGGTGAAATAGTTGAGCCAGGAGTTCTTGTCGGGTTGATCTTCGACAAGATTCGAACTTTTGGTCCAGGCCATTTCCGTGTAGGGAAACCAATAGAACTCGAAATTGCGGTTGTTCTCCCAGCGCTCGTCCAAGCTAACCAACACGGCTTGTAATTCTTCCTTTCTGTTTTGTAAGGCTAAGCGATAGGCAGGAATGCAACGCAGGGTAATGCTCGTGATGATGCCCAATGCTCCTAGCGACACCTGGGCTGCTTTAAATAGATCCGGATTCTCCGTTTTCGAACAGTGGACTAATTCTCCTTTCCCATTCACCAAAGACAAGGCAGTTACTTGGGTGCTGATGGTTCCCAGAGACTTTCCTGTTCCATGGGTCCCCGTACTGATCGTCCCAGCAATGGATTGGCGATCGATATCTCCCAGGTTTTCCATGGCCAGCCCCTGCTCCGCCAGTAATTCGCCTAGAATATACAAGCGAGTGCCCGCCTTAACCGTGGCTAGGCTATTCTCCTTATCCACCTCGATTAAGCCCTGAAACTTGTCCAGGCTGATCAAGATTTCATCCGTTTTGCAAAGAGGTGTGAAGGAGTGTCCAGCGCCGATCACACGTACTTTCTTTTTTTGCTCGACTGCTCTTTTCACCAATTGCTGGATAGCCGCTTCACTATCGGGGTAAGCGACTTCTGTAGGATTCCATTGTAGATAGCCAGACCAGTTTTTCATACTTGTAAAGATGTGTGCATGCAAATATACACAGAACTGATTCAAACTTATTGGCTGTCGACGAGGTCAAAGCATTGGATTTACTGGCGAAGCTCTTTTTGAGTTTCATACCTGGAAGGTCTGGGACGAAAAAAAGCTGAAGATCAGGAGATTCAAGGCTTTAGGCCGCAGTCCAGATGAATAAGTTTAAATCAGTTCACCGTCAGCGTAGCTCCTTAAAGTCCGCCTACAAGAAAATAGGAGAAGAACGTTGGAGGTTAAAACTAAAGAACCAACCACCAAATTAAACCCAACACCGACATGAAAAATCACCTAACCCTCTTACTCGCTATTCTTCTCTGCCTTTCCTTTAGAGATGTATGGGGTCAAAAACCAGGAGACATCGAATGGGAAAAATGCCTATCCAGCGATTGCTCCGACATTGATCAAGCCAGAATACGCTTCGGGATCATCAAAGTACCCGAGAATTACCAAACACAAATGCCAAGTCGTCTTCTAGACGTCGCCTTTGCCATCATCAAAGCCAGGCAGCAACCTGCTCCCTCCGATGCTGTAATCATCTTTGCTGGCGGATGGGGATCTTCCATTCTGCGACATATCCATTATTTCAGCGATCACTTTTTGGGAGAGGAGCGGGATATTATTCTGTATGATTATCGAGGACTCGGTTATTCCTCCCCAAGTATCTGCCCCAGCATTGAAGAGGAAGTGTTCCAGTACCTACTGAAGGATAAATCTCACGAGGATTATACAAGCTGGCAGGTACAGCGCTTCGACCAATGCTTAGATGACTTGAGGGCAGAAGGGATTGACTTCACCCAATACGGAACCGATAACCGTAGTCGCGATGCCAACTTACTAGCAGAACGCTTACCCTACGATAGCTATAATCTCTTTGGTACTTCCGGCGGAACGCGTACGATCCAGAGTTTCATGCGGAATGCCACGGTTAGCATTCGGTCGGCCATTTTTGATTCTACCGTCCCAATTGGCCACCCCATTATTTTGGATGGATTTCACAATTACCAGCAGAGCCTCGATCGGATTTTTAATCATTGCTTAGCAGATCCCACTTGCCGAACCGCTTACCCCAATTTGAAGGACCGATTCCTAGCTTTCCTGAAAACGCTGGATGAACAACCCCTAGTTCTAAAGTTACCTGGCTTGCCAAGGGCATTCCTCAACAAGCAAGAGGTCAACGCACTCGTTTATAATCAACTGTATGAAGAAAATAATTTCGGGTTTCTTCCCTTCTTCTTGGAAGCACTCATTGGGCGTAAATCAGCCATGCTCCGCCGCCTAATCAACCGACATGAGATGCGCAGCACTGTACTCGAGGCCTTCAATGCCCCTGGCTTTCTCAACTACATGAATGACTATAAGATATATCAAAATGATAGCTTGATTCAGGCACAGAGACCGGATCATTTGAATACTTATGAAGTGCTGGATGGCTATCTTCCCTACTTCGTACAGGACAAGCGGTTCCACAAATTTCCAGATGAGGCAAAACCGGTTTCCTCTGATATTCCTAGTCTTTTCCTGGTAGGTAGCTATGACCCTACTACCCCTCCTGCTTATACTGAGTTATTATTGCCAAATTTCACCCAAGCTCAATACGTACAATTGCTGAAGGTCGGGCATGGGGTATTCAATCAAAACTGTGGGCAAGAGATTATACTAGACTTCATCAGGAACCCCACTAAATCACCTGAGGGCTATTGTATAGATCAATTGGAGAACTGGCAAATTCCTTTTTTTGTAAGAGGTAAAAATTAATCTCTACTAAGCAGCAAGTCGTGGTTCCTTCCTACGAATGATGAAGTAATCCAAGGGATTGGTAAAGATGTCCCTTACACTTGAAAAGAAGAGCTTCCGGAGGCCGCTTGCGGTAATTCCCCGGGATTTTAGCGCAACGATAAAGGTGATCGAAAAGCTGACTACAAAGTTGACTAAACCGATAGTTAACACACCTAGCAGAGCGGTAGTAATTATCGAACTGGAAAAGGCATCATTAACAATAGCATAACCTACATTGGAAGAGCTGAAGGCGATATGTCGAATATCAACATTGAAGGGGAGAATATATTTCAACAACCAGGCTGAACCCAGAAAAAAACCTAGACTCAGATTGCCTACTACGCCCCCAAAATCCTTTTCTATAAAGCGAGCTATAGCCCCTAGGGTCTTTTGGGGTAAAAACCTGGATAGTATGGAGTAATGCTGGATGCGATAAGGCAGTTGGGAGGCAATTACCTTGTTATCAAAATACCCAGAAATGAAACCAGACAAGGATAAAAACACGCCAGCGATGGCCGCATAATAGAAAGCCCCACCAGAGAAAAGAGAGGTTTGCTTGATGAAATACGCCGCCTTCTTCTCATCTACTGGATTGGACACCCATCCCAAAGACAATACATAGCCCAATAAACAGGCCATTGAAAAGGCCATAACAAAATTGCCTACCAGAGATATAAACTGACTCCTAGAAACCTTTCTAAGCAGGAGAATAATATCCTGCCTTGGTCCTAAAGTAAGCTCGTTCTTTTTATCAATGTCTTTAATAATGGCCGAGGCCGTCATCGCAGGTTGCTTAGTGGCTATCGTTCCACCCAAAAACTTGACCAAAATAAAACAAGAAGCATAGTTCAAACTATAGAGCAGCGCTCTTGAAAAACCTGCCGAAACGTTTGCATCAATGAGCGTTTTGAAAATGGCGAAAAAAGCAATGACAGCTCCGCCAATCAACCCCTTCTTAAAGAAACCTCGATATTCTTTTACGTTTTCCGCTACGTACTTTTCCCCTTTTTGAGCCGTGCGTTCCACTATCTGCAGGGCTAACAAATCTACATGGGCCCCCAGGTATTTACGCAAGGAGTTTCTGGTTTTATCATACGCAATATATTCCTGAATCAATTCATCCCATTGCTTTACCGCAGTGATATCCTCCCTAAGCACTACAAGTCGCTTAATGCGTACCGTATAATCTAATATCCGTTTGGTTAATATGGTTAAATGCAGAGAAGTGCCAATCTTATCTTTCTGAGTACGTAAGCAGCTAATTGTGGCATGTACTTCATCCAGAATCTCCTCAAAACTGGGCTCCGTAGTCTGCCATACAGCCCTAGCTGTTCCCACCTTTAACATCAATTTTTGGAAGCTACTGGCATCAATATCCAAGGTTTTGAAAATGGCCTGAAATCGTCGATCCAAACCAAAAGAGATCACCTTGGCCGATAAATCACGGATCGCCAGATCCAATTCCTCAGCTATGACCTGCCGTTGCTTCGTATCTGCCAAGAACTTTTCTAAGGTAGGATGAATTTGAGCGAGGGACTTGTACTTTGACCTGGACAGCTTTATGAAAAACTCAAAGGAATCTTCACTAGGTGTTTCTGGTACAAATTTCCTGAAGGTTTTACTGACTAAGCCTGCCGTAAATCCATAGTTGGTTAATAACGAGTACTTGCTAAAGAAGGAATAAAAGCTCAGATTCACGTTGTCGGTTTGAAGTTTTCACCTTTCTCACAAGAGTGAGTTTAACGGGATAACCCTCAAACATTTCGATTTGTTCTGCTGATGAGTCAAAAACGGTATTCTAAGTACTTAATTTGAAATGACTCGATGGGTACGTATGAATCGAGTAGGATCCAGATATCCACTGGTATCTGCCGCATATCCCCCTCCAATTGGCATACCGATACTATCTCGAATTTCTAGATGCAAGTGAGCATAATACTGTCCATCTGCGTTTCCAATGGTAGCAATTTGTTGGCCGCGCTTCACCCAATCCCCCGTTTGCACCAGGATGGAATCGCAATGGGCATACAAAGACTCGTACTGTTCTCCGTCTGGCATTTGATGCAGTACCTGAACCACCTTCCCCCATCCAGCGCCAATATCTTCCGCAAAATTCACTTGTCCATTCGCAATACTATAGATGGGATCACCTAGATCGGAATTACCTCCCGTCACGGCATTCCAATCATCCCCTAAATGATAGTTAAGACCAAAACCTTGTGCGTTGTAGTAGCCTTTGGCATTAGGTTTACCTACAGGGAAATCGAAAGCCGTTGCGATGTATGGCTTAGGAAAGGTGATAGTACTAGCCAGTGGGCCTGACTTTACTTCCGTAGTTACGGTATCTGCTCCCAATACAGTAGGCGTTTTTTCCGCGGCCTCATTCCTACAACAAAGGCAAGTCCAAGCTAAACCGAGACTATAGAGGATATATCGAATGGTCATTTGTCCAGTTCTTTTATGGTTCTTCTATGACAGCTGCCGATAGAGAAAAGTCTTTAGGATCCACTTAAATATACTGCTGTTGACTTACAAGACTATACCATTCACTTAAATCCAGATTTTTTCCCAAGCGCTCCTCCTACCTTCAGCATAGAAACTTGCATGTACAACTCAAACCATAAACAACAATACTATGCAAAAGATATTTACGCTAATCTCCCTTCTATCCTTGATCAGCAGCCTGTCCGTTCTTCAGGCACAGGATTGTACCAATGATGTTACGCCCCCCACAGCGCTGGGGTGTACTGCTAACTTTGCTATTAACAGTAGTCTGCCCTGCCCCTTCCCTATGCCTAATTTTACGCCCTCTGGTAACTTTCTTCTCGTTGTTTCAGACAATTGTACGCCAACAGATGAACTTGCAGTAACACAAAGTCCGGCTCCGGGAAGTCCCCTCGATTTTGGCCCCTTGGAGCTGACCCTGACCGTCACGGATAAGGCTGGCAATAGCAAGATCTGTACCTACAATATCCAGGTAAATGATGTCAAAACACCTATCATTTCTTGCCCTCCGTCTATAGATATTGACCTGAATAGTGATTGCGAACGGTTGATGCCAAATATGGCTAGCTTGGTACAGGTATCTGATAATTGCCCTTCTTCTGGAGCAATCACAGTAGTGCAGAATATCCCTGCAGGTACAAGCTTAGGATCCGAAAGTATGGTAGAAGTATATGTGTCACAACATGGTTCCCGAAGTCCTTCTTGCTTCGTGGACTTGAATTTAGCAGGCAGCCCTCCAACGGCAGTCTGTCAGCCCGTCACCATTGACCTAGATGAAAACGGGAAAGCCACTTTGACGGCAGCAAATGCGGACGGAGGATCTAGTTCATCCTGCGGTTCCATAGACTTAAGTGTCAGTCAGGAAGAATTTGATTGCAGTGAAGTGGGCAATCATCAGGAGACCCTAACTGTTTCTGATGGGAATGGTGGGCAAGCAAGCTGCGACTTTACGGTCACCGTTCGAGATGCCCTGCCTCCCAGTTATAGTAATTGTCCCGGGAACATCAATGTTTTCAATGACCAAGATGATTGTGGCGCACTTGTAAGCTGGACACCACCCATCTTGAATGACAATTGCGTAGGAGCAATTGGAAACTCAACGCATAATTCTGGTGACTTCTTTCCGGTAGGTAGCACCACCGTGACCTACTCTGGCGCAGATGCTTCAAATAATGCAGTCCCTGCTTGTAGTTTTACGGTCAATGTAACGGACATGGAGAAACCCAGAATCAACTGCCCAGCTGATATAAATATCAATACTGATACTGGTCTTTGTGGAGCGGAGGTAAGTTTCACACCTCCGGTAGCCAGTGACAACTGTAGTATCGATAAAGTCAAAGCCCGCTACCGGGAAGTGGATGACAACGATACTCCGATCGGAAGCTGGACAAGTCGGGTTCTCGATCCCAGTGGGTTTTTCCCTGTAGGTCGTTATCAAGTGCAGTGGAGAGCCAAAGATATTTATGGAAACAAAAGCGCTTGCTCACACTACCTGGAAGTATCCGACGGAGAGAACCCTGTAGCAGTTTGCAAAGATGTTACCGTTGATTTCAATGGCGAGGATGCGATCAACCTAACTGTCACTCAAGTTTGGAACGAATCAGCTAGTTCAGACAATTGTGGAAGTCTTACCTATGTAGGAACCGAACCTTCTCTGACCATTGATTGTGAAGATGTAGGAACTATCGTACCCCTTACGGTAATCATCCAAGATGAGGCGGGCAATAAGGACGAATGTACTACCTACCTTGATGTTATCGGATTACCCTGTGGCTGGTCGGAAGGCTCGCAGGATGGAAGCCTAAATTGTGGAAATGACACCCAGGTAGACTATGATTCCGAAAGCGAAAGTTTCACCCTATCTGCAGCTGGCTGCTGGCAAGGCCTTGATACCGACAAAGCAGTGCAAGCCTATTATCTCCTCTGTGGCGATGGTCAGATCGAAGCCCGCTTGGCTGACATCAACTTTGGAGGTTACGCCGGACTAATGGCCAGAGAGAGTTTGGACCCTTTGGCCAGAAGAGCAGGTGCACTTAAGAATTACTCGACCCGAAGAGTACGGAGAGAATTTAGAGCTAGCTATGGCGGAATCGTTTTTCAATCTCAGGTATCACGCCGCCGGGTAGAATGGTTTCGTCTGGTGAGAACAGGTAAAAAAATCAAAAGTTATACCAGCACCAATGGCACCAACTGGAGATTATTGCAAGTGGCAACGCTGCCTGACTTAGAAGAATGTCTGTATATGAGCTTGATGGCTTATAGTATTAATGGTAGTACTGAAGTTGAAGCAGTATTTGATAATGTTCGTGTTTCAGGGAGTGGAAATATTGCCAGCAGTCTAATCGTAGATGATACTGAATTGCCGGATCCACAACAATCCTACACCGGCTTGGATCAATTCGGCAGCATCTCCATCTTCCCTAACCCAGCGAGTGAACAAACTCAGGTTGCCTTGGATGGGTTTCAGGATAAGCCCGCGTTGATGGTTGTACGTGATCAATTGGGCAAAGTCATCCACCAAGTACAGCTGGATACAACAGTAGACAGCCAACAAAGCTTGGACACCCATGATCTGACGCCTGGTCTATATTTACTTAGTGTCATTCAGGACGAAAAGATTGTAGGTACCCAAAGGCTCATCATACAACGATAATGGACTGAATCAAAAGCCCCTTGTCAAAAACTTGGCAGGGGGCTTTTGACCCTAAACACCTTTTTCGATCACTTCTTCAGAAGTCAACCCGAAAATGGGAGGCGTTTTTATGCCAAGCATACCCAAATACATATACAACTGTCCTCGATGGTGAACTTCATGTTCTACCATGGCTCGTAGCCATTTCCAAATAGTGATTTCTGTACCGGCGGGGGTCTTGCATTTTTTGTGTAAATCCTCTTGACTCAGCTGTAGAAAAATCTCTAAGCTTTCTGCATGCATCCTTTGATAATATTCCACAATCTCTTCATATCCTTCGGCAAATTCTGTTCCACAACCCTGGTAACTGCTTTCTTTGAATTGGACTGTTTCAGCATACATAAATCGTTCAATGTTTGCCAAATGTCGGATGATATCTCCGATGGTAAATTTACCGACTTGATACGTCCATTCGATTTTATCTTTCGGGATATAATCAAACAGTCTACTCGTTCTTTGCTTTATTCTCGAATAGTATTTGACAAAGGATTGAATGTTTGAGATTTCCATTTTCGTCTATCTAGTTTTTCTCTGATGGGCTACCTAAAAATAGAAAAACGGCCCGAGTTTTCACCCAAGCCGCTTTCACCTCTATATTTTATGCTGACCTTTTATGCCTCCAACTTCTTTAGCAACAACTCAGCGACCAATTCCGAAGAAGCGGGATTCTGCCCCGTGATCAATAAACCATCTTCCAATGCGTAAGGATTCCAATCCGGCCCTTTTGAGTAGAGCCCTCCGTTTTCTTTCAACATATCCTCCACAGAAAAAGGAACGATTTCCGTGAAATCAACTGCCTCTTCCTCTGAATTGGAATAGGCAGTGACCTTTTTCCCTTCTACCAAGGGTTTACCGTCAGCATCTTTGGTTTGCTGGAAAATGGCCGGGCCGTGGCAGACTGAAGCAACGGGTTTGTTGTTGTTATAGAAAGATTCAATTAGCGCAATCGAATCTTCATTACTCGCTAAATCCCATAGTGGTCCGTATCCTCCCGGATAGAAAACAGCATCGTAGTTCTGGTGATCAAGAGTCTTTAAAGCGACCGTCTTGGCCAGCACCGCTTGCGTTTCAGGATCACCTTGAAACCGTTTAGTAGCCGGTGTCTGAAAGTCAGGCAACTCACTTTTAGGATCGACTGGGGGCTGCCCTCCTTGAGCAGAAGCCAAAGTAATCGCCACCCCTTGATCCTTCATGAAATAGTAGGGTGCTGCAAATTCCTCTAGCCAAAAACCTGTTTTGTTTCCAGTATCACCCAATTGATCATGGCTCGTCAGCACAAACAATATCTTTTTCATAGCAAAGCGTTTTTAAGTATGAGGGTACAATTATCCTAGAAGATATGACGGGCATTTTTCAACCTATGCTACGTTGCAAAAATCCTTGGTTAGCTATGGCTATCTTGCCTGGCGGCCAGACAGGGCAGCGGTTTTTGCGCCTGCCTAGATTGAAAACTCCCTTAGTCAGATACTTTAGCCTAATTATATCCTCGTACTTATATTATTTAATACTGCAAAGCTATGGGCAATCCTATTCGAAAAAATTGATGTATGGTAAGAAACGATTAGCGAGCCAATTCTTTTCGGATTCTACTTAGACTTTCGGTCGTAATCCCTAGAAAAGAAGCGATGTGATAGTTTTTCACACTTTGCTGGATGTTCGGATAATTCTGGATAAAAGAAAGGTATCGATCCTTGGCCGGTTGGGCTAAATTACCCAGCACCCGCTTTTGAAGCGCCATAAACCTCCTTTCAAGTTTCTTTCTAAAGAAGGTTTCGAAGGCAGGAATCTCAAGATACAGTCGCTCCATGTCCTTTCTGGACAATTTATAGATGGTAGCCCTTTGAATACACTCAATATTGGTCAAAGCTTTGTCTCCCGTGAAAAAAGCAGTGTAGTCACTTATCCACCAATCCTTGATGGCAAATTGCAAGGTATGTTCTTTCCCCGCATTGTCAAGAAAATACGTCCTAAGGCAGCCGCTGTAAACGAAATGAGTATACAAAACGGTATCTCCTTCGCTCAAGAGGATATCCCCCTTCTTTAGGCTTACTTTTCTAAGGAGAGCGCCAATGGAACGGAGTTCTTCAGATGTGAAATCAGCCTCTTTAAATACTTCCTTCAGAATTTCATCTTCCATAAGAACTAAGTTACTTGCTATACTTTACGCTTTACCTCTCCAAAATCCACGTATTCCAGGAGAATCTTCAGAAAAGATCGTTTCTTCTAAATTACCGCAGATGCATGACGGTAGCCAGTTTGTCTCTATACCTCTTCTCCAGAAGTTCAGCAAAAGCGGCTTTATCCTTTCGCAAGAACTCCATGTTCTCTCCATCTTCAATAGTTGGATGAAAATCTCTTAAATGACCATCACTCCAGGCAGCAAGTTCCACCAAAACAGGTGTCAAAGCCAAGCCCTTGTCGGTTAGGTGATAATAGTTGGTCTTCTTATTATCCGGACGTTTAGACTTGGTAATGACCTGAAACTCCTCGAGCATTTTAAGCTTCGCCGAGAGGATATTGGAGGCAATAGCTTCATCACTTTCCATGAAGTCCTTGAAAGTTTCCTTGAAATCCAATAGCATCAGCTTGACAATGACCAACATCCATCTATCTCCCAAAACATCTAAGGCTGAAGTGAAAGGGCAATCACAACGAAATTTATGCTTCATAAGGAAAATTCGAAGTTTTTACTTTTAAAATGCAATTAATTTTAATTATTACTTGCACCAAGCAACTAATAAGTGTATTTTTACTTGCGAATCAAAAGTAATAAACCTTAAAGTATGAGACAAGTTTTTGTATTCCTCTTGCTAGGCTTACTCACTGCCTGTGATTCAACCAAAAATGCAAGTAAAAATGAACCCATCGAAATTTCTAACACTGATACCTCTATCATGAATCAAAAAGAAACCGTAGGCTCCTTCTTAGGCGCTGTATTACAACAGGATCCTGCAACTATGCGCCAACTGGCAAATGCAGATTACATTCAGCACAATCCATTTATACCGACTGGACTAGAGCCTTTTATTAAAATGCTACCCGTGTTGAAAGAAAATGGAACAACTGCCGAAAACATTCGCATGTTTCAAGATGACAATTACGTTTTTATGCACAACGTTTGGAAAAACGCTAAGCCCTTTGGCGCGGATGAGATGGTGTCGTTCGATATTATCCGCTTAGATGATAGCGGGAAAGTAGCCGAGCATTGGGATGCTATGGCCCCAGTGGTAAAGGAAACTGCTAGCGGAAGAACCCAAACAGATGGACCAACCGCTGCAGAAGACATGGACAGAACGGAGGTCAATAAAGCCACTGCCAAGGCTTTAGTGGAAGATATATTGATGGGTAAGAATCCAGAAAAGATTAGCGATTACATTAGCGCCGAACAGTACGAACAACATAATCCCGGGATCAAAGATGGGCTGCAGGGGATTATAGAAGCAGTAGAGTACTTAACTGCTCAAAACAACATGTTTAAGTACACTAAAATCCATAAGGTCCTTGGTGAAGGAAATTTTGTACTTACGGTAAGCGAGGGTGAATGGAGTGGAAAGGAACAAGTTTTCTATGATCTATTTAGATTCAAAGATGGCAAAGCTGTTGCGCATTGGGATGTAATTCAAGAAATACCAACGGAAGGCTTAGCCAATAATAATGGAATGTTTGGTTTTTAGGAATAGCCTGCTGAAGAATTATCTTTTCCATCGTCCAGAAGGATCTCCTGTCCTTCTGGATTTTTTTGTGCCTAAATTACGGTGAGGGTTGCCACTGCCTACTCGTCTTTTGCCTCTCCGATTACAGCTTCTCTCCGTTTGGTCCATAAGTCTTACCAAAAAGAAAAGCCTCTGGCCCTACCCCATCCTTTTCTATCATCGATAAACGCTGAAATGCCTCTTCAACTGTTGGTTCGTGACCCGCTTCTATCCACCATAAGGCCATATGCGGTTTCCCCATCTTATCAAACCATCGCTTACTACTCCGTACGAAATAGGAATGAACCGTCTGGTAAACATAGGATTTTAGACTTTCCAAATCTTCCCAAACCGACATGTTTACAATAATCATATCATTCTCCACTGGCACCTCAATATTCATCGAAGAGCCCCCGTCCTTGTCTTTTAGGCGCCAAACGAAGCCTGGGCTTTCTTCCGCCAGTCTATTGATGGGATCGATAAAATCAACAAACTCTTTCATGATTGGATCATCTAGAGGAGCCTTCATCTGAGCGATGTTGATCTGTGCTAGTTGCTTCTTCTTCATATTCTTTTTTAGGCAAAACTAGGCCTGAATCATATCAGTGGAACTGTAATATTCTAACTATTTTCTGTCATTTTGTGCTTGCTGCCGAAATAAGCCGGGGGTAAGTCCGGTGTGACGTTTGAAGTATTTCCAGAAGTAATTCGGATCCTCGAAGCCTAGTTCATAGGCAAGCTCTGAGATGCTCTGTCGAGTATAGGCAAGTTGTCGCTTGGCTTCTAGTATAAGCCTACGGTGGATATGTTCACTAGCGGTTACTCCGGTAAAGGCTTTTATAGTTTGATTTAGAACGGGAATGCTGACTTGCAGTCTATCGGCATAGGGCTGTACGGACCTTTCTGTTCTAAATAGTTCCTCCAATAATTGGTCGAACTCCAGCTGTAGCCGATTGGCGGCCGAGGATGGAGTCTTGGCCAATACGGGCCATCTTTTCGCATAAACCAGCAATACCTGGATCAAAGACTTGACGATTATTTCGAAACCCACTCGCCTATCGGTGCTCTCCGCTAATATTTCCTCAAATAAGGCCTTCAATTGCGGCTCGGCCGCTGCTGGAACTTCTAGCACCGAATAATAAGGATTTCCTTTCGACCAGACTGCTCCCCCCTCCTGCTCTTCATACCTTAAAAAATCAGGAGAGAAATGTAATATGAAGCCTTCCATGTCATCATCACTGATACAATCGTGCACGACACCGGGCTGCAATGCGAAAAGTAGGCCTGGTTTCATTTCGAATTCCTGTAGATCAATTCGATGCCTTCCTTTGCCCTTTTGTACCCATACCCATTGGGAAAGTCCAGGGTGACGATGGGCGTGATGAAAAGTACCTGTCTTTTCTAGGAAGGATTCTATTCTTTGAATATTAAAGGGCAAGCCTTCCTTGGGGACAATTTTTTCTCCATACAATTCGTACAGAGGAATGTTGTTCCGAACCGTCATTGCTTAAGTCTTCTTTATTGGATAAAAACAAGGTCTTTCTGGTTATACTTTACAAAACCTCCTTTGGCAGGTAATTGCTTTTTGGCCTTCCAACAACGCAATGCATCCTGAAATCGGCTTTCCGGATTATCTGCCATGAAATCTCGCACGTATTGCGCCAACATATTGTGTTCAGCAATTTCTCGCTGAAAGGAAGGATCTTCCTTTCTCCGCTCTAACTCTTCCCATTTAATAACTGCATCCCTCAGGGTCTTCCCTGGATGCTCCTTAACCCAATCCATAAAATCACTATGACAGGAAAAATGCGGGCCAATCTGTGCAGACATGAAACGGCGAAAATTTGGCCCAAACTTAACGTTGTCCGTAATTTCCGTATCCAGACTTAGGTTAGCTTTTGCCCAATTAAACTTGGAAGTAGGCTTTGATTTTTCCACTACTGGCATCAATGCGCCATCGTTTTCCAGGGCATATATAATCCGATCTCGGAGCTCGAATTTGCCTCCGGCATAGGGCAATCCTAGCTGCTTACATTTTTCGACCATTTCGACTTTCAACCAATACCAGGATTGAAATACTGCGCTGCTAGTAATCTCGGTGATTTTCGGTTTTTCCATTATGCCTTAGGTATAATTCATTCCTTTACGATGCGCTTAATCCATCGGAGATGCGACTCAATCCTTGCAACCAGGGCCTTCTTCTTCTGCTCAATATCTAAATCCCAATCTTTCTTTGCCAAGGCTTCGACAATCCGCCATCGATCCCGAGTAATGGAGGAAAACTTAGCCTGGAACCAAGGTATCCCCGTCCAGGAACGATAATAATAGATCCGGTCTGCCTCCATATAACAGAACCATTTATCTTCCATTTGTAAGGGAGTAATGCCCAAGGCAAGCAAGGATTTCTCTTCATTTGAAAATTCTAGCTCAACTACCAAAGAGGTACTATTGTCTTCCGATAACTCTCCTTCTCTCTTCCACGAGTCTTTGTTAGCAGCCTGATACCATCTCCTTTCCACACTTACCGATCCTATCTTTTTAGATAGTTTATAGTCCTCATAAAGCCCCAGCTGCAGACCTGGTCCAAATTGGGACATTTTGATCCCGTCATAGTAGAGTTGTGTCTCCAGTAGTAAGATATTTTCGCTAAGCCATTTTTGCACCTTTCCAGACCACCCATACTTCATTTTACCGGTATCGGAGAAATGGATTTGCTTTCCAACTAGCGGATTAATCCGCTCCTTTGCACTGCTGTCTGAAATAGTGAGTTCTACGTATTCTTTCATTTGATCAAACTAGAATCGTTTATCGGAAACCTTCAGCTGCCATACAGGATGCGTCAATCCAAATTCATCAAAAATCTGTTTAGCCTCTTGCAAGGTCCATTTCTTCCAATTCGGATCCAAATGTTGACCATACCATTTCTGAGCGAATCTCCATATTTGGGGCAATGGCCGAACATCTCCTTTAGGAATATCATGTCGTATATCAATAATATGTTGTAGGATGGAATAGTGGAGATTGGCATGGGTAATCATTGCACTATGGTTTTTCTAGTCTTATGGTAAAGCTAAAAACTTATCGTGTAACCCACTATGGGACCAAAGGCTGTTCTTGCCATTCTCCGGCTATCTGTTGGTAAAGACTCCGGTTATGACTTTCTCGCCCCAATTGCAGTATATCTAGTTTCTCCGGATCTATCTCGATGGCGATAAAGTGAACCTCATCTCCAAATAAGGCATTTGCCTCCGTCCCTGCCGACAGAGGCAGGCCAGGGGCTTGCAAGGTAGTGTAATCCTTAAGAGCGGAAGATTCCTTGACAGACTGAAGGTAGCGATTGAAGTCTCCATGTCCTTCATCAATAAGTTGAGCGTGGCCGTATAAGCGTATTTGTAGCTTCTTTTTCGGATGATAGAACAGGGCAGCAACCTTGGGGTTGTTGCGTATTTGGGCCACCTTAGGACTACGGCTATCCGTAAAAAAGGTAAGTTTTAAATCGGGGCTAATCCTCCGTTTCACAACGGTTCTCACTTCCGGGTATTCACCAAAGGTAGAAATGTACATTAGGCGGAAAGGATGCTTTCTGTCCGCATTACTCCGCAATAACTCCGCTCTTGCTAGTTCCAGTAGATCCATATAGGCTATTGTTGTCAGCTATACAACTACAGCTATAGTCCTTTTGTTTATACTCCCCACTTAGCTTAGTAGGTAAGCCTAGCAAAAATTCCACAAATTGGCAGCGCAGCAGATCTCCGAACTTTTACCTAGCCCTACCATGGAGAAATTTCGGATATCTTGCCTTGGCTTTTATTGAAAACCTAATGAGTTTGTAGATCTCGAAAATAGGCGATGGTTTCTTCTACGCCTTCCTGATAAGGAGTAAGCTCAAAATCTGGAAATTGGCGCTGAAACTTTTCAAAGGACATTACATATTCTGTCTCATACTGGTACATCATCTCCCCTACTTCTTTTAACACAGGAGTAAAAAGTGAAACGAATTTCCGCATCATGGGAGGCAGAAAGCTAACGGTAAAGTGCTGGCCGAAAGTCTGATTAAAAAAGGCAAGCATTTCTTTAACCGTAATTGGATCTCCTACCGGAAGATGCCAGACTTGTCCATAAGCAGTGTCCTCTAAAGCCAAGGCTACCAAAGCACGCCCTAGGTCAGGCACGTAAGCATAGGTATGTTTCACTCCTGGAATAGCTATAGACTGTGGTGATTTACCTTGTAACATGCGTTCTAAGAAGGACATATAAAACGGACTATTAACAGCTCCTGGGCCATAAAAATCGGCCGCACGTCCTACGAGTGCCTTTATTTCGCCCTTTTCAATGGCGGTGAGTAGTAGATCTGTTGTTTTCTTGCGCGCCTTTCCTTTCGCTGTGCTCGGCCTTTGGGGATGTGTTTCGTCAAATGGGATGGCTAATGGAGCAGGACCATACATGTAGATGTTATCCAAATAGATTAGTTGAGCTCTCGCTACTTTGCAAGCTGCCATCACATTACTCATAATCAGCGGAAAATCTCTCTTCCATACTGTTTTGTCATAGGGTAAGCCGACGCACAGATAGACATGAGTTGCTCCTTGCACGGCTGCCATAGCTTGTTCGGGCGCTAATAAATCCGCATTCCGACAAGGAATATCTGTCCATTTTTTGCGCCTAGCTACTGCAATCACATTCAGTTGTCTGTCCTGTAAAGCTTGAACGACAGCCGTTCCTACGGCTCCACTAGCCCCTAAGACGATATGAGTTTGAGACATGATTCTTAGTGTATTTTGTTTTAACTAGTACCTAATCTCGGGAGAATTTAGGTACAACTTCAATGATTTTGATCAAATGGAGTTTTCCTAAACTTGAATTAGCTAGAAGTCGAGTTGGAATACCTATCAGGAGTCTTCATAAGGTTTGTCTTTCAGGCTGAAAACAAGCCAAATTGAGATAGGTGGTTGCTGGAGAAGATTGTACATTTGCGATCATAACATTGTAACAAAACAACCTAGCCATCAATAGCAACCACCTATGCATTTTATTGATTTCACCACCATCGTAAAGTATGCGTGGATGGCCTATGACTCTAGTCGAGCCATCAAGTCTATTTCTGACATCAGCGCAAAAGTTTCCACCAACCACGTGTACAAAGTTGTCTTTACCAATGGCACCTTTGTCATTGCCAAACTCTCCTATTTTGGTAGATACGAACATTTTGTAGAGGATCATACGATCATCAATGTCCTAGCCAATAATTTACCCGATCCTTTTGAAAACTTCTTAGCACGATCTTTAATTCAAGGGAATCAACTATTTGTCCATCGCTTCAAGAACAATCTTATTGACGCCTGGGTAGTCTTTTACAAACCCGTAAAAATCAATAAAAAGTTACCTCGACGGCTCGACGAAACACAAATTACTACCCTAGGCGGCCAATTTGCCAAATTCCACCAGGCTTGTGCTCAAGTCAAAAATACCCTACCTCCCGCCTCGAAAACCTTAAACTCGGATCTTGAGCATTTGCTGGAAATTCTGTCTTCTGATTTTGGACAATATGAACACCGTTCTTATGGGGATGTAATCAAAAGACAATGCGAACTGTTCTTTGAAAACGCTGAACGCTTAAATAGCAAATCCTTTGAGCGAATCCCCGTTTTTGTAGATTGGAACATTGGGAATTTCTCTGTAACCAGAAGTGGGAAGTTATTTTCGCGTTGGGACTATGACTGGTTTCGTATGGCCTCTAGAGTGTTGGACTTTTATTTCTTAAGCCGTGTGGTGTCGGATATTGGCGATCGAACGGTATTCAGTTATAATGTAGGTCCGATGATGGAAGATCGTTTTATTCTCTTCCTGAAGGCTTATCACAAAGTGAATCCATTAAGTGCTGATGAGATTCGTTTCATGAAAGAAGTGTATCGTTTCTTCATTTTGAATTATGTGATCAAAGATGGACGTTACTTCTTCCATGAAATCTATGCAACAAAACTCCAGAAGGAAGCGTATGAAACCTACTTCCCTTCTTTAGATAAGGAGTTTGATGCAGATAAATTGATCCGTGCCTTGGATCTTTAAAACTATCGAAATGAAGATTAAGACTTTTGCTGAAGTAGCCCAAAATTACAAAGCGATCTTTTTTGATTCCTTCGGAGTGGTAAAACACTACAGTGGCTTGATAGCTGGCGTTAAAGATACTTTTCAATTTCTGGATCAAGCAGGCATCGAGTATCTCATGCTCACTAATGTAGCCTCACGGAGTCCACGACAAATGGCAGATGGGTTTGCTAACTTGGGACTACCTCAGATCACAACAGATAGAATTATCTCGTCGGGCATGATGGCTCAGGAATATCTACGATACAAAGTTCGAGATGGCAAAGCGGTTTACGTGGGTACTGAAAACTCTGCACATTACATTGCAGAAACAGGTTTGCAAATAGTTTCCATTGAGGATCTTGATTTGGCTGAATTAGATGATATCAATGCCCTGGTTTTTCTAGATGATGAAGGTTACGACTGGCGCACCGCCGTCAATAAAAGCATTAATCTACTACGAAAGAAAAATATTCCAGTCGTGGTGGCCAATACCGACGTAGCCTATCCGGTTTCCAGAGGGGAGCTGGCCATGGCCATTGGCGGACTAGCAGAAATGATTGAAAAGATTGTAAACAAAAACTTCATCCATTTTGGGAAACCGGACGGACAAATGTTTATCTACGCTTATCAGGAAATGCTAAAACGTCGGCAGATTAGAAAAGATGAAATCCTGATGGTCGGCGATACACTGTACACAGATATTATTGGTGGAAATAAGTTTGGGATTGATACAGCGCTAGTACTTTCCGGAAACACGCAACCCAAAAACGCCAAATCCTTGATCAAGAATATGGGGATTAAGCCAGACTATATCTGCGAATCCATTGCGCTTTCCACACCTGAATTGTAGCCCTACTATCATGCGACTTCCACTAAACTGTACCCTGGATTATTGGCAAGACTTCCTCAGCCCGAAGGAAGCCGATGATCTATTTCAAGAATTTGTCTCAGCGCATCAGATTGCAGATAGTTTTATCAACCATACCATCAATGGAGAAAACTTTCGATCTGACTTCGGGAAGATCACGGTCGTGGATCAAACCCTTTACGAGAAAGATGCTTTTCCTAAAGCTATCTATGGCAAAACTATGATCTGGCCAGCGTCCCTGCAGCTGATAAAGGAACGAATCGAAAAGAAGACACAAAGAGCGTTTCAGTTCTGTGTATGCATTTACTATCCCGATGGCAATGCTGGCGTAGCTTTTCATTCTGATCCGCCAGCTTACGGTGATACGACCGTCATCCCATCCCTAAGTCTTGGAGAAGAACGCCATTTCCAATTGAGAGAAATCAAGACTGGTGTTATTCATGAAATGATATTGAATAAGGGAAGTCTGCTGGTGATGGGGGAGCACTGTCAGGAAAGGTATGAGCACTGTCTCCCCGTGGATCCAAGTTATAAGAAGGCCAGAATCAACCTGACCTTTAGACAATTCGGCTTTAAGAAAAATACACCAGGGTAGAGCCTTACCAATTCAAGAGCTCTTTCAGTCCTTCTGTCCGATGCCTAGATAGCTTGGCCACAGTTCCATTATCCAACCGAATATGATAATCTCCCTTGAAGTAGGGTTCGATCGATTCAATCCGATTGACATTGACAATGGCCGAGCGATGGATGCGATAAAAGGACGCTGGATCTAGGTGTTGATCCAGGTAACTCAGGGACTGACGCATTAGGTGTGAGGCCGTTTTCAAGTGAACTTTCACATACTGATTATCTGCCTCTATCCAGACAATATCTTCTACCTTAATGAAGGAAATCTTACTCCCCTGCCGAACACTCAGTTTCTTCAAATATTTTTGAGCCTGATCTTGGTCAAGATGCTTTAGTAAGGCCCCCAATTTAGCCTGTAAATCTTGCTGGTCTTGTTGTTGGATCAGCGCCTTGGCTTTTGTAATGGCATCAAAGAATCGCTTATCATCGAAAGGCTTGAGTAAATAATCTACTGCATTAACCTCGAAGGCCTTCAAGGCATACTGATCATACGCCGTTACAAAGATGACATAAGGACGTTGCGCCAGGGGGAGGGCCTTCAGGACATCAAAGCCGGAGACCTCAGGCATTTGGATATCCAGAAAAATGAGGTCAGGTTGATGCAATTCGATGGCTTTTATGGCAGATATTCCATCCGAACAAGCTGTCAATATTTCAATTTCTGTATCCTTCGCTAGCAACAATTCCAAGTTAGCGCGAGCTGGGGCTTCATCGTCGACTATGATGGCTTTTATCTTTTCCATGTCTCTACGGGCTTAGATTCAGGTGCGATAAGGCAGAAAAATACTGACCTGCACCCCCTGCCCTTCATTACGAATGCTTAATCCGGCTTGATCAGCATATAATTGACTTAAACGCTCTATGATATTACTCAGGCCGATACCGGTAGTAAAGTTAAGGTCAAAATCTGCCGGTAAACTTGGACCGTCGTTGTATACTGAGAGTCTTAGGGTTTTCCCTTCTTTGCTCGCTTTAATGTGGAGTACTTCTGCCTTAAGCTGTTTAGATAGGCCATGATAGATGGCATTTTCCACCACTGGCTGCAGCAAATAAACCGGGATTTGTGCAGGCAGGGTATCTTCAGCAATATCCCACTGTACTTGAACACGATCTCCAAATCGTTTTTTTTCCAATACCAAGTAATTCTTCAAGAAGGCAATTTCTTCCTCCAGACTGACCTGCTGCGCATCTTTTTTAAGGAGGGTGGTTCTTAACAAACTACTCAAATCTGAAAGCATCTCGACGGCCATAGGCTTCTGATCTTGTCTCACCAAAGAAGCCACCGTATTCAAGGTATTGAACAAGAAATGGGGTTGTAATTGCATTTTCAGTGCTTGCAACTGTGCGGTAACAAGTTGGGCTTCTAATTGAACCGCCTCCAATTCTCTACTCTTCAAACTTCGATAAAAGGCAAAGGCATAACTCAAAATAATAATGGCCCAGTAGATGATGAAATACCACTCAAAAAGGGCAACAAACAAACCCGTAAAAATATTGAGCAAGGGTACGCCCTCAAATGAATCCACTCCTACTAGCCAGGCAAAAAATGCATAAAAGAAAACATTGATAGCGATCGACAAAACGCTAAAAGGCAAATGAAAAATCAAGTCTTTAAAGTGATTATTACCTTCAATCCGAAAACGCCTACCTCCCCACAAGATAAGTGGAGTATACAGTCCCCAAAACAACCAAATCGCTAATTTCACAATAAAGATTTCCCCCCAGGGCACCTGCATCCCCAACTGGATATATAGCGTTTGAGTGGAAATTAAGGCGATGGTGAGCCAGAAAAAGATCAACCACCTTCGGTCCAAAAACAAATGTTCTGAACTGTTGAGAGAAAGTATTTTCATCATAGACATTTATTCCTACCTGAACTCAATCCTAAATTTAGGGATTCTTAGACTAGGAAAAGTGGCTCATGTTGTGGATGGGGTATTGGCTGTTGGGATTAGGAAGAATGCTTCCATCAAATCCGACTATACCATTCACAACCTCTATACTCCATTCACAACAAGGCATTTGTTATCGGCCTACTTTGCATGCATTATTGCTTAAAAACAGCGAATGAAAACACTTTCAATGCTTGCCGTACTTCCCCTAATTAGTTTTAGCTCATCCCTTACCGTCCGAGATATGGACATTCATTGGACCGAAGAAGCAAACTGTTGGACCTTTGAATTGAGTGCACCGACGGAAGGCTGGGTAGCCTTAGGATTTAATCGAAAAAATGATATCGTGCATACCAATCTAATCATGACGGCCGTGCAAGAAGGAGTCGTTACCTCCGAAGACTTCTATGTGGTAGGCTTTGGTAATCCGCAACCCGTTAAAAAACTAGGTGGGACAATAGCTGTGAGCGATCTGGTAGGGGAAGAGCAAAACGGCCGCACGACCGTTCGGTTTTCCGTCCCTAAAAAAGCATCAGATCAGTACCACTATGATCTCCAAGCAGGAGATGAAATCTGGTTTATTTGCGCCTACAGTAGAGCCGATGAATTTGATCACCATAGCATGATGCGACAACATGTAAAAGTCAAGCTCTAGGCATCACCCTGACTTGCTAATGCTCTCCATAGTCCTTCTCTCCGAATCGGATAGCAGCTGCTATTCGGTTTTCGGGAGGGGGCAGTAGGCAAGTCGCAAATTCGGTGAAAGCGCAAGGTGGGTTGTAGGCGGTATTGAAATCGATGTAGGTCAAGCCATCTTGATCTACCTTAGGAGTATAGAGGTAGCGGCCAGCCGGATAGGTTTCCGTTCCGGTAGTTTCATCAGCGAAAATGAGGAAGTATTCTTCTGCTCCGCCGTCTAGGACAGAGATACTGCGCTCTTGCCCTTCCCATTCAAAAACGAGTCTGCCCTCTGTTGGATAAGGAATTTCCATATCCAATACATTTTTCATCAGTAAGGTATCTGGTCTCTCACTCTTTACTAGTCTAGCCGTGACCTTACCATCGGGATGAACCGGGTAATGATCGATCGTAGAAAAATGTGCGCGCGCTTCATGCAAACTATCCCGTAAACGAACCCCATATTTACCTCCTCGTTTCAATAAAAACCAACTTAGGCTTTGGTATTCTAAGATTACTGGATTTTCAAGTCCACTTAATCCTATTTGACCAATGGTCTCCCCTTCCACCGTCACCGGTAAATCAGTAGCAATTTCAATCCAAACCGAATCTTCCTCCAACACAATTCTTCCCATTTTATCGGGATACTCCCCTGGAAAAATCAGTTGATTTTCTGCTGCCGAACCGAAATAGTTATCCCCTTCTTTCAACCAAAACAAGCCCGACAGCGTCAACCAGCCCGTGGGACTGGTTAGGTTCTCGAGGCGCTGCTTACGCCAGCTTTCCACTTCAGTTAGGTAGTCGGGATCGATGGTTTCAGCGGGAGTCGATTCGCAGCCAAGGATACAAAGGAAAGAAATAAGGAAGGCAAAAAGAGGCAGGTTTAGGCTTGTTCTCATGACTAAGTAGGTGTTAAGTAGCAACTAGTAAGCTAATATATAGAGATTGTGGGTTGATTTATCTAAGCGCTCCACAAAAAAGTCTGGATCCGCCTTTCCACTAAAAAAGTCTCATTCACAACACCCCTCCTCCAATGACAACAAGACAATGGCTTGATGTCTTAGTCAACCCTACATTTGAATAAAAAAACGATAACGATGAAAATTTTCTTAGTAATGATTCCTATTAGCCTACTCAGTCTCGTGGCATTTGCCCCATCAGAAGTTAATTCAATCAGAGCGGTAGTACAAGCCTATGCAGAAGCCGGGGACCATCAGGATGTATCGGCGCTTGAGCTTGTTTTACACGAAAGCTTCCGTGTGGTTTGGAATGATCCCGATAAAAACACCGTGAACCTTATCTCCAAAGCAGATTATGTGCAGCTGCTAGGTGCCAAAAAAATTGGCGGTGATAAACGAAAAGTGATTATTGAGTCCATCGATATTTCTGAAGGGATTAATGCCAGTGTACGAGTGGTATTGGATGGAGAGAAAGGTAACTTTTGGAACCTATTGAGCTTAGTAAAACACGATGGGAAGTGGTTGATCGCACAAGATCTAGTGACCGCCAAATTTGGTGGATAGGCCAAAACCAACCGTCCCGTTCAATTCAACCAAGTAGGCTGCCTGAACGGGACAGTTATGGATTTGATGGCACTATTAAACGGTGCAAATCTTTATGCCTTCAGCCAAGGCAGCAATCTGGTCATCCCAGGTAGGGATGTATTCTTGAGCTACATACTTATCGTACCCCGTCTCTTTGATCGCTCGCATAATAGCTGGGTAATTCAGTTCCTGTGTGGCATTGATCTCATTGCGACCAGGTACCCCGCCTGTATGATAATGGCCGAAATATTCATTGTAATCCCTAATCGTAGCAATGATATCTCCTTCCATGATTTGCATGTGGTAGATATCGTACAACAACTTGAAATTAGGAGAACCGATTTTGTCGACCAATTTTACCCCCCAAGGCGTTTTGTCACACATGTAATCCTTATGGTTCACCTTGCTATTCAATAGCTCCATAACCACCATCACACCTTTCTTCTCTGCATGCTTAGCGATCTTATCCAAACCAACGGCACAGTTTTCCAAACCAACCTCATCATCCATTCCATTGCGATTCCCAGAAAAGCAAATCACATTAGGGATGCCAGCATCCGCAGCCTGATCGATCAGCCGGATATAGTTGGTGAGGTATTCTTCATGCGTGGCAGGATCATTGAACCCTCTCGGAATACTAAAGAAAGAGTCTGTTCCTAAGGCACAGGTTAGGCCATATTTTTGAACAATTGGCCATTCATCAGGGCCTATAATCTCTACGGATTTAATGCCCAGGTCCTGTATCTTTTCACAGAATTCTTCCAAGGGAATATCCCCATAACACCATTTACAAACGGAGTGTTGATAGGCAGCAGTCATTTTAGGAGTTTGTTCCATATCGTTAGTTGATGCATCAGTTGAAGAAGGAGAAGTGCAGGACAAAGGAACACCAAGGGCTAGCGCGCCAGCACCCAATGTCGTTTGTCGGATCGCTTCTCGACGGGAAAGTTTTTCAGCCATGTTGATATTGTTTGTGTTCTATACTCAGAAGTTGTTTAAGAATGTCTGCTGAGTCGAAATGGAGAAGATTTTTGGCTCAATTGAGGCTTTTTTAGAGTCGCATAGCAGCGCTACGTGGCGATAAAAAACCGAAGAGTGAGTCGAAAAGCACTTCATCGCGGCCAGTGAGACATTTTTAAACAACTTCTCAATAAGGTGTATCCAAAGGCATGGAATCACTTATCTATTGTAAGCCCAATTTTTACCCCCATTATCAGCAAGGTCAGTGCACCCAATCCATTGTCCAGGAATCGGGTCATAAGCCAACACCTCGGTACCTACCGCTTCGGAAGTGTAATAACCAGCGATTACTTGCTGCTTCAATTGAAGATAAGGGGATTGGCCACCTGCCTTTTTCGCCTCCTCATCCACCTTGGATAAATACGCCAGTTGTTCCGCTGCAGATAGTTTACTAAAGGCTTTACCATTGGCTTCTTCCGCTGCTTGGATGAGCGCCGCCATGCCTTCTTTCATCTTTTCTTTAGCCTCTGGCTTCAAAGTCTTATCCGCTATTAAATCAATAAACTCGGGCACACCAACTTCAATCGCCCCAGGACTATCCTCCGTTTTTGGTAGTATCGTCTCGGCCATAGCCGCAATCTCCTTCATTTGCTCTTTTGTGAAGAAGCTTGGCTCATAGTTAGGTATGTGCTCCGCCTTACATCCTTGCAGAACAGCAGAAGCTAAGGATCCACTTACTGCCACCCCGGTTAGCAAGGCTGCTTGTTTAAGTGCTTCTCTCCTATTCATATTTTTTCTTTTAGATGCTTGAAAATTGGATGTTTTTGCGAACCTACAGGTTCATCTTCTTCAGTTCGCCCACGGCGTGATCAACCGCTCTTGCCGTCAATGCCATGTAAGTCAAAGATGGGTTTTGACAGGCCGAAGAAGTCATGCAAGCGCCATCCGTCACGTAAACATTAGGCACAGCATGTACTTGATTCCACTTGTTCAGTACCGAAGTCTTGGGATCGCGCCCCATTCTGGCTGTACCCATTTCGTGGATTCCCAAGCCGGGCCATGACTTACGATCATAAGTCTGTACATCCTTGAAGCCGGCAGCTTCTAGCATTTCAGCAGCAGCGGTCATCATATCGCCTCGCATCTTATTTTCATTCTCCTTAAACTCACAATCAATCGTCAAAGTAGGCTGGCCATAGATATCGCGTACCTCATGATTCAGCGTCACCTTATTCTCATGGTAGGGCAGACATTCGCCGAAGGCTGTCAGTCCCATTTGCCAAGGACCTGGCTCCACTAATTTCGCCTTCAGGTCAGCCCCGATAGAGACATCCATTTCTCGAACCCCTCTCATCCAGTTAGTTCGACTTGCCCCTCCCTGATAGCCATAACCACGAACGTAATCCTTCATGGTACTCGCCTTATCAATGTTGCGGAAACGAGGAATATAAATACCATTTGGTCGGCGGCCTTTGTAATATTTATCGCCAAAGCCATCGAATCGACCCCTTGCACCAAGGCGGAAGTGGTGATCCATTAGATTGTGTCCCAATTCTCCACTGTCATTACCCAATCCGTTAGGGAAACGATCCGAGGTTGAATTCATCAAAATGAAAGTACTACCTAGTGCAGACGCGCAGCAGAAGATAATCTTAGCGTAAAACTCTTTGGTCTCTTTTGTTTCACCATCAATGATTCTCACACCGGTTGCCCGTTTAGTTTCCGGATCATAGATGATTGAGTTAACAACCGAATGTGGGCGAAGCGTCAGATTACCCGTGTCTTCCGCAGCCGGTAAAGTGGAGGATTGACTGCTGAAGTAACCGCCATAAGGACATCCTCTGATACATCGGTTTCTAAATTGACACTGCGTACGACCATTGTGTGCTTGCGTCAAATTCGCCACCCGGCCAATGGTCATCACTCGGCCTCCAAAGTTTTCAGCAATCTTCTGTCGGGTATGCTGCTCTACGCAATTCATATCCATCGGAGGGAGAAACTCGCTATCCGGTAGTTGTGAAAGCCCTTCTTTCCGACCAGAAATACCAGCATGTTTTTCCACATAGCTGTACCAAGGTGCCAAATCCTCATATCTGATGGGCCAATCTACCCCAAAACCATCCTTGGCATTCGATTCAAAGTCCATAGCACTCCAGCGGTAAGATTGCCTCCCCCAGAGCAGAGAGCGGCCTCCTACGTGGTAACCACGCATCCAATCAAAGCGTTTCACCTCGGTGTACGGGTGTTCCGTATCCTTAACCCACCAGTGCTTGGTAGATGGCCGAACGGTATAACCGGTTCGGTTTTGCTTTGGATAATCCTTTAATTCATCTGGGGTCATACGGTCTCTCAGTGGGAGTTCCCAGGGTTCCTTATGGGCAGTCGGATAATCTTCGATGTGCTTGACCATTCTACCTCTTTCGAGCACAAGCGTCTTCAGGCCTTTTTGGGTCAGTTCCTTGGCCGCCCAGCCTCCACTAATGCCCGATCCGATCACAATGGCATCGTAGGTGACCTCCTCTTTTCCTTGTGAATTGAAATACATATAAAGCGAGTTTTCTTGTTTGGAAATGCCTTAGACATTTCCAAAAAAATGATGTATCGAAATATAAGAAGCTGTTTGAAATAAAACTGGCGAGTCAATACTTGCTAATGGCCAGTTTTTCGTCTTGTAATTCTTCGTTGGTTAGGGCCCATACTGGGCCGCTTGGAGAACATGCTTGGCATGAAGGATGTCCGGCCCGCCTTATAGATATATCAGGGTTATCAATAAAACCTAGATGGATAAGGCAATCTTTCGAGTATAGAGAAGTCCTGATACTGACACCGCTAATCTAGGAAAAAATGAGCTTATTTTTTGGGAGACACCCCAGAATTGACCGATTTATTGGTCTGAAATTCACACTTCCTTACTTCTGTGCGCGCAGCACTAGGTACAATGCGATGACCGTAAAAACGATATTGGGAAACCAAATCCCTAACATAACGGGGATGGATTGCCCGGTAGCAAAAACGATGGAGAATCGCGACAAAAAGATAAAGATGGCTCCTAGGCCCACTCCAATAGCCAAGTGTAAGCCCATCCCTCCCCTGACCTTTCGCGCAGCAATAGATACGCCAATGATGGTGAGAATAAAGATGGTAAAGGGCTCAGCCGTTCTTCGATAGAGTTCTATTAGGTACTTTTCTAGATTCCCGGAGCCACGCTCTCGTTGCAAAGCAATAAAGCGTTTGAGCTTAGGGGTGGTCATCATGGTTTGCACATCGGCATAATCCACGAAATCCTGAGGAGTGACATTGAGGGTTGTGTCAATATGTTTGCCTCGGCCAATTTCAAAGGTCTCCTTTTCTCCCCGGAAGGTCCGGATTTCATAATTATTCAATCGCCACTTATCTGGAGGGCCTTTCCATTCCGCAGTACTGGCTTTCACCATATACACCAGCTGATTGCCTTCGAATTGTTCAATCCGGAAGTTGCGCGCGGTACTATCCCTTTTTCGATAAAAATTGATGTAAATCTTGGTATCCGGTGCCACAAACATATGCACATCCCTGGTCTTTCCAATATCGCGATCCTTGGCGATGTATTTGTGTTCAAAATCCAGGCGGATATTATTACCTCTTGGTATCAGGATGTGATTTCCCAGGAGATGCAGCCCCGCAATAAAAGTGGCTCCTAGCATATACGGCTGCATCAAGCGCCGAAAACTCACGCCTGCATTGAGAATGGAAATGATCTCTGAATTATAAGCCATCCGGGAGGTAAAAAAGATGACCGCAATCAGGGTAAACAGGGGCCAAAGCAAGCCGTGAATGAAGATGATAAAGTTGGGATAATAATCCAACATGATCTCCATCTTCGTAACTGGCTCCTCAATAAACTTTTCCACCTTTTCACTAAAATCAATAATCACAGATATCATCGTAAAGATGAGCACCGTGAAAAAGAAGGTGGACATGAACTTATTGATGATATATTTATCGAGGATCTTTAGCATATGCGGGTACAAAGAAACTAACTTCCGAGCATTCCTGCTCCTTTTTAACCAAATTATAAGCGCCTTTGCACTTTGTTAACCATTGAATCTTTCCAAGTAGAAAAATCTCCTGCTAAAATATGATTTCGGGCCTCTCCTACCAACCATAGGAAAAAGGTCAAGTTATGAATAGAAGCCAACTGGGCAGCCAATAACTCGCCACTGTGCATCAAGTGCCGCAAATAAGCTTTGGTGTGGAATCGGCTGGTTGGACAAGGGCCATCTGGATCAATCGGTTCGTGAACGTCTTTCCATTTGGCATTCTTGATATTGATGATTCCTTCAGCTGTGTACAAGAGTCCATGTCTCGCATTGCGCGTAGGGAGGACACAATCAAACATATCCACACCCAAAGCGATGCACTCTAATAGATTGGCAGGTGTACCGACCCCCATCAAATAACGAGGTTTGTCCTTGGGAAGTATCTCGCACACCAAGGCGGTGTGCTTATACATATCTTCAGCCGGCTCCCCCACCGATAGTCCCCCAATGGCATTTCCTTCCCGCTCAAAACTAGCAATTGTCTCCGCCGATTCTTTCCGCAGATCATCGTAAGTACTACCTTGCACTATCGGAAAGAGTGATTGATGATGGCCGTAATGCCCTTCCGTCGCATCAACATGATCGCAGCAACGCTTCAACCATCGATGGGTTAATTCCATGGATTGCTTCGCATATCGATAGTCACTGGGGTAAGGAGGGCATTCATCGAAAGCCATGATTATATCTCCTCCAATGGTACGCTGAATATCCATCGCTCCTTCCGGACTAAAAAAATGCTTAGAACCATCGATATGGGACTGGAAGGTCACCCCTTCTTCTTTTATCTTACGCCTATGACTCAGGGAGTAAACCTGATATCCTCCACTGTCAGTCAAGATAGGCCCGTCCCATCCATTGAACTTATGTAGACCTCCAGCATTACGCAATATCTCCATACCGGGACGCAAGTACAGGTGGTAAGTATTGCCTAGGATAATTTGTGCCTTGACCACATCCTTTAGCTCATGCTGATGCACCCCCTTTACAGTACCTGCAGTACCTACTGGCATAAAGATGGGCGTCTGGATCGTTCCATGATCAGTAGTGATCTCTCCAGCCCTGGCCGCTGATCCTTTGTCTGTCGATTCTAATTTGAATTGTAGCATTGCGCCGCAAATATACTAGAAGCCATTCACTCAGCAATTTTTCTTATCTTTTTTCCGATAATGGCACAGCCTCCATTGCTCCCTGCCCATCATTTCTAATTGCCAAATTATCATGAAACGAGTATGATATTTATTAATCATAATTTTCAAACAAGGGTATGGTTAAAAAATATTATGCGAGAGCGTAGCGGTTGCATATGTGCAGAATTATTTCTGCAAGTTGCAAAGCTGCGGAAAGAATTTAAACATATGAAAAACCTTTTTTACCTCCTTTTGCTTTGCTTACCTACAGCTATAAGCGCTCAATCCATCCATCAGATGACGGTTGACATTAAAGTGGACGCCAGTCTCCAGGATCAATTTCAAGCCGATGGCCGCTTGCTCATTTTCATGAGTAAAAACGGTCGAGGTGAGCTCCGCTTCCGGACCTGGCCACAACAAGGGAATTATTTGTTTGCGAAGAATATCGAGAAATGGTCTACTGATAAGTCGGTCACCTTAGCTGAAGGCAAAGGTTTTATGAAAGCAGGACAAATATCGCTAGATGCTCTGCCAGAAGGGACCTACTTTGTACAAGCCTTATGGGATCAGGATAAGTCTGAATCTCGTCCAAATGCACCAGGCAACCTATACAGTGAGGTCATGCAGGTGGAAGTGGATAAGAGTCAAAAACTCAATTTGGTTATCAATAAAGAGGTCCAAAAACGTAGAATCGCCAATCATCCGAATGTAAAGGAAGTCACCTTTAGAAGTGACACCTTGTCGAAATGGTGGGGAAAAGACATGTTCCTCAAAGTCGGGGTATTACTTCCTGATGCTTTCTTCGAAGATGAAAACAAACGCTTCCCGTTCCGATACAATATCGCTGGCTATGGTGGTCGCTACACGCGAGTGGGTCGCTTGGCAGGAAGCAAGCGCTTTATGGGCTGGTGGCAATCCGATGAATCCCCAGAAATCGTGAACATCTTTTTGGATGGAGAAGGCCCTTTTGGCGACTCCTATCAGTTAGATTCCGAAAATAGCGGGCCTTATGGTTACGCCCTGACAGAAGAGTTGATTCCATACCTGGAAGGTGAGTTTCGGGGTACGGGGAGTGCTAAGGATCGTTTCCTGGATGGCTGCTCCACCGGTGGATGGGTGTCTTTAGCCCTACAGATTTTCTATCCCGATCACTTCAACGGCACTTGGTCTTATAGCCCGGATGCTATTGATTTCGAAAACTATCAATTGGTCAATGTCTATAAGGATGCAAACCTGTACTATAATGAATGGGGGAACCTCCGTCCCGTAGCTAGGGACCTTACTGGTGACCCTCGTCTAACGATGAAGGATTTTATTCATTATGAAAATGTATTGGGTTATTCCAACTCCTACGCAACTTCCGGAGGACAATTCAGCGCGCACAATGCATTATATAGTCCTAAAGGCGAAGATGGCTTGCCAGCGCCAATGTGGGATCCGCAAAGTGGCGCCATTGATCCTGCCATCGTGGAACACTGGAAGAAGTATGACCTGAAGTTAATCGCAAAGGAAAACTGGGAGGAACTTGGGCCTAAGCTTCAAGGTAAGATCTACATTTGGATGGGTGACATGGATAATTTTTACCTCAATCCAGCCACTCGTGCTTTTGATAAGTTCTTAAAGAGCACTACTAACCCAAAATCTGATGCGGTGGTAGAGTTTACGGCCATGCAAGGACATTGCACCCAATTCGATCATAGAAAAGTATTGGAGCAAATGGGCGCTAAACTGGAAAACTAAGCGCAAGTTGTAAAACACTAAGTCGTCAAATAAGCACTCCTTCAACATGTCAACTTATCACGAATTCTACCAAGATAGTATAGATCACCCCATTTCGTTCTGGGAAGAACAAGCCAGAGCGATACCCTGGTTTCAGTTTCCTACCAACATCCTTTCTCAGGATGAAGATGAGCTGGCACGCTGGTATACTGGCGGGAAGTTAAATACTAGCTATCTAGCTTTAGATTATCATGTGGAGCAAGGTCGAGGAGATCAAGTTGCGATCGCCTACGACTCTCCTGTCACCGAAACCAAAAAGCAGTTTACTTACAGAGAATTATTGAAGGAAGTAGAATTGGTAGCAGGGATGTTGAGTGCTTTAGGAGTAGAAAAAGGGGATCGGGTGATTATCTACATGCCCATGATCCCCGAGACAGTTTTCGCTATGCTAGCCTGTGCTCGGCTTGGAGCCGTGCATTCGGTCGTATTCGGCGGATTCGCGGCTCGGGAATTGGCCATCCGGGTTGATGACGCACATCCTAAGGTCCTATTGATGGCGTCAGGAGGTAAGGAAATCGATCGAGTTGTACCTTATAAGCCTATCGTGGATGCGGCACTAGCTGAAGCACAACACGAGGTAGAACAAGTGGTGGTGTATCAGAGAGACTTTGTGCGCGCTGACATGCAGGCTGGCCGAGATCTAGATTGGCAGAGCCTAAGACAACAAGCCAAGCCCACAAGCTATGTTGAATTGGATGCAACTGATCCCTTGTACATCCTATATACCTCCGGCACCACGGGAAAGCCAAAAGGTGTAATGCGGGACAACGGAGGACATGCCGTTGCGATGAAGTTCAGTATGTCTCATTTTTATGGTATTGAACCAGGAGAGGTATATTGGGCGGCTTCTGATGTGGGTTGGGTCGTTGGTCATTCTTATATCGTTTACGGACCTTTAATCCATGGCTGTACAACCGTCCTCTTTGAAGGAAAACCCATCAAAACACCTGACCCTGGTACCTTTTGGCGGATCATCGAAGAATATCAAGTCAATATTTTCTTTACCGCACCAACCGCCTTCCGGGCCATTAGAAAAGAAGACCCCGACGGTCAATTCAAGAAAGCTTACGACACCTCCTCTCTTCGCTACCAATTCCTAGCGGGAGAACGTTGTGATGTATCCACCCTTACTTGGCTTTCCGAACTGCTACAAGTACCTATCATCGATCATTGGTGGCAGACAGAGTCCGGTTGGCCCATGATTGGTAATATGACTGGCGTCGACTTACAGGCCGTGAAGCCCGGTTCTGCTGGGCAAGCTGTTTGCGGGTATTCCTTTTCGATCTTCAATGGACAAGGGCAAGAAATGGGCCCCAATGAAGAGGGGTATTTATGCATTAAGTATCCCCTAGCACCAGGTGCACTAGCCAACCTTTGGAGAGATACCGCCCGTTTTAAATCTGCCTACCTAGAGAAGTTCCCTGGCTATTACCTATCTGGGGATGGAGCATACAAAGATGAAGACGGGTTTATCTTTATCACTGGGCGAACCGATGATGTCATTAATGTAGCAGGGCATCGCCTATCCACAGCGGAAATGGAAGAAGTGGTCGCTGCCCACCCGGCAGTGGCCGAATGTGCTGTCATAGGTATCGCGGATGAATTAAAGGGCCAAGTACCAGTAGGTTTTGTGGTATTGAAAGCAGGAGTGGAGCAGCCAGAGGCTAGCCTAGAAGCGGAGTTAATCCAGATGATTCGAGATAAGGTAGGAGCAGTAGCCAGTTTTAAACGAGCCACGATTGCACAAAAGCTACCCAAGACTCGTTCGGGAAAAATCCTCCGAAAGGTAATGCGATATATTGCGGATGGTAAATCCTTTAATACGCCTTCTACGATAGAGGATCTCAGTGTTTTGGATCAATTGCGCGTTTTGATGCAAGAGCAGAAGATCGGACAGGCTTTTTCCTAATGGATTTTACTACCGACTACCGATAAGCGAGCGTTAAAGACCATAGCTATACTTTCCGCCCTCTGCTTAGTCTCTTCGGCCTTCGCACCGGAAAAGTTTTCATCGATCGTCTGCTGAAAAAGATAGACCCATCGTCTAAAATGTTCATTTTGAACGTGCAGCCCGATGTGCTTGGCGAAGGGATTCCCTCGATAATCTTTCTGAAAAAACAAGATTGTATTCCAAAAGCGATACATTTTTTCCAAATGCTGCGGCCATTCTTGCGCTGCAATCCGCAGTGCAAATACCGGCCCTAGTAAGTCATCCTTCTGGATCTTTTCATAAAAGTGATCCACAAAAATCTTGATCTCCGCCATGGATCGAATATCTTCCATTTTCTTGTAGTTGAAAAATGAATAATAAGCGTATCACAACCTTAACCCCTTCCATAATGATGTAAACTATATCTTGTTTGGGTAGCGCCGCTATTGGCTTGCAAACCTTCTCAAGGTACAAACGTCATCTTGGTCTTAGGATCCAAGACCAGCAGCACTTCGCAAGCTTTGTCAACCGTAAAGGAATGTACTTCCTGCGCCGGAATTTCCAGAAAATCATCCCCCCCTAAAGAATGAGTCTTCGCACCTAAACGAAAGTCTAGGCTGCCTTTCAGAATCAATAGGAAAGCATCACGATCCGCCATGTGGGCTTGCATTTTGTCGCCGCTCTCCCCCTTTCCTTTCAGTAGTTTTAGGTTATCATTCTCCAATAACTTTACAAATTTGAACTTACTCATATCCTCCATTGATTTAGCTCAGCATTAAAATTGTTCTTGTCGTCTTCTGCTAATGCTACCACAGTCCGCACAAAAGGGGAAGCAGGAAATTAAAAGCAACAGTGGCCAAGAAAAGACTGATCGTCCAACGAGTAGAAAGTTCCGCAATATTTACGACCACGTTGGCAAAAAAGAGCAGCATACTCGCACCGACAAATAATAAGTAGCCTTCGAAGTAGGACATTAGGAAAATGGAAATCGGCATCACGGCAGCGGGCAAAGACATTAGCGGGATCAAATACCATAGCGTGCGTTGTTCCATCTGCGCATCGCAAAAGGACAAGTATTGCTGGAGCCAGCTTTTCCTTTCTTTCTGAAGCTTTGTACTTTTATCGAGCTGAAGACTATTGACTATCATAATTCATTGAATTTGTTGTTAGTACAAAACTACGGGCAATGCCGAAGCCCCATTTATGACCTAAATCATAAACTCTGATTTTTATTTCAAACTATGATAGATGTAGCCCTACTCAGACAATATGGAGCGGTTGAAAAACACTTGCAAGCCGGAGAAATGCTCTTTCAGGAAGGGGATCAAGCCATATTCTTTTATCAGATCTTGAGCGGAAGTGTCAAGATGAGCAATTATAATGATGAGGGGCAAGAATCCCTGCAGGGTATTTTTGAAGCGAATCAAAGCTTTGGCGAACCTGCCCTCTTTGGAGACTTTCCCTTTCCTGCTAATGCAGAAGCCTTAGCTAAAACACAACTTATCTGCCTAGAAAAGAGTCGTGTGCTAAAGCTACTAGAAGATAATTTTGAAGTCCACTATCACTTGCTGAGCATCCTTTCCCGTCGCTTACGATACAAGGCCATTCTTTCCAAAGAAATTAAAGGAAATGATGCCGCTCACCGTATTATGTCTCTATTGCAATATTTAAAGGGAGAGGCAAAAGTAGAAGGTGAGTATCAGGTAAATATTACTCGACAGGTCATAGCCAATCTTACGGGTTTAAGGGTGGAAACGGTGATTAGAAGCATTAAGGCCCTTGAGAAATCAGGCCAGCTGAAGATCGTGGGGAGGAAGATCTACTTATAATTATTACTGTCTTTGCCAAGGCAGGAATCTAGCACTGATTTTCTGCCTAAACCAACAGCACCTTTCACTATCTAGGCGGTTCTCGAAAGTATAGAGATTCAATGGTATCCAAAACCTCTAAAGTCCTGTCGCGAAGCTTAGCCATCTCCGTCAGCTCCTCCGAGGGGCTCAGCATTCCTTTTATCTTAAAGCTCCTGATATCTACGAATGTACTTGAGAGGCTACTCACTAATTTATTAATAGCAGGAGTGAGAGATTCTCGTACCTGTATCAATTTGCTTATTACCTCTTCCGTCTGAGATTTACTGATTAGGTGTTTTAGCTCCTTCACGGAAAGTGGTGGCGGAGAAAGCGCGCTTACTGAAGCTTTATCTTCTTTACCACCTTTGATCTCATCCAAAGCCTCAGAAAGAATTTCATTTTCTGGATACTCCGACAAAACCAAATCTAGTAAATCTCCCAATTTGTTATGCTTCAGCAGTTCCTTGAGGGTAGACTGCCAGGTAAGTCGACTTTTGTTATGAAAACTAATGAAGGATACATCTACGCCAAGATCTGTAATGATTAAACTTACATCTTCATTAGTTGGATACAACTTCACTAATTCATTTCTAATTCTAGTATGGAGAGGACCCCAGTTGGACATATTGGCAATATTATCTACTTGGTTTTTAACAATTGAACAATACTAGTCAGCTCTTGATTGTTTGGATATTCTTCCAGCGCATAGCTAACAAGATTTATTAGCCTATCCCGCTTAATGGCTTGCTGGATAATACTATTCCATGCTACTTTTGTAGTTCCATGAAGCTTTACATCAGAAGCATCAAATTGCAATTCATCCAATACCAATTCTATACTATCCATATCATCATATAGAGAAACCATCGTTCTCCTGAGTTTCATTCGCTCCTGGTTTGACAAAGGTTCTCGCCCTTCTGTGTCTCCTGATTCGAAAGAAGTATTAATTAGATCATTGGCAGCCGTAATCAAGGAAGAGCTTCCTCGGGTTGGAGTCTTTGAACTACTAAGGCGCCAAATAATGCTCTTGACACCATTAACAAATTCATATTGCGAACGAGCCGCAAAAGCCAACACTAGAGCACTCAACAACCAGCCGAAGAACTTCAAAATCAAATCATAGGGTGTCACTTCGTAATAAACAAAAGATGACCATCCCAAGCCCAATAAGTAAGGACTACTTTTCCCTTCCCATGCTAAGACATTTGAAAACAGTACAATTAAGTCCAAATTAAAAACAATGGACACCATAAATCCTATGAAAATCAATTGTGAGAAAATTCTGGACTTGAATTGGGCGGAAGCATTCTCCATACTTTGATGAAACCAATCTTCAACACTTAGCTTGAAAGAATCCCAACCTTGTTTGGAATCCCGGCTTCGTTGGTAACCTTTAAGAAGTATAGAAATGACTCCTAGACTATCATTGTCAGCAAGAGCCTGAATTTGTTGCCTAGAAGGAGCCTGAGTATCAGGTACTGATGAATTTTCATTCTTTAACTCCTGATATAGAATATCATCCAGAATCGTCCAGAAAACATCGAAGGAGAGATAGACCTGTTTACTAAGTTGAGAAGAATTCAAATTCTGAAATAAATAATGGCTTGAGAATTGCTTCCACAGCGTGTTATCATCCTTGGTATTCGTACTTAACATCCTTCTCAAAGTACCTATTAAATACTTTTGCTTTAAGGCAAATGCAGAAATCATCAACCCTGCTAAAAAGGAGGTTAAAAGGCCAAAAGCCATGATAACGAAAATGATAATAAGTATCAGACTTCCTATCGACATACCCTTAGCAACAGTTTCTATAGTTAACGATGCTTAAATTTATAAAAATATGGATAAGTCAATGTTTGCGAGGGACTGATATATCCTTAATCGGGTAATGAAATCCGCAATTCCACATCAAGATGTGGTTGAAATTAACAAGTGCTCAGGCTAACTTGAAAATAAGAACACCTACATCTTTACCCCATAAAGCACCATAAAATGAAGCGCCACGTTCATAGTCTAATTGGTCTTGCCATACTTCTCTATCTGGGCCCCTCTCTATACGGACAAAGTATAATTAAAGGTCAACTGACCAACAAATTACGGCAGCCACTGACCCAGGCAAGTGTAGTCCTCTTTCAAGTACAAGACTCTTCTTTTGTCAGTTTTACGGTGACCAGACAGGATGGAAGCTTTAGTATACCAAAGGTAAAACCAGGGCTGTACTATTTGCAATTCACAGCTTCAGGCTATTCCCCTTCAAAGAGCGACCCCATCCGCATCAACCCAGAAAGAACCTTAGTGCCCATAGGCGTCAAGGTTCTCCACCGAAAGAAACCAAAACCCTTAGCCGTTAAACCGGCTAGAGTTTAGCAATAGGTATGCTCAAGTTTACTTTTTCGTCCGTTTCTCCTTAGTCGAAATAAGCGCGATTAATCTGTATCGGCGGTCTCTCCTTTACTTACCATTCCGGTCGTTCACATTCGAATTCATGCAGCTTACTTAAACCTTCCGTTTTAGGGTTTTCGGAGCCATTAACTTGGGAAAAACAGCAGATGCACACCTCTGCTCTTCCGCTTACATTCTCAAAAATTAAACTAAGCATGAATTCGACTTTCCCAAACATTCTAATTCCCCTAGCCAAGCATTCGCTGACAAGTCTGGTGATGGTATTGCTCCTCTCTTGTTGTTTGCAAACAAAGGGCACTGCCCAAGTAGCCGGGGAGCGAGTCAACCTGAATATGAATGCTAATCCGACCTACAATGTTTCTTTACAGGGCTTGCCGCCAGTAGGTTGTGGAAGCACCAAGACAAGTTATTGTGTTCCACAAGATGATGCCTGCTACACACAAGCAGGCCTTATCGATAAAGTGACTTACGAAGACTTGCAAGGTGTCCATATGATTGATCTTAGTGGCCCTGATACCATTAGAGTAAGAGTGACCAATGCTACGGGCTTTCTCCCTAGCTGGCCCGAGGCCAAACTTGAGGTAGAGAACGGCAAGGATGATATCGCCAGGTTCGTCGTCACCCAAAACACCAGCGGAATCCCAGAGTTTGAGGCCTTGATCATTATTGATCCCAAGGAACTAGATAGAGAAGATGAAAATACGCCAAAACTTCAGCTGTTACGATTCAATATCGTTTCTAGTTATTTCACCTCAGCAGCTGGCTCTACCTCTAAAAACATTGAGATAGACATTCCATTCATGATATTGGGTCCTACGGATGATTTTATTAATCCACGTGGCGTTACTACTACTCCTAGAATCCCCTACTTAATCCTACACGATCCTCCTGGCGATGGCAGCTCCAGCAGATTTTTGGCCAGTCGGCAAACTTGTCGCAATTTCTCCACCAGCTTTCTCATTGGTGGATCAGCACGAGTGTGGGGAAGTGCAAAATTTGGTTTTGAAACGAGCGGAGCGATTCCTGCTGAAGTATATGCTCAATATACCGTTGGACTAACCGCAGGTCTGGAGCACAGAAGCCAAACAGAAACAGAACTCTGCATCACTACTACACAAGAATTTTCCACCTCCGATTTAGATCAGAATACGGGCACTTCTGGGGATATCTTTATTGGAGTAGGTAGAAGGTTAGAATACGGAATAGCTGAAGCCCTAATTTTTGACCCGAGTAATTGCAGTACGAGAATTGAGAAAAGGTTAGCCTTTAGAGCAACAGGAGAGCAAGACAAATTTGCCATGACGGAGCAGCAGATCCAGCAAGACATCATCAATCAGCAGCGCCTTGTAGATGATCCTGGCCAGGATGCCCTAACCAGATCAAAAGCACGTTCACAGATCAAAACTTGGAACCAAGTATTGCAACTGAATGAGCAGAACAAATTAGCTGCTATTAATGCCGCAAATGGTCCGGTGAACTCCTTTGGTGGCCTGACCTCCGCCACCATTGAAACGGAGATCAATACCTCAAGCGTTCAAACAATAGAAAGCACGATCACCATTGCTGCAGATGTAGCTCTAGAAGTAGGAGCAGAAATTCAGGGTACCGGTGTATCAGGAGGAGTTGAAATTGAGATTCGGAGTGAATTTGGGGAAAGTGTGACCAATACGAGTTCCAATTCAAAAGTAACTTCTTACACCCTGAGCGATGATGATCCTAATGACCTCTTCACTTATAGAGTAGGTACAGACCCTATGTATGGTACGCCGGTCTTTTCATTAATCGAAACGAGTACCAGTTCCAGTTGCCCTTATGAAGGAGGTGTCAAAATTGACCAACCCAAGTTAACGGCTACTTCCCTTTGTGCAACTGGCAAGGACATTTTGATCGAAAATGTTCCGGTAGGTTCCTCAGCTAATCTGAATTTGAACATCTGCAACGATAGTGATTTCGAAAGAACATACTGGCTAGCATTGGATGGTAGCTCCAACAACCGAGGAGCCAAATTCACCTTTGCAGGCACGGAGCTTAATGCTACAGATAAAGGCGTGGCTTACACCCTGGCGCCAAACAGCTGTTTCAATAGTAACGGCGGGGGCGCACTCCTGGCCATTTCCCAAAACCCTAATGCGCCAAATGAACTCAATTACAACAATGTAACCGTCTATCTTTATCCCGAGTGCGAAGGGACATCCTTGGGAGAACTGGCTATTGTGGATCAAATCAATCTCAGCGTTCGCTTCAACACTGATCCCAATGCTACTCCAAGGGCAACTGTAGATGGAAATCCAGAAGACATCATCCCTCCAACGCTTTCTGCTTGTCCACAAAGCCGGACCATTAACAACTTCCCAGGGGCATGTGGCGAACGTGTCCTATTTGACCTACCCACCGCCACCGATAATTGCAGTGCCGCCACGGTCACCCAGATTGCAGGCCCTGCTAGTAATGACAACTTTTTCCCTGGCACTACCACTGTATACTTTCAAGCCACGGATCAAAGTGGCAATGTATCCACGTGCTCCTTTACGGTTACGGTCAATGACGATGAACCACCTTCGGTCACCTCCTGCCCAGAAGATCAAACCGTCAACGTAGCGCCAGGGGCATGTAGTGAAATTATCAATTACCCGCTACCTACCGCCTTTGATAATTGTACGTACGCCCTAAATCGTACCGCTGGCCCCGCAAGTGGGGAGAATTTCTTCCCGGGTACCACTACCGTTACACATACATTCACCGATAACTACAACAATACAGCTACCTGCAGCTTCAACATCACTGTCATTGACAACGAGGCACCGACCTTTAGTTCGTGTCCTACTGAAACAATCGTGTTTGTATCCGAGGGTAGTTGTGGAACCAATGTGGGTTATATCGCTCCAAATGGGATGGACAATTGTGGCGCTAATCTGGTTAGGATAGCTGGACCTGAAAGTGGCGCATTCTTCTCCGCAGGAGAGACGACAGTCACCTATACCTTAACAGACGCTACGAACAACATAGCTACCTGTAGTTTCAATGTAATCGTGATTGACAATTTACCGCCGACCGTAAGCTCCTGTCCAGACGATATCACGGTTGACGCAGCAATTGGTAGCTGCTCGCAAATCGTTAGCTATGAGACACCCACCGCCACCGATAATTGCCAAGTCAGTATGCAATTGACGGCAGGCTTTGCCAGCGGTTCTGATTTCCCAATTGGTACTACTACCGTTACGCATGCCTTCACCGATCCTTCCAATAATATAACAGAATGCCTGTTCAATGTAACGGTTGTGGATAAGCAATCACCTTCCATCACCACTTGCCCTGATTCCATTGTCGTAACAACTGCGTTGGATCAATGTAGCATGCTAGTGGAATGGGAAGCACCGACTGCGGTGGACAATTGCGCGATTACCGATATCAGTAGCAACAAGGCCTCCGGATCCTTATTTGAGGTAGGAACAGATACGGTAAGCTATACTTTTACCGATGCAGTAGGGAATAATAGCGTCTGTAGTTTCGAGGTCATTGTCAATGCCGGTGATCCCGATTTCTGTAATACCGTAACCTCTACAGAAGAGCTAGCAGAAGAAGCGTTTCAAGTATCTATTTTCCCGAATCCAGCCAGGGAGCAAGTTAATGTCAAATTTACTACTGAGATGATGTCGACAGCTCAACTGCGAATGTTTAGTGCAAACGGTCAGGAGGTGTATCAAGAGCAAATTGGCACAAGCCTGGGCGAGAATAATTTCTCCCTAGACATCAATCGATTTGCCAAGGGTTTATATCTCCTACAATTAAGCATTAGCACCCAGGAGGGCATCCAGGTTCAGAACCAAAGATTAGTTATTAATTGATCTATACCGAGCTTTTGGCTGAGTACTCACCACTGGGTACTCAGCCTTTTGGTTCTTATTGTGTTTGATTCTTAGACAAATCTTGTGTTTCGAGACACTCTAAAATGAAATTCAACGCTTCACTGACAGTTATCGTCAGTGGCACTTATTCATCTCATTTTATGATTGTCCACGAGATTTGTACAAGAAGATTATATTTGAATGAATTTCACGCCAACAACCCAAACGATGGAGCAAATCAAATTACTGATTGTGGAAGACGATCCAATTATTGCTGCTGACCTAGAGCGATCCATGAAGAAAATGGGCTATGAGGTCATGGAAGCCGTTGATTCTGGGGAGGAGGCCTTGGACTTGATAAAGCAGGAAGCTCCAGATCTCGTATTGATGGATATTCAATTGGAAGGAGATTTGGATGGCGTGGATACGGCACATATGATCAGCCGAATAGCTCCTATTCCGATCATTTACCTCACCTCCAACACCGATGAGCGCACCTTCAATCGCGCCAAGCTGACCCAGCCGCATGGCTTTCTCTCCAAACCATTCAGATTAACGGATATCAAACACAGCATCGACCTAGCTTTTATGGATCAATCTCCTAGTCCAGAAGCCATCGAACAATCGGAGGAAGAGACCCTAACCTACAATGTAAACAAGAGCATCTTTGTAAAGTCCAAGGAACATTTGGTTAAAATCAGACTAGATGACATACAATATATAGAAGCGGATAGCTGCTACTGTACGATCAAAACCAAGGATGCTAGTCATCTCATTGTTAGTACCCTGAAAAAATTCACACAATCCGTTCAGCACGAGCCCCTGAAGCGCATTCATAGATCCTACATTGTACACTTGCAGCATATTGAAAAGATTGGTGACAGCTATGTGATGATTGGACAAAAGATGATCCCGGTGGGGCGATCTTATAGAGAAGAGTTATTTAAAAGTATCAATAAACTGTGATGATGGAGTCGAAGTTTTTGCCACGACTCTCCCTCCTATTTCTAACGCTTATAGTTACTATTGGTGTATCTGCGCAAACACCGAGCGCAGCTGAGTTTGATCAAGCCTAGGCTACTGATATTCCTTTGCCCAAAAAGTTAAGCCAGATCGATAGCATGATCCGTTTGTTGGATGCTTATTTCGATCCCAACGCCAAGATACAAGCTGAAAAAGCACTGACCCTCGCCAAAGAAAATAATCTAGCAAGGAACATCGCAGAATTGGAGCTCACCATTGGTGAGGTGTACACCGATATTGATATAGTAGATACTGCCCAACTTTACTTGGAAAGTTCGCTCTCCCAAATTGAGCTCCTGGACAAGCCAGCACAAGGGCAACTCCATGCCGCTTTAGCCTGGTTATACATTATTATACCTTTCTACGACAAGGCTTTACATCATAGTCTGGCAGCAGCTGAATTATACAAAGAAATTGATGATGCCACCGGAGCGGGCCTGGCCCTCGTCGATGTTGGCTATACGCACCTTCTGGAAGGGACCACAGAGGCAGCCCTTCCCTTCCTCGACGAAGCGAAAACGCTCTTAGAACCAGAGAATGTCCCCAAAGACCTGAGCAACCTGTATAGGCGATATGTGGGATATTACCTAGATATGGGGGATAGTACCATGGGACTATTTTACGCTAACAAGGCCATTGAGGTGGTTGCCCTTATGGAAGACAAAAGTCATTTATCCGGATCATACAATCTCCGTGGCCGGCTACATGCAGCCTTTGGCAACTATGCTAGAGCTGAAAGTGACTACCTCATAAGCAGAAAGTATGCTATCGAATCCGGTTATGACTTGGATGAGGTGGAAGCAAGAAGAGATTTAGCTGGCCTGTATGTAAGTTGGGGAAAATATGAGCAAGCCATCCCCATGTTGGAAGAGATAATTGATCAGTATAAAAATGACGGAAATGATGTGATGGGCGATTACATCGACTTGTACGAATCACTATACATTGCTTACGCAGGTTCAGATCAGTACGAAGCTGCTTTTAAAAATGTCCAGATCTATGAAGAGCTAGAAGATAGTATATACAATATTGAGGCTGATCGAAACCTCAAAGAGGTTAGAGTGAAATTTGAAACTGAACAAACCGAGGGGCTACTTAGGCAAAGACAACAACAACTATTCTACTCCCTTGGATCACTAGGTCTAATCTTGATTATAGCAGGTATCCTTTGGTGGGCCTACCGAAACAAACGCAGGCAAAATGAGCTACTCGAGAAGAGCAATGAAGAAAAGGCCTTTTTGATCAAAGAGATCCACCACCGGGTAAAGAATAACCTACAAGTATTATCGAGTCTTCTGAGTTTGCAATCCGATTACATCGCTGATCCCGCCGCCTTGGATGCTGTTACTGAAGGACGAAATAGAGTGCAATCTATGGGTTTGATTCACCAGAAATTGTACATGGGCGAAAACCTGGCTGCAGTGGACATGAAGGAGTACGTTGTAGACCTTACGGATCATCTTTTGGATTCCTTTGGCAAAGTTGGCAAAGTCCAGTTACAGGTAGATGTCCAAGTACCACCCATAGATGTCGACTCCGCCATTCCACTCGGCCTTATCATCAATGAACTAGTAACCAATTCCCTAAAACATGCCTTCCCAGATGATCGATCTGGTCAAATTACGATCCGATTGTGGATCAATCCTAGCAAAACTTTATGCCTAAAGGTAGCTGATGACGGTCTTGGAAAGAACGCTATCATCGAGCCTTCGGAATCGACTTCCTTTGGTACAGATCTGATCAAGATTCTTAGCAAAAAGCTAAAAGGAAAGATACAGACCAACGCAGAGGAGGGATATTGCACAACGATCTACTTTCAAAGATATACCTTGCAATAAGCTCAGGCCCCCTTTACTTACAATTCCTGTCGCTTACTTAAATCCTCTCCGCTAAATTCAGCTGATCCAGTACTTTAGCAGCCATGCAAAGTCCCACTTCCATACTATTGATTGAGCAAAACCCAATTACCAGCAGGATGATCCAAGGATTGATCCAGCGTTGGGACTATCACTTGTTCGATCAATGTGAAGAGGTAGGGGACGCCATTCTGGCTATTGATCGTGAAGGCCCAAGGCCAGAATTGGTGATCGTAGACTTAAATGGGCCTATTTCTAAAGAAGAGCTTCAACAAATACGGATTTTTGAATTCCTGTATCAGCTCCCTATTCTTTTTCTTTGTTGTGCTTCCCTATTGGAAGTGGATCAGCTGCGCAAGCAGGCAAGGCATAGCTTTTTTCTATTGAAACCATACACAGCTATACAATTGGGCCGAGCACTGCAAGAAGTCAAACGCTCTTCCTTACTCACCAGAAGCAAATATCAACAGTTCTTGGATTCTTTTTAAGGTCGAGCGAATGAGGTTTTTCTGCAAGTTCACTATATTGAGATAAGCATTCATTACTACTTCACCTAATCTCCACCGATGGAACTGGATAAAATGACCGATCAGAAAAAGGAAACGCTTCTTAAAAAGCAGAAAGAATATCTATTCCCTAACCACCTGCTTTACTACACAGAACCTCTTCCTTTAGATCGAGGGGAAGGTCTTCGGGTTTGGGATGTAGAAGGTAATGAGTATCTAGATTTCTTTGGTGGAATCTTAACAACTAGCGTCGGCCACAATCGTCCGGAAGTAACGCGGCGAGTAAAAGAACAGACTGAAAAGATCATTCACTCTTCTACCCTATACCCAAATGAATCTCACCTTAATCTAGCGGAGAAATTAGCGCAACTGGCCCCTGGAGATATCCAAGTATCCTATTTCACTACCTCTGGAACAGACGCCAATGAAACGGCTATTTTCCTGGCCCAAACACATACCGGACATCAGGAAGTTGTCGCGTTGCGCCATGGGTACAGTGGCCGATCTGCCTTAGGAATGAGTCTCACCGCGGTAGGATCGTGGAGGACTGGAGGAACCCATTTCGCAGGAGTAAAGCATGCTTTGAACCCCTACTGCTATCGTTGTCCATTAAAGCTCAAATATCCTTCCTGTGGGGTGGCTTGTGCTGAGGACATCGAGGAAGTTATTCGGACGACCACCTCTGGAAAGATCGCGGCTTTCATTATGGAACCCATCCAAGGGGTCGGCGGCTTTATCACCGCTCCGGACGACTATATCAAAACTGCGCATCAAATCATTAAGCATTATGGAGGCCTCTTCATCAGCGATGAAGTACAAACTGGATTTGGTCGAACCGGCAATAAATGGTTCGGTATAGAACATAGCGGTGTCGAACCCGATATCATGACCATGGCCAAAGGCATAGCCAATGGCTTTCCACTCGGCAATACGATGACTACCAAGGATATCGCAGAAAGTACATTGAAAGCTGGCTTAACGATCAGTACCTTCGGTGGAAACCCCGTCGCCTGTGCCGCCTCCTTAGGTGTGATGGACGTATTGGAAAATGAGGCCACTCCTGACCGTTCTGCTACTTTAGGAAAACAATTGCGAGCTGGGCTAGATCGCCTCCAAGAACAATTCTCTATCATCGGAGACGTGAGGGGAAAAGGTCTTATGCAAGGCTTGGAATTGGTAAAAGATCTACAAAGCAAAGAACCTGCTCCAAAAGCTGCCGCTCAATTAATGGATGCTGCTAAAAAGCATGGATTACTGATTGGTAAAGGAGGATTGTACGGAAACGTGATGCGCATTGCTCCTCCGATGACTGCTACCGAAGATGATATCCAGATGGCATTGGATCTACTGCAAAAATCTTTTTCAGCGATTACGTAATTCCAGCCACAACCTATTTCACAACGGATTAACATTAACATCTCCTAGTGGTTTAAGACACAATTGCTTGACCATCTAGATAAGTCCATTTCCTAGCCTTATCAACCCATTTGAATTTCCATTTGAGAGATTTGACCAGGCAATTACTGATAAAAAGGCCGTATAGGTTTGAATTTTTCTTCTGTCAAAGAAGGTAGAGAAACATCAGTTATTGACGCCTAAAACCGCTAGCCCAGTTATGACCTATGTATATTTTAAATCCTGGATTTGTATCCTTCTCTGTGTGTATACAATTCCCGATTTGCAGGCTCAACAGACTGCCATTACCCCTTCACAAGAAAAACTCCAAACGGCTCAAGGCACCGAAAGGGTAGATTTACTCAACTCCTTAGCGGATCAACTGAAGTTTTCTCAACCTGAACAGGCAAAGCAGTATGCCGAAGAATCCTTTAGATTAAGCCAGCAACTGCCCTATCCCAAAGGACTAAGCACCAGTGCCTTTTTTCTGGGCATCTATTACCGCGATACTCGTAATTACACCAGGGCCATCAGAATTGTGAACACTGGTCTTAGGTTAGCCAGGGAAACCAAGGACTACCCATCGGCATTGACTGGCCTTGATATTCTTAAGACCATTTATCGGTTAACCCGCCGTCCCAAGAAAGAAGCTGAGATCAATCGCATGTATCGGCAGATTACAGCAAAAATGGATTTGCAGGAGTCCGCTGAACAATTGGCCGAACTAGAAAAAGTAATTGAGCAACAGGGCGATGTGCTCAGCTTGTCAGAAAAGGAAAGAGAACAAATTTCAGCTGAAAAGGAGGCAGTGCTTAGCGAACTGGCACAAAGTACAGAGGAAAATCTTCGAAAAGCTGCTGAATTAGCCCGCGTGGCTCAGGAGCGCGCGGAGTTGGAAAGTAGAACCATGCGATTGGAAAAAGAATCCATGGAGCTAGAAAAAAATGCCGCAGAGAGTGCGCTACAACTGGAGAAAGAGCAAAACATCCGCAAGCTCGCTTTTGCGCTGACAGGCGTCCTCCTCTTCTTGATCCTAGCGGGATGGCAACGATATCGCTACAAACGCCAACAAAGACTCGCAGAGATAGAAAAACAGAGGGTGCAACGGCTGGAGGAAATCGACCATCTCAAAGATCAATTTCTGGCCAATACTTCACACGAGTTGAGAACTCCCCTAAATGGAATTATTGGAATCGCCGAGTGGATGCAATCCAAAAAAGAAACACTTGAGCCCGATGTTCTGCAAGAAAACCTCTCGATGCTGATCTCAGCGGGAAAACGGCTTCGCAACCTAGTGAACGACATCATGGACTTTTCCCGTCTCAAAAATGCCGAACTGCAGCTACAACTCAAAGCCGTCGATCTTTGCGCCTTGTCAGCCGTCGTTTTACGTATCAGCCAACCCCTCGCCACAGCCAAGAAATTGAAGTTGATCAATGCCATCCCCAAGAAGATACCGCCTGTTTTAGCTGATGAAGATCGCCTGCAACAGATTCTGCATAACCTAATCGGCAACGCTATAAAGTTTACTACTGAAGGGCAAGTAAGAATCACAGCAGAACCAAGCGATCAGGAAATGAAAATAGCCATCACGGACACCGGTATTGGTATCGCGGCGGATAAACATGATTCTATCTTCCTAGCCTTCCACCAGGAAGATGGTTCCACTGTCAGAGAGTTTGCCGGTACTGGCCTAGGCCTGTCGATCAGTAAGCAATTGGTTGAATTGCATCACGGCAAGATCTGGCTAGAATCAACGCCAGGAGAGGGCTCGACCTTCTATTTTACCCTCCCACTCAGCGATCAGCTACCAGAAAAACCACCCCAGGATACCAATAATGAAGACAGCGAGATTCTACCACTACTAGGTCGACAGCTGGCAGAGCATGCCGAAACCTCCTACACTCCCACGGATGGTCATCAAGTTAACATTCTTATCGTCGATGATGAGCCCATCAATCAACATGTTCTGAGCAATCACCTCGATGACGACCATTACAATATAGCCAAAGCCATGAATGGGGAAGAAGCCCTTAAGGTATTGGATAGTTCCGGTTCTTTTGATCTGGTTGTCCTCGATGTGATGATGCCCAGAATGTCTGGCTATGAGGTATGTGAAAAGATAAGGGAAAAATACCTGCCGTCTGAATTACCCGTCATTATGGTGACTGCCAAAAACATGGTCAAAGACCTAGTACAGGGGCTTAGTACTGGAGCCAATGACTATCTAGCCAAGCCCTTTTCCCGCGAGGAGTTTTTGGCCAGGGTAAAAACTCAACTCAACCTACACAATATCAATCGAGCAACTGGTCGATTTGTCCCCAATGCCTTCCTAAGGACCTTGGGCAGAGATAACATTACCGAAGTGCAGCTCGGCGACCAAGTCGAACAAGTAGTGACCGTATTCTTCTCCGACATCCGGTCTTATACTACCCTATCGGAAAGCATGACACCCGATGAGAACTTCAAATTCGTTCAGTCTTTCAACCGGCGCATGGGGCCCATCATTGATCAGCATGGCGGCTTTGTCAACCAATACCTGGGTGATGCGATTATGGCCATTTTCCAGAAAAGCCCGGTAGATGCGCTAAAAGCGTCCATCGCTTTTCAACAAAATCTACAGTCCTACAATAAAGATCGCATCCGGAAAGATCGCCTACCCATCAATATCGGAATAGGTTTTCACACTGGCAATCTCATTATGGGAATTATAGGAGATGATAAACGGTTAGATGCCGCAACTATATCAGATACCGTGAACACCGCTTCCAGAATGGAGAGTCTTAACAAGCATTATGGCACCAATATTCTGTTGAGCGAGGATAGCTTAGCGGGCATGACGGATATAGATCACCATTTCCGTTTTCTTGGTAAAGTACAATTGAAAGGAAAAAACCAGGCCTTAGGTATCTACGAATGTTTTGATGGAGATATCCCCGAGTTGAGCACCGCCAAACTACAAAGTCTTGGCCTGTTCGAAGAAGGTATCCGTGCTTATTTTGGGCAGGATTTTAGGAAGGCCAGGCAAATATTCGAAGCAATCACCAAGCAAAGTCCCAATGATTCGACTGCAAAACTTTTTCTAAACAAGTCCTCTAGATATCTGGAGAAGGGGGTGCCACAAGGCTGGACAGGAGTGGAGAAGATGGAGGTAAAATAAGCTTGTTTTGCCAAATTCTTTTTTCCGAAAGTGGCTGGCGTAATTGACCAGACAATTGCGTTTTAAGCCACTAGCTAGGGCGTCCCTGAAAATGCCATAAGAATCAGCCTTTCGGAATAATATTCTGGGAGGCTGATTTTGATTGTAGGGTAATTGTAGGGTAAAGAACTGGTGTTGCAGTGATATCGGTCCCCTTGGAAG
>JABSSL010000059.1:25156-27599 GCA_013214355.1 Saprospiraceae bacterium | reverse complement strand
GAACGAGAGCAAGAAAACGACCGCAAAGATTTTACCCTCTTTTAGAGGTTAGCCCCCTTTGGGGGTGAAGTTCATTGAAGCCACCTCCTTTGGGGGTGGTATTTCACTTGTAGAATATTTTGAAAACTTGTAACAGTTAAACTCCTTTTATGATCTCTAATTTTGCCAATAATGCCCATCGCTTCACCAAATCCCTTTCAAAGCGGTTAGCACTTCTATTATTTAATCCTCTCATTTGCACAATTTTCCGTCCTTTATTCACCTCTACAGTAATCAGTCTCTCCTGTTGCTGATTTTCCCATTTACTGAGTGACCAAATGGCACTTTGACCACTAATGCATCTACTTTGATAGGTAGCTACACAATGTTGTAGGTTAAAACCTTCTTGTCGCAAGGCTTTAGCCGTCGTAAGCTCAGTTATGGTATATCGGATCCCATCCGTATCCTTCCATTCAAACCCAGGATAACTTTTTTCCTTCCACTTGCTGGCTAACTTGGGACTTCTGCTTTCGATTCTTTGGGCCTCATACCATTCGTTGGCTCTCCGCAACATCGAATTCCAGCTCGCTCCACGCAAAGACCATTCAATACGCTCATCAATTAAATGCCGATAGTAGCCGAATAGCTGACGGATATCTGGAGCATAAATTGCTTCGGGTAGAGCAATAGAGAAAAGTTTGCGCAAAAAGGTATCCCATCGCTCAAAGATGTATTGCTCCTGTGCTATATTATTAGTGAAATTAGGTAGCCAAGCGAGAACGATGTAGTATTCTATATATGGATAAAGTATACGATGCCGCTCCGGTACAAATGTGTTCATATAGGCCACGGTAAGGAGTTGACGAATCGAATAATAATGCACTTCATCCTCCGGCTGCAGCTGACAGAATTCATGCGCCATTCTTTTGCTGACAGGGTATATAAAATCAGGATAGGTTCTAAGGTTTTTACCTGCTGCCAGGTGTATGGCCAATGCGTGATCTTGGAATAAGATAGGTTGTTCGTTCCAGATGAAACACAGTGGTAAATACCGAATTACTTTGTCAAAACTTAGCTTTCGGAACGCCTCATAATCTAGGTTCAGCTCTAGGTCAGCAGTGTAGCTAGGTAGTGAAGAGACTAATGATTCGAAGGTATCTGGCTGACTGTGCAGTAACCAGAAACAGAATAGCCGAAGAACGCGCTGTTGAGCTGGTACTTCCGCTAGCTTTAGGGGTATATTATGAAATATCTCTGCCAGACGAATGCGCAGCATGGGGAGGCATTCCAAGATGAATTGTCGTAGGATTCGAGCGATCCCAAAAGCTTGCTCATGAGGAAAACGAATCTGATTCATGATACAGCTAAATAGTAACCAATCTTCCCCGGAGAAGGCCTTTTTGAAAGTAAGCACGCAGCTGTACACTCGCAATTGACTATACAGTAAGCTATGCATTTTAGCCTTGACAGCGTCTGGAATGGCATCCAATCCTTTTCCCAAAGTAAGCTTGGCAACTTGCTTGGAAGTTCTATGGAATACCAACAGCTGCAATACGATTTTCCATGAGGAAGTTGTGGTAGGAAGCGTAGTACTAGCAGTAAGGAACTGTTGGATTAGCGGAAAGAAGGTCAGCCCCTGTTGGGATTCGATAGCCAGGGTAAGTAATGTCTTTCTTAAACCGGCCACAGGGTTGTGTATCCGCTGAAGCTGCGACAAGAGGGGCAAGAAACCTGCTAGATCAGCCAGTGGAATACTTTCCAATGAGATTAGCAAGCGTAGATCATGACAAAAGATTTGCCGATCGACGTCGTCAATAAAGGGCAGACCCAACACCTGATAAACGATGGGTACTTCCAAATCCTTTGGAAGCAACTCCTGACCTTGAGACAGGAGCAATAGTTGATTAGCCAATTCTGATCTGCTCGTGAAGGTTAAATTGGTGTTGTTGGCACGGTTCCCATCCTTGGGGATCGGTGCATCCATAATTAAGCAATATGTTTTATTGATCTAGGGAAAGATCAAGGAGGCGGCAAGGCGAGTAGGGTAGGGTTGGTCATGATATGATATGGTTTTGGGGTTTTCAATTCTGGTGGTATTAACTACATTAGAAGGAGAAGAGTTCCCATTTGCTAGATTTGTTTTTTGAAAAATTGGCTGGAGAGGTTCAAGAAGGCTAGGAGAGATGGTGGTGGAAAACACCAGCCATCGACTGGGGAAGTCGAGGAGGCGAGATGTTGCTTCGAGAGCCGTTGCAAGTGCGGATCTATCAAGCCATATATATTTGCCTTCCAAGCGGTTGCAGGAGCCTGTTTAGTTAGCCAGATTGTTTCCCCCCCCTAGCCGTTGCAGGTATGGTGGTGNAAAACACCAGCCATCGACTGGGNANGTCGAGGAGGCNAGATGTTNCNTCNCAAGCCNTTGTAGGTGNCAATCTATNANGCNATTTATATATCCCCCAAGCGG
>JABSSL010000059.1:0-24820 GCA_013214355.1 Saprospiraceae bacterium | reverse complement strand
GAGGTCGAGGAGGCGAGATGTTACTTCTCAAGCCGTTGTAGGTGTCAATCTATCAGGCTATCTATATATCCCCCAAGCGGTTGCAGGGGCCTGTCTAGCTAGCCAGATAGATTTTCACCTTCGACATATCCGGGGTGGTCAAGGAGGCAGGGAGAGATGGTGGTGAAAAACACCAGCCATCGGCCGGGGAGGTCAAGGGGGTTATACCCGGCTCAACGCATCTGAAATTGCATCCTTTTCTTGAATCACGTAATCCGCCGCTTCCACCTTCCGTGTGTGCTGTCGGTAGGTGGTGGTGGGACCAGGCCAAAGCGTTGTGTTTTTGCCATCATCCATTTGGTACCAACTGTTGCAGCCCGTAGACCAAACCATGCCCGCCAGCTGTGCTTGGATATCCTCATTATAAGCCACCTGCCGTTCTGTCTTGACATCGAGATACAAGGCATTTCGCTGTTCCAGGAGGTCTAAGTAACTGAGGATATAATTGAATTGAGATTCCATCATGTGAATCATGGAGTTATGTCCAAGTCCGGTATTGGGGCCAATGATCGAAAACAGGTTGGGAAAGCCGCTGATGGTAGTACCTAAGTAGGCTTCTGGTCCAGCTGCCGACCAGCAATCCGATAGAGATTGTTCGTTAAGCCCTGTAATATTGATCCCTTTTTCATAGCTAGCGGCATCGAAGCCAGTGGCGTAGATCAAGGTATCGATTTCACGGCGAGTCCCTTCGGCCCCGACTATGGTATTTCCTTCAATAGTTGTAACTGCTTCCGTGATCAATTCAACATTGGGTAATTGTAGGGCCGGGTAGTAGTCTTCTGAGAGTAAAATTCTTTTACAACCGATTTGATATTTCGGCGTGACCTTTTCTCTGAGGTTCGGATCGGATATGGATTCTTTAATGTGTCTCAAGGCTCGTTTTTGCATCTGTTGGTGGGCCGAGGGGTTGCCGAATAAGCCTCTTCCCCTAAACTCAAGATAGCGATAGATCAAGGTACGTGGAAGCCAAAGTAAGAACGGTAAGCGTCTGAATAGCCCTTGTATGACGGAATTCACCGCTGCATCCGGCCGCGGACCTACCCAGGGAGGAGAACGTTGAAAAATGAAGAGCTGCTTTACCTTTTTTGCAATTTCGGGGATGATCTGTACGGCACTGGCACCCGTTCCTATGATGGCCACCCGTTTGTCCGTTACATCATGGTCAGTGCACCATTTGGCGGTGTGAAATTGAACGCCGGTGAAGGAATCTTGACCCTCGATCCGTGGAATCTTTGGGACATTCAAAGGGCCTAGGCCGAGGAGTACCGTTCTGGCGGTAAAACTTTCCCCCGATTCGGTTTCTACCTTCCAGCTACCTTGCTTTTCTTGGAATTTCAATGCTGAAATCCCCGTATTCAACCGAATTTTATCCCTCAGGTGGAATCGATCTACACAATCTTCCATATAGGCTAAGATCTCGGGCTGCCGAGAAAAGACTCGACTCCAATTGGGGTTTTGTGCAAATGAAAAAGAATACAGATGGGAAGGCACATCACAAGCACAACCCGGATATACATTATCTCGCCAGGTACCGCCAATCTGATTAGCTTTTTCGAACACGATAAAATCTGATCGACCGGACTGCTGCAATCGAATCGCTGCGCCCAGCCCACTGAATCCTGCACCAATTATGATCTGTTGGAAATCTACCGCCATAGCAAAGGAATTGATCAGTTTTTTACTTTTTCGTAATCATCTGGATTTACCCAACCAGTCTGTTTGGGGGTAACCTCACCATTAAGATATTTGTCATAGAAATTTCGTCTTGGTTCATCGGAGTAAATGTAGGCATCAAACACATCTCCATTCCCCAGCACTCGAGGATCCTGCTGAGCCTTTAGGACGTCTAGCAGTTGTGTCTTTAAGCTGGCCTGGATCTCTGCCAATTGCTCCTGTCCCGCCAAATTTTTAATACAATCTTTATCCTCCGCAATGTAGTACAATTCTTCAGCTGGGCGTTTCCCAAAAGACAGATCCCAGTAGAAGTTTTCTCCATCGTATCGTCTACTATGTAGTATGGCAGACTTGGTTGGACTGCCATCACAGTTCAGATAGCCCGTTTCAGGATTTCCGGCAGGCCAACGATCAGATTTGAAGTTCATGAGATATATGTAGTCTTTTGTAACAATTCCTCGAACGGGATAACCTACATCATTAGGACGGCCGATATCATGCCGTTCCTTTCCGATGATCATGTGGTTCCGTTTGGGAGCCGATCGAGTATTAGTAAATAGGTCGGTCAGACTTTGCCCTTCAAGGGTTTGCATGCCAGATTTTGTAGCGTCTACGCCAGCCACATCCAAGACTGTTGGCGCGAAATCAGAGAAGCTGACGAATTCTTCGATTACCCGACCCGGATCTTCGATCTTCTCTCCCCACATAATCGCCAGTGGCAGGTGGTTGGATCGTTCATAGACCTGACCTTTTGCCCTAGGGAAAGGCATACCATTGTCTGCGGTCACGATCACCAAGGTATTGGCCAATTCCCCACTTTCCCGGAGCAGTTGAAGCATTTTCCCCAAATGCTGGTCAAAGTACTCGATCTCGTAGGCGTAATCTAACACATCATTACGTACGGAATCTGTTTCTGGGTAAAAAGCAAATAGACTGTCAAGGTCTTCCACAGATTTCCCGCCGAGGCGGACACCGGTGCCATATTCATAAGCGCGATGGGGCTCGAAGGAGCCATACCAAAAGCAGAAGGGTTGGTTTGCCTCTCTTTGTTGTAAGAAAAGTTCAAAGTTATCAGCGTAGTCAAAAGCGCCAATGGCCTTAGTGGGCGGGGTGGTTTTACTTTCGTTAAAGGCTGGGCCCACTAGTTCCCTAGGTTTGCCGTCAACCATCCCTGGATTACCCGGAGCGTAGCCCTTGGCGACGTGCCCGGTGAAGTATCCCTGCTCCTTTAAAACTTCAAAAAAGGTCTTGTACTTGGCGGGGAAGAAAGGAACGTGATTCGCTGCTTCTTCCAATTGCCAGCTATTGCGACCAGTAAGGATGATGGCGCGAGATGGTGAACACTTCGCATTGGGCGTATAGGCTTGCTGAAACAATAGCCCATGTTCCGCCACCCAATCAAAGTTGGGCGTCTTCACCCAGGAAGTTCCATAGGCACCCATATGTGGAAAGGAAATATCATCGGCAATGGCAAATAAGATATTCGGCCGGTCCGTGGGAGGCTCCTCTGCGGGGGGAGATTGGCAAGCCCATAGTAGCAATAGCAGAGCGGAAAGTTGCAGGTTGAAAATTCTCATCTTCGGTTGGTTTATGCATTTCCTCACAACTTAGGGAAAAAGGAGAATTCCAGGAATTTATTGAGGAACAATATGGTGCTAGTGCAAGAAAGAGAATCAGAGATAAGCATACAATAATCAGAGATTCGTATTACAGGCTGCAGGCTAAACCACTCGATCTTTGTATTCGAATAATCATTCATTAAACCCACCCAAAATGAGTCAAAAAACAGTTTTTATCGCTGGAGCATCAACCGGAATTGGTCATGCCTCTGCTAAAATGTTATTGGAAAATGGCTTTAAGGTGTATGCTACTGCCCGGAGGACCCACCTAATGAAGGACTTAGAAGAAATGGGGGCGATTGTAATGCATTGTGATGTTACCAAAGATGAGGATGTCCAAAAGGTCGTTGACACTATCATTAAGAACGATGGCAAGATTGACGTCCTATTTGCTAATGCAGGTTATTGCCTCCTAGGTCCGGTGGAGCTCCATAGCATTGAAGATGTAAAACACCAATTTGATGTAAATGTGATCGGAAATGCAAGAGCGTTTAATGTTCTGCCACATATGAGAAAAGCGAGGTCAGGACGCATTATCATTACCTCTTCAGTGGCAGGACACGTATCTATGCCTGGTGCAGCTTGGTATCCCGCCACCAAATTTGCACAACAGGGGGTAGCAGACGGTCTGCGCATGGAGGTAAAAGAATTTGGAATAAACGTCTCGCTAATTGAACCAGGCTACATCGATACAGACATTGATAACGCCAGCTTCCCCTATTTGGAGAAGTGCGAAAATCATCCTGATGCGGCTGATTACGCAGATCAAATGAAAACTTTTAGAGAAAAATGGGGCAAGGGAATCGATAACGGAGCATCTCCAGATACCATTGCAAAAGCTGTTGTTCATGCGGCTTCAGATAAGCACCCAAAGAGACGCTATCGTCCAAATATGGATGCCATAGCTGCTGTATTTATGAAAGACTGGTTAGGAGATGGCTTCATTGATAAAATATTACCTGGACAAATGATTAAGTAAAGGTAATAGTCTACTGAATAGGTGAGAGCCTTGAATCTGGTCGTGATCGTTAATAGTACGGAGATTCAAGGCTTTTGAACTAAATCCTGATGAATTAGGCCCGGTCCCTTTATGGACTTCAAAATCAAATGGAAATGCAAGACAAATCAAACAACATCTTTACGGAGATAGAAATAAATGCTACGCCTGACGAGGTGTGGAGTGTATTGACGGACTGGAATAAGCTCAAAGAATGGAGTAGCTCTTTTATTGGAATCAAAGAAGATGAATTGAGGAAAGGAGAAATCTCAACTGCCTATTTCAAAAATCCTATGACCGGCGGTGTGATGGAATTTACGCATATTGTAACCGACTATGAGCATGGCAAAATTTTCGGTTGGTCGGGTGAACTTAACGCCCATGGAATGACGGACCATCACATTTATTCCATTAAAGCTACGGAAAAGGGGACCACGCTTTTTCAACAAGAAGATGGATTTCACGGTGCGCATAGTAAATTTATGAACTTTCTTGCGAAGCATCAGATAAGGGCTGCCTACAAGAAATTCAATGTAGAATTAAAGCAGAGAGTAGAATCACTATTCCCAAGAGATTAAACCATCACCAATAATGACATTACTTACCCATCTGGAATCATATATTACCGCCCAGAAAAATGTGGGCTCACAATTCATAATCATTGGCGTATTGTTGCTGATCGTAGCTGCCTGGGCGCATTTCTCTGCTACGAGTCCCTTAAGTTCCGGGTTGAAAACAGGTGCTTTGATAGGTAGTTTACTGATACTCGCAGGTGGTTTTGGTTATCGGTCTACAGAGACTACCCTGCTCAAAAAGCAAACCGCGCTCTTCCAGGAAGATCAAACGGAGTTTAGGCAGGTAGAGACGGAACGAATGGCAAAGGTCAAGAAAGATTATCCCGTTTATCAAATGGTGTTCAGCGCTTTTATTGTAGCAGCTTTATTGGTGATTTTGTCGGTCAAGAACACGTATTGGCACGGTATCTCTTTTGCTGTAATAATCCTGATGGTGGGAGTTCTAATTAGTGAGGCCTACTCACAACAGTCTATACAACTGTATTACGAATACTTAACGAATTAAGTTTTTTATGGAGCCTGTTTTCAAAGTTGAGAGCATCAGTCAGATTAATGAATTCTTTGGGCAAAAGCCACCCAAGCATCCCTTAATAAGTATTATCGACTTTTCTACGGTAGATTTTAATAGCCTGGGAGATTTAAGTAAGCAGCAGACGACCAGCACTTTTTATAGCATTGTCCTCAAGCAATTAAAGAGTGGTAGTGTAAAATATGGCAGGCAACACCTAGATTTTCAAAATGGGAGCTTATTCTTTACGGCCCCCAATCAAGTAGTAAGTATAGATAATCCTGAACTTTCCGAATGCGAGTATAATTGGGGAATATTCTTTCATCCCGATTTGTTCTCAGGAACTACCCTGCATCCTAAAATGGCTGGCTACGGCTTTTTTGAATATGGAGCCAATGAAGTATTGCATCTCTCGGAGGATGAGAAAGAGAACCTAACAGAAATCTTAAGTACCCTACAAAAAGAGATCAATCGCCCTATTGATAAACATACCAAAAAGGTATTATCATCTACTTTGGAGCTGATTCTGAATCATTGCGATCGGTATTACGACCGCCAATTTATCACCAGGGAGGAATCAAACAAACATATCATTACTAGGCTTAATCATTTCCTCAACGCATACTTCTCTTCGGACCAACCTTCCAAAAAGGGTCTACCCACCGTAAAACAATGTGCTGAGGAAGTGCATCTTTCCCCCAATTATCTTAGTGACTTATTGAAAAAAGAAACGGGCAAAAGCACACAAGATATTATCCATTACCATGTATTGGAGTTGGCCAAAAATCATTTGCTAAACTCTACTGCTTCGATCGGTGAGATTGCTTTCTCATTGGGTTTTCAGTATCCACAATATTTTGGGAAGCTCTTCAAGAGTAAGGAAGGTATTACACCGTCTGAATTTAGGAATATGAATTAACGAAAATGAAAAAAAGGGGCGGAGATTTACTCAATCTGAGCTTATTGACCATCCCCTTTTAATCAAATAAATGGACTGCCCGTAGGCATGGTGGAAGTGAAAGTATAATGGATGTAGGATTTTGTAGTGGACTTGGTTTATGGATTAACACGAGTTCGGGCTTTGCGAAAAAGAACCCAGCCAAACACAAGGGAGCCAAGGCTGTACAGATTGCCCAGCCAATCAAAGTTTTGACTGACATGCAAATCTGAAATGGGAAATATCTTGATGAGTATACCCAACACTACTCTTACTAAGCCCCAGATCATCAGGTACAGCCCCCAAAATCGTAGCAGCATACGATGAAGCTTTGGTTGAGTGTTGTAGGTAGTGATCAGCGCCCATCCCAATAAGATCATTAAGAACAATATCCATATCCTTCCGATCAAGGCGTAGGCAATACCTTTTTTTAACCATAAAAGTAGACTGATCCAAAGTATCAGGCGTTGCCAGTTAATAGGTGGGGCCGGGTAGTTAATTTGACTCATAAATAGCATCTTCTGAGGTGATGAGATCAGTGATTACAGATGTGACATACCTTGTCACTTGCTGGAGATACTCGAAATTGACTGTATCGTAGGTGTCTTTGGGCGTATCCTTATAAGGCGAAAAATCTTGTTTAACAAAGGCTTCGTTTACACCGATAACGGGGTATCCTTCCTTTAGAAAAGATTGATAATCAGTAGATCCCCCCGGGATGCTATACAGGGGTATCTCAAATAGGCTAGCGTGTTTTTTGTACAGCGGAAGCAAGAGCGGGCTAGGCGCTCCCAACTCTACTTCATAGTTCCCATCTCCATCCCAGCCGACCATATCAAAGGTATGCACGGAATGTATGGGATACTGTTCTCGCTTCAGGAATTGAACGAAGGCCGTGCTGCCGATTAGTTCTTCTTCTTCCTGATCAAAGAAAACAATCATCACATGTTTCTTTCGCTCTTCAAGAGATACTAACTGTTGTAGGACGCCGAAGATTAAGGCAATTCCACTAGCATTATCAACGGCGCCGGGGCAGCCTAATTTTGAGTCGTAATGAGCACCTAGGATTACATACGGGGCATCTGTCTGCTGGGCGGGTAGTATCCCGTACAAATTAGTGCCCTTGTAAGGAGTTAGTAGGAAATCCAGGGCTGGATGGAGGTTGGGTTGGCGATAGCCATGTTCTTGAGCATCTACCTGCAATTCTTCCATCCATTCCTGAAGGTACAGTCGGGCGATTCGCCGTTCGGCGGTGGTGGTTCTGGCGTTTAGCTTTCGGCGCTTACTAGCCGTTTTTTCTCCAGATAAGTAGGCTATAACATCTTGTTGGGTGAAGGGGGATCCATGGGCTTGCTGACCAAATATGGGATACCAAATCCCCATCAAAAACACTAGCAAGAGAAAGATCAACAGCGTACGCAACATGGCTTTTTTCTTCAAACCTAGAACAGGACTACCGCAAAGGCAAATTTTAGTGACGTAAGCCTGCCTGCAGCGGGGAAACGATCGAGTTAGAGGGGCTAACGCCATTTGTACGCAGGAAAACCGAGTTGGACACGGCTAGAGTACCGTTCATCCATTTAATTGGATGCTAAAGCCATGTGCTGTAATTTTAGAGTCATGAAAATTTGGAGTCAATACGGCAGAACTATTTCGATTGTCCTTTTGCTATTGCTTGCCGTAATTGGTATGGCAGAGTTCCGGAGTCGATGGGAATGGGCCGCGCTACATCAGCATGCCAATGCCAAGGCCCTGGAATTGTATTTTTGGGCGGCCGTGACCCTTTTTGTTGGCACCTTCGTTTATTTGGTGGTAGAATGGCTGTATCGGAAGTGGCTAGCCTATCAGCAATTGAAACACGAATATGCGCAAGCCAAATTGGCTTTGCTGCGCAGCCAGCTAGACCCACACTTTTTTTTCAACACCTTGAATAACTTGTATGGCCTCAGCGTAGAAGGTGCTAAGGAAACACCTGGAGTGATCTTGCAACTGGCGGACATGATGCGCTACACCTTGTATGAGGGGGCAGCTGAGCGGGTGCCGCTCAAACGAGAATTGGAGTATTTACGGCAATACATCGCTCTACACCAATTGCGATATCAGAAAGAAGTGGAGATTGATATGAATGTTGAGGTGGGTGAGCAAGAATATGAAATTCCACCCTTACTATTAATCGTTTTACTGGAAAATGCCTTTAAACACGGGGTGGAACGAATGCTAGATCGTGCCTTCCTACATATTGGTGTAGCAGTGCATCAAAAAGAACTGGTTTATACCGTTGAGAATAATTTCGATCCCGCCGAGGATAAAAAGGCCAGTGGGATAGGACTTAGCAACTTGCGAAAGCGTCTAGATCTCCTCTACCCAGCCAAACATCAATTGGAAATTGAAAAGAAGGAGGACATTTTTTTTGCTCAACTGAAGCTTAAGCTATCATGATCAGATACGCCATTATTGACGATGAACCCATCGCCCATCGTATTATCCAATCCTACGGGGCGCAGTTGACCCATTTGCAATGCGTCGGCAACAGTTACAATGCCTTGGAGGCCATGTCCTTTCTAGCTAAACAGCCAGTTGATCTCCTTTTTTTGGATATTAATATGCCCAAACTATCCGGTTTTGACTTACTACGATCTTTGACTCATCGGCCGGCAGTGATCATTACTTCTGCTCATCAAGAACATGCCTTGGAGGGTTACGAATGGGAAATCTTGGATTACCTCCTCAAACCCTTTTCTTTTGATCGCTTTTTGAAAGCGGTAAATCGTTATCAGCCCTCTGTGTCACCAGACCAGCCGCCTAGTTCGGAAGCGCAGTATTTCGTCAAGGTGGGTAAAGCTTTTCATCAAATTCCCTTGCACGAACTACTTTGGATTGAAGCACAAGGGAATTACTGCCGATATCAATTAGAGGGACGAAGCATTAAAACCCACCAAAAAATATCTACTGTTGAAAGCCAATTGCCAACTTCCTCCTTTTTACGCGTCCATAAATCCTTTATCGTAGCTACAGCAAGAATAGAGTCGATCAATGGAAATCAGATCTTTATCCAAGAACAAGCCATCCCACTTGGGCAGACCTACAAACGAAGTGTCCAACAGTTCCTAAGCAATACTAAGCGGTTGGATTAATGCAGGCGTAAAACAAAGATCCACTGATTTAGGAAAAGAGTATCGCAAAACTTATCTTTCCACTTCTCATTATACGTTTAATCTGACTCATCGCCATGCAAACTGTTTCCTGGGGTATTCTTAGTACCGCAAAAATTGGGAGAACCAAGGTCATTCCCGCCATGCAAAAAGGCCAATTCACAACCATAGATGCCATCTGTTCTAGAAGTCTAGCCTCCGCCCAAAAAACGGCCCAATCTTTAGGAATTCCTAAAGCCTATGGTAGCTACGAAGACCTGCTGGCAGATCCTGATATTCAGGCCATTTACATTCCTGTTCCCAATCATCTGCATGTGGAGTGGACTCTAAAATGCCTGGAAGCCGGGAAGCACGTGCTGTGTGAGAAACCCATTGGATTAAATGCAGCAGAGGCTATGGCTCTTTTGGAGGAGACCCAAAAGTATCCGGAATTAAAGGTTATGGAGGCCTTCATGTATCGCCACCATCCCCAATGGGTAAAGGCCAAAGAGTGGGTGGATTCAGGAGCAATCGGGCGCTTGGTGACGATCAATTCCACTTTTTCCTACTTCAATGCGGATCCCAATAACGTGCGAAATAAGTCAGACATTGGAGGAGGTGGGTTACTGGACATCGGATGCTATTGTATATCCCTATCCAGGTTTATTGTCGGAGCGGAACCGAATCGAGTGATTGGTATGGTGGAATTAGATCCAACCATGGGGATGGATCGTTTGGCATCTGGTATGATGGATTTTGGAGCGATTACCGCTAGCTTTACTTGCAGCACGCAAATGGCCCCGCACCAGGTGGTTCACATCTATGGTACAGAAGGTAGAGTGGAAATTGAAATACCGTTTAATGCACCTCCGGATAAGGCTTGTCGAATTTGGCTCCACAAAGGTGGAAAGACAGAGGAATGCCTTCTACCTGTAGCGGATCAGTATACCCTTCAGGGAGATTTATTTTCTCAAGCCATACTAGACGACAAACCGGTACCTACTCCTTTATCAGATGCCGTTGGAAACATGAAAGTGATTGATGCGCTCTTTGCCAGTGCCCAGACGGAGAGTTGGGTCAAATTGTAAATGATATAAACCCAGGTTCTAGACGATCAAAGAGAGTTCCAAGCTTCAAAGATTGATATGAAAGTCGAAATACTGCTATTTCTTGGACTGTTTTTAGGGAGCTGCCAGCCCGCAGCAGATCAGCTAATTGAGGAACAGTCCAAAACTAAGCCAAAGGTGAGCTTTACCTTTGATGATGGCATTACCACAGATATTTTACACTACCCGTTCGAGGACTGGAATGAGATGATCTTGACTTCCTTGCGAGAAGAAGAGCTGACCGCGGTATTCTTTGTCACAGGCCGCAATAAACAAGATGCCAAAGGCAGGTTCCTCTTGGATAGTTGGTCAAAGGATGGACATTTGATCGCTAATCACACTTACTCACACCCCAGTTTCAATCGGGAGGAACTTGGACCAGACGATTTTGAAGACGAGCTGTTGAAGACGGATAAGGTCATTTCAAGTTATGACACTTATACAAAGCTCTTTCGTTTTCCCTACTTGAAAGAAGGAAAGACTCAAGAGAAAATTGAGGGATTTCGAAATGTACTTAAGCAGCATGGATATCGGAATGGGCATGTAACAATTGACGCATCGGATTGGTATGTTAATGGTCAGTTGATAAAATATATGCAAGGAGCAGCAGTGGATACGGCTGAAATAGCCAAATACAAATCCTTTTACCTACAGCACATCTTAGAAAGAGCTAATTTCTATGATAGCCTTGCTTATCAGTTGACCGAAAGACGTATTCCACACACTTTACTGCTTCATCATAATCTGACTAGTGCATTGTTTCTAGGAGATTTAATTGCAAAGTTCAAAGCAGAGGGCTGGGAAGTGGTAGATGCAGACGATACTTTTCAGGATCCCTTCTTCAGCAAGGTGTCCAGGACCAAACCAGCAGGTGAAAGCTTAGTTTGGTCGCTGGCCAAAGAAACTGGAGAATACGAAGCTATACTCCGATATCCTGCCGAGGATAGCCAGTATGAAATTCCAAAAATGAAAGAATTTGGACTGCAAATTCGGGATTGATTGCTGGAATTTTTGGCCTTGATATTTTGCTAGTTCACCGCTTGTAGATGTTCTAGAATGGTCTGCGAATCCGTATTGATGGTGCCAAGAATTCCACCCAATTTATAGTTGTCAAAGCCTAAGAAGTAAAGCCCTTCATGGTACCCATTTGCGATGGGTTGTTTGGGACAACCATACTTATCGAGCAGTTCTTCTCCTAGTTCTAAAAAAGCTTCTACTTTAGCCCTGTAGCCAGTGGCGAGAATGACAGCATCTATGTCTTGTTGCGATCCATCTCTGAATTGTACCCCGGTTTCCGTGAATTGATCAATATCCTTCATGACCTTAATTTTCCCCTCCTTAATGGCCTGAATAGTGCCAATATCGACGATAGGGGTCTTTCCCGTTTCCCGCAACTGGACGGCAGGGTGCATCTTGGAAGATTCCAAGCCATATTTGGATAAATTGCCGAAATACAATTTCCGAATTTGAGTACCCAGCCAATCCCCTAAACCAAGTGGGAGTTTGGCTAACTGTTTGGAGGTCACTTGCACGGGGCGTCCATTAAGATCTCGCGGTACAACGCTGATAGGGTTTCGCACGGAGATGTAAGTTTCGACGCCTTTCTCACTTAAATCTAGAGCAACCTCGGCTCCTGTATTACCCATCCCAACCACCAAAACCCTTTTGCCTTGGTACGGGGTTGGATTTTTATAACGAACACTATGGGTGATTTCTCCGGTAAAGTCCTCTTGCCCTTTCCAGCTGGGGATATTTGGAACCCGATTTACCCCCGTAGCAATGATCACCTTCTCAGCCAGAAAGCTTTTCCCACCTTTGCTCTCCACCAGCCAACTTCCATCTTCCTGTTTGCTAATACTGCTGATCTCTTGTCCAAAGTGAGGTTGAATGTCGAACTCCTTGGCGTAATCGGCAAAATATTCAGTTAAACTTTGTCGAGGTACGTATAGCGGATAACTTTCTGGAAAGGGGAGATGCGGGAGATGAGACCACTGCTTCACCGTATGGAGGTGCAAACGATCATAGTGATTATGCCAGGCATTGCCAACCTGCTGGCTTTGTTCCACAATTTCAAACGGAACACCAGCTTTACGCATTCGTCCTGCCATTGCGAGGCCCGCAGGCCCTGCACCAATGATTAAGTGAGCGATCTTATTCATGCTTGATAGTTAGCTTTGAAGTAATTTAAGAATGTTCTCTCGAATTGCAGGCAATCAATCATTTTTAAACAACTTCTTTATGAAATTCGATTGATCTATCTACCTAAGAGTATGTTTAAAAATCCAGGATTGTGCGAGGGCGAGCAAATTTTGTTCTGAGTGAGGCAAAAAACGAAGGCATACCTGGAAGGTACGGCGAGGATTTTTAACGAAACACAGGAGAAAATTTGCCGACCGTAGCCGATTGATGGAAATTTAAACATACTCTAAATGTGGTTTTTTGAAGAGCGTTTAAATCTACGAATAGCAAGGTACACATTTGGCCTCGATTTGGCAGTTTTTACCAACAACTAGCAGCTGAAAAAGACAAAAGCAGGGGCATCTGATAGATGCAACCCTGCTTACCCTTTCTTAACTTAAATATTCTCTTCTAAGCAGATCAATAAATTTACTATCGGCTTACAACGAACTGTTTCCGGCCAATGATAGCCCCCGTGGAAGCATACAAGATAGCGGTATAGTGTCCTGCTGCCCACTTACTAACTTGTAGTGTGGTGTGGCCTTGTATAGCTTGTCGTACCTGAGTTTGACCGTTCAAACCAATGACTTGTAAGAAAACTCCTGGTGTGCTTTGGTTCTGTAACTGGATCTGTAATACATCACTTACAGGGTTAGGAAAGACGGACAAGGCGGCTTCCAGTTCGGGATCATCTACATCATTGAGGATTACACTGATCATTTGGCAAATGTTGCTGGAACCAGCTGCATTAGTCACGATGAGGCAAACATTGAAATCTCCCATTGTGCTAAACGTATGTGTAGGGTTTTGATCGGTACTGGTGTTTCCATCCCCAAAATCCCAAGCCCAACTAGTGGGGTCATTGGTAGATTGATCCATGAAGGAATAATTGCCATTTTCTCCCATCGTAGCCGTGAAGCCAGCCTGTGGACTAAGTACGACCGTCAAACTTTGGCAGGTCGTATTGTTGCCAGCGGAGTTGGTCACGGTTAAACAAATATCGAAAGTGCCAGCCATCGTAAAAGTATGCGTGGGATTCTGAGCTGTGCTAGTATTCCCATCCCCAAAGTCCCAAGCCCAATTGCCCGGGGCGTTGGTGGACAAGTCGGTGAAGGCATACAAACCGTTATCCAAGGTGTCAATATCAAAACTGGCAACTGGGGCAAAAACCACCGTAATCATCTGGCAGGCCTGTTCCGAACCGGCTACATTGGCAGCTGTTAAACAAACTTCGTAGGATCCTGTACTGGAATAAGTGTGACTAGGGCTTTGAGTATTGCTTGTGTTGCCATCACCGAAGGTCCATACCCAGGCATCGGGATTGTTGGTGGAAAGATCGTTAAACTGAAAGTTGCCATTTCCATTGTCTACAATTTCAAAACTAGCCTCGGGAATCAACACCACAGTTAAGGACTGACAAATGCTGTTTTCACCGAAATCATTCACAACGCTGAGACAAATATTAAATGTACCTGGGATGTTAAAGGTATGGGTGGGGTTTTGTTCGTCACTGGTATTGCCGTCCCCAAAGTCCCAAGCCCACACGGTAGGCGTATTACTACTCAGGTCATTAAAAACAAAAGTGCCATTGCCGATCGTATCAATATCGAAGGCAGCAGCCGGTGGCAGCAAGACTTCCACTTCTCTACATGCTGTATTTGAGCCGGTACTATTGCTAGCGGTCAGGCATACGTTGAAAATTCCCGCTGTGGTATAAGCATGTACAGGGTTCTGCTCAGTGCTGGTATTTCCATCTCCGAAATCCCAGACCCAGTTTAAGGGTTGATTGGTAGATTGATCAACGAAACGGAAACTTCCATCCTCCCGGTCCTCGATATCAAAGGCGGCTGCCGGTGCAGGAATGTTTGGAATAATATTAGAAATAAAATCCACATCTGTAATCGTACCGTCTGTATCGGTATTGATGGTAAGTACGGCTCCCTTGGCTTCTTTCGCCAGCCATTCATAGGTGAAGATGGTGTCAACATCGGCTTCAATGGGAAACCAGATACCGTTGGTTAGCACTTCTATGGTATCGAAGCTGATGACCATTCGTTCCTGTCGTAATACTTCAAAATCACCAGAAGGCATCCTCAAGGTACCAAAGGCATCAACGTTTACGTAGTTTAATTCTTCCTGGGTGATGCGGATGGAGTCTGAAAAGACATCACTGATTTCAGAGACGTCGAATTTACTCGTATCCACATAAGAAGTAGTGGAAGTAGTGGGATAAGCCAAAAGTCTAGGTCGTGGGTCGAAACGCAGGGCAAAAAAGGTATCCACCTCGAAAAAATCGGACACGATCCCCAAAAAATACAAGCCATCCTCATTGGCTTCTGCAAAAGTATAGATCGAATCGATTTGTCCCACAAAAGAAGCATCGGGGAAAAATTCATTCTTAGGGGCATCTGCTGTGGCAATGAACCGCAAGGTATCACTAGTGCTAGCAATCAACGATCGAAAATCCCAAACGCGGTTGGGACCCGATTCTCCGATGGTATATTGAATTACATTGGTATCAGCGGATTGTACAAGAATATCGCCGACCACAGGGGCATCATCTGCGGTAATTTGAATCTGAGCTTGGATGGCGGATTGGGAAATACAAAATATGAAAAATAGTAAAGAGACAATTCGATTCATAGTTAATGTTGTTGTAATGATCAGAAGGCTAAAAATAGAATTCAATAGCTAAGAGGCTAGCAGAAAGGGGGAATCAAGATCGCCATTGGCTGCTGAACACAATTATAGCACATCTGTAGCGAGTGGCCTTAATAAATTACTGAAATCTCTACTGGAAAGGTTTAGTTAATATTCTAATCAGGAAGGGGTTCAATTCACCGATAAGAATGTTTTTTTAGCGCTGCTTATTGTACAACCCCTGCACTAACTAACGGATCTTTTCGATTATTTTTGGAACGGCCTGATTTTTACAGAAGTGGAGCTGCTGACTCCTAGAATCAATGCCTTAAAATAGAATTTATGGCTTTTGCTGAAGTAATGGGTAAAAGTGAATATTTTCGTCTATCACTCAAAACCAACTTTCATGAAATACATCCTTCCTATCTTACTCCTAGTAGCCATGTCATTACAAAACTGTGCTGAAACACCTAAGGAGGACACGCCTCCTACTGAATGGAAACCCAATTATGATGAATCACAGGTTCCGGAATTTACTTTGCCTGCTATCCTGAATATGGAGTCAGGTGAGAAAATAGAAACCAAAGAAGCTTGGGAAAGTCAAAGGCGACCAGAGATTCTGGAACTTTTCAAAGAGCATGTTTTTGGTCATTTACCCGAGCGAAAGTTAGACACACTTTGGTGGGAAACCTTGAAGGTAGATGAGAATGCACTGGAGGGAAAGGCCATCAGAAAAGAGATTCAATGCTACTTCACGCCAGATAAAAATGGCCCTTCCATGCAGCTCATGGTGTACCAACCAAAGGTCAAAACTGGCTCCGTACCCGCCTTCCTCGCCCTTAACTTCTTTGGCAATCACTCTATTCATCCAGATACCAACATTAGCCTGTCCCCTCAATGGATGATGAATAGGGAGGAAATGGGAGTAGTAGACCACAAAGCCACAGAGGACAGTCGCGGAAAACGTTCAAGCCGGTGGCCGGTTGAAATGATCATTGATCGGGGGTATGCCTTGGCAACGATTTACTATGGAGATATTGATCCAGATTTCGACGACGGTTTTCAAAACGGCATCCAGCCTTTATTTTATGCTGAAGGACAGGAAAAGCCTGCGGATAACGAATGGGCTTCCATTGGCGCTTGGAGTTGGGGCTTGAGTCGTGGATTAGATGTGCTGCAAGAAATCAAGGGAATAAATAGTGAGCAGGTAGCTGTATTTGGGCATTCTCGCTTGGGTAAGACCTCCCTCTGGGCCGGGGCTTTAGACGAGCGTTTTGCTTTAGTGGTCTCTAATAATTCTGGCTGCGGCGGAGCTGCCTTGAGCCGTAGGGCATTTGGAGAGACCGTAGAGCGGATCAATACCAATTTCCCACACTGGTTTAATAGTAATTTCAAAAAGTACAACACCAAGGAGGCCAACCTACCTGTAGATCAGCATCAACTATTGGCTTTGATCGCACCCCGCCCCCTGTACGTGGCCAGCGCCGAAGAGGATCGTTGGGCAGATCCCAGAGGAGAGTTTTTAAGTGCCCTCCATGCCAATCCCGCCTATCAGCTCTATGATCTTCCAGGTCTCCCCGCTACAGAAATGCCGAAAGTGAATGAACCAGTAGTGGGTACCGTTGGTTATCACATCCGAACAGGCAAACATAATGTAACTGATTACGATTGGGAGCAATATCTTTCCTTTGCCGATCTGCACTTTGGTGCCATATCCATCGCAGATTGATAATCTGAATATGCAATAAACACAGACTTACATGAAATTGATCAAGCGACTATTACTAGCCTTAATACCGATCTTACTGATCGGGTACTTTGGTTTTGCCTGGATGCTATCGGGACTTATTCTTTTCCCAGATAGCTCTCTAGAACGGACCAAGGGGCGAATCGAAACCCAATGGGGCACTACCTTGGACGCCATGCTCGCGCCTTTGCCCACGCCAGAGGATTTCCAAGTTCTTACCAATGATAGCCTCACGCTTTCCGGTAAATATTTCTCAATGAGCGACACCGCCCAATGTGCGATTATTCTAGCACATGGTTGGACTAGTACTTGGGCCGGGATGCTCAAATATGTCCCAGTTTTGGAAGATTGTCAATGTGACTTGGTTCTGTATGATCATCGGGTCCATGGTCAAAGTGATGGAATCTATGCTACCGGAGGGATTAAGGAAGCTCAAGATCTTTGGACTTTGACCAATTGGGTGCAGAAGGAAAAAGGCTTCCGTTCTCAACAGATCGGCTGGCTCGGCGCCTCTTGGGGAGGAGCTACGGTTCTGACGGCCGGAGCAGAGGAACGAGACGTCGCTTTTATCATCGCCGATGCTCCTTTTCAGGATTGGTATTCTGCTATTTTTGAACGTGCTATCCGAGATTATGGAAGTTGGATCGGTTGGATGTCACCCATGGTGATGGGCATTGTCGATTGGAGAGCTGGCGTGGATCATGAACGAGCTAGTGCAGTACAAGCGACCCCTGCGATTACAGAACCCGTGTTGCTCATCCATTCCCAGATGGATAGCCAAACGGCCTCACAACAATCCGTAAATATTGCTAAGGGACTCAACCCTAAATCAACTTTCCATCACCTGGATTGGGGCGGAGATCACACCCAGGATGTGCGGATCAATAAGGAGCAATTTCAGCAATTGATTACCAACTTCATTAGTAGTGTGGATAAGCGTTTTTTGAAAGGGAATGCTTGGTAGGATAGCAATTCTTAGCTATGAGTCTATGGATAGTGAAGTTAGCAGTAGCAAACTTTTCCTCTTTAGGCCGACCAGATTAGTTGAAGACGTAAGGCGGCGAATGGCTTAATGGATAAGGAGTGCAAGCCTAGCCTGCACTCCAACGTACCTTTAAGTTTTTAATATCTCTTCAATCGCTTTCAGTTCGTCCTCACTGAAAGACAAATTCTTCAATGCCTTGAGATTATCCTCCAGCTGACTGATTCGACTAACCCCAACTAATACGGAGGTAATTCGATCATCTTTCAGCAGCCAGGCAATGGCCATTTGGGCTAAACTCTGCCCTCTATCAGTAGCGATCTCATTCAGTTTTCGCACCTTGCCAAGGGTAGCTTCATCTAATTGATCAGTTTTCAAATATCTGCCGTCTCTGGCGACTCGAGAATCTGAAGGAATACCTCCTAGATACTTATTGGTGAGTATACCTTGTTCTAGAGGAGAGAAGGCAATCGCACCCATACCTTGGCGTTCCAACTCATCTAGCAAGCCATTTTCCACCCAGCGATCCATCATACTGTAGCGGGGTTGTTGGATCAACATGGGCGTACCCATTTCTCTCAAGATTTGGGCGGCTTTGGCCGTGTCTTCGGCACTATACTGTGAGATGCCCACATAAAGCGCCTTTCCTTGTCGCACGATATGATCTAGAGCACCCATGGTTTCTTCTAGGGGTGTTTCTGGGTCGGGGCGATGATGGTAGAAAATATCTACATAGTCTACGCCCATCCTTTTAAGGCTTTGATCAAGGCTGGCGATCAAGTATTTCCTGGACCCAAAGTTTCCGTAAGGGCCAGGCCACATATCCCAACCTGCCTTGGTGGAAAGAATCAGTTCATCTCTATATTTTAGAAAATCTCGCTTGAAAATCCTCCCGAAGTTGTCTTCGGCGGCTCCGTAGGGTGGTCCATAATTATTGGCGAGATCAAAGTGGGTGATGCCATTGTCGAAGGCGCATTTCAGCAGGTCTCTGCCGGTCTCAAAATTATCGGTAAAACCGAAATTATGCCAAAGGCCAATGGACAGCGCAGGGAGTAATAGTCCGCTACGTCCGGTACGACGATACTTCATGGTATCGTAGCGATTATCTGCGGCTAGATAATAGTCAGAATGGGTTTTGTTAAATTGACTCATCTAAAGGATTGGTTTTTGCCCAAAAGTAAGAAATGACAACGCAAAAAAACCGATAAAATTCACTTAGTAAATGATCACCTTCCGCTCAAGGCTGTTCCCCTCTGCTCCGAAAATAACGATATAAGCCCCAGGGCTCAGTTTTTCCGTTGGGACCGTATGTCTGATCGGACCAAATCGGGGTGCACTTACCGCTGTATGATAGACCAACTGCCCAAGCATATTGAATACCTGCAAGGGGTAGGTCTGGTCAAAGTCCGGTACCGAGAATTCAATGGTAAAGGAGTCGCCAGCTGGATTCGGGAAGAGTTTATGTAGAGCAAAAGGAGCACTGGCATTACCGCATTGTTCTTGTAGACCTTCCAGTGCTTTGACCATGTTTAGCCGCCCGCCAGTTACGGTGAATTCATCTAGTCCAACAATGGGGTCGACCCCTTCCAAAATTGACTTTCGAATCACTAAGGCGGTTTCCGCCGGGCGAAGCAGCGCATCCTGAGCTAAGCCCGCGCAAGGGAGACTGTACAAGAGCGCTATGGTACCCGATACATGAGGGGCGGAAGCTGATGTGCCAGAAAATCGTTGGAAATTGCTCTGTAATCCTAGCGAAGCCGAGTTTTCACCTGGTGCAGCCAAATCAATGGAGACATTGCTGAAGCCAGTCTGCCTATGTTTTTGATCGGATTGATTGGAGTTAAGGACTGTGATCAGATAATCACTATCACAGGTAGAAGGAATATCACCCTGTTGATCTACATTGATGTTGCTATTTGAGGTGGCTCCGACGGTTAGGATACCTACGGCCCCCAGGCGATCGTGCAGGTCTTGCCAGATTTGATCCGTTTCGCAGAAGCGATTCGATAGCCCCCATGAGTTATTATTGGCGACGATGAAAGCCCCACTTTGTCCTTTGGAGTCATTGTAAGCTTGGCGCTGCGCAATAAGGTATTCAAAGGCTTCAATGGCATGTGCTTCAGTGCCAATGGTCATCGGCAATATCTTTACATCCCAACTCACTCCAGAAATACCAATTCCATTGTCTCCTTTCGCTCCTAAGATACCGGTCACGCGATGACCATGTGAGCTGCTGGAGTGATTGGGACTATCCTTTGAAAAGTCCCATCCATTGATATCATCGATGTATCCATTGTTATCATCATCTACGCTGTTGCCAGCGATTTCTCCACTATTTAGCCAGATGTTTCCTTCCAGGTCAGGATGATCAATTTTGAAGCCAGTATCTAGAATAGCTACCACAATCTCGTCACCTTGAGCGGTGGTTCCCCCGGTGGTAATGTCCCAAGCGGCCGGCGCTTGCACCAAGTCCAAATTCCATTGATCAACATAATTGGGATCATTCGGTAAAGCGCGACTTTCAATGGCAAAGTTGGGACTGGTATATTGGACCTCCGATAAGCTTTTCCATTGGGCAATGGGTAATGATTTTGTGGAGTATTCCAAAAGATAGATACGTTGAGCTGCACTGAGCAGCCGGTATTTAAGCGGTGTAGGTAGGTTGTTCTTTTGTTGTAGAACCTGCTCTAACTGTGCTTTGGGCTTTAATTGCACTAGTAATTGGCCTGGTATCGGGGTACCTTGCTCTTGTCCAAAAAGGAGGAGCGGTATTAGAGTTATCAGAGAAAGTAAAAAGCTACGCATAGCGTGAAGTTAGTGTATTAATAAAGAGCCTTCTATTTAATAAGTCTTCTAAGCTAATATTGTACTGAGCAAATAAAACAATTGACAAATCTGGGACAAAATTTATTGACAGCATTAATCTGTTTCTATCTTTGGTTGCGCAAAAATAGTTGCTCATAAGCATATGTCTCTTTCGACGAGATTCTCCAGCCTCACCAGGCAACTTCCTCAGGATACTTTTGATAAAGTCCTGAGATGGATTGGACACCTGTTTTTCGGGTTGCTCCTGGTCATGAGTTTGCTGTACTACCAAGAACGATTGTTGCACTTTGATGCTGCAAATTATACTTTCCAGCTGCTGTATTTTGAAGACTTCTATATTGGACACGGAAGATGGATTAGTGCCCCTACGCAGTTGCTCCCGCTCTTAGCTATAAAAATGGGCGCTTCCTTGCGAACGGTGCTTTTGATCTATTCCGCCTCCTTCATCTTGTTCTACTATCTTATCTATTTACTTATAGTATACGGTTTTCGCCAAGCTAAGGTTGGTCTATTTCTAGCCTTGGCCCTGTGTTTGACCATGCGCTATAAATTCTATGGACCGGTGGGGGAAGTAATTCTCTCAATTGGGAGTGTAGCTTTGCTGCTGGGGTGGTTGTGGCGCGGAGAAGTCCTGAGCCATCTATCGGCCCGGTGGAACTATTTACTCAGTTTTCTCTTAATGGTTGTTCTGATCTTAACGGGACACCCCTTCGCTTCACTATCCTTACTTTTTGTGATGGGCTTTCACTGGATTAGTGCAGGGAACTGGTGGGACAAGGAATTCTGGATCATGATGGGAACGGCAGTGTTCTTACTGGGCCGAAAGTACTTGAGTTTACAGCAAGAAGGATCTTATGAAGCCGGGCAAATGGATAATCTTCAGGAAGGGGTCAAGATTTTGGGCAACTTCCAAGACTACTATGTATTTGATCGTATTCTTTACTTTTTGGATACCGAATACACTTTCCCCTTCGCAATCTTTAGTCTATCTCTATTGCTACTTATATATAAAAGGAAGTGGCTGCTAGTAGTTTTCATACTTTTGAGCCAGGTTGGGATGTTGGTAGCCATTATGGTGAGCTTCTCCTATTTGAATGATCCGATTTATATTTTATTGGATGGTTATTTGACGCACCTGGGAGTGATTTGGGCATTGCCTATGGTATATGTATTGCTGGAAGAGCAAAGGGTTTGGTCTTTGGCACTTATGGTGTTGCTATTAGGGTTTGGTGTAGATCGTATTCACGGAAAACGTACCTTTTTTCAGCAGCGAATGGAGATCATTGGGTCGATCATGGAACCAAGTTTGGACCAGAATCATAAGAAGCTGCTGCACCATATGGATCACTTCGACTGGCAGCGCCTATGGCTCCCTTGGGCAGTAGGGGTGGAGACCCTGATGTACAGTGCCCTAGCAGGCCCGGATAAGGCTTCCACGCTTTATTATCAACAAGCCCGTCGTGATGAGGAGGAACATGCTAAAACCGAAGATGCTTTTCTGGGCGTACAATACGATCCTTTTCTATTTGAGTTAGACAGTTTACCCAACCGTTGGTTCTTATTACCGGAAGGTCCTTATCATCGTATAGTGCCTCAAAACTAGCGGTTTAGCACACAGTTGACGGCCAAATTGTGGACAACAAGTCTGCAGAAAAGGGAGAGCTGATAAGATTTTGTTAAAATTCCATACAAAATAATACTTTCAGATACAGTGAAACGTTGTGTATACATTATCGTTAAAAACTATCTGTATCATGCGTATTTGTTGGTTTTATGGAGTGAGTGAAGCGTAGGAAATATCTACGATTAGCTCATTCAGACTTCAACACTTGAGCGATTCGTATTTTTTCCCTCCCACTGCTCAGCATAAAATACCGAACACCGAATACAGATTAATAATAACAATTAACTATTTTCGTCACTTCACATAACTGTGTTTAGCCAGTATTCAATTAAAAACCAGTGTACATGTTTTATCAAACTTTGCTGTTGTTTCAAGAGGCATCAGCTGATTTAGAACGAGAAGTCGGAACCCAAAGCTTTTTTGACATCATTACCAAGGGGGGAATTCTTGGTATCCTAATCGTTCTGGTACTCTTTGCGCTATCGGTAATCGCACTTTACATCTTTGTTGAGCGATATTTGACCATCAAGCGGGCCGGGCGCGTCGATGAAAGTTTTATCAACAATATCCGAGCCAATGTATCGGCTGGCAATATCCAAGGTGCCAAAGCACTTTGTGCCTCTACGGACTCCCCAGTTGCTCGTATGGTAGAAAAAGGACTTCAACGAATTGGTAAACCTCTCCGTGATATTGATGCAGCCATTGAAAACGTGGGTAACCTGGAAATCTTCAAGTTGGAGAAAAACCTATCTACGCTTGCCAGTATTGCGGGTGCTGCCCCAATGATTGGATTCTTCGGTACGGTAACCGGTATGATCCTGGCATTCTACAAAATGGCAACGGAGCAAAACGTTACGCCTGATGTACTAGCCGGCGGTATCTACCAAGCTCTGATTACGACTGCATTTGGTCTATTCATTGGTATCTTGGCCTTTGTGGGGTATAACGTATTGGTGGCCAATGTGGAGAAGGTGGTGTTCAAAATGGAACGCACGACGGTAGAATTTATGGATTTATTGCAAGAACCAACCGGCTAATAACTTATGGGATTAAAAAAGCGAAACAAAGTCAGTGCAGAATTTGCTATGTCTTCTCTAACGGACATCATCTTCCTGCTGCTGATCTTCTTTATGCTGACTTCAACCCTGGTGAAGATTCAGCCATTCCCTTTACCCAAATCGGACTCTAAGACCGTGGCTTCAACCTCGGTGGTGGTGACCATAGAGCAGTCTGGCGTTTTCACCCTTAACAACCAGGAGATTAGTCCCTTGGCGCTGGAAAGGGCTTTGCGACAGCAGGTACGTACCATGGAAAATCGCGAAGGTGTAGCGGTGACGATTGTGGCGGAGATAGGAACACCCTTCGAGGAGGTCGTACGCGTGATGAATATTGCCGCCAAGTTAAAGGTGAAGGCAATTATCGCCACTGAACCCATTAGTTGATCCGTTTAGTATAAGAATACTGATATGGGACTTAAAAAAAGAAGTAAAGTCAGTGCAGAATTTAGCATGTCTTCTTTGACAGACATCATATTTCTACTACTGATCTTTTTCATGTTGACTTCCTCTTTGGTTGCTCCTAACGCCCTTAACCTAAAGTTGCCGGGCAGCTCGCGCACCAAGGTAACTTCCTCTTCAAAAATTGATGATGTCCGCATTTCTAGAAACGGCAATTTCTTTTTGAATGGGAGCTCAGTTTCTTTGGAAAGCCTAGAGAGTCGACTAAGTAGTATGGCAAATTCGAAGCGAGGGCAGCTAAGTATTACCATTTCACCCGCTAAGGGCACACCGGTAGAAAGCGTAGTAGCTGTAATGGATATTGCTATGCGTTATGATATAAATGGAATTCTTGCCACGGAGTTAAATTGATCTGATTTTCGTTAAATTTCTCCTAATTGAGGCGAAAAATGATGACTTCGGACCAATTGCTGCGTTTAAACAGTAGACATTTTTGCCGAAATGTCCTGATATTGTAAGTAAATAGTAAATAACTCAGTTATGGCAGAGGTACTGACACAAGTTGAAGAAAAAAATAAAAAGCGGGGAATGACCATCTCCGTAGTGGCGCATGTAGGTTTGATCCTCTTGGCGCTCCTGCCGTTATTGACTTTCCCTGATCCACCTCCTGGTCAAGAAGGTATTTTGGTAAATCTCGGCTTACCTGACCAAGGTGAGGGGGATGAGAATGCCGCTGCCTCCGCAGAAGAGGAAGAGGCTCAACCCGAACCAGAGCCAGAA
>JABSSL010000058.1 GCA_013214355.1 Saprospiraceae bacterium | reverse complement strand
GGATTTTGACTAAGCTAAGCCTTTTTCTTTGCATTTGATACTTCAATAGTTATAGTTTAGCACATTCAATTACTTATACATCAGCCCTTTATTGATCCACAAACCCTTTTTGAGGACGCCCTAAATACAAAACTCGGGACTTGAAATCAATACATACTCTAAACTGATGTAAGAACTCATAGCCCAGTATTCCTGCTACCTTTGGCCCCTTAGTACTGGTATTCCAATCGCTTAAACTGAGAAAAGTACTAATCATGGGTTGACAACTTATTCCGTCTACTTTCATATCGTAGATCAACGTGGAGGTAATCCGATCTGCTTTTTGGGTAAAGCTGGTCAGGACTTTTTGCCGTTCCAGGTTGAAAAAAGGAGCAAAAGCTGAACGGTACTTGCTGTCTATGATATTCGTCTCTGCTCCTGTATCCAAACTAAAAGGGTAACTAGTATCACCGAGCTTTACTTTAACGCTTGGACTACCATTTTTGAAGTGAAAGCGTTGTTCAATCAGGGATTCATCAGAATGCAGTGGAAAAAAGGAAGTTTCCCACTGATCCCCATCCTTCTCCAACCAGATCAGTTCTTGCTCATAATCAATCCAGAGCATATAGTTCCGGAGCATACGACCACCGAGCAATCCCAGTATCGGCATCCCTTTGGTCTTCTCCAAGTGCTCCAATGGGAGGACTTCTGCATATACCCATTTCCAACGCAAGCTCTTTACTTCTACCTTAGCATGCGTAGCCTTGATCTTAGGTGTTGTACCTAAGACACTGCTATAAACCCGATCTACTTTTTGCCCATTAAAGTAGGCAGCATTCAAGACGGCATGGGGGATCCCTGTATCGAGAATGAAGTTTCCCGATTTACCGTTTACGGTGGCCGATAAGATGATCATCTTGTCGGCCAATTTGAATGGTATACTAATCCTTAGAGCTTGTAAATGTGATGTCGTTAAAAACAAGAATAATGCGCAGAAAAGAGAGGTTCGAACTTTCATAGTCGGAAGGATTTTGGTGCTTGTTTCGAGCTTCACTTCCAAAGTCAAGCTTGAAACAAGCACCGAGGTGAGAAAATCCTTCACCGGTGAAGTCACTACAAATATGAGGATTTTAGAGCTGGAAAGTTTTAGCTATTGTTACAAATCTTCTTAAAGAAGCTCTTTTTTGTTCCAAATTCGTGAATATTAGTAGGTTTTGGTTGAAATATATACATTGATTACGAGCCAGCGTTTACGTCTTTAAATGTGAAGGTGGATAACCGAATTCACTCTTAAAATCCTGTGAAAAGTGACTGCGATTCTCATACCCAACCGCATATCCAACTTCTGAGACATTCAGTTCAGAAGTCAGTAGTAGTTGTTTGGCTCGACGCATCCGTACGGATCGAATGTAGAAAGAGGTAGATTTTTTGCTGGTTTTCTTCAATACCCGATGAAGTTGAGCTCTACTGATCTGGAGGGTTGCACAAATCTCTTGTATGCCGAAATCAGGATTGCTGATGTTTCGTTCTATTAGTTTATTCAGAGCCTTTAGAAACTGTTGATTTTCCATAGGATGGAGATAAGTTGTAATTGGAGATAATAAATGGCCCGGTAGGGGAGAGATAGCTTGCCAACTAAGCGTCGATACTCGTTGTGGCTCCCCCAAGGGCGTTATTTGGAGCGGCCCGTTCTAGGAGTAGACGTACCTACGGTAGCTTTGGGGTCATGCTGGTACCAGAGCTTAAGCTCTTTCGTTCGATAGTTGATTTCAATTTGAAACTGTACCAGGAACTCAAAGCCCAGGATAGCGTCTGTGCGAGGTCCAGCGGTGGAAGTATTCCAATCAGAAAGGGAGACAAATAAGGTGTTCATTGGGGCTAGTGGAGAGGCATCTACGGAGAGCTTACGCATTTTACTGGATCGGTGATTTTGGGTACGTTTACTAAAACTGCTTAGCTTTCTACGATCACCTACCTGCAGAAATGTTTGATAGCTAGCGTACAACTTCTGATCAAAGAGGTTGATTTCGGCGCCAGTATCAATCGCCAGTTTTAAGTCATAACCACCCAAATTAGCCTCGATCATAGGTGTATCTCCTTTGTATCGGAAACTGTAACTAAGATGGGGGGGATCTAAATGCTTGATGGAGTAGGAGGAGTTCTTAGCTTGCTTTTCCAGCAGGATATGAGCGGCGCGGTAGTCGATTAATACTTTGAATTTTCGCAGCATTCGGCCGCCTATTAAACCATGGATCTGCCTGAATTTTAATTTTTCCAAGTGCTCTAGCGGCATAATTTCTGCATAGCAGTTGTTTCACTTGTAGTCTCCAATCTTTACGTCAAAGTAGTCTGCCTCTAATTTATTGGTCTCCCCATTCACTCCATTAAAGACCTTTTCTATTTTGGGTCCAGAGAAATACTTGGCATTTAGTACGAGATGACTAGTCCCTGTATCCACAATGAAATTGCCCGTTACGCCTCCAACCTCTGCTTGGATAAGGATTAATTTCCCTGCCATCTGGAAGGGAATAGCTTGCCCTTGTGCAAGTAGCAGTTGGCCAGCGGTAGAAAGTAATAGAATAGATATAAATAGTAACCTTGTCATGATTAGAAGGATTTGGATTAAGAAATCCTTCACCGGTGAAGTCATGACAAAGGTGGGCGAAGCACAGCAGACATCTTGTAGCTATTGTTGCAAGCCTTTAGTAAACACCCATTATTTGTTCCATTATGTTAGCTATTGTTCCAAAGGAGAAGAATCATGCCTAATGGGAGAGGATGGACAGCGTAAAAATGGAAACGGAGGAGTATGGCTTCAGAAATACCTACCTTTGCCACATCTATTTAAGAGTATGTTTAAATTTAGTTTTTCTGGTAATATGAAATGGATCTCATAGCCGCGCGAAGCTTCATTTTTGGGGCATATCTGGAAGATACGGCCCAAAAATTAGCTGAAGCCCGGCAAAGAGAGGCGTTCAAATTAGTGAAAGCCCGCCTGCCGGCCGGCAGGGATTAATTTTAAACATACTCTAACTTGATTCAAAACTTATGAAAGCTACCTTCAGTTTGATAGTCCTTTTAACAATTGTGTCGATACACACGGGACTTGCGCAAGAAAAAGTTGACGATTTATCCCAAGTGAAGACCAGTGTTGAAAACTATTTTCAAGGCTATATCCATCGGGATCTGGCTCGCCTTGAATTAGCCTTTGATACCGAGAATGGAACCATGAAGCTACCTTACCAGACCGAAAGTGGTGAACAGGGGTTTAAAAATGGATATTTTAAGGAGATCGTCCCGAAGTGGGGTAATAGAGAAAAGCTTCCAGCAGCCGTCTTGGCAGCAGCTAAGTTGGAGATTTGGAATATTAATGTGGTCTCAGCCAAAATGGCTATAGCTACCATTCAAATGGAGGTGGGAGATAAGGTATATGTTGATGTCCTGTCTTTGCAGAAAATGGATGCGCAGTGGAAGATTACCAACAAAATGTATATTGAGTTGTAGAACAACAGATTCCAGCCGAAAATCGGAAGGAGTAGCAAAAAACAGTTTAATAAGTATTTTTTACCGCTTTGGACGATACTGACTTTGTTGGCCTCCACTTTTTTATCCACTTATAACTCATCCATCGTTAAATCATCAGCTAGGCCCTCTTGGGCAAGCGCGACTTCTGCTTTCCCTTTTTTCCAGTCCCAGTAGAAAACACCAGCTAGGAGAAGGACAGCCAATATGGAACCTTCGAAACCAAAATCTCCCCCGGATAACCATTCGGGTAGACTATATTGATTGGCCATAATTTCGTAAGTATTAATCCCACTGGTAGGGTATCCATAAATCACACCTTGAAAGAAGTTCCAGCTAAAGTGTAGACCGGTTGGGGCCCACAAAGAATTGGTGCGTACAAAAAGCCAGCCCATCAATAAGCCGGACAAAGCAATGCTTAGAAGACCAATAATGGAAAAATTGTCGTTGGGAGCATGTACTAGCCCAAAAAGGATAGAGGAGATAATAATGGCGGCCCAGGTGCTAAAATATCTTTCGACTAATCGAAGGACATAGCCGCGGAAAAGCAATTCCTCAAAGAAGGGTTGGATTAAAAAGAAGATCAACCAAGCTAGGAAGGAACCGAAAACGAAGTTCCCTGCCTCAAAAGTGGCCACCCCAAAGATTAGCATGAGCACATAACCTGTACTGACCATGCCCGCCCCCAGGGCCGTTCCATACCAAAAGTTAGGCCAGCCCTTCACATCTTTCAAACCGATGAGCAACCACGAATCCTTATCGATCTTTATCCAAAACAGGTAGATGGCCACGAAGGTAGCAATGGTAAGGGCAGTCCAAAAGAAGATCATAGAATTAATATTCAGATCTGTCATTTCCGTATCCTCCCCAAAGGGAGCAGACATTCCAAATACCTGAAAGAGTACAAAAGAAAAGAGAACGGTAAGGAGCAATAAGGTGAGTGAAAACCCCAAGAGACGGATCAATAAGCGCCAGGCTTTAGTCAGTCCCGAGTTGGAAGTGGTCATGTTTTAGGTAAAGATAGGTATAATTTATGAGCTCCTATATGCAGAAGGGGAAGCCTACGTAAGATAGACTTCCCCTTGTTTTTCATAGTGTAGCTTCTCTAAGGTTTATCTTGCTCGGGCGACTGGAGCTGCCTTTGGACGCACCTGCTGAGGGGTGGATTCAGGTGTGATTTCTTGGCAACTCCATTCTGGCGTAAAGTTCTTCCCCTCCTGACTATAACGACATATCTGGACGGATCCGTTGGCTGCCTCCAAACGGAAAGGCTGATTGGCAAACTGATGCTTCGTGGTGTATTCGGCATGGTAGGCCAAGTTCAATCGTTGACCATCCCAATTGTAAAATGCTTTTTCAATCCCTGCAAAACAGCTTACGGTCATGGTACTAGCCTCCAGCATAAAACTGCCTGGGACGGGAGCGTCAGGGATAACCCGCAAGAGTACATTAGACCCACAATCTTCAAAAACACACAAGCCTGGTACTATCTTCTGATAAAGGAGGCTTTCATTCTGAAGAATTCGAATTTCTGCCTTGATGTCACTCACATTGCGCTTAGGCGCTGGAGAAAGGCCCAACATGACAAGTTCTTTCCGCTGATCTCCAGTGAAATCATGATAGGCCCAAGCCTTCGCAATGTGCCCTCCCCAGAGGTAACCAGAAAAACGTTTGCCATCGCTATCTCTTCCACCAACCTGATACCAGATATCCCCATAACCATTTATCTCGTCTTCTGGTACTTGCATACTTTCAGCGTAGTCCACCAGGTTCTTGACAGTCTGTCCCATCTTAACCTGCGTAACCACTTTGGCGTCTTCGCAAGGACCTTCATAGATCTTTATATCATGCCCGAAAACATACAATGTGCTACCTTGATCGTATTGCTTTGTCGTCTGAGAATATTTATTGAACCAATCGTAATAAGCGTTGTAGTCGGCACCGATCAGGCGCTCCTGCGTATAACTTAGGGAGTAAGTACTGATTAGGGCGAATGTCATTAGTAAGGTTCTCATAACCAGGTTTTTGATTTGGTAATCGTAGAGCATAGGAGTAGATGTAAGGATATTAGAACGTGTTTAAAATTCCATCAATCGGCTACAAACGGCAAATTTTCTCCTGTACAGCGTTAAAAAGCCTCGCGGTACCTTCCAGGCCCCGTTCCGGGGTTGCGGAATATGCCTGCATTTTTTGCCTCGTTCAGAACAAAATTTGTTCGCTTTCGCTCAATCATGAAAGTTTAAACATGTTCTTAGATGAAAGAAAGGGTGTCAGTGACAAGTCTACTAGTTCAGTCAGTAAATGTCGGTTATCATCCAGTTGTCGCACGGATAGTCGCGCTCAGGTACGCTGTTACGGTAGTAACGGGTATAGAATCATGTAGTAACGGAAAGCTGTGGGATGAGTCTTGTTCAAAATGTTTAAGACTGGAGTTTTTGGTGTGATGCTGTCGTTTCTGTGCGTTCAAATTATCTAGGTGGTTAAAATTTGAACCGAAACTCATTTGGTAAATTCCAATAAAATCAGAATTCCATTTTATAGCTTGTATAACTTCTCCTGGCTTAGTTTTATTATTTTTCATCCCCGTAAAATTTTTTAATTTTTTTCTTCACATCTATTTCTGATTGATTTTCAGATTATTGATGCGAGAATTGAGGTGTAGTTGTTTTTCCAGTTTCTGGGAATTTGTCTTTTAGACTGGAAAAATTCAACAAGTAACAGCTCTGAGGGAGGAAATTTTAGCTGGGATTAGAAATTTTTGGGGAAGGGAAAAGGTAAGTAATCGGAAGAGAAGGAAAGGAAGGTAGGTCTTTTACAGACCAATAGGTGGTAGGATAAGGCCTAAGAAGAACGTTCCTTGAGCGAGCCTGGTTAGTTTATATCTCTGCTCAAGGAACGAATAGGGGTATCTATTCTTGGGGAGTGCCGGTAAAGATGGAATCTACAAATGCTCTTTTGTTGAAGATCTGAAGTTGCTCCATACCCTCGCCTACACCAATATACTTGATCGGGATTTTAAACTGATCAGAGATCCCAATAGCGACACCGCCTTTAGCCGTACCATCTAATTTGGTTAAGGCCAAAGCACTGACTTCAGTAGCTGCGGTAAAGTGTTTAGCCTGCTCGATGGCATTCTGACCGGTAGTAGCATCCAGGACCAATAGCACTTCGTGTGGAGCTGTTTCCATCTTCTTACTGATCGAACGCTTGATTTTACTCAACTCCTTCATCAGGTTGATCTTGGTGTGGAGGCGTCCTGCTGTATCGATGATGGCCACATCACATTTATTGGTGATGGCGTATTCTACCGTTTCATAGGCAACCGCTGCCGGGTCCGTATTCATTCCTTTGCTGTAGAAGTCACAGCCCACTCTTTCTGACCAAATCTTTAATTGATCTACTGCTGCTGCACGGAAGGTATCCCCTGCACCCAATACGACTTTTTTACCTTGCTTTTTGTACTGGTGAGCGATTTTACCAATAGTCGTCGTCTTACCTACCCCATTTACACCAACAACTAGGATAATCGCAGGAAACTCCTCAGTAGGTAAGCTATAGTCTTCGAGGTCTACGGTATTATTTTCAGCCAGCAGCTGTACAATTTCATCTCTTAAGATGTTCTGTAGTTCGCTGGCAAAGTATTTATCGCGGGCAACCCGTGCTTCGATCCGCTCAATAATCTTTACAGTGGTGTCAATTCCTACATCAGAAGACACCAATATATTTTCTAACTCATCTAAGACATCTACATCTACGGTAGATTTACCAGCAATGGCCTTGGAGATTTTACCAAGGAAACTGGTTTTCGTTTTTTCAAGGCCTTTATCAAGGTCTTCTTTCTTTTCGTTGTTGAAAAACTTGGAAAAAAAGCTCATAGCGATGGTGGATTAGAAAGCGGTGGGAAGGTTTGATTCCAACCTATTTATGATTAGGATATCAACATCTACAAATGCACAAAGAGGCTTTCCTTGGTCAGAAAAGCCTCTTTGGGGGCTGAAAGTTAATCTTGGTCTTATTTCTTAGCCAAGAATTCTTTCACTTTATCCTTGTGGATCATCACTTCTTTGTAGGAGTATGTTCCAGTCTTAGGATTTTTTACACTTTGAACTACTTTCACGAAGTCACGACCTGATCCAGCGTTAGCTTTACGTTGCGCGACCCTCGCGTTCTTTGATACCTTTGCCATAATATTCGAATTTTAAGCGTGAAGTGCTGTAAGGATGTCAAAAATAAGGATATCCACTTGATCATGCAAGTGCAATATCTTACTTAATCTCTCTGTGTACAGTTACGCGCTTAAGTATAGGATTATATTTCTTTAGCTCTAGTCTATCAGGCGTATTCTTCCTGTTCTTTTGCGTCACATACCGAGAAGTACCGGGCATACCAGATTTCTTGTGTTCGGTACATTCCAAGATGATTTGCTGGCGATTTCCTTTACTCTTCTTTGCCATGATATAAAAACTTAAATAGTAATCAAATTATAATTTAACACCTGTATCAACTCCCTTGCGCTCCAATTTCTTCAAGTATGCATAAATGCCTAGCTTGTTGATGTTGCGAATAGCAGAAGAAGATACTTTCAAAGTCACCCACTCTCCCGTTTCAGGAATAAAGAAACGCTTCTTGTGCAAGTTTGGCACAAAACGACGCTTGGTCTTACGATTAGAGTGAGACACATTGTTTCCCGTGATTGGGCGCTTACCCGTCAATTGACATACTTTAGACATAACACTGCCGCTTTAGCGTTCGAACGCTCCAACCTTAGATCAAACTAAGAATGGAGCGTCCAACAAATCTAATTATAATAGTGACTCCGCCAGGACTCGAACCTGGAACCTCCTGATCCGTAGTCAGGTGCTCTATCCAATTAAGCTACGGAGCCAAAAAACTATTTCAAAGAATAAAAATTGATCTGCAATCACTCCCCGTATCCTCGAACCTAGAACCTTCCCGATCTGTGATCGGGATGCTCTATCTCTACCTGTCGGTAGACAGGCAATAGCTACGGAGCCAAATCATTCATTTACAATGAATTAAAGAAATCAATATTTCTCTTTGAGAAATGCTTTTGTGGGCCATTGCCCCAAAGCGGTTGCAAACTTACAACCATTTTCTTACATGAACAAGAACAACTAAAGAATTTTTTTAGTTCACCGTATGATTTTTCCGCTCGATTTATTTCAGCCTACCGCAAATAGTAAGGGGCACTTCTTTACCTTTCTTTGGAGGTCATCCATTTCCACTCCAGTTCGGGATTATAATAGCTTTGATTGGCTGTTATGGCTTTGCTTTTGCCTTGAGGACGCCCATTTTTTAGGTACTCTACCTGAAACTCAGTAATACTGTATTGACCCTTTTCGAAATTGTAGCTTTCGCCATCATCATTATATAGCAGATAGCGGTTGGCTTGGGTACCATAATGTCTAACCTCCAATTTAGGTGCAGTACTGTTTAGATCTTCCCCTGCAGCAATCATAGGAATAATGCCTCCATCTTTAACAAATAGGGGGATCTTATCTAACTGTGCCTCTAGGGAAATCGTTTCCCCATCACCAACGTATTCGCCAGTGTAAAAGTCATACCATTTACCTTTGGGTAAAACAACCTTTCGGCTTTTTTCACCGGTGAAGACAGGAGCTACTAGTAGCGATGGTCCCATCATGTATTGATCGCTCACCTCTAGCCGCTTAAGTTCGGCGTAGGGATTGGCAATATCATCCAATTGGCCGCCTACTAATTTTTCATCTGGCACAAAGCCTTGCTCCAAGACCATCGCCCGAAAGGGAGGTATTCCGCTGCTTTGATATTCATAAAAGGCCGTGTAGAGGTAGGGTAAGAGTCTTTTGCGCAAGAGAATAACTTCTCGAACCATATCGGTAACTTCTGGGAAACTCCAGGGTTTGGTACCACTGTACCAGGCGTTGAGCATCATAAGGGGGGAAAAAGAAACGGTCTGAAATCGCCTGATCCATTCCTCAGCAGAGGTAGCGCTGCGAATTTCGGGCGTCCACAACAAACCGGCCAGTGAAGCATTGGCCAAAGCAGTGACGTAAGGTCTATGCTTGTAGTAATCACTGTAGATAACGGAACTCTTGTCGCTGGCTCCGATGTAGGAAGAGCGAACCAGGTTATAGCTTCTCTTATTTTGTTTCTTCAATTGTTCCTGAAACAAATACTGGATAATGATTCCATACAGCTGTCTAATCTCCACTGCATCATGGCCCGAAGGGAAGGTGGCATGATCTGGCCATAGCCAAAAATCATAGCCATCTACTTCATCGAACTTATACCCGCTAATGCCAATATCCAGGTGATTCTTTTGGTGATGTGCAAGTAAGACTTCCTGTGCGGATGGAAGGGTGTAATCAGGTACTTCTCCTAGCCATACCGTATGACTCGCGGTGTAAGGCTTGATGGACTCATACATGCTGGAAGTGGTAGCGACGTATGGATTTTCCCAAAGGTTAACTTTGATTCCTTGCTGAGACAACTTGCGTACGAAGGCTTCGGGTTTAGGAAAGCGAGTGCTATCCCAGTCATAAGAGCAGGGATAGGCGAAATCCTGCCAACCTGGTTCTAAGCCAATCACATCTAATGGGAAGTTGTATTTTTTAAAATCTGCGATCTCCTGATAAACATCTTGGTCAGCGCTTTGGGTATGTACCCGGTGCCAAAAGCCAAGCCCCCATTTTGGAGGAAGCACTCCACCGCCACCGTATAGATTGTATCGCTGCACTACTTCCAAAAGAGTGTTGCCCGCAAATACGTAGACTTCCATTCCTGTACCGATGGCACTAGCTTCCACTGCATCCGACAAAGGGCGAGCCGACCAGGCACTTCCACCGGTGGTCCGGTCTACTGCTTGTGGCAGTTGACTATCCTTTCGATTGCCCACCCCCAAATGGATCTTCACCCGTTGAGGAGAATTGATCAATACCCCATAACCTTTACTGGAGAGATAAAATGGGACTGGAGCATGTGTGTAACCCTTAACTCCGCCATAATGATCTACTTTGAGGGTGTACACCTGCTTACGGCGGTTAATACCTTCAAATTCTAACCCTAGGCCATATATTTTCTCTTCTTTTTCTAATGGAAGTCTCACTCCAATGCGGCTTGGAGTCTTGTGATGATAGGTCTCGGTCTTACTAAAGGGGAAGTCAGCTTCTCCCAGCTTTTTAATAGCTTCTACTTTTGGACCACTAGTGTAATCCAAGGCATTAAGCTTCAGCTTTCCGATGCTCGCCTTCCATACCCCTGGCAATACTTTTTCCCACTGCAGCTGGTCCATCCCACTAAGCTGAGTATGCTGGGCGAATAAATAAGTGGGGAGATAAATAAACAAGAAGAGACAAAAAAAGGTCTTGGTGTTGGACAGTATGGCTTGATTCATCATTTACATTTAGTATGATGATGAAAGATACTAAAATAAGCTTTGGCACTAAGGGCTAAAACTGGAGGAACTGACCCTTTGCACTGCTTCAAACTAGAAATCCTGATCCATTATAGGTACATTTTGACCAATAACGCTGGTCAGGGGAGGAGGGGCATTCCGCTCTCTATTTTACAGCTAAAACCAAATTTAATAGCATGACGAAATGGTTCGATTTGACTTCTGAATACCTGCAAATTGTGTTGGGAATACTGCTGGCCAGCATTGGCCTGAAGGCATTCCTGTTGCCGAATGGATTCCTGGACGGTGGGGTTACAGGTATTGCTATCTTGATCAGTGAAAAAACAGAACTAGATATTTCCTATCTGTTGGTGGGGATTAGTATACCTTTTCTAGTACTAGCCTGGTACACCGTTTCTCGAAGAATAGTTTATAAATCCGTGGCGTCGATCATTGGCCTGGCTTTATTTATCCACTTCGAAAACTTCACCCCGATCACGGAAGATAAACTCCTAATTGCCATTTTTGGCGGCTTGTTTCTGGGGGCAGGCATTGGCCTTACCATCAAGAATGGTGCGGTACTGGATGGAGCCGAAATCCTTGGAATATTTGCCAACGAATACTACGGTATTAGCATCGGGAAGGTCATTTTAACCTTTAATGTGATCCTTTTTGCGATTACTGCGAAGTTACTGTCGGTAGAAGTTGCTATGTATTCGGTACTGACCTATTTGGTCACGGCGAAGGTAATTGATTATATGATTGAAGGCTTCGAAGATTATATTGGTTTACTAATTGTATCCAACGAAGCAACAGCTTTGGAAAAGGAATTGATTGAACAGGTGGGTATGGGTATGACGATCTATCAAGGCGTAAAAGGCTATGGTTCTCGAGGGCAACGGGAGGATCTACAGGTTTTGCAGATGGTTATCAACCGGATTGATATTCGAAAGACTTACAAGGCGATCAATAGAGTGGATAAAACAGCTTTTATCATTGAGTTTGATGTCAATGCCATTCAAGGCGGCATACTGCGAAAATACCTCAGTAAGCAAGGCTTGAAATCCCTCTGGAGCATGACCACGAGTCAAGCCTAAACTACCGTTTTATGCCTTGAGATACCAATTCTGCCATGGCTCTATACCCAGCTTGATTCGGATGAACTCCATCTTTTTCCGTGAAGAGCTCAGGGCGATGATCTAGCGGGGTATTCAGGTCTATAAAACCTACTTTTTTTTCTGCGGCTACCTCCTTTATCCAGCCGATTATTTCCTGCAGGCGTGGCTTTCGAATGCTTAAACCCTCTTGTCGTTCTGGGCTTAAACCAGGTGTCTCCACAACCATGGGTGAAGGGGCGCAGACCCAGATCTTAGGTTTTGAAGGTAGGGCCTTTAATGTGTCAATTAGATCCAAATAATCTTTTTTGTACTCCTCCTTATATTCCCAACATTTCCTATCACCACAGGTGCCCAGCCCGCAGGTGTCATTAGTGCCTAGACTTATCACCACCATCTCTGGCTGCAGAGCCTTAACCTTCGAGAGCTGATCCCAGACCGTAGGTTTACCTTTCCGGATCAAGGTGCAACTGCCTACACCCAAGTTATGTACCTGGTACTGATTACCAAGCATTAGCTGAAGTTGAGCGGGGTAGGAATAGGTATCAGGGGCTTCCAAGCGTGCCCCGAAGGTAATGCTGTCCCCGACGCAGGCGATGACCTTTCTTGGGTTCTCTGCACATCCTAATGCAAGTAGAGAGGTAAAGAAAATTAGGGTACCTGTTCTGATGGATTGCCATTTCATGAGGTCAAGCTTAGATGAGGTTTTTTCTGATCAATAGGTTTTACCCAAATCATTCGTTCTAACCGCCAGGAGTTTGGCCTTTAATTTTTGTTGAAATTCGGCTACCACCTGTTTGTAGTCTGGATCCATGGCCAGGTTGGTATATTGCTTCGGGTCGTTTTCCATATCGAAAAGTTCTATACCTGCCGCCGCATCTTCATCGTATTGGATGTAAGCCCATTTTTTCGTTCTCAACAAAAAGGTTTTTCCTCCCTGAGAAACCGAAAAGGCCATGTCGCGAACTGTTTTGCTAGGATCATCCAAGACTTCTACTAGACTTTTCCCTTGCAGATTCTCCGAATAATCTAGACCTGCCAATGCCGCGATGGTGGGATATAGGTCAAGGAGTTCCGTAAAAGAGTGACAAACGGCCGCTTTCTTACCGGGCACCTTAATGATCATGGGAACTCGTACGGATTCTTCGTGAAGACTCACTTTCATCCAAAAGCGATGTTCTCCCAGATGAAAACCATGATCTGAGGTGAACACAACAATGGTATTGTCATCTAATCCCTCTTCTTCTAGCGTTTGGAGCACTTTACCTACTTGAGCATCCAAGAAAGTCACGGAGGCGTAGTAAGCAGCAATGGCTTTTTGTTCCTGGGTCTCGTTCATCTGACCATTGACACTGGTCACATAGTTGATGCCTCGTTCTGGAATGTCATCCCAATCTCCTTCTACCTTTGGAGGCAGTGATACGGCTTCGAAAGGGTAGGGGGTAAAATATGCTCTTGGTGCTACAAAAGGAACATGTGGCCGGACGAATCCGACTGCCAGGAAGAAGGGCTTGTCTTTATGTTGCCGAATTAGAGCACTAGCTTTTTCTGCTGTCTTCCCGTCAGAATGCACTAAGTCGTCGCCATCTGCCTTTACAATCGTCATGACATTTCCACCTTTAATGGGTAAAGTACCATCGGGGTTACCTTGTACCAGCTCACCTTCCCCGGGGGCTAGCCATTCCGGACCTTGGCTGTTGAATCTTTCTGTCCAGGAAGCGGGATCGTCTTTTCCATCACTACCTTTTTCAATATCTATGGGTACTCCCATGTGGAATATCTTACTGACCCGTGCTGTGTAATAACCATTCTCTTTGAATAGTTGAGACCAAGTTTTTCGGTCTGGACCGATGTTCTTCCTGCCGCTGACGTAGCCATAGGTAGTGGTGGCACTGGGGTAATAGCCAGACATAAAGGAGGCTCGGGAAGGGCCACAAACTGGATATTGGCAATAGGTTCGGGTGAATCGGACACCCTCTCCAGCTAAGCGGTCGATATTAGGAGTCTGACAAGCTTTGTTCTCATAAGCAGAAACGGCGGTTGCCGTTAAATCGTCAGCAATGATGAAGAGTACATTGAGCGGCTTAGGTTGCTGCTGGCAGCCTACCAAAAGGGTAATGGCCAAGAAAAGTAGTAGGTTTTTCATTAGTGAGATACTTCTTAAGTCGACATTATAAATCAATTGCTATTTTACCATTCGATCATTAATTCGACGCTTACAGACAACTGCATAGCATGACGTTGTTCATGCAATCAAGTTAGGAAAATTTTACTACCATTATTAAAATGTTTTTCGATGTATGATATTAGTCTCCTAAGATCTTTCTCCACTACTTTGATCATTGCGATCTGTGTTTTCCTCTCGCCCGGTTGTACCCCTGAGCAAGCACCTGATGTAGCGGAAAATGCCAAGATTGCCATTATCCCCGCACCTGCTCAGATCACCAAAGGGGAAGGCAATTTTCAGTTGAAGACGGGATTGCAAATTAGTGTTCCACCTGGTGATGCTTCCTGGGCGAAATCAGCAGCGTATTTCGTGGAGCGGATACGTACTACTACGGGTTATCAAATTAAGATTATAGAGGAAGAAGGAGCAGCGATTACTTTTCAGCGGGATGAAAACCTAGCCGACAAAGAAGCTTATCAGTTACTTGTCCAGCAGGAGGGGATACGCATTAAGGCCGGTGATCCACAAGGTGCTTTTTATGGAGTACAAACCCTATTACAATTGCTACCCTCCGCTGTTTACTCGACAGAACAACAGCTAAAATTGCCTTTGTCCGTGCCAAGTATTGCAGTGGAAGATAATCCACGTTTTGCCTATCGGGGAATGCATTTAGATGTGGGGCGACACTTCTATGATGTGGAGGCCATTAAACGCTTCATTGATCTGATGGCCATGCACAAATACAACACTTTTCACTGGCACTTAACGGAGGATCAAGGATGGCGCATTGAGATCAAGAAATACCCCAAATTGACGGAGGTTGGCGGTTTTCGAAAGGAAACCTTAATTGGGCATTACAGTGATCAGCCTCATCGGTTTGATGGAAGGCCTTACGGCGGGTTCTACACCCAGGAGGAAGTCAAGGAAGTCATTGCCTATGCCCAAGATCGTTACATTACCATTATTCCTGAAATTGAACTACCAGGGCATGCACAGGCAGCCATTGCGGCCTATCCGCAGCTTGGGTGTAAAGAAGATACCTTAGAAGTGATGACACTTTGGGGCGTTTCTGAAAATGTATATTGTCCCACTGAGTATACGTTTAATTTCTTAGAAGACGTCATTGATGAGGTGGCTCAGCTATTTCCCAGCGAATACTTTCATATAGGTGGCGATGAGTGTCCCAAGAAACAATGGGAAGAGAGCGCCTTTTGTCAACAGTTAATGCGTGAACAGGGCCTCAAAGACGAGTTTGAGTTGCAGAGTTATTTCATCAGAAAGGTAGAGAAAATGCTTACGGCCAGAGGCAAACGCTTAATTGGGTGGGACGAAATCTTAGAAGGTGGGCTGGCGCCAAATGCTACCGTCATGTCGTGGCGTGGTATCGCAGGTGGAATCGAAGCGGCTAAGGAAGGCCATGATGTCATCATGACGCCAACCTCACATTGCTATCTCGATTATTACCAATCTCAAAACGAAAATGAGCCGCTTGCGATTGGCGGATACCTACCGATCGAAAAGGTATACGAATTTGAGCCTGTCCCTGCAGATTTGCCGGCTGATAAACAACATCATATTATCGGTGCGCAGGCCAATATCTGGACGGAATATATTCCCACCCAAAACCAATTAGATTATATGACTTATCCCCGTGCTTCGGCCATGGCTGAGGTGCTGTGGTCAGGAAAGGAGCAGCGAAATTATGAGGGATTTTCAGGACGTCTCATTGAGCACTTACCCCGTCTACAAGCTTATGGAGTTAAAGCGGCTGAGCGCATTTTTGACCCAGTCGGTAAAATCGAAACGGCCAATGGTGTCGTTACGGTCAGTTTATCCAATGTAAACCCGCAACATGTGATCACTTATACCCTAGATGGAACAGCACCTACCGCAAATTCTACTACCTACAAGGGTTCTGTAGAAATCCAAGAGACCGGTACCCTTAAGGCTGCCAATTTCCTGAATGGGAAACAGATAGGGGGAATCTGGGAAGTCTATGTGGAACGGCATAAAGCGCTGGGGGCCTCCATTACTATTGCAGAAGCACCTGCTGAGAAATATAGCAAAGGAGGACATGCAGCAATCATCAATGGGGTATTTGGGAGTGACCGACGCTTCTCTGATCGCGAATGGCTGGGATTCAATGAGGTGAATTTTGAGGCGGTAATTGATCTAGGGAAACCCGAACAAGTAAGGGAGGTGTCTTGTCGCTTCTTTCAGGATAATAACGCTTGGATATACCTCCCAAAGGGTATGAAAATATATACTTCGGCAGACGGCAAGATCTACCAAGAGGCTGGCGTATCCGATTCGATCGTTAGTGATCAGAAAGTAGCTAATCCTAAAATCAGCCTAGAAGCAGCTGAAGCCGTTCAGTTTGTAAAAATCGTAGCAGAAAATCATGGCCTGATTCCGGAAGGGCAAGCTGGCGCTGGGCAACCTGCCTGGTTATTTGTAGGGGAAATTGTTGTTAATTAGAGCTTTCGTTTTGTATGTTATTCCAATCTTCTCTGTGGATGAAAATTAGCATGATGAAATATACCCTACCTTTATTTTTTTCCCTAAGCCTCTTCGTAGGCTGCTCCAATGATCAGGCACCTGATCCACCCTTATCACCAAGCCCTCCTCCTTCTCATCATAAGAAGGGCCTGATTCAGCATGATAAGGTGTTACCAGAGATAGATTTAAGGTTGTGGTATACGCAAGCCGCAACAGACTGGATGCAAGAGGCATTACCCATTGGTAATGGCTATTTGGCGGCCATGTTTTTTGGGGGCGCAGCAGAAGAACGCATTCAGTTTAATGAGGAGTCATTATGGAGTGGCGGCAAAGGGGAATGGGCAGCATACAATGGGGGCAATCGACCTGGGGCTCATGAATATCTGCCACAAGTGAGACAATTGCTGCAGGATGGGAAATACGAGGAGGCCCATGCCTTAGCGAGGCAAGAACTAACAGGCGTCATCAAGGAGAATAAAGGGGATAGCCGCTGGGTTGGCTATGGGGCTTATCAATCCTTTGGAGAACTATATATCCGACCCGCTATACAGGATACAATAACGAGATACCGCAGAGAGCTTGACCTCAAAAAGGCCGTCGGTAAAGTGAGGTTCAAAGCGGGTGAGGTGCAGCACAGACGCACCTACTTTGCTTCCTATCCAAAGCGAGCCTTGGTTTTTCATTTTGAGAACGACGCGGCGGAAGGCGTGGCTTATGAAATTGAATTGAGCTCTTTGCATCAGGAGCGAAAGGTACGATTGGAGGGGGATGAGCTCATTATGAGGGGAACCTTGTCGAATAATGGCATGGCTTTCGAAAGCCGAATGAAAATCGATGCCCATGGAGCTCAGGTATCGTATGATCAAGGACTAGTCAAAATCGAGGCTACCCAAAAGCTGGATCTCTACCTTACGGCTGCCACTGATTACCTGAATGAATATCCCCGCTATCAGGGGCGAGATTTTGAAAAATTAAACCAGGAAACCATGACGGAATTGGCCGCGGCCAATTATGATCAGCTCTTGACAGAACATATTGAAGACTACCAAGGGCTTTTCAGTCGGGTTACGCTCAATTTGAAAGATTCAGATAATAGTGGGCTACCTACCGATGAACGCTTGCAAGCCTATCAGCAGGGGGTGGAAGATCCGGCATTGGAAGCCTTATACTTTCAATACGGCCGCTATCTGCTCATCAGTAGTTCACGCCCAGGGAGCCTACCTGCTAACTTGCAAGGAAAGTGGAACCACATCAACAATCCCCCCTGGGCCAGCGACTATCACGCCAATATCAACATCCAAATGATCTATTGGCCAGCGGAAGTAACCAATCTATCCGAGGTGCATGAACCCCTAATTGAGTACATAGATCGGCTACGAGCGCCGGGTCGTCAAAGTGCTAAGGATTTCTTCAATGCCAGGGGATGGATTGTCAATACCATGAACAATACCTTTGGCTTTACGGCACCAGGTTGGGATTTTCCCTGGGGATTCTTTCCCGCTGGAGCAGCCTGGTACGGACAACACGTCTGGCAACATTATGAATACAATCCGGATGACGATTATTTGCGAAACAAGGCTTATCCTATACTTAAGGAAGCGGCCTTGTTTTGGCTAGACTATTTGACTGAAGATGAAACTGGCCAATTGGTTTCCTCACCTTCCTATTCACCCGAACATGGTGGAATTTCTACCGGCGCTTACATGGATATTCAGATTGTTTGGGATTTATTTACCAACACCATCCAAGCATTGGATATCCTACGAATTGAGCCCGACTTCAAAGCAGAATTGATCAGTGCCAAGGAAAAACTCTTGCCGTTGCGGATTGGCCGTTGGGGGCAGTTACAAGAGTGGAAGGAGGACTTAGATGATCCGGAGAATAAACATCGACATTTATCTCACCTCTTTGCCTTATATCCAGGGAAGCAAATTAGTACGATTAAGACCCCTGAACTGGCAGAAGCTGCCAGAAAATCCCTTGTAGCGAGAGGTAATGAAGGTACGGGTTGGTCTATCGGTTGGAAAATTAATTTCTGGGCCCGGTTGCATAATAGTTTTAATGCCTATACGATGTTGCGTCGAGCCTTAAAATTGACAGGAGATAAAAGTGTGAACATGTCAGATGGGGGAGGGGTATATTCCAATCTTTTGTCCACGCATCCACCTTTCCAATTGGATGGGAATATGGGGGTAACGGCTGGTGTTGCCGAAATGCTAATACAGTCTCACGCTGGTGTGATTGAGCTACTCCCGCTTTGCCCTATGCTTGGAAAGAAGGAGCTGTGAAGGGCCTCAAAGCCAGAGGAGGCGTAGAAGTTGACCTAAGTTGGTCAAATGGTCAGCTCGTGCAGGCCCGGGTAAGAAATACTAGCCCAGGAAGCTTCCGCTTAAAGTATGGAGAGGCTGAAGCTACTTTCAGTGCATTTTCTAGAGCGCAGGAGATGAGTTGGGACGGGAAGCAGATGGGCCGCAACGCTGGCAACTAAAGATCCCACTTGTTTTTATCGGGAGCGGGTAATAATATATTCACCAGCTATCAGTTCAAATTGTCCAGTTTGTAATCCTGCAAGGTCACTGACTACTGTGTTATCACTTTTCCGTTGTACAACTAGTTGTTGTCCCTCGTCTAAGGGGAGGCTTACTTTAGCTGTACTTCCTTTGGGAATACTCATTTCATACGTGTAGGAGTTATCTGCTACCTGCTTCCAATTCGAAACAATCGGACCGAAAGGGGAATGATAGGTGCAATTGGCAGCGGGTAATCCGGCAGGCGTTGAGGGCGCTAGGACGAATTCCTCAAAACCTGGTTTTTCAGCCATCGGCCGAATACCTCCAAGCCAACGATAATACCATTCCGTTACCGTGCCAAACATAGGATGGCAATTGGAGTAAATATTATCGCTTTCCTTCCAGGTTTCCCAAATGGTCGTGGCTCCACGATCGATCATGTGGCCCCAGCCAGGATATTCGGTGCTGTTTACAATAGCAAAAACTTCATCTGGAGAGGCAAATTTGGAAAGGGTTTCTAAGGCATATTTAGTTCCGAAAATACCCGTCTTGAAATGCCCGGCTGGGCCGTTTTGCACCGCTTGGCGGAGCGAATCAGTGGCAGCCTGTATATCCGCCTCTGGTATTGCGTTGTGGTAGAGTAGGGTAGCAAAGAGTGTTTGCCGGTTAATAGGTCCCTTTACTGCTTGATCCCAAAAACGTGCCTGTAGGATCAGTCTCAGTTTTTCAGCCAGTTGGGCATATTGTTTTTCAGCTTCCTGATCCCCCATGACGCTAGCAAAGGTAGTCATGATGTTGGCGCACTGTAGGTAATGCGCGGTACCGGTCAACTCAACAGGAACGGGCTCTAAGGACTCATGGTCGCTAAGTCCTTGTTCTACCAATCCATCAGGATGGAGTCGGGCGGCTTTGTCCATCCATTCTTTATCCAATTCATACAATTCCTTAATGATATCAGTGTCCTTGTAGTACAGGTACAAAAAGTACTGAGTGGTCAGGAAAGCAGACTCCCAACTGATGCCACAATATTGGATGCCCACAAAAGGTGCTGTATCAATGAAGGTAGAGTCATTCATCGCATCTACCCAATCGTAGATCGTTTTGCGATAGAAATCTTGCATGTCGAAATTGTAAATGAAGGATTCGCTTGTGGCATTGATATCGCCTCCGTAGCCAAATTTCTCTCTAGCTGGGCAATCCGATTGTACGCTCACTAGGTTTGCGAGGAAGGTCCTTTGCGTGGCTTCCTGGATGGAGTTGAGTAATGTCGATGAGCTAGAGAAATGATTGGGGGCTTCGACATTGGTATGAAGAAATAAGCCTTTGATATTCGCAAGAGCTGGTTTCTGAGCTAGTCCTACGATCTCTAAGTAGCGAAAGGTTAGATAAGTAAATTCAGGCTGGAACCATTGCTCATGCCCATTCCCGATAATATACTGCGCCCCTTGCCAAGCAATATCCGGCGCACCCGGCCCACCCACACCAGGGCGTTTGATCTGGCCAATCACTGCCGTCATCGGATTTATTGTTCCGTCCTCATATACCCGCTCTCCTGCTCTAAAGGTAATGGTGTCACCAGGATTACCAGACAATTTAATCCGGAAAGTCCCAGTGAAATTTACGCCCATATCCACCAGCCAGGTCCCCGCTTTGGGAGAATAGATATCCACAGGTGTAATCTCCTCAGTGATTTGTACCGGAGGGAAAAAGGCTTCCTGCAATTCACCACCGGGCCCTTCCGTGATTTGCGCTGGCTTCCAAGTTTTAGCATTGTAATCGGGACCGTCCCATCCGGGCAGTGCTTGGCGGGCATCGTAGGTCACGCCAAGGTAGACACTATTACGTACCAGCGGCCCGTAGGCGTAGGACCAGGAGTCATCGGAAACGATTTCTTTGGTTTGCCCATTTTGATACCTCACTACCAACTTGGCTGTAAAGCTAGGCTTCCCGACTTTAGCTAGGTCTGTTCTTAGATTCCGCCTTCCCCATTTGCGGAGGGGAAGTGGGTTATAAAAACCATTTCCGAGGGTTACTCCTAGGCAGTTCTCACCAGCTTGTAGCAGGTCAGTGACATCATAGTTTGAATAGTAGATCCGCTTGCTGAAATCTGTCCAAGCAGGATCAAGGATATTGTTCTCAACTGCTGAACCATTCACGGATGCTTTATAGTACCCTGCTGCCGTGATCAAAAGATGAGCTTCCTGGAGGTTATTATCCACACTAAAGGTTTTGCGGAAAAGCGGAGCAGGATAATCTTGATAGAAAAGAGAATCATTGACAGGTAGCGGCCGATCATCTTGAATCCAGAGGGATTCCGCTCCAAGGCTAAGATTTGGTGCCATTTGATTTTGCTGCTGCTGGCAAGCAAGCAGAGAAATGCCGATCAGGAATAGGTAGGTGTTTTTCATACGGTAGGGCTTTAGGCATAGACTTCGGTGCGAATGGTTTCTATTTCTTCAATAGTCTTAGGTTTGGGTTTGCCCAGCAGCTGAGCGCCCTCTTCGGTCATGACGAAATCTTCCTCATTTCTGATGCCTCCAAAATCCCGATAGACATTGACCTTATCCCAATGGATGAACTCATTGAATTGACCTTGTCCTCGCCAGAGATCCATTAATTCAGGGATAAAATAGATCCCGGGTTCGATCGTCAAAACATGACCCACTCCCAGTGGCTTCGCCAATCGGAGGGACTTTAGACCAAATTGCGTACTTTTTGCTTGGCCTTCGTAGCCAACCCAGACTTCTCCTAGGTCTTCCATATCGTGCACATCCAAGCCCATCATATGGCCCGTACCACAAGGGAAAAATAGGGCATGGGCACCCGCTTCTACTGCATCTTCCGTATTACCCTTAGTCAGGCCCATGGCCTTTAGACCATCGAAAATCGTTCGGCAGGCGGCCAAATGAGCCGCTTTAAAGGGGATGCCTAGGCCGAGTGCATCGATAGCGGCTTGATGAGCATCTAAGGTGAGTTGGTAAATGTCTTTTTGTACGGGCGTAAAAGTGGCACTAAGCGGGAAGGTGCTGGAGAGGTCTCCTGCATAAGCCATGGGATTTTCAAAACCGGCATCCACGAGAAATAGGTCTCCTGCTTGGATCGTATTGCCATGATAGTGGTTGTGTAGGGTCTGACCGTCCTTGGTGGCGATGATCGGGAATGAGATGTTTCCTCCGGCAGCCAAGGCGACTCGGTGTATTTCTGCAGTGACCTGAGCCTCCGTCATGCCCGGCTTGGCAAATCTCATAGCTGCCACATGCATATCTACGGAAACATCAACTGCTCGATGTAGCTGTTCAATTTCTTCTTGACTTTTATACTCTCGTTGGCTGATCACAGCTCTGACTAAATCCAGAGACCGCTTGCTGTTGATTTCCTGGGGGTAGATACCTAGCCAGGCCTGAAGCTTCAGTTGGTTCTCAGCACGGTATAGTGGCAAAAAATGTACGGGAGTACTCGAGGCCTTTGCGTGACTCAAGGTATTGGCTAGCTCCTGGATAGGTCGGACTTCTTTAATGCCGCAGGAGGAGGCCAGCTCATGGAGGGTGGGCTGAGGGCCTCGCCACACATAGTCCTCTACGGTATATTCCTCTCCATATATCACCTCTCGATCTCTCTCTACGTCAATGAGCGCCACCAAACCCGGCCTTTGAATGCCGAAATAATAAAGAAAGGTACTGTCTTGTCGAAAATGATAGGTGTTGTCCGTATAGTTCATCGGAGATTCCTCATTTCCAAATAGGAGGATCAAGCCTTTTTCTACTTTTTGTTGGAGAATCTTCCTCCTTTCTACGTAAGTCAGCTGGTGAAACATGGGTATTCGTCTTGGAAGTAAAAAGTAATGGTTTGGGAAGATAGGGTTTTATTGAGAAGAAAGAAGCCAGATTGCTTTGCGGCATCTGCTGACTTCTTCACTCTGTCCTCTTTCATCTGCCTATTGTCTTCTGTTTGCTTCCTGCTGACCTCTCTCTCACTCCTAGTCCCTCCTCCGAATAACTATAGCCAACCCACTATTCGCCGAAACCGTTCTAGACAAAAGCATGTCCGGTGTCACGGGTATGGTTTCCATTCGAATTTCATTGGATAGTAGATCGGCTTCCGCTTGGAAATAAATCTTTGCCTGGTACTTTAGGTCTTTTTCCAGGAATGAAAGCGGGAGGTTTACTTCTCTAGTTGTCTTGGCAGTTAAGGTGCCTACATACCAAGTTTCTCCATGTTGTCTAGCGATGGTGGCGTATTCGCCGATTTTGCTCTCTAGTACCTTAGTGTTGTCCCAGACGGTGGGTAGTTGGTCATAGAAATCAAGATTTTCTTCTGGTCGGATAATACTTTGTGCAGAACCTGCACCTCCTTTTTTATGCGGGGAAGCTTCTGGACGATCGTACCAGTAGAGAAACTGCCAGGGGCTATATAGAATAATGGCCTTGGCCATTTGGGCCGCTTTCCCACCCATTTTTTCGGGTACTCGGGAAGCTAAGTAGCAATTCGTATTGTCACCTGCTCCGGCGATCATTCGGGTGAAGGCCGTAATTAGGGTATGTTCAGTACTAGGGCTTTCCTCGTCACCCCGGATCCCTTCCTGCGTCATCAGATTGGGATAGGTACGAGAGTAGCCAGTAGGGCGATAGTCATCGTGGATATCGACCATCAATTGATGATCTGCCGCTTTTCGCACAGCCTCGTGAAGCCAGGTGGTCCATTCCTGTGAGCCCGTCCGTACAAATCCGTATTTCACACCCTTGATCCCCCAAGATCTAAATAAGGGTAATACTTCATCCAGTTGTTGTTCCAGGGCTCGGCGATTGACATACAAGAGAATACCAATACCCTTGCTGTTGGCATAATCTATAAGGTAGGGTAGATCAAGTGGGCCGGGAGACCTTTTGGGGTCAACAGTAACCGTAGTGGCATCTGAGGCATCATCGTATTCATTGCCGTACCAACCCGCATCAAATTCTACGTATTGCAGATGGTGTTGGGCGGCAAAGTCGATGCAGGCAATTCCACCTTGCGTAGTTAAGGTCACTTCTCGAATCACCTTGCCAGGCTTAATCCAGGAGGTGTCTTCAAGCTGATTTGGTTCGTTGAGGTTGAGTACGAAGTAGTTGTTTTCTAGCAATTGTCCTGGGCTATCGGCTACCATGACGTATCTCCATGGCGTCTGGTGTCGGGCGAGTTCTAAGTTGATTGTTCCTTCCAGCTGTACGTTGAGTGCGTGTGGTTGTTCTGGCTGACTGGCTAGTTTCATCCGTGCAAAGTCCACCAAAGCAGCTTCTCCTATAGCCAAGTAGAGGCTGTCATGCTGCGAGATGACTAAAGGACGTTCTGCCACAGTAGGAATGGCAGAAATAGGTGTCTTTTGATATGCCCCTTGTGCCCGTTCGGTCACCCAAGTCAGGTGATCTTGCTCAAAACCAAAGGTGGTTAATTCTTCCCGCAGGGTATCAGTAAGGGAAGGATCAAAGTGATAGCGAAAAGCTAGACCTTCATCGTATAACCTACACTCTAGTAGGAAAGATAAATCAGCATAAAGCGGATCCTCTAAGGTGAGTTGTACGGCTGAATAGTGATTCGTGATACGCTTGCGCTCTCCATAGACCGGAGTCCATTGCTCCTTTTTGCTATCGAATTTGCTATCTTTTATCTGGTAGGCTAATCCCAAGGTATCTCTTCCAAGGACAAATTTTCCTAAGCTTATTGTACTTACTCGATGTCCTTCTTGGTTTAATGCCAGTTGTAAGCCCTGCTTCGTTTCGAAAACACTAGCCGCTAGTTTTCCGGACGGACTTTCGATCCTGATTTCCGGTTCAGAACAGGCCGATAGGCAGATTAAAGCACTGAATAGGACAGAAATGATCAAGTAGGAAAAGTTTCGTTGTAACATCTGTTAAGTTGGTTTTCTAGCAATAACAAAGAGCTTGGTGCCAAGCCAATTGTATGCTGTGTTTTAGCAGGATTTAGTAAGCATCCTCAGCAGTATTTAAATAGAGAAATTATTTGAATTTAGACCAACATTTTAGTCCTAAAATGGGCATTGTTGCATGAATATATTGATGAAACTAAGTAGTGGTAATGAGTGGTCTGGTGTATTAGGAGGGCTATTTTGAATGTAGGCAAGGCGCAGGAGCCTGTCTAGCCAGCCAGATAGATTTTCACCTGCGACATATCCGGGGAGATTAAGGTATCCAGGAGAGATGGTGGTGGAAAACACCATCCATCGGCTGGGGAGATCAAGGGGGTGAGTAGATGGGTAATCCCACGCCCTTGCAGTTGCCCGTCTAGATAGCCAGATAGATTGTCCACCCACAACTCCCAAATAAAAAGATGTTCATGCAACGAAGCTTCTAAAACAACAAAACCCCTGAACGAAGATGTCCAGGGGTAATGCTGAAAGATTTAGGTGTTTGTTGTCTTATTTAGCTCTAATGACATACAGCTTGTGGCTAGTCGGATTGACCCGGTAGTAATAGTAGCCTTTTTTGCGTTTGGTTCCACAAAGCAGGGCACCGGCAAAGTTGGGCGCTGCCATGGAAGTACCGCTCATGTATCGGTATCCGCCATTTTTGTAGGTAGAGTAAATGCTTGTTCCAGGAGCGGCAAAGTCCACTGGATTCTTACCGTAGTTGGAATAGCTGCTGGCAAACTGGTGTGTCCACCAGTATGGTGACTTTTGAGTAGCAGCAATGGTATAGATCTTGGAACCATTAACTCGAGCTGGAGTCTTATAGCGAGCGTGTATTTTGTCATTACCGGCAGAGATAACAACGTATATCCCTTTCTTGGCCAATGCTTCAATGCAGGCCTCTACAGAGGTTTTTCCAAAGATAGGATTGATGAAGCGGCCCAGGCTTAAGTTAACGACATCACCTCGTACGCCATATTTATATACCCAGTTTAAGGCAGCAACGATTCTACTATCTGGAGCTCCGCCTGATCTAGGGAATACTTTCAAGGGAACTACGGTCGCGCCATAAGCAATGCCTTTTGCACCAAAGCTGTTATGTTTAGCAGCGGCAATGCCAGCGACGTGTGTGCCATGACCTCGGTAGTCTTCGGGAGATTCTCCGGGTACAAAAGAACGGGCGTAAAAACCTGTTCTTACATTCAGGTCGGGATGGTTAAGATCAATGCCAGTGTCAATTACCCAGATCCACTTGCTGTGACCGGTGCAATTGCATCCTCCGGCTACCCAATTCCCGTAATCAGCATATTGAGGGGCCCAGGCGGCGGGGCTGTAGGCATCAACTAGTTCTCCTTCGGTGTAGTCTGCCAGTTCAAATTCTTCGTCCTGTGCTACATCTAGCGTGCTTTTTGCACTTTTTGTTTTTGTGATCCAGGAGCTACTAGATTTTTTGCCACTTAGTTTGACGGAAAAGCCTGAGATAGCACCCGTGTAAATTTCCTGGATTTCGCTATTACTCAAGCCTAAGGTTTCGATAGCGTATTTTCGGATTGCTTTTTCGGCAGCAGCTTCGTGTTTTTCGGCGGCAGCTCTTTGACTTTCGCGACTACTAGCGCTGGATTTTGTTTTGGCTAGTGGCTGCACAACATCATCTTTCAGCATCACAACGAAGCTGTTGGGGACTTTTTTGCCTTTGGAATGCTTGCTTTTCATGACCGGAGTGGACTGGGCGCCTGTCACGTCTTTAACTTTTGCGGTTTCTTTTTTCAGCTCCTGCACGATTTGACTTTTTTCGGTCAGGATGTCGCTTTTACCGGGGGTGCCAGGATCTTGGGCGATAGCCATGGTACTAAAGCCTACCAAGCACATTAGGGCTAGATACAAATTTCTCATGATAAGTGATTTTAAGGGTTTTAAATGCGGATGTATTCGAAAGGACTCACAATAGACTGTCAATAGAATTGTTAGGGAAGTCCTAAAAAAGCTCATTTTTAAGATTTTCTTAACATTTTGTGCCACTTGTCCAAACTTGATTTTAAACGCTGTAAGAGCACATTTATTCAGGTCTAGGAGTAATACTTTTCCTACTATTTTTTTAGTTGAATTACTAATTTTTTAGGATTAATACTAAGAAATTAGTATACTTGTAGTATAAGCAATCAAGGATGAAAGAATTGACCAAAAGAGAAGACCAGATTATGCGAATAATTTGGCGGCTTAGAAAAGCGGTGATTAGGGATGTATTGGCTGAATTTCCCGAACCTAAACCGCATTATAACACCGTGGCTACCTTGGTGAAAATCTTGGAGAAAAAGGGCGTGTTGAAGGCCGAACGAATTGGAAATACTAATCAGTATCGCCCCACACAAAACTTTGAAGAATACCGGGAGGAACACCTGGGAGAAATCAAGGAGAACTTCTTTGATAATTCATTTCCAAAAATGATGGCTTACTTCGCCAAAAAAGAGAATTTGTCAGAAGCAGAGAAGGAAGAATTAATCCGAATTATTAAGTCTAAGGGATAGTGGAAATATCATCGGTCAGCAGGTAAAACCACTTGATCGACATCCCGACAAAGTCTTTAATTATGATAGCGTTACTTGTTAAGGCTTCACTTGTTATTGTCGTATTCTTAGCCTTTTATCGGCTTTTTTTGGAAAAGGAGAGCTTCTTTGTGGCGAACCGAATTTATCTACTAAGCTGTCTCGTTTTGGCTTTGGTGCTTCCCTTTATGGCTTTGCCAACCTTGGTTGAGCACCAAGGTATGCTCTCTACTTTGCTGGAAAATTATCAGGTCCAAGAACCTGTTTTAGACAAGGAAGCCATGCTTTCTGGAGGAGACTTCGGGCACGCTCCGATCAAGTCGACTCAGGCATTGAGTCAAGCTGCTGAAAAAAAGACTTCTACGAGCAAATCACAGCCGGCCTCTACAAAAAACTCCCTCAGCAAGGAGACGTCCGAACCAGCACAGGTAGGTCCTAATCGACTTCCGAGAAGTAAGGGTATTTCCTTCTGGTTGATCTGCTTATACATCTTTGGTGTCATTGTGTTTTCCGCTAACCTTCTCCTGCAACTTGGACTAATCCTGTGGAAAATATACCGGACTGAAGACCAGATTGAGGATATAGACTGTGTCATTGTAAATAGAAGTGAAAAGACAGAGCCTTGTTCTTTTTTCAAATACATCTTCATCAATCCAGCAGGCTATGAACTGGATACCTATGAACAGATCATCGCACATGAAAAAATTCATGTAGCACAATGGCATACCCTTGACCTGTTATTATCTGAACTGGCAGCAATCGTACTATGGTTTAATCCCTTCATTTGGCTTTTGCGCAAAGATGTAGAAAGAAATATAGAGTACCAGACGGACCATCTGATGCTACAAGGGGAGGAGGAATCCAAGGAAAACTACCAAATGAATCTCTTGAAAATAGCTACCTATACCTATCCGCTTGCTATTACTACGAATTACAACCAATCTCTTATTAAACAAAGGATATTAAAAATGAATACCAAAAAATCAAACCCCAACAGTTACTGGAAATATGCTTTTGTCGCACCGACTATCTTTATCTTATTACTGCTTTTAAACCAACCTCATGATGCAAACGCTCAGAATGCCCTACTGACAACAACCCCTAGTCACACGCAAGAACGGGAGAAAACAAAGCCAACTAAGGCTTGTGAAAAGCTCTCGGATTTGATCCTAGAACAAGCTATAGCCGAGATCAAATCATTATTAAAAACGATAGATCCTAACTGTATTGCACCAAAGGTAAATGAAAAGGAATTCAGTCCTCGTCATTATGTTGAAGTAGCTCATACCCCCCTTTCCGCTGCGGCTAAAGTTGGAAATCTAGAAATCGCAAAATTGCTACTGGATGCTGGTTCGAAAATTGACTTTTACGATGTGTATGTCCAATCTCCATTAATGGCTGCAGCAAAAGCCGGGCATCTCGATTTTGTAAAATTCCTAGTGGAAAATGGTGCGGATGTTAATGCCATCAGTGACAATCACGGTTCCCCTTTGCACTGTGCGGCAAAAGGAGGACACCTAGAAATAGCAACCTACTTACTTGAACAGGGAGCGAATATAAATGCCTATATCTACCGAGAAGGTACACCCTTAAATAGTGCTGCTAAAAACGGACACAGAGAACTGCTAGCCTTTTTGATAGATCGTGGTGCGCTGATTAATGCATCAGATCCTAAACAGGTACCAGCGCTTACGCGTGCTGGTTTAAGAGGTGATAATCAAACCATTTCCTTACTATTAGAAAAGGGGGCAGAGATTGAGTCACAAGGGGATATGAGATCCGCACTTTACGCGGCTGCTATGTATGGTCATACGGAAACGGTGGAATTACTACTATCCAAGGGGGCAGCTATAAATCGGCAAACCCGAGATGGGACAGCCTTGATTGGAGCGGCTTGGTTTGGTCACGCTGAAACAGCAGCCTTTCTGTTGTCCAAAGGGGCGAACATTGATCAACAAGGAGGAGAATGGGGGACAGCCTTGACTACTGCTGCTTGGCACGGGCATATGGAAACCGTAGATCTGTTAATAGCGAAAGGGGCAAGTATAGACCTACCAACCAATCAAAAGGGTAGAATGGTGAATACTGCTGCTAAATTAGAAGTGTACACTGGCGCGGAAATGATGCTAGGGTTGGGGAATAGAGATATACAAAGTGGATTGGGCGTCACGGCGCTAATTGCCGCGGCTAGGAATGGCCAGGCCGAAACGGTAGAATTCCTCTTGTCCAAAGGAGCCGATATTCACCTTCAAAATGATGAACAAGGTAATGCCTTGATTGCTGCTGCCCGCAATGGTCAATATGAAATCGTGGAATTACTACTCTCGAAAGGAGCAAATATCAATGCCCAAAATGCAGGACAAGGTTTTGCCCTGAATGCTGCGGCCCGGAATGGACAAAATAAGACGGTGGAAGTGCTATTGGCTAAAGGAGCAGATATCAATGCCCAAAATGCCAGACATGGATCTGCATTGAATGCAGCTTCCAGAAACGGGCATTTAGCTACGGTAGAGTTATTGGTATCAAAAGGAGCGGACTTGAATTTATCTAGTACCGGGGAAGGTACACCTTTAGCCGCAGCTTATCGGAACAGTAAATGGCGAGTGGTCGAGTTTCTTAAATCAAAAGGGGCTCGAGAGTAAAGCTGAAAAACTGCCGTCTTTTGTAAAACTAAGTTTGTGTGAAGATCATTGGCAACACATCCGAAGTTAGCCTAGCTATTTCCTAGCGGAACTTCGGATGTTTGCCTTTGAGCCAATGGTTTTAGTAGCCCTTTCCAGGTATTAACGTTTCATGTAAGCCTCATCAAAATTCATCATACTATTCGCAACAATGGTCAATGCTGCCGTCCTGGTTTCATATTGCTTCGTTGTAAGAAGTGAAGTCAAAGGAGTTGTATTGACTTTACGCTGACGGTATGTCCTCATACTTCTTCTCTCTTGCCTCAGATTTCTCTTGTTAGGTTTGTAATGAATTCGTCTGATATCAGAAAATCAAGGTGCTAATGTTTTGAAAAACTACAAAGGCATAACATTTCTCCATTTTTATATTCCTATATTTGGAGAAATGTGTGTTTTTTGTGTTGATTTCTCCAAATATAAAGTGTGATGGAACAGTTGATTGGCCGAAAAGAAGAGATAGCCGTGCTTGAGAATGCCTTAAAAAGTACTACCGCAGAAATGGTTTCCGTTATTGGTCGGCGTAGGGTCGGCAAAACTTTTCTTATCAATCAAATTTATGAAAAGCATATTGCTTTTTCAATCTCAGGAACACAGAACACCCCTTTGAAGGAGCAACTGGGTAATTTCGCCTACCTATTAAATGAATATGCCAATTCTACAATAGCCTATAAAACACCAGATTCTTGGCAAGAGGCATTTCAGATGTTGATTACCTATCTGAAGGAGAAAACAGTCAAATCTAAAGAAAAAATAGTTGTCTTCTTTGATGAACTACCATGGTTGGCAACTCCTCGATCCGGCTTTTTGCGAAGTTTCAGTTTCTTTTGGAATAACTGGGCAGTTCGACAAAATATTGTTGTTGTTATTTGTGGGTCTGCTGCCTCTTGGATGATTCAAAAAGTAGTGCATCATCGAGGTGGGTTATACAATAGAATCACTCAGCGGATCTTCCTTGAACCATTTGATTTATCAGAAACGGAGCTGTACCTAAAGAGTCGCAATTTGCATTTTGAGAAATATCAAATCGTGCAATTGTATATGGCAATGGGTGGTATTCCTCATTATCTTAAAGAGATTTCCAAAGGGAAAAGTGCCACTGAAAATATCAATCGAATTTGTTTTTCGAAGGGAGGATTATTAAGGGATGAATTTCTGAACCTCTATCCTTCTCTTTTCGCCAATGCAGATCGACATATTGCAATTATCCGAGCACTAGCAAAGAAGAAGCAAGGCTTGACCAGACAACAGATTGTTGAAGCAACCAATGTACCAGAAGGAGGAAGTATTCAACGAGTGCTGCAAGAACTAGAGCAATCTGGCTTTATTGCAGTCTATCGTCCTTACAAAAGGAAAAAGAAGGAGAAGTTATACCGGTTAATTGATGAATACTCGCTATTCTATCTTCAGTTCATTGAATCTAATGAATTTGAAGGGGGAGATACTTGGAATTTATTGGGACAGACGCCTGCCATCAAGGCATGGAGTGGTTATGCTTACGAAAGTATTTGTCTCAAACACTTACCACAAATAAAGAAAGCGTTGGGAATTGAAGGCATTCAAAGCACTTCTGCTTCTTTTTTTAAGAAAGGTACTAAAACGGAGAAAGGCACTCAAATTGATCTGCTATTGGATCGGAATGATCAAGTTATAAATCTATTTGAGATTAAATTTAGCAATCAACTCTTTAGTATTTCAAAGGCCTATTTTGAAAATTTAAGCGACAAGGTAAGCATCTTTAGAGCCACTACTAAAACCAGAAAACAGCTATTCTTAGTTTTCATTACGACTTTTGGTTTAACAGAGAATCAATATAGTAGTGGAATTGTTGCTCGGTCATTGACTTTGGATGATTTATTTAGGGAGGTATGATTGAAGGAATGGTATCTTCAATGCTTTTGCTTCAATTAGCTTACCGCTTCATATAAGCCTCATCAAAATTCATCATACTATTCGCAACAATGGCCAATGCTGCCGTCCTGGTTCTATCAAGACTTTCGTCAAATGGATGTTCACCAATGGCCAATAGGGCATCGGCTGCCTCCGGTTGATTTTGGTACTTGTTGATCGCCAATTGATATTGCTGGTTCATTAATTTCATTTCTTTAACTGTCGGTCTGCGGCTGCATAATAAGCGGAAGGCGTACCGGAGCTGATCATCGATTGCTTCCCCTCCTTCCCTTTGCATCCGTTCGGCTAGTACCCGGGCTGCTTCTACAAACTGAGGATCATTGAGTAAGACCAGCGCTTGTAAAGGGGTGTTAGTCTTCTCTCGTTTGACCGTACAGATGGATCGATCAGGTGCATCAAAAGCCGTCATGGCGGGGTGTGGGGAGGTCCGGCGAATAAAAGTGTACATACTTCTTCTATACAAACTGTCTCCAGAATCAGGCACGTAGTAGGCCAAATAGCCAGAGAATTCATTTTTATCTCTCCATAGGCCTTTGGGTTGGTAAGGCTTGACGCTTTCTCCACCAACGGTCCGGTTCAAGAGCCCACTGGCCGCTAAAGCATTGTCCCGGATCATTTCAGCTGGTAGTCGATAGCTGCTACCTCGGGCGAAATAGGTGTTTTTGGCATCTTTGGCCAAATGCACCTCCGTGGCTACGGCAGATTGTTTATAGGTAGCAGAAGTGACCATCTTTTTTAGTAAAAATCGGATATCCCATCCACTTTCACGAAATGCCACAGCTAACCAATCTAGGAGTTCAGGGTGAGTGGGTAGGGCTCCTTGTATCCCGAAATCATGGGGTGTATCCACAATGCCCTTTCCAAACAACATCTGCCAATATCGATTCACGGCTACTCTTGCTGTTAGTGGATGCGTATCGCTGAAGAGCCACTGTGCTAATCCTAATCTGTTCTTGGGGAATTCCTCTGGAAATGCCGGTAGGGCCGAAGGCGTGGCAGGGTAGACCACCTCTCCCAGATCGGTGTACAAACCCCGGTTTAGAATGTGTGTTGTTCTTGGAGGGGACATCTCTTCCATCACCATTACCTCTTGTACTGGATCAATGAGATCGAATCTCTTGGAACGAAGGGCTCTAAGTTGCGTGTTGAGCTGTTGAAATTCGGGATCGATTCGATGAAAATAGTGATGGGAAAGGGCTTGGTCTCCAGGAGCGATTTCAAGATTTGGGACTTTGGTATCCTCCCGATAGATGGCTGCCACCTCTAGCGCAGTTAGATATCGATGAAAAACTTTTACTTCGTCTAGAGATCCCACCAGAACGCCATTATCTGTATCTGTGAAAAGATAGTTGTGCGCAATGCCCATTTTGACTCTCCGCTTGTGATCGGGGCGGTAGCTTCTAGTCCTGACGGGTAAGATGTTCTTATACAATTGGTCTTTGTGTATGGTGGTTTCCAATTCCTCGCCATTTACAAAAAGCTGGATTCCCTTGGCTTTGGCAGAGCCATCATAAGTGAAATATAGACTGGTCCATTCTTCGATAGGAACTTGCGCAGTCGTCGTAACGTGTAGATAATTGTGAGAAAGCGAATGCACGATTTTCATGGCCGGTCGATTCAGACTATCCAAATAAAATACCCATCCTCGCCAACCTGTGTTCTTGTCTCCAATATTTCCCATCAGGGTTTGGAAGGTACCTTGCTCTTCGACTTTGACCCAGGTACCAGCGGAGAAGGGCTCATCTAGGTCGAAGTTGTTGACCTTTCCCAAGTGTATCTGTTCATTGTCCCGATCGATTCGAATGGCTTTCCCTTTTTTTCCTGCTACCAATTCTGCCCCATTGGTCACTATGGTAGTCGGATCTAGATCCAAGATCTGCTGTGTTCTTCCCCGTTCATCCTTTTTTTGGGTAATAGATTCAAAGGGGAAATAACGATCAGCTTGGGGAGGAGCAATGCTTGCGGCATCTATCGTTTTGATGTATTTCTTGATGGCTTCTAAGTCAGCTAACCTTCCCTCGATCTGTTCATCAAGCACTTGCATTTCTCCCTCGAGACTATCAATTCTTCTTTCTGTCTCGGGATCGGGTAAGAGTAAGAGCGGGCCGAAGTTTTTGTCATTTCCGATCATGCCCAATTCGGGAACGTTATTGAAAAAGGCACTCATCTGGTAATACTCCTTTTGCGAGATGGGATCGAACTTATGATCATGACAAGTGGCGCACTCCATCGTCAAGCCCATGAAAGCCGTGGCCGTAGTATTGGTACGGTCGGCTACGTAATTCAACCGAAACTCTTCACTCACAATACCCGATTCTGAATTGGTCGTGTGATTGCGGTGAAAAGCGGTGGCTAATTTTTGTTCTCGCCTCGCCTTGGGCAGTAAATCGCCTGCCAATTGCCAAGTGACAAAGTCATCGTACGAGAGGTTCGCCTGAAAGGCACGGATAACCCAATCACGCCATGGCCAGTTTTCACGCAAACCGTCCGCGTGCAAGCCATGCGAATCTGCATAGCGAGCCACATCCAACCATTCCATGGCCATTCGTTCGGCATAGGTCTCGGTCTGAAGCAAGCGATCGACGAGTTTTTCGTAGGCATCAGGGGTGTCATCCGCTAGAAAAGCATCTAGTTCTGCGATGGTGGGAGGGAGGCCAGTCAAGTCCATCGTCACCCGTCTGATAAGTCGCTCTCTATCCGCCTCTGGGGATGACTGTAGCCCTAGCTCCTTCAGCTTGGCTCGAATAAAATGGTCAATTTCGTTCGTCCCTTTATTGTCTTTAATCTTGGGTACTTCTGGCTTTTCGGGAGGAATGAAGGCCCAGTGTGTCTTCCAGTTGGCCCCTTGCTCAATCCACCTGGCAATCAGGGCTTTTTCATAGGGGGAAAGACTAAGGTGGGATTCAGGGGGAGGCATTTGCAGGGCGAGATCTTCAGCAATGATGCGTTGCCAGGCCACACTCTTTGCCAGCTGTCCTTTCACGAAAGCCTGCCCTTTGGATTCTTGTAAGGAGGTAAAGGCTTCGTCCTCCAGATCTAAGCGTAGGCCCGCCTCCCGAGAACCTTCATCCGGCCCATGACAGCTAAAACATCGATCGCTCAGCAAAGGCCGAATGTGGAAATTGAAATCAACTTTTGCTGGCAGGTCCTCGTAGGCAGCTGCTACCTCTTCGGGTAGTGCTCTTTGACAATTGTGGAGCAGAATAGCGGCCAGCAGTAGAATACCTAATTTCCAAATGCCTTTTTTCATCATTCTAGGAATATTTAAGTTAGTTTCGCTCAGGGTGTGAGTACTGAGCGGGTGAGTGTTGTATTATTTTTTT